>NZ_JAOWIB010000088.1:0-4748 GCF_030332325.1 Citrobacter sp. Cs237 | reverse complement strand
GGCACTGTTGCAAATAGTCGGTGGTGATAAACTTATCATCCCCTTTTGCTGATGGAGCTGCACATGAACCCATTCAAAGGCCGGCATTTTCAGCGTGACATCATTCTGTGGGCCGTACGCTGGTACTGCAAATACGGCATCAGTTACCGTGAGCTGCAGGAGATGCTGGCTGAACGCGGAGTGAATGTCGATCACTCCACGATTTACCGCTGGGTTCAGCGTTATGCGCCTGAAATGGAAAAACGGCTGCGCTGGTACTGGCGTAACCCTTCCGATCTTTGCCCGTGGCACATGGATGAAACCTACGTGAAGGTCAATGGCCGCTGGGCGTATCTGTACCGGGCCGTCGACAGCCGGGGCCGCACTGTCGATTTTTATCTCTCCTCCCGTCGTAACAGCAAAGCTGCATACCGGTTTCTGGGTAAAATCCTCAACAACGTGAAGAAGTGGCAGATCCCGCGATTCATCAACACGGATAAAGCGCCCGCCTATGGTCGCGCGCTTGCTCTGCTCAAACGCGAAGGCCGGTGCCCGTCTGACGTTGAACACCGACAGATTAAGTACCGGAACAACGTGATTGAATGCGATCATGGCAAACTGAAACGGATAATCGGCGCCACGCTGGGATTTAAATCCATGAAGACGGCTTACGCCACCATCAAAGGTATTGAGGTGATGCGTGCACTACGCAAAGGCCAGGCCTCAGCATTTTATTATGGTGATCCCCTGGGCGAAATGCGCCTGGTAAGCAGAGTTTTTGAAATGTAAGGCCTTTGAATAAGACAAAAGGCTGCCTCATCGCTAACTTTGCAACAGTGCCGTTGCGGGCAACTTCAGCAGCACGTAGGGGACTTCCGCGTTTCCAGACTTTACGAAACACGGAAACCGAAGACCATTCATGTTGTTGCTCAGGTCGCAGACGTTTTGCAGCAGCAGTCGCTTCACGTTCGCTCGCGTATCGGTGATTCATTCTGCTAACCAGTAAGGCAACCCCGCCAGCCTAGCCGGGTCCTCAACGACAGGAGCACGATCATGCGCACCCGTGGCCAGGACCCAACGCTGCCCGAGATGCGCCGCGTGCGGCTGCTGGAGATGGCGGACGCGATGGATATGTTCTGCCAAGGGTTGGTTTGCGCATTCACAGTTCTCCGCAAGAATTGATTGGCTCCAATTCTTGGAGTGGTGAATCCGTTAGCGAGGTGCCGCCGGCTTCCATTCAGGTCGAGGTGGCCCGGCTCCATGCACCGCGACGCAACGCGGGGAGGCAGACAAGGTATAGGGCGGCGCCTACAATCCATGCCAACCCGTTCCATGTGCTCGCCGAGGCGGCATAAATCGCCGTGAAGATCAGCGGTCCAATGATCGAAGTTAGGCTGGTAAGAGCCGCGAGCGATCCTTGAAGCTGTCCCTGATGGTCGTCATCTACCTGCCTGGACAGCATGGCCTGCAACGCGGGCATCCCGATGCCGCCGGAAGCGAGAAGAATCATAATGGGGAAGGCCATCCAGCCTCGCGTCGCGAACGCCAGCAAGACGTAGCCCAGCGCGTCGGCCGCCATGCCGGCGATAATGGCCTGCTTCTCGCCGAAACGTTTGGTGGCGGGACCAGTGACGAAGGCTTGAGCGAGGGCGTGCAAGATTCCGAATACCGCAAGCGACAGGCCGATCATCGTCGCGCTCCAGCGAAAGCGGTCCTCGCCGAAAATGACCCAGAGCGCTGCCGGCACCTGTCCTACGAGTTGCATGATAAAGAAGACAGTCATAAGTGCGGCGACGATAGTCATGCCCCGCGCCCACCGGAAGGAGCTGACTGGGTTGAAGGCTCTCAAGGGCATCGGTCGACGCTCTCCCTTATGCGACTCCTGCATTAGGAAGCAGCCCAGTAGTAGGTTGAGGCCGTTGAGCACCGCCGCCGCAAGGAATGGTGCATGCAAGGAGATGGCGCCCAACAGTCCCCCGGCCACGGGGCCTGCCACCATACCCACGCCGAAACAAGCGCTCATGAGCCCGAAGTGGCGAGCCCGATCTTCCCCATCGGTGATGTCGGCGATATAGGCGCCAGCAACCGCACCTGTGGCGCCGGTGATGCCGGCCACGATGCGTCCGGCGTAGAGGATCCACAGGACGGGTGTGGTCGCCATGATCGCGTAGTCGATAGTGGCTCCAAGTAGCGAAGCGAGCAGGACTGGGCGGCGGCCAAAGCGGTCGGACAGTGCTCCGAGAACGGGTGCGCATAGAAATTGCATCAACGCATATAGCGCTAGCAGCACGCCATAGTGACTGGCGATGCTGTCGGAATGGACGATATCCCGCAAGAGGCCCGGCAGTACCGGCATAACCAAGCCTATGCCTACAGCATCCAGGGTGACGGTGCCGAGGATGACGATGAGCGCATTGTTAGATTTCATACACGGTGCCTGACTGCGTTAGCAATTTAACTGTGATAAACTACCGCATTAAAGCTTATCGATGATAAGCTGTCAAACATGAGAATTCGCGAATGAACAAGCTCCAACGCGAGGCCGTGATCCGAACCGCGCTCGAACTGCTTAACGACGTGGGCATGGAAGGTCTAACGACGCGCCGACTGGCTGAGCGCCTCGGGGTGCAACAGCCAGCGCTCTACTGGCATTTCAAGAACAAGCGTGCGTTGCTCGACGCACTTGCCGAAGCCATGCTGACGATAAATCACACGCATTCGACGCCAAGGGATGACGACGACTGGCGTTCGTTCCTGAAGGGCAATGCATGCAGTTTTCGACGGGCGTTGCTCGCTTATCGCGATGGCGCGCGTATTCATGCCGGGACGCGGCCAGCCGCGCCGCAGATGGAAAAAGCCGACGCGCAGCTTCGCTTCCTTTGCGATGCTGGCTTTTCGGCAGGTGACGCGACCTATGCGTTGATGGCAATCAGCTACTTCACCGTCGGCGCTGTTCTTGAGCAGCAAGCTAGCGAGGCAGACGCCGAGGAGCGGGGCGAAGATCAGTTGACCACCTCAGCGTCTACGATGCCGGCGCGCCTACAGAGCGCGATGAAAATCGTCTACGAAGGCGGTCCGGACGCGGCATTCGAGCGAGGCCTGGCTCTCATCATCGGCGGTCTTGAAAAAATGAGGCTCACTACGAACGACATTGAGGTGCTGAAGAATGTTGACGAATGACAGGGGGCGGCAGGTGCGGAGGGCGCGGTTGCTTCGTCATATGAAGCAAAGTCACCTAGCTGAATTAATGGGTGTGGATCAGGCAACCGTGTCGCGCTGGGAGCGGGGCACCCTTGCATTGTCGGATGGGAGGTGGTCAGCGGTTCTTCAATTGCTTACCGGGCCTTCCGATTCATCGTACGACGCTGCGCTGAAGCGTCTGGTGCAATCCTCCGCCCACAAAGTCCATCTGGTAGCGACCGGACACATTGTTTGCTCGCGGCATCTCCGGCCAGGCAAAGGGAATTGCGGATTGACCTAGCCGAACTCCTTGGTAAATCGCTGCGTGTTTATGCGTCCCCGAGATAGTTGCGGCCGACTCTGCGCTTAATGGGCTCGGTTGGCATGAGGGGCGGCTGGGGTCACTCGAGGTGGATACCGGCCCGAACTGGAGCGAGGAACTTCCATACTGCCAAGGCGAATGCTGTGGGAGCGCATCATGCTCGCTGATGGTAGCCCGGCACTACTTGTTACCACCACAGCTTAATGCGAAGGGTGCTCCTGTTCTTGTGCATATTTTATGCGCTGCTGATTGTGCATCGAACTGATAACCTCAACGGGTCTGCTTTGTAGTTCACCACACCCCTGACGCGCGCGTGCCGGATAAGCAGAACTATGGTGCCGATGGATGTCAGGAACACTCGGCCTGGTTCGTAACTAGGTCGTCCTGCGCGATCCTGCGGCTAGGGCCGGAATCGTGCTCGCCAGTCAGGCGCTGATGAAGCCTATGGGCACTGTTGCAAATAGTCGGTGGTGATAAACTTATCATCCCCTTTTGCTGATGGAGCTGCACATGAACCCATTCAAAGGCCGGCATTTTCAGCGTGACATCATTCTGTGGGCCGTACGCTGGTACTGCAAATACGGCATCAGTTACCGTGAGCTGCAGGAGATGCTGGCTGAACGCGGAGTGAATGTCGATCACTCCACGATTTACCGCTGGGTTCAGCGTTATGCGCCTGAAATGGAAAAACGGCTGCGCTGGTACTGGCGTAACCCTTCCGATCTTTGCCCGTGGCACATGGATGAAACCTACGTGAAGGTCAATGGCCGCTGGGCGTATCTGTACCGGGCCGTCGACAGCCGGGGCCGCACTGTCGATTTTTATCTCTCCTCCCGTCGTAACAGCAAAGCTGCATACCGGTTTCTGGGTAAAATCCTCAACAACGTGAAGAAGTGGCAGATCCCGCGATTCATCAACACGGATAAAGCGCCCGCCTATGGTCGCGCGCTTGCTCTGCTCAAACGCGAAGGCCGGTGCCCGTCTGACGTTGAACACCGACAGATTAAGTACCGGAACAACGTGATTGAATGCGATCATGGCAAACTGAAACGGATAATCGGCGCCACGCTGGGATTTAAATCCATGAAGACGGCTTACGCCACCATCAAAGGTATTGAGGTGATGCGTGCACTACGCAAAGGCCAGGCCTCAGCATTTTATTATGGTGATCCCCTGGGCGAAATGCGCCTGGTAAGCAGAGTTTTTGAAATGTAAGGCCTTTGAATAAGACAAAAGGCTGCCTCATCGCTAACTTTGCAACAGTGCC
>NZ_JAOWIB010000087.1:0-3039 GCF_030332325.1 Citrobacter sp. Cs237 | reverse complement strand
GGCACTGTTGCAAATAGTCGGTGGTGATAAACTTATCATCCCCTTTTGCTGATGGAGCTGCACATGAACCCATTCAAAGGCCGGCATTTTCAGCGTGACATCATTCTGTGGGCCGTACGCTGGTACTGCAAATACGGCATCAGTTACCGTGAGCTGCAGGAGATGCTGGCTGAACGCGGAGTGAATGTCGATCACTCCACGATTTACCGCTGGGTTCAGCGTTATGCGCCTGAAATGGAAAAACGGCTGCGCTGGTACTGGCGTAACCCTTCCGATCTTTGCCCGTGGCACATGGATGAAACCTACGTGAAGGTCAATGGCCGCTGGGCGTATCTGTACCGGGCCGTCGACAGCCGGGGCCGCACTGTCGATTTTTATCTCTCCTCCCGTCGTAACAGCAAAGCTGCATACCGGTTTCTGGGTAAAATCCTCAACAACGTGAAGAAGTGGCAGATCCCGCGATTCATCAACACGGATAAAGCGCCCGCCTATGGTCGCGCGCTTGCTCTGCTCAAACGCGAAGGCCGGTGCCCGTCTGACGTTGAACACCGACAGATTAAGTACCGGAACAACGTGATTGAATGCGATCATGGCAAACTGAAACGGATAATCGGCGCCACGCTGGGATTTAAATCCATGAAGACGGCTTACGCCACCATCAAAGGTATTGAGGTGATGCGTGCACTACGCAAAGGCCAGGCCTCAGCATTTTATTATGGTGATCCCCTGGGCGAAATGCGCCTGGTAAGCAGAGTTTTTGAAATGTAAGGCCTTTGAATAAGACAAAAGGCTGCCTCATCGCTAACTTTGCAACAGTGCCTTCTGAAACGAAATTACAGATTACGGTTAAAATATAAAAAAAAGCCACCAATCCTGCCGGATACGGTGGCTTAAATACAGAATTAATTAATTTATTTCAGTATGTTATCACACATCAGCTGAAGTGTATTGATAAACCTTGCTGCATGAAAACCATCACAGACTGCATGATGAACCTGTACAGAAACAGGTAATAGTACGCGGTCACCTTCCTGCTGAAACTTTGCCATTGTAAAAACCGGGGAAAAATAATCATCATTTCCGGTGATATTCAGATTAAATCCGTCAAAACTCACCCAGGGTAACGATGATATATTCAGGTGATTCTCCGGTAAATTTCCCTGCGGAAACAACCTGGTATCATGCTGATATTCTGCTGTTACCGCGTTATAACCCGCCATAAACTCACTGAGATCCGGAAAATAACGGCAGGACAGTGCGGAGAATGTTTCGGTTTCTTTATGAAAGACAGTAAAGACCGGGTCTGACTGTTCCCAGTAAATCAGTTCATTATCTTTCATTGCCATCCGGAACTCCGGAAACTGATTAACAGCCCGGGAGATCAGGTAAATCATCAGCGGATAAAACTTATAACCGGTTTTCGCCAGTGCAGTACGCAAAGCGGTAATATCGAGTTTGGTGGTCAGGCTGAATCCGCATTTAATCTGCTGACGATAAAGGGCAAAATGTTCCCTGCGATTCCAGGTATTCAGGTCAATCCGGGTAAAATTCATGGTTATTCCTTCTGATTAATAGTGAAAAATATTAATAATCAGAAGGCAGTCTGGTTGTCTCAATGGGTAACATTCCGTCCTCCGTAAGCTGTCTGGTATTCAGTAATAATACCCGATACGGGCTTAATCTGTATTAAGCCCGGTTTTATTTATTCCGGCCACTCATCCGCAAATACATAGCGGATCAGTTCTGCGGATTCACGGGGCGGTGCTCTCAGCACATCCGCCATTAAATCAATTTCCATCTGACAGGTTTGCAGCTTGTCTTCCGCCAGCACATACGGATCATCCGTCAGGAAACTATCGCCGTATTTATCCACCGACCCCTGTATTTGTGCCGAAAATAATGACTGAATTTCATCAGCGGAATAATGCGCAACCGGAGCCCCTTCACCGGCTGAATTCACCAGATCCAGCAACGCTCTGTTACCGATAATAAAGTCACGGTACCCGGCGGAAGCCTTTTTCATATCCGGCGGGCCAGACACTTCCGGATGCAGCACACGAAAGCAGAAGTCACCGGAGGTATCCTGCGCCAGTGCTTTCTGCAAAAATTCCAGCCGCATTTTCCCGTAATTAATCACCGCGTCATCCCCCGCGAGATAAAGCAGTTTTTTAATATTTTCGGTGGCCCACTGTTGCAGGCGCATATAGTACTCTAAACAGGGCACTGTTGCAAATAGTCGGTGGTGATAAACTTATCATCCCCTTTTGCTGATGGAGCTGCACATGAACCCATTCAAAGGCCGGCATTTTCAGCGTGACATCATTCTGTGGGCCGTACGCTGGTACTGCAAATACGGCATCAGTTACCGTGAGCTGCAGGAGATGCTGGCTGAACGCGGAGTGAATGTCGATCACTCCACGATTTACCGCTGGGTTCAGCGTTATGCGCCTGAAATGGAAAAACGGCTGCGCTGGTACTGGCGTAACCCTTCCGATCTTTGCCCGTGGCACATGGATGAAACCTACGTGAAGGTCAATGGCCGCTGGGCGTATCTGTACCGGGCCGTCGACAGCCGGGGCCGCACTGTCGATTTTTATCTCTCCTCCCGTCGTAACAGCAAAGCTGCATACCGGTTTCTGGGTAAAATCCTCAACAACGTGAAGAAGTGGCAGATCCCGCGATTCATCAACACGGATAAAGCGCCCGCCTATGGTCGCGCGCTTGCTCTGCTCAAACGCGAAGGCCGGTGCCCGTCTGACGTTGAACACCGACAGATTAAGTACCGGAACAACGTGATTGAATGCGATCATGGCAAACTGAAACGGATAATCGGCGCCACGCTGGGATTTAAATCCATGAAGACGGCTTACGCCACCATCAAAGGTATTGAGGTGATGCGTGCACTACGCAAAGGCCAGGCCTCAGCATTTTATTATGGTGATCCCCTGGGCGAAATGCGCCTGGTAAGCAGAGTTTTTGAAATGTAAGGCCTTTGAATAAGACAAAAGGCTGCCTCATCGCTAACTTTGCAACAGTGCC
>NZ_JAOWIB010000086.1:0-5452 GCF_030332325.1 Citrobacter sp. Cs237 | reverse complement strand
AAAACGGAATCTATGGTCACTCCCGTTTTTGCAACACCGATTTTGACGACAAGTTGGCTTGCTTGAATCTATCCGGCGTCTGAATGGGATTTTATTCCCGCGCCTCGATGAGTTCCGCGCCTGATGAACCTCCAGAAAATATACGGCTTCAATGAGCCTTTCCGTTTTACAGGTTCCTCAACAGGCCGGTGGGCCGTTAGTATCATCAATATCAGTATTCGCAAAACCAGATGAATGATTGTTTAAACTGGTGTATTTCTGCCTTTATGCTTCGTAAGTTTGCTGTCGCGCCGTCAGTGCCCAGGCTATTCTGGCCAGCTTGTTTGCCAGAGCACAGGTGACGACAAAGTTGCTTTTCCGACACAACAACTCCCTGACCCAGTCGGCCAACTTGCCAGACTGGTGTTCCAGTTTTTGTATGAATACCCTGGCACACTGAACCAACAAAGTTCGGATCTTTTTGTTGCCCCGCTTGCTAATCCCTAACAATGTCGTCCGACCTCCCGTGCTGTACTGTCGGGGTACCAGCCCTGTTGCCGCCGCAAAGTCACGGCTGCTGGCGTACTGCTTCCCGTCGCCAATCTCAGTTGAAATAGTACTGGCAGTCAGCGTTCCAACGCAGGGAATACTCAGCAAGCGCTGTCCAACCTCATCTTCGTCCAACTTTCGTTTCAACTGAGATTCCAGATCTTTAATCTGCTCAACAAGATAGTGATAATGCTGTTGTAATTTCAGCAGTAACTGGCTGAGATAAAGAGGCAAACTACTGTCCTCAAGAAGGGTACTCAGTCGACTAATAACGGCAGCACCTCGCGGAACGCTGATACCAAATTCCAGCAGAAAAGCATGCATCTGATTAGTTGTTTTCACCTTATCCTGAACCAGGGATTCACGGACACGATGCAGAGCTCGCATTGCCTGCTGAGATTCGGTTCTGGGCTGCACGAAACGCATAGATGGACGTGATGCTGCTTCACAGATAGCTTCAGCATCAACGAAGTCATTTTTGTTGCTTTTAACGAATGGGCGGACAAATTGCGGTGATATCAGCTTTGGAAAATGCCCTAACTCTTCCAGCTTGCGTGCCATAAAGTGAGAACCGCCACAGGCTTCCATCGCGATGGTTGTTGCCGGGCATGTCGCCAGAAATTCGATTAGCTTTGGTCGGGTGAATTTTTTACGGTAAACGGCCTTCCCACGATGATCCTGACAATGAATATGGAAAGAGTTCTTACCCAGATCGATACCAATAAGCGCAATGTTTTCCATGATGGTTCTCCGAATGAAAGCCTGTCCTCAGCATAGTACTGGGAAGGAGGGAGTGACCATCTCATTAAATAAAGCACGCTAAGCCGGTTGCAGCGGTCGTAGCGGCCTGAACTTGCCCGCGCCGATCTTGGCGCTGCTGCGCCAGAGGTAATCGCCGGTGAGGTTGATGTGCTCCCAACCGAGCGGCGACAGGTACTGCAACAGCGCGTCATCAACGGCATGGCCGTTGCCACGCAGCGCGTGCGCAGCCCGTTCCAGATAGACCGTGTTCCACAACACGACGGCAGCCGTTACCAGATTGAGGCCGCTAGCCCGGTAGCGCTGCTGCTCGAAACTGCGGTCGCGGATTTCACCCAGGCGGTTGAAAAACACTGCCCTGGCCAGCGCATTGCGCGCCTCGCCCTTGTTCAGGCCGGCATGCACGCGGCGGCGCAGTTCCACGCTTTGCAGCCAGTCCAGGATGAACAGCGTGCGCTCGATGCGGCCCAGCTCGCGGAGCGCCACGGCCAGGCCGTTCTGGCGTGGGTAGCTGCCGAGCTTTCGGAGCATCAGGGAGGCCGTCACCGTGCCCTGCTTGATCGAGGTGGCCAGCCGCAGGATTTCGTCCCAATGGGCGCGGACGTGCTTGATGTTGAGCGTGCCGCCGATCATGGGTTTCAGCGCGTCATAGGCGGCGTCGCCCTTCGGGATGTAGAGCTTGGTGTCGCCCAGGTCGCGGATGCGCGGCGCGAAGCGGAAGCCCAGGAGGTGCATCAGGGCGAAGACGTGATCGGTGAAGCCCGCCGTGTCGGTGTAATGCTCCTCGATCCGCAAGTCGGACTCGTGGTACAGCAGGCCGTCGAGCACGTAGGTCGAATCGCGCACGCCGACGTTCACGACCTTGGTGTGAAATGGCGCGTACTGGTCAGAAATGTGGGTGTAGAACGTCCGCCCTGGGCTGCTCCCGTATTTCGGGTTGATGTGGCCGGTGCTCTCGGCCTTGCTGCCGGTGCGGAAGTTCTGGCCGTCCGACGATGAGGTGGTGCCGTCGCCCCAGTGCTCGGCGAAGGGATGGCGGAACTGTGCGTTGACCAGATCGGCCAGCGCCGCCCCGTAGGTTTCGTCGCGGATGTGCCAGGCTTGCAGCCAAGCCAGCTTGGCGTAGGTCGTGCCGGGGCAAGACTCCGCCATCTTGGTCAGGCCCAGGTTGATCGCGTCGGCGAGGATCGTGGTCAGCAACAGGTTCTTGTCTTTGGCCGGGTCGCCCGATTTCAGATGCGCGAAATGCCGAGTGAAGCCCGTCCATTCGTCCACCTCCAGCAGCAGTTCGGTGATCTTGACGTGCGGCAGGATCATTGCCGTCTGGTCGATCAGCGCTTGGGCGGTGTCGGGTACCGCCGCGTCGAGCGGCGTGATCTTCAAGCCTGACTCGGTGATGATGGCGTCCGGCAGCTCGTTGGCCGTCGCCATACGGTTGACGGTGGCAAGCTGTGTTTCCAGCAGCGTCAGCCGGTCGTTCAGGTACCGGTTGCAGTCGGTGGCCACGGCCAGCGGCAATTCGCTGGCCTGCTTGAGGCTGGCGAATTTCGCGGGCGGCACCAGGTAGTCCTCGAAGTCCTTGAACTGGCGCGACCCCTGCACCCAGATGTCGCCGGAACGCAACGCGTTCTTCATCTCCGACAGCGCGCACAGTTCGTAGTAGCGCCGGTCGATGCCGGTGTCGGTCATGACCAGCTTCTGCCAGCGCGGCTTGATGAACTCGGTCGGCGCGTCGGCGGGCACCTTGCGGGCGTTGTCGCTGTTCATGCCGCGCAGCACCTCGATGGCGTCGAGCACGTCCTTCGCGGCGGGAGCGGCCCGCAGCTTGAGCACGGCAAGGAATTCCGGCGCGTAGCGGCGCAGCGTGGCGTAGCTTTCGCCGATGCGGTGCAGGAAATCGAAGTCCTCGGGCTGCGCAAGCTTCTGCGCTTCGGTGACGCTCTCGGCGAAGGCATCCCAGGACATGACGGCCTCGATGGCGGCGAACGGATCGCGGCCCGCCTGCTTGGCCTCGATCAGCGCCTGGCCGATGCGGCCGAACAGCCGCACCTTGGCGTTGATCGCCTTGCCGGACGCCTGGAATTGCTGCTGATGCTTGTTCTTGGCGGCGTTGAACAGCTTGCCCAGGATGCGGTCGTGCAGGTCGATGATTTCGTCGGTGACGGTGGCCATGCCCTCGATGGCAAGCGCCACCAGGGTGGCATAGCGTCGCTGCGCCTCGAACTTGGCCAGGTCGGCGGGCGTCATCTGGCCACCCTCACGGGCGATCTTGAGCAGGCGGTTCTGGTGCACCGACCGCTCGATGCCAGAAGGCAGGTCGAGCGCCTGCCACGCTTTGAGGCGTTCGATGTGTTCCAGCATGTGCCGCGAATTCGGTTTGACGGGCGATTGGCGCAGCCAGGCCAGCCAGGTCGTTTTGCCGTTGTCCCGACGCTTGAGCAGATCGTCGAGGCGGCGGCGATGCGCGTCCGACAGCGGTTCGGCCAAGGCATCGTAGATGCGCCGGTTGGCGCGGGTGATTGCTTCGGCGCTCGCCCGCTCGACGGCGTTGAGGGCAGGCAGAATGACCGACTGCTGCCGCAGGTGCTCGATCAAGGTGCTGGCCAGCACGATGCCCTTGTCGGTCTGCAAGGCCATCTCGGTCAGCAACTGGACGGCCTGCCGGTAGTGGCCCATGGTAAAGGGCTGGAAGCCGAACACCGTTTGCAGTTCGACCAGGTGCTCGCGCCGGGTCTGCTCCCGCTGCCCGTATTCGTCCCAGCTTTCGACGCTGACCTTGAGCTGGTCGGCGACCAGTTTCAACAAGGGCGGAAACGGCGGCTCATCGACGCCCAGGATGACACCAGGAAAGCGCAGGTAACAGAGCTGCACGGCGAAGCCCAGCCGGTTGGCCGGGCCGCGCCGCTGCCGGATGATGGAGAGGTCGGTTTCGCTGAACGTGTAGTGACGGATCAACTCATCCTTGGTGTCCGGCAACGCCAGCAGGCTTTCGCGCTCGGCGGCGGACAGGATTGAACGACGTGGCATATTTACTGATCCGTTCTCAAGTATTGATACAGGGTTTCGCGACTGATTCCGAATTCACGAGCCAGCTTGGTCTTTTGCTCGCCAGCCTCGACACGTTGGCGCAGTTCGGCAATACGCTCAGACGACAGGGATTTCTTCCTGCCACGGTAGGCCCCGCGCTGCTTGGCGAGCGCGATGCCCTCGCGCTGCCGCTCGCGGATCAAGGCGCGTTCGAACTCGGCGAACGCGCCCATTACCGACAGCATCAGGTTCGCCATCGGCGAGTCCTCGCCGGTGAAGGTCAAATGCTCCTTAAGGAACTCGATGCGTACGCCGCGCGGCACTGTTGCAAAGTTAGCGATGAGGCAGCCTTTTGTCTTATTCAAAGGCCTTACATTTCAAAAACTCTGCTTACCAGGCGCATTTCGCCCAGGGGATCACCATAATAAAATGCTGAGGCCTGGCCTTTGCGTAGTGCACGCATCACCTCAATACCTTTGATGGTGGCGTAAGCCGTCTTCATGGATTTAAATCCCAGCGTGGCGCCGATTATCCGTTTCAGTTTGCCATGATCGCATTCAATCACGTTGTTCCGGTACTTAATCTGTCGGTGTTCAACGTCAGACGGGCACCGGCCTTCGCGTTTGAGCAGAGCAAGCGCGCGACCATAGGCGGGCGCTTTATCCGTGTTGATGAATCGCGGGATCTGCCACTTCTTCACGTTGTTGAGGATTTTACCCAGAAACCGGTATGCAGCTTTGCTGTTACGACGGGAGGAGAGATAAAAATCGACAGTGCGGCCCCGGCTGTCGACGGCCCGGTACAGATACGCCCAGCGGCCATTGACCTTCACGTAGGTTTCATCCATGTGCCACGGGCAAAGATCGGAAGGGTTACGCCAGTACCAGCGCAGCCGTTTTTCCATTTCAGGCGCATAACGCTGAACCCAGCGGTAAATCGTGGAGTGATCGACATTCACTCCGCGTTCAGCCAGCATCTCCTGCAGCTCACGGTAACTGATGCCGTATTTGCAGTACCAGCGTACGGCCCACAGAATGATGTCACGCTGAAAATGCCGGCCTTTGAATGGGTTCATGTGCAGCTCCATCAGCAAAAGGGGATGATAAGTTTATCACCACCGACTATTTGCAACAGTGCC
>NZ_JAOWIB010000085.1:0-1509 GCF_030332325.1 Citrobacter sp. Cs237 | reverse complement strand
ATCTAAAAACATTGATTGCATCTGACAAACGGTTTGCTTGGTGCGCAAGTTCAGTTGATGCCATTGCATTTTGCGATACGCGAGCTGAGTTCTTATTAGATATATTGTCTAAGTTTTCCACAGCGGAGCTAATTTCCTGTAATGCAATAAACTGTTCAGATGTCGCAGCGCTTATTTGTGTGATCAATTCTGCCATTCCTTTTACTTTGGATAAAACTTCACCCATGGATTTTCCTGTTTTTTCTGTGTACTCGGTTCCGGCAGTAACTTTATTAGAACTGCTTTCTATTAATTCTTTTATTTCATTTGCGGCTTTGGCGCTACGTTGTGCAAGATGTCGAACTTCACCTGCAACAACAGAAAAACCTTTACCCTGCTCTCCCGCGCGTGCTGCTTCCACTGCTGCATTAAGAGCTAGTATGTTAGTCTGAAACGCTATGCTATCAATCACACTGGTTATAGTTGCTATTCTTTTTGAACTATCTGAGATTTCAGACATCATTTCCATCATTTTTACCATGATTTTTTCGCTATTTAACGCAGTGTCTTGAGTTTTTTCAGAAATTTCTTTGACTTCTTGTGATGTTTCGGCGTTGGATTTTACTGTTGCAATCAATTCATTCATGGCAGCAGCGGTTTGCTGAATGTTTATATTTGAGTTTTCTGTGTGCTTGCTTAATGATTTGTTATTTTGTGCTATGTCGGAGCTTTTTTTTAATACCACACTTGCCTGATTGCTTACATCATTAACTAACCATCGGAACATAAGTCCTAACTGGCTTATTGATCTGAGAGTCATCCCTATTTCGTCAACCCTTTCACTTTGTTCTATCTTATGGCAAGAGCCAGTTACTACATTTATGGCTTGTTTCGATATATTCTCTATCGGTGCGGATATCTTTCTATCGAAAATGAAAATCATTGCAAGTAGTGCAACTGTTAATATTGATGAGGAAATTAATGATGTGATTGAATCTATCCCTAGCAACCAATTTGCAATAATAAAAAGTGGTAGCAAGGATGATAAATAGAGTCTGATTCGCCAGCGTATTGGAATTGTCTTATCTAGTGTTAATAACCTTCTCCATCCTTTTCTTACTATCATTCCATTTTTAAATGAATAATATCTCCCGCTGTCACTTAAGAGTTTGTTATATAAATTATTTGCATAATTTATCTCGCCTGTTGATGGTTTAGTGCGCACAGACATATATCCGCGTGTTATTCCATCACGGACTACGGGGGTAACGTTAGAGCGAACCCAATAAAAGTCCCCATTTTTACGACGGTTTTTGACTAGAGCAGACCACGGTTTACCCTGCTGAAGGGTTGCCCACATATCCGCAAAAGCTGCCTTTGGCATGTCAGGGTGCCGGACGATATTATGTGGTTGATTATGTAGTTCACTTTCACTAAAGCCGCTAACGTGAATAAATGCATCATTCGCATAGGTTATGAGGCTTTCTTGATCTGTCGTTGACACTAAGGTGGCATCATCATCAAAAAAAA
>NZ_JAOWIB010000084.1:0-1325 GCF_030332325.1 Citrobacter sp. Cs237 | reverse complement strand
TCTCAATTCCGCCAAAACATCTTCGGCGTTGTAAGGTTAAGCCTCACGGTTCATTAGTACCGGTTAGCTCAACGCATCGCTGCGCTTACACACCCGGCCTATCAACGTCGTCGTCTTCAACGTTCCTTCAGGACTCTCAAGGAGTCAGGGAGAACTCATCTCGGGGCAAGTTTCGTGCTTAGATGCTTTCAGCACTTATCTCTTCCGCATTTAGCTACCGGGCAGTGCCATTGGCATGACAACCCGAACACCAGTGATGCGTCCACTCCGGTCCTCTCGTACTAGGAGCAGCCCCCCTCAGTTCTCCAGCGCCCACGGCAGATAGGGACCGAACTGTCTCACGACGTTCTAAACCCAGCTCGCGTACCACTTTAAATGGCGAACAGCCATACCCTTGGGACCTACTTCAGCCCCAGGATGTGATGAGCCGACATCGAGGTGCCAAACACCGCCGTCGATATGAACTCTTGGGCGGTATCAGCCTGTTATCCCCGGAGTACCTTTTATCCGTTGAGCGATGGCCCTTCCATTCAGAACCACCGGATCACTATGACCTGCTTTCGCACCTGCTCGCGCCGTCACGCTCGCAGTCAAGCTGGCTTATGCCATTGCACTAACCTCCTGATGTCCGACCAGGATTAGCCAACCTTCGTGCTCCTCCGTTACTCTTTAGGAGGAGACCGCCCCAGTCAAACTACCCACCAGACACTGTCCGCAACCCGGATTACGGGCCCACGTTAGAACACCAGCCATTAAAGGGTGGTATTTCAAGGGCGGCTCCACGCAGACTGGCGTCCACGCTTCAAAGCCTCCCACCTATCCTACACATCAAGGACCAGTGTTCAGTGTCAAGCTATAGTAAAGGTTCACGGGGTCTTTCCGTCTTGCCGCGGGTACACTGCATCTTCACAGCGAGTTCAATTTCACTGAGTCTCGGGTGGAGACAGCCTGGCCATCATTACGCCATTCGTGCAGGTCGGAACTTACCCGACAAGGAATTTCGCTACCTTAGGACCGTTATAGTTACGGCCGCCGTTTACCGGGGCTTCGATCAAGAGCTTCTCCTTACGGATAACCCCATCAATTAACCTTCCGGCACCGGGCAGGCGTCACACCGTATACGTCCACTTTCGTGTTTGCACAGTGCTGTGTTTTTAATAAACAGTTGCAGCCAGCTGGTATCTTCGACTGATTTCAGCTCCATGAGTAAATCACTTCACCTACATATCAGCGTGCCTTCTCCCGAAGTTACGGCACCATTTTGCCTAGTTCCTTCACCCGAGTTCTCTCAAGCGCCTTGGTATTCTCTACCTGACCACCTGTGT
>NZ_JAOWIB010000083.1:0-2754 GCF_030332325.1 Citrobacter sp. Cs237 | reverse complement strand
CGTTTGTGGAAGCGAACTGGATCCACAACAGCAAAGACTTTGGCGTGTCGATGAACGGTGACAACGTGGATCTGGACGGCGCCCGCAATATCGGCGAGCTGAAGGCCGGTGTGGAAGGCCAGCTGACGAAGAACGTCTCCCTGTGGGGTAACGTCGGCCAGCAGGTCGGTGACAAAGGCTACAGCGACACCTCGGCGATGATTGGCATTAAAGCGTCGTTCTGATACGTCACGTCGGATAAGGCGCGTTGCGCCTTATCCGACATTTACCGGTGATACTTACACTGAGGAAATACCCACTCTAAAAAAGTGGGTATTGCTTAACGGGATGATCTTAAGATTTTCCTGTCCTGATTTTAAAAGAATAAAACACTACTAATAAATAAAATACTCATATATTAAACAGGTATTGTTTTTATATTTAGATAATAAATTTAATTATTTAGCTAAGGTCATTTCATTTGTCCTGTTGCTGTGCAGGTGGAAAATGGCGCACAGAAGCCACCGCGAGCATCGGCAAAGACCTCTCCCGGAATAACCGGCGTTTATTCACTTTTGTTTAACCCAGAAATTGCACATCGGCCATGGCGTTATTGCACGCAATACGTCTTAGCGCCGCGATGTCTGTTACGGATACCGATATGAAACAATTTAAATTAACCACAACAGCGCTCCTTGTCAGCAGCCTGTTGATGACCAACTATGTTCATGCTGAACTTTATAATGAAAATGGCGTGATGACCGGAAGCGGGGAGCTTGCCGACGGTGGGACATATAGCATCGTCAGTACTTCGGGTGAACATAACACTATCTCCGTCGCCAATAACGGCAGCGTGACCATTAATAACCCGGGCGGAACGGCGCTGGTGAGTGGCCGTGGGGAGTTAGAAACGGGCGATTTCATGCTGGCCAGCGGGACGGTGCTGCTGTACAACAGCGGCACCATTAACTTAGGTTCCGGTTCTACCGTGAATCAGATTGTGGGTGATTATATTCCCGGAACCCGACCCAACAGACCGGATCTGCCGCTTGACGCTGATTATGATTTTATGTCTGCGGTCACGATTATGACTGAAGAAAACATCAGCGACGCTCTGAATGCGCAACAGGCGCAGATTGTTGCTGATGATTTAACGGTTAACATGAGCCATAAGCGTGATGATAAAGGGATCGCCGGGATTTATGGCGCGAAAAACAATGGTTCCATTCTCTTAAGCGGTAATACCACTGTGAATACCACGGTGACCGGGGCAAACAGCAATGCTTTCGGCGTGTATGCAAAATATGGCACCCGCATTGAAGCTGAGAACGTTATCCTCAACAGTAAGGGGACGGGGTATGCTGGCGGGATCATTTCCGAAGCGATGGAAGAGAGTGCCCGTTCGCTTATTCGCTATCAGAATGCGACCGTGACCTCGGTAGCCGATCAGTTTGCTGACGGGATTAGCGCTAACGGCGGCAAAGTTGAAGCGCTTGGCGATACAGTCCTTGACGTCACCGTCAACGCCGTCGGCGGCGTGGCGTCCGGTATCTGGCTGTCAGACGGTTTTCCGGACGTCGATGTGGATGCCGCTGTCACTACCGTCGGCACCACCACGATGCGACTTAACGCAGGCGCGGATCAGACGGTGCTTGATGGCGTCGACTCAATGGGCTCGACGGTCTATACCGGCGACGATCTGAGTATCACTTTTGATGCGAAAGGGCATCAGCAGACAACGGGCACCGGGCTGTATGCCTCGATGGATCAGGCGTTAGCCGCAGGGAAAATCGCCGTTAACGGCAGTCTGGATATTGACGTTGTCGACGCCACCCGCAGCGGGAGATGGAATTATCTCCATGCGGATAAGGGCGGCGAAATCACCCTGAATGGCGAGGTGCGGATGGGGGTGAATTACAACGACCCGGATGCTGTCGCGATCCTGGCTGAAAATGCCGACTCCCGCGTGACCATCAATCCGCAGAAAGTCCATATTGTGGGGACGCTGGAGGCAAAAGATGCTGCGACGATTGATATCACCGCGATTAACCAGTCCCGTTTTGATGGCGGCGCAGCAACCACTGACGATGCGGTGAGCAACCTGTCGCTGGCGGAGCAATCGGTCTGGAATATGACCAAAGACTCGCAGCTGACCAACCTGTCGCTGAACGATTCGACGCTGACCTTTATGCCGTCCAGCGCGACGACCCGTTCGCTGACCCGCGACGCGGCGACGTTTAAAACCCTGACGGTGAACGGCGACTATACCGGCGTCAACGGTAATCTCGTGATGAACACCCAACTGGGCGATGATACCTCTGCAACCGATAAGCTGGTTGTGCAGGGCAACACCTCCGGTAACACGAACGTGACGGTGCTGAACGCGGGCGGCACAGGCGGGCTGACCACTGACGGTATTGAGCTTATTAGCGTGGCGGGAAATTCTGAAGGTGTGTTTACTCAGAACGGGCGTATCGTGGCGGGGGCGTATGACTACACCCTGCAACGTGGGGAAGGGCAGAATGAGAAAAACTGGTATCTGACCAGCGCGCTGACGCCGGAACCACAGCCGGAACCGGTTGATCCGACTGAGCCAGTGGACCCGGTAGATCCGCTGACTCCGCAAGCGCCGACGCAACCTGAGCCGCAGAGACCGCGCGAGCACGCGGTGCGTCCGGAAGCGGGTCTGTACGGTATGAACCTGCAGGCGGCGAACACGATGTTTAACACCCGTCTGCACGACCGCCTGGGCGAAACCCACTACGTCGACGCCCT
>NZ_JAOWIB010000082.1:0-360 GCF_030332325.1 Citrobacter sp. Cs237 | reverse complement strand
TGCTGATATGGCTCAGTTGGTAGAGCGCACCCTTGGTAAGGGTGAGGTCCCCAGTTCGACTCTGGGTATCAGCACCACTTCACTTCTCCTTCCCGTGTTTTCTCTGTAACGACTCAATGATTCAACAGTCAGGCATATCGCCTGGTTGATGTGGTGATATCACCGATTTATCCGTGTCTTAGAGGGACAATCGATGTCTAAAGAAAAGTTTGAACGTACAAAACCGCACGTTAACGTCGGTACTATCGGCCACGTTGACCATGGTAAAACAACGCTGACCGCTGCAATCACTACCGTACTGGCTAAAACCTACGGCGGTGCTGCTCGCGCATTCGACCAGATCGATAACGCGCCGGAAGA
>NZ_JAOWIB010000081.1:0-318 GCF_030332325.1 Citrobacter sp. Cs237 | reverse complement strand
TCTGATTTTCGGAGGGTGTACTGATCGCCTTGCAAGGGACACGATGAGGATTGTAGCCCGCGAGGAAGGAAAGACTTACGACGAGGTACTTTCTGACATCAGGGAAGGTGGGGCAGATGAGCTGACCCAGATACATTTCTGGCGTGTCGTTAGTGCATTATATCCCGGGGCATTTAACCGTATTGATTACCTCTCTGAGTCTCGGAAATACCGTCTCTGGTTATCCTGATTTTTAATCTCGTCACTGCTTGCTTACAGTTCCAGTCTGTATTGTCTGCATTTTTCTTTCATACTGAGTGCCTCACGACCCGTAATAAA
>NZ_JAOWIB010000010.1:0-269 GCF_030332325.1 Citrobacter sp. Cs237 | reverse complement strand
CACGACCGCCTGGGCGAAACCCACTACGTCGACGCCCTGACCGGCGAGAAAGCGGTGACCAGCCTGTGGCTGCGCAACGTCGGTGGTCACACCCGCCAGCAGGACGGTAGCGGCCAGCTGGATATGCAGGCCAACCGCTATGTGATGCAGCTTGGCGGCGACATCGCTCAGTGGTCTTCCGACAACACTGACCGTTTCCACCTTGGTCTGATGGCGGGCTACGCCAACCAGAAGGCACGGGCGGAAAACCAGCGTAACGGCAACCGCGC
>NZ_JAOWIB010000080.1:0-215 GCF_030332325.1 Citrobacter sp. Cs237 | reverse complement strand
GTGGCGCCGTCGGCGATGGGGTTGCCTTCATCGTCGGTCATAAATGGCGGGGTGCCCGGCTGCGGTTCGGGTTCGGGCTGCGGTTCCGGTTCCGGTTCCGGTTCCGGTTCCGGTTCCGGTTCTGGTTCTGGTTCTGGTTCCGGTTCCGGTTCTGGTTCAGGTTGCGGTTCAGGTTGCGGTTCAGCGCTGGTATCAACAACCAGAGAGGTGTCGCT
>NZ_JAOWIB010000079.1:0-225 GCF_030332325.1 Citrobacter sp. Cs237 | reverse complement strand
CCTTCCACGCGGGTGCCGTTGGCTTCGCGGTGTTCGTCCGCCTTCACGCCCATCCAGGTGACCTGCGCTTTCGGCTGGATGTACAGCGCGTTACGCTCGCTGATGTCCGCCAGTTTCCAGGTGTAGCCGGATTCCACCGACGCGGTGAAGCCTTTTGAGTCGTACTCTTCGGATTCGACGCCGCGACCGGAAACGGTGTTGTCAAACCAGCTGTACTGCGCCCAG
>NZ_JAOWIB010000078.1:0-786 GCF_030332325.1 Citrobacter sp. Cs237 | reverse complement strand
GCTGACCATCTGCGTCTGGCCGTGTTCGGCGCTGTTGATGATGTCGTCCGTCGCCACGGTGTTGATGGTCACCACCGGCGCGGCAGTGTCAACGGTCAGGGTATGGCTGGCTGAACCGGTGTTACCGGCGGCGTCTGCCACGCTGGCCGTTACGGTGCCGCTGGCGAGGGACGCCACATCCGCTGCCGGAACGGTGACGCTCCAGCTGCCGTTAGCTTCCACCTGGGCGGTGTAACTGTTGCTGCCAATGGTAACAGTCACCACCTGGCCTGCCGGAGCATTAGTGGTACCGCTGATGACCAGATCCGCCTGCGCTTCCGTGGCGTTCAGGATATCGTCTGCCGCGATGGTGCTGATGGTGATCACCGGCGCCCCCGTATCCACGCTGTAGTCGTGGGTGGCCGACGCGCTGTTACCTGCCGCATTGCTGACGCTGGCCTCCACGCGGGCGCTGCCGTCGGTCAGGGTGGATAAATCCGCAGCCGGGACGACCAGCGTCCATGCTCCGTTACTGTCAACGCTGGCGGTATATGTTTTGCCGCCAAAGGTGATGGTGACGTTCTGGCCGGCTTCCACGTTTGTGGTGGTGCCGGAGAGCGTCAGGTCCGCGCCCTGCTCGGCGGCGTTGATCACGTCGTCGGCGGTCACGCTGTTAATGGTGATGGCCGGTGCTGCGGTGTTGACGTTCACATCGTGGGTGGCCGAGCCGCTGTTGCCTGCGGCACTGGTGACGGTCACTGACACAGTGGTGGTGCCGTCGTTCAGGGCGGTGATATCTGCCGCCGG
>NZ_JAOWIB010000077.1:0-204 GCF_030332325.1 Citrobacter sp. Cs237 | reverse complement strand
CTCAGAAGTGAAACGCCGTAGCGCCGATGGTAGTGTGGGGTCTCCCCATGCGAGAGTAGGGAACTGCCAGGCATCAAATTAAGCAGTAAACTGATGTAAAAATCAGTGGTTGTAGAAAAATTCGGTGGAGCGGTAGTTCAGTTGGTTAGAATACCTGCCTGTCACGCAGGGGGTCGCGGGTTCGAGTCCCGTCCGTTCCGCCAC
>NZ_JAOWIB010000076.1:0-283 GCF_030332325.1 Citrobacter sp. Cs237 | reverse complement strand
CGGGAGGATTCGAACCTCCGACCGCTCGGTTCGTAGCCGAGTACTCTATCCAGCTGAGCTACGGATGCATCGGAAAACTTGCTTTACTGCCGATACTGATACGACGACTGACGTTGTATCCAGTAAGAGATGGTGCATCCGGAAGGATGACTCGGCTTCACCTCGCCCTTCGGGCCGTTGCCTGGGCAACGTTATCCTCCCTGGTGCTTGCGGTAAAACCGCAGCCCCTGAAACAACAGCGTGACTATTGTCTCGGAGAAGATGGTGCATCCGGGAGGATTCG
>NZ_JAOWIB010000075.1:0-264 GCF_030332325.1 Citrobacter sp. Cs237 | reverse complement strand
TGCTTCAGCGGCGGATAAGATGATCCAGACCAAGTACGCTTGCGAAGGCGGAAAGACGTTGGATGTCGTGTACGTCGGAGACTATGCCGTGATGCTGCAAATGGATGAGCTTGTCCCGCTGAAACGCGCCAAGAGTGCATCAGGAGTACGCTACATCTCTACCAGCAAAAACCACTCCTACGAACTCTGGGGGAAGAACAACGACATGAACCTTTCAACCCACGATGGCGGAAAAAAGCAAGTCGTTCTCAGTAACTGCAAGCC
>NZ_JAOWIB010000074.1:0-570 GCF_030332325.1 Citrobacter sp. Cs237 | reverse complement strand
TCCGGTAACGCCATTAGTCTTAATGGCGCAGTAAGCCTGCTGGATATTAAACAGGCTACGCAGTTTCTGCGGCTGACTACTGGCGAAGACTGTTAATGACATAATACCTCCTGTTAATATGATTGCCGGAATGATATATTTCTTTTTCATATATTTTTCTCACTTTTGTGGTGTTCTGTTATAACCAGTTTCATTATCGTTATTTTTAAGTGATTGACAGGGGGAACATATGCAGTTCAGATATAATATAAAATTCAGTCTGTATGAGTGATGTTAAGTAACCGGAATAAATTCATCGTCAATTAGTGAAAATATGGGGGCGTAATAGTTCATGGCTTCATCCCCATCCTCATCTATATATTTATATGCAAGTGGGGAGTAATTCGGCTTTGATTTATTATAGTATTGCACCATTCGTCCTTTGTTCATAATCCTGATATCATAATTTTCCCATCTTATGGGCAGTATTTTGGCTTTTCCGCCTTCGAGTTTATCTTTAGTATATTGTGATAATAGTATTTCATCTTCGCTGTCGCCGGTTGTCGCAGACCAGGCTTTCAGCGCTGTCTT
>NZ_JAOWIB010000073.1:0-507 GCF_030332325.1 Citrobacter sp. Cs237 | reverse complement strand
GATTTCCGGGACAGTTGGACTGGCGTAGGAATAATCAGACAGGATTTTCCAGATTTTTTCATAGCGGAGTGCTCGCTCTTCATCTTTTTTCAATCCTAAGTAATCAAGTGCTTCTGACGGTTCAGGACCATTAAATCCACTGGCTAAAAAACTGGCTGCCCCCGGATTGCCAGCAGCAGTTCCTAGTTGAAATGACTCTATTGCTTCCTTATATTTTTTTTCTATCGCATAAATATTTCCTAATGAATTTGCAGCTACTCCCTCACCTTGTTCAGCAGCACAATGAAGCATCTGACGGGCAATATCCGGCGCCATTTGGACTGGAGATAATTTCTTCCCAACGTAAGCCTGAGCCTGTGCATTCCCCTCATCCGCGGCCTTGCGGTAGTAACGCAGCGCCATCTCGTCATCCTGCTGCAATCCCGCCGCGCCGTGCTGCAGATAAACCGCGACAAAGTAATAACCTGAAGCCACACCGGCATCGATTAGCGCCTGGCTCATCCGCAG
>NZ_JAOWIB010000072.1:0-207 GCF_030332325.1 Citrobacter sp. Cs237 | reverse complement strand
GGGAGACCCCACACTACCATCGGCGCTACGGCGTTTCACTTCTGAGTTCGGCATGGGGTCAGGTGGGACCACCGCGCTACTGCCGCCAGACAAATTCTTTTCTACTGTGCCGAACTTTAACCTAATTAAGTGGTGCTGATACCCAGAGTCGAACTGGGGACCTCACCCTTACCAAGGGTGCGCTCTACCAACTGAGCCATATCAGCA
>NZ_JAOWIB010000071.1:0-772 GCF_030332325.1 Citrobacter sp. Cs237 | reverse complement strand
ATTCACCCGGTTTGGCTGGCGGGATATTGGCCTTGCGCTCTTCCAGCCATTTTAGTTTACCGTCCCAGGCTGGCAGCGGCGCCGGTGGCAACGGTACGATGTCATTAATTTCCGGGACGACCGGGTGAGCGTAAGAATATTTACCTAATATCTCACCAATTCTTTCGTACCGACGCGCTCGCTCAGGATCTTTTTCTAGAGCCAGGTAATAAAGAGTATCTCCTGGCAATGGACCTCCAAAACCTTTTTCCAGTGCAAAAGCTGAGGTTTCATCTCCAGCCATAACCCCAAACTGAAACGCTTCTACCGCTTCCTGGAAACGCCCTTTCCCCTTAAGACTAACGCCCAAAGCAGATGCAGCACTCTTATCCCCCTGTTCAGCAGCACAACGGCGCAATTGCTGAACAACATCGCCGGTACCAGATAACTTAAATAACTTATCGCCAACATAAGCCTGAGCCTGCGCATTTCCCTCATCCGCGGCCTTGCGGTAATAACGCAGCGCCATCTCATCATCCTGCTGTAATCCCGCCGCACCATGCTGCAGATAAATCGCGACAAAGTAATACCCTGAAGCCACACCGGCATCGATTAGCGCCCGGCTCATCCGCAGACGCTCAGCACCGCTGAGATGAAAATGCCCCCGCATCGCACCATTCTGCAGATTAATATTGGCCCTGTAGTGCCCGTTCTCTGCCGCTATACGGTAAAGCCGCTCAATTTCTGCATCGACTTTTACGTCTTCCTTTAACTGGTTATTCTTCTGCAGCCA
>NZ_JAOWIB010000070.1:0-529 GCF_030332325.1 Citrobacter sp. Cs237 | reverse complement strand
GCGACCGACGACATCATCAACAGCGCCGAACACGGCCAGACGCAGATGGTCAGCGGCGCCGTCAGCGGTGCGGCGGCGGGTGACGCGGTTGTCGTCACCATTAACAGCAGGACCTACACCACGGTGGTGGATGCATCCGGCAACTGGAGCGTCGGCGTTCCGGCGGCGGATATCACCGCCCTGAACGACGGCACCACCACCGTGTCCGTGACCGTCACCAGTGCCGCAGGCAACAGCGGTACTGCAACCCACGATGTGAACGTCAACACCGCCGCGCCGGTGGTGACCATTAACAGCGTGACCGCCGACGACGTGATTAACGCCGCCGAGCAGGGCGCGGACCTGACGCTCTCCGGCACCACCACCAGTGTGGAAGCCGGCCAGAACGTCACCGTCACCTTTGGCAATAAGACATACACCGCCAGCGTTGACAGCACCGGCCACTGGATGCTGGTCGTCCCGGCTGCGGAACTGGCGACCCTGACCGACGGCAGCGCCCGCGTGGAGGCCAGCGTCAGCAATGCGGCAG
>NZ_JAOWIB010000069.1:0-265 GCF_030332325.1 Citrobacter sp. Cs237 | reverse complement strand
GCTATGAAAAAATCTGGAAAATCCTGTCTGATTATTCCTACGCCAGTCCAACTGTCCCGGAAATCAACGACATCGTTCCGTTGCCACCGGCGCCGCTGCCAGCTTGGGACGGTAAACTAAAATGGCTGGAAGAGCGCAAGGCCAATATCCCGCCAGCCAAACCGGGTGAATCGCTAATCGCGGAACTGGCAAAGGCAAAACAGTTAAACCCGGTAACGGGTAAGCCGCTGCCTTCGTCACCCCATTTTAATAAGGATGATGTCGC
>NZ_JAOWIB010000068.1:0-264 GCF_030332325.1 Citrobacter sp. Cs237 | reverse complement strand
GGCTTGTAGCTCAGGTGGTTAGAGCGCACCCCTGATAAGGGTGAGGTCGGTGGTTCAAGTCCACTCAGGCCTACCAAATTCGCTCCCGTGCTTTGTTGTGGCAAAGCTCGCATACTGATGTATGCTTCGCTTCACCACGCCGCGCCCGGAAACGAATTATCGGTAAAGAGGTTCTGACTACACGATGGGGCTATAGCTCAGCTGGGAGAGCGCCTGCTTTGCACGCAGGAGGTCTGCGGTTCGATCCCGCATAGCTCCACCATT
>NZ_JAOWIB010000067.1:0-246 GCF_030332325.1 Citrobacter sp. Cs237 | reverse complement strand
CAGCGCCCGCGTGGAGGCCAGCGTCAGCAATGCGGCAGGTAACTCCGCATCGGCCACCCACGACTACAGCGTGGATACGGACGCGCCGGTAATCACCATCAGCACCATCGCGGCTGACGATATCCTGAACGCCACGGAAGCGCAGGCGGATCTGCTGATCGGCGGTACCACCACCGCCCCGGCGGGTCAGACGGTGACCGTGACGATTGGCGGCACCGGCTACACCACCCAGGTGCAGGCCAACGG
>NZ_JAOWIB010000066.1:0-195365 GCF_030332325.1 Citrobacter sp. Cs237 | reverse complement strand
ACGCTCCAGCTGCCGTTGGCCTGCACCTGGGTGGTGTAGCCGGTGCCGCCAATCGTCACGGTCACCGTCTGACCCGCCGGAGCGGTGGTGGTGCCGCCGATCAGCAGATCCGCCTGCGCTTCCGTGGCGTTCAGGATATCGTCAGCGGCGATGGTGCTGATGGTGATCACCGGCGCGTGGGAGTCCAGGGTGACGGTATGGCTCGCACTGGCCGTGTTGCCACTGACGTTAGTCACGCTTACGCCAATCTGTTCGCGGCTGTCGGTCAGTAAATCCATCGCCGATGACGGTACAGTCACGCGCCAGGAACCGTCCGCCTGAACCTGTGCCGTAAAAGTCTGGTCAGCGAATTTCACCACCACAGTTTGACCCGCTTCCACGCCCTGAGTCTGCCCTGAAAGCAGCAGGTCTGCGCCTTTCTCCGCGGCGTTAATGAGATCGTCTGCGGCAACGGTATTGATCGTAATTGCCACCGGATCAAGATCCAGCTCAACCGGATGATCAACGGACACGGGGTTGCCCCAGCCATCCTGTGCGCTGGCCGTTACGGTCAGTTGCCCTGCGTTCCAGTTTTGTAAGTCGCTTGCCGGAACACCAATCTGCCAACCCCCGTTGCTGCTCACCACCGCCTGATAATTCACGTTATTGATAGACACCGTGACCAGCGTACCCGCCGCCAGATGGCTGCTGCTACCGCTCACCACCAGATCCTGATGGTGTTCGATGGCGTTAACAATGTCGTCGCCAGAAAGCGTATTTATACGCAGGCCCGGCAGCGACGCATTAATGCTGATATCGCGATCGCCGGTCCCGGTATTGCCGTGACTGTTGGTTACGGAAGCGGTAAAGGTGAGGTCGCCATCGCCAAAGTGTTGCAGGTCGTTGGCCGGAATAGTCACCTTCCAGCTCAGATCATTTTCCACGGTAGCGCTGTAGCTTTTTCCGCCGACCTGAACGGTGACCGTATCGCCCGCCGCGGCATGGATGACACGACCGCTTAAAATCTGGTCGCTTTGCGTTTCCGCGTGGTTCACCAGGTTGTCGGTGGCGAAGTGATTAATGACCACCTGCGGCAGCACCGTGTCGACGAGGAAGGATGCGCTGGTCGTGCCGCTGTTACCGGTGGCGTCCGTGCCGCTTACGGTGACATGATAGAGGGTATTGGCAAGGTTCAGTACATCAGAAACCGGCACCTGAACAGACCAGACGCCACCGTTGACCGTTGCGGTATAGGCGATATTGTTGAGCATCACGGTCAGGGTGCTACCGTCCGCGAGAGTACTGGCGCCGCTTAAGGTCAGCGGCTGCATCGACTCCTGGGCGTTAAGTACGTTGTCCTGGCTAATAGTATCGACGGTGATCCCGACGGCCAGGCTGTTGAGAGTCACATCGTGGGTGGCTGTGCTGGTATTGCCCGCCGCATCGGTCACCGTCACGGTAATGGTGTGCTGCCCGTTGCTCATGGAATTAAACAACGAGGCCGGAACGCCCACGCTCCAGCTGCCGTCTGCCTGTACCACGCCAGTAAAGGTCTGATCACCAAACTGAACGGTCACGACGTCGCCGGGCGCGGCGCCGTTCGCCATTCCTGAAATCAGTTGAGCGACATCCTGCTCATCATCATTAAGGATATTATCGCCAGCTACGGGATTGACCGTCAGGATCGGCGCGGTGGTGTCGACAGTCAGTTGATCGGAGAAATCCGCCGCGTTCCCGGCTTTATCGCTCACTGAAACCGTCAAAGAATGGTCGCCATTCGCCAGCGCCTGTACGTCTGCGGCGTCCACCGTCAGCGCCCAGGTCCCCTCGTTCGTCACAAGGGCGGTATAGGTTTGGCCGTTCAGCGTCAGTGTGACCGTCTGCCCGGCTTCGGCAGTGGTTTTTCCGCTTAATACCAGGGACGCGTTGTGCTCAACGGCATTGAGGATCTGATCAACGGCGATGCTATCCATCGACAGCAGCGGCGCCTGTGTGTCGACAGCAATCACCTGAGTGCCCGTCACCGTATTGCCCGCCGCATTCTGACCGCTAACGCTCACCGTCCAGCTCCCGTCAGCCAACGCAGCGGCATCCGCCGCCGGGACGTTGATCTGCCACTCCCCGTTCGCGTCGACGCGGGTGAGATAGCTTTTACCGTTTAGCGTGACGGTCAGTTGCGTGCCCTGCGCCAGATGACTGCTACTGCCTGACAGCGTAAACCCGGCAGACTGTTCACTGGCGTTAATCACATTATCGTTAGCCGTTGTCGCCAGCGTGAGGGTTGCCTGCGTGGTATCGACATTGACCGTAATTTTGCCCGCTGAGGTGGACTCGCCACCGTTGATTTGCACGACAGACCAGGTATGTACGCCGTCGGTCTGCGTGGGCAGCAGTACCGTCCAGACCCCATTTGCATCGACCATTGTACTGGCGATGGTGTTGCCGTTGCTGTCTTTGATTTGAATTGTCGCGCCCGGATGGCCGGTCCCGCTGAAGGTCGGCGTGTTATCGTCGGTGGTGGCATTGGCGGTCAGACCGCCCTGTTTGTCGCCCTGATTATCGGTGACCATGTAGGTTGGCGTATTTTTGGTGTTATCAACGGTTTCAGTTTCGGTCACTGTGACTGTTTTCGTTTCACCGCCGTCATCATTAGCCAGCAGCGCGCCAATCGCGCCGCCGCCCAACGCGGCACCAGCCAGCCATGCCCACGGAAAATCATTCTCTTCGCTGGCAGCTTCCGCCATCAACGGTTCGATGCTGTCGATCGGCGTCGCATGCGCCGTCAGCTCAACCGCGTCCAGGCTGGCAGCATTGCCCACATCCTCAAAGGTCACGTGGGTCAGTCCCGTTTCATCATTGAAAACCAGTTCAGAGTGCAGTTTCGACTCGGGATCTTCGGTGAAATAGCCGCTGCAACGAATCACGCTGCCGTCTTTCATGTAGATCAGCAGGTCGTTGCCCTGGCGGACGTAGCGGGCCACATCCTGAGCGGAACCGAGGATTTCGATCACGGAAGCGCCGGATACTGCGACGGAAAGGTTGCCTTCGCCCGACAGGACGGTTTTTTTCGCGGTGTGACGATTGATAATGTTTGCGGTTTTTAATGTATTCATAGTCTGGCTCATAAAGGTCAGTTAATCAGTACTACGCTTGCGGGTCGCGTCCCTGAGGTCATGGTGCTGCGAGTAAAATGGATTAGAGATCGGGCAATTTTTTAGATGCCTGTTTTTCAATCCCGATAAGGGGCAACAGGTTGTCGACTGCCGTCGCGTACTGAATGGCGGCGCTCCAGCCGTCGTATTCAGCATTAATGCGTGAAGATTGCGCCTGCCAGACGTCCTGTTCGACGCTCAGCAGGTCGTTGATGCTTTTTTTGCTCAGGGTGTATTCGTTTTTGTAAACGCTGCGGGTTTGCATGGCGTTAACCAGCTGGAATTTGCCGGCATCTTCACGACCGCGTGCGCCTTTCCAGTCCGCCATTGCCGATGAGGCTTTTTGCAGAATGTCGAATCGCGCTTTTTCTTCTTCTGAAGCGGCCATCGCCTTTGCCCCCTGCGCCTGATCAACGCGCGCGGAAACCGCACCCCCCTGATACAGCGGCGCATCCACGCTGAGCTGGATTTGATCGTCCCAGTAGCCGCGATTGTCAGATTCATAACGGGTGCGTCCCGCTTTCAGGCTGAGCGTGGGCAGATGTTGGGCTTTCGCCCGATCAATGCCGTGCTGTGCGGATGTCACCATAGCGCGTGCGGACAACACAGCAGGGATTCTGGAATAATCGATATCGTCAACGGCGACCTGTTTGGCTTCCAGGTTCTCCGGCAGACGGGCGTAACGATGGGCGCTGATACCGGTCTGTACCGCCAGCACCGCTTTCGCTTTTTGCAACGCGGCGTCGTACTGCTCCAGCGTCGCTCGCATCCCGGCAATGCGGGTCTGGGTTTGCAGATCGTCAGAGGTCGAGCTAAGACCTGCGCCAGCGCGCAGCTGCGCCAGATGCTGAATTTTCTCCAGCGCGGCGATGTTCTCCCGCGCCGCATTCACTAAGGCGCTATAGCGTTTCACTTCGACATAACCCTGCGCGGCTTTTTCCGCCACTTCCGAAAGGGTCGCCATCAACTGATAGCGATAACTTTCGTATTGCGCTTCCGACTGGGCAATAGCGCTATTGGTTTTACCAAAGTCATACACTAATTGCGTAACGGTAATTCCCCAGGCTGCGGAATTATTTAACGAACCACTGGAATCCGTTGTCTGGCTGTGACCGGTACTCGCCGTTAAGCCAATTTGCGGCATCCAGCCGCTTTTCGCCTCTTTTGTCATTGCCTGGCCGATTCCCATTTGCGCGGCCTGACGGCTAATTGCCGGGTCGCGATCTAAAGCAAATAAAATACTTTCTTTCAGATTCGTCTCTTCAACATTCGCTAATGCCGCGAAGCAAGAAACAGAAGCGCCGCAAAGTGCAAGGGTTAACGTCACCAATGAAAAAACAAAACGCATACTCACAACATATATCCTAATTAAAATGGCTTTCTTCAGGCTGACCGATGCCTCCACACTTTTCTTTTTCAGAGCGATATGGAAAATAATGAAGCCTGCTATGAGATATGCCCTTATCAATGTGTTTTCAGCGCATTCCGCTGAATTTAACGGTCAGTCTCCCCTGAGCTTAAATAATGCCCACACTGATAACGACATATACCTGTCCGTGACAAACAAAGTTGAAAAACGTCATCATCACTACGTCTGTATGACATTTTCCAGCGTCCAGAAAAGACACTTTCCCAAGTATTCAGGGTAAGCGTTACCTATCGCTGGCATCACGGGTTGAAGAATATTCTGAGGTGTCGGGGTAAACGAGGAAAGAAAAATAACCTTAATTCATCTTAAATGATTTCTGATTGTAACCATGAAGAACTAAAACTAATAAAAACAAGAACATGATATTTCAACCAAAGATCTTAAACACTCTGAAAAGCCCTTTACTTGCTGAAATTTTGAACTAAAAAGCCATGGAGTGCGCAGAGATTCATCAGTATTGTTCATCCCTGACTAAAATTAAACCGGATCAGTTTTCAGATGAATAACAAATTAGAAACAGTATTATTCCAATCAGTTAGCATCCATGCCGAGGTGAGCGTGTTAATGCGGGAAATCAGGAAGGGAGTAAAACGGTGTGGTTTTTCCGCTTACAGGTGAAAAGAAAGCGGTCGTACTTTTCGATCATCATTTGCGACTTGATGCCTATTTTGTCGCGATAGTCGTTGTATTCCGAGCCTTCAGAGAGCAGGAATGCGTATATTGTATAATTAAGTTCGATGATCGAAGAAATGAATTCACGTTTCGCCAGCTCTATCGTTTCATCATGCAGGCGATAGTCGCTATCGTTAAATTTTTCAGCCTGCTCCATGCGATGTGATATTTGATGAATAATCGCCGGATGCAAATAGTACTGCGTACAGCCCACTGTTTCTTCATAGGGCCAAACGTGAAGAATCTCCTCAATAATACGCTGGTCACGCATTCGCTGTTCGGACAACAGATTATTCGTACTAAACGGCGACGTCAGCAAATAGCGAATTGAAAGGAAAAGAAAGGTGCCAATGCTTAATGCACACAGCAACATGAAGACTTTTGTGTAGAACATGATATAGCGAGTCAGTAATTTTGGAAGAGCTATCCTAACGGCAGTCGTGATGGATTTATAGTTTTTTGGAACTGAAAAGTCCTAAATTTTCCAGTTAATGTGAAAATAATAAAACGTTACGGTAAACAGTCGGCTAAATTGCCCCCATTATTTAGGATAATCTTAATGGCAGAACGAAATATCCTGGCGAATTTTCTGACATCGGCTTTTTGCCGGGTGGTGCGAAAACACCTTACCCGGCCTGCAACAATGGGGCCACGGACGGCCTTATTTTCGATGCCAGTAGGCCGCCGCGCGCACCAACTGCGGGTCAAACGCATCGCTTTCGAAACGGCGGCTGAGGTTTTTGACCACCTTTCCTTCTCCGGTGACCCAGATAAAGTAATCTGCCGCTGGCACCGACAATTGCGCCAGTCGCGCATCAATCGCCTGCTCGTCGTGCGCCAGCCATTCGATGTTGAACCCGTCAAGATGCGCCAGGTAATCCCGATAAGCAGGATCGTTGACGCTCACCAGCGCGGTCACCGACGGCCTGACCGGCAAGCGGCTGAGCGCTTCCAGACGCCGACGCAGCGCGGGCATGCCTGACTCATCGCAAACATAAACCTGGTATGCATAATCCTCCGGCACCACCAGCGAACCACGCGGCCCGCCGATGATCAGCGTGTCCCCTTCGCGAGCCTGCATCGCCCAACGGCTCGCCACGCCGCCATCGTGAATGAAGAAATCCAGCGCCAGTTCATGACGCGCTTCATCGTAAAGCGGCGTGTAGTCACGGGACGCCGGGCGTGCGCCCTCTCCCCAGACAATGCCTTCGTCAGTGACCGTTGGAGGGACAAACGGAGCGCCAGCCTGGGGGAAAAAGACTTTCGTGTGATCGTCAAAGCCGTGTGAGCAAAAGCCTTTCAGCGCGTCGCCGCCCAGTACAATGCGTTGAAAGCCTGCGCTGATACGTTCCGCGCGCAAAACGGTAAGTTCGCGAAAACGCAATTCGTTGCGCACGCGTTGAGGATAACGTGAGGTGATGTCGGTCATGTCGCTGCCTTCGTGAAATAATCAGATATATCGAATTTAATTTTCAAATGATAATGATTGCTAATCAAGATGATTGCAAGCGATTTTTCGATACTGTTTTATACTGCCTTATCCACTATAAATAAGCATTAAATTCAATAGATTATAAAATTTTCATTGCGCAGCTTGCCAAAATCAAGAGTTTAGATATAAATTAGATATATCTAATAAACGTCAGGAGAAACTTATGCGACATCATCACGAGGGTTGCTGCAACGGCGAAGGGGAGCATCATGAGGGCTGCTGTTCCGGCGAAGGTCGCCACCAGGGCGGCTGTCACAGCGAAGGTCATCAACACGGCGGATGTAATGGCGAAAATCATCATCACGGCGGGTGTAACGGCGAAGGTCATCATCATGGCGGGTGTGGGCAACGTCATGGCAGAGGCGGTGGAAGACGCCAACGCTTCTTCGGACATGGCGAGCTGCGTCTGGTGATTCTGGATATTCTCTCCCGTGAGGCCAGTCATGGCTACGAGCTGATCAAAGCTATCGAAAATTTGACTCAAGGGAACTATACCCCCAGCCCGGGCGTGATCTATCCAACGCTCGATTTTTTACAGGAGCAGGGGCTTATCACCATTAGCGAAGAAGACGGCGGACGGAAGAAAATCACCCTTACCGCGTCCGGCGCACAATGGCTGGAGGAGAACCAGGAACACCTCGGACACATTCAGGCGCGGATCACTGCGCGTAATGTTGGCGCTGAACTGCGTAAGAATCCGCAGATGAAGCGGGCGCTGGACAATTTCAAGGCGGTGCTGGACCTGAAAGTGAATCAAGGGAATCTCAGCGACGCGCAGTTAAAACAGATCACTGGCGTGATCGACCGCGCGGCGCTGGAAATCACTCAACTGGATTAAGCAGGCTGCGCGTCGTCTTCCCTGACACGGAACACTTTCACCAGCTCTTTTAAGTGAAGCGCCTGCTCATTCAGTGACGCTGCCGCGGCAACGGACTCCTCCACCAGACAGGAGTTCTGTTGCGTGGTGGCGTCGATCAGGCCAATCGCGCTGTTGATCTGCGAAATTCCGTCGGTCTGTTCGCGACTGGCCTGGCCGATTTCCCGCAGGATCACGTCCATTTCCTCAACATTGCTCACCATACCGTTGATTAGCGCATTCGCTTTTTCGACCAGCAGCATGCCCTCCTGAGTCTGACCGGTGGAATCTTCAATCAGATTACGGATCTCGCTGGCGGACGAAGCGCTTTTCTGCGCCAACTGCCGCACTTCACCCGCCACTACCGCGAACCCACGCCCGTGTTCACCCGCACGCGCCGCTTCTACGGCAGCGTTCAGCGCCAGTATGTTGGTCTGGAAGGCAATAGAGTCAATCAGATTGATGATGTCGGACATGCGGTTAGCGGTTTCATTTATGACGCGCATTTTTTGCGTGACCTGATTCATCATTTCACCGTTGTTTTTCACTACGGTCGCCGCCCCCGCAGAGAGCTTCGTCGCTTCTCCGGTATGTTCCGCTGTGTTTTTCACCGTCGCGGTGATCTGTTCCATCGACGCGGCAGTTTGTTCAACCGAGCTGGCCTGCTCTTCGGTACGCGCCGCCAGATCCTGGTTGCCAGCCACAATCTGCGCCGCCGCGCTGGAAATATTCTCCGAGCCGTTTTGTACCTCCTGCACAATCTCTTGCAGGCGGTTTTTCATGGTCATCAGCGCCTGAAGCAATACGCCGGTTTCGTCCCGCTGTTCGCAGGCGATAGTGCGGGTCAGGTCGCCCTCGGCGATCGCTTCGGCAAACTGGACAGCGTCGTCCAGCGGTCGGGTAATGGAACGCACGATGTACAGCCCCATAACGCAGCCAGCGACAATGCCTGCCAACGCCAGGGCGACAAGCAGGATCCGGTTGGCTTTAAAATCGCTCTCCACTTGCTCGCCTGCTTTTAGCATCTGCGCGTCTTCTATGGCGATCAACGCTATAACTTTATCTTTATACGCCTGCTGCACGTTTACCGTGGTGGTCATCATCTCCTGCATTGCCGCCTGACGGTTGTGACTTTGCACCGCCGCCTGGATACGGTGCTGCGAGGCAAGATACTGCTCACGCACGTCGCGAATGTCTGCTATCACCGTTTTCGATTTATCGTCGAGCGGCGCCGCGCTTAGCTCGTCCAGCAGAAGGCTAATCTGCTGGCTTATCGCGTCGAGCCGGGCCTGCGAAGCCCCTGTCCAACGCCCTTCTTCATCCATCAGCATCAGTTGTTGCGTGCTGACATACTCCTGAAAATTGTCGATAAGTTTGTTGGCTTTTACCGTGATCGGATAATCGTCGGTCAGGATGTTTTGCATACCACGATTCGCACGATCCAGGCTAAATATCGACAAACCGGAACTCACCATCATCAGCACAATAAACAAACCAAACGCGATAAATAACTTTGAACGAATTTTCACGTTACGCAAAAACATATTTCCCCTCCCGGAGATCGTTTTTCTCAGATAGCATTTCTTATCGGTCGGAATCTCAGTAACTTTATGATATTGATCAGTTTTTATTTTAAACGCTTTCTGATAAATCGCTTTTAACGATGAATAACGGTAGACCGATCGTTATATAAGCGTTTTTTATGCTTTCGTGAAATGCGGAAAACCGCCGGGCGACAATGAGGATAAAAATAACTATCTCACCCTTATGGGCTAATATTTAATATAAATTTAACATTAAATTTACAAAACGCTCACCCATTACGGTAAGCGTTGGCAGAAAAAAGAAGAGGCAGAGATGTGAAGAAATGAGGAAATTAATGCAGTACCGTCACGGCATCTTCCAGACGGCTGGCGCGGTGTTTGACCATAGCGGATACCTGCGCGCTTTCTTCAACCAGCTCGGCATTTTTCTGGGTGATGTGGTTAAGCTCATCCACCGCGCGGGTCAGGCTGCTCAGCCCGTCGGCCTGTTCCGACGTCGCATGACTGATTTGCGCAATCAGTTGGGTGACGTTTTGCACCTGCGAAACAATGTCATCAATGGTGCGTCCTGCGGCGTGAACCTGCTGCGAACCGGACTGAACTTTGTCCGCGCTGGCGTCAATTAACTTACGGATGTCGTTCGCCGCACTGGCGCTGCGGCTGGCCAGATGGCGTACTTCTCCCGCCACGACGGCGAACCCTTTTCCTTGCTCGCCCGCACGCGCCGCCTCCACCGCCGCGTTAAGCGCGAGGATATTGGTCTGGAAAGCGATGTCGTTTATCAGCGTGGTGATGGTGCCTATCCGCTGGGTGCTGTTGGCGATGTCATCCATCGTTTTGATCACCGTATCCATGGCTTCACCACCCTGAGTCGCTGCGCTGCTGGCGGCGCTCGACAGTTTGTCGGCAGCGGAGGCGGTTTCGGAGTTCTGCTTAACCGAAGCGGCCATCTGGTTCATGGTAGCAACCGTTTGTTGCACGTTATCAACCGTCTGGCGGGTGTGTTTATTCAGATCGTCATTGCCTTTCGCCAGCGTTTCGCTGCCGTTACGTACGCTCGACACCTGACTTGAGACATCGTTGATGAGCCAGCGGCACATCAGCCCAAGTTGCCCAACCGCGCGCAGCGTCAGTCCCAGTTCGTCACTGCGATTAAGATGCATCACGCTGTTACGCTCCCCGGTCGCGACTTTCAGCGCCTGCTTCGCCACGTTTTCGATCGGACGAACTATTTGTCCTTCAAAGATCGCGGTGCCGGCTCCCAGCGCCAGCGCACTCATCAGATACGCCAGCGCGGACGCGTCGGAGGCATACAAGCCCGCCGCGACCATCACGAACAACAGCGTCATCACGCCGCGTACCCGCCAGCGCAGCGGCAGAGAAGGGAGTTTTCCCAACCAGCCTTTGCGTACCACCAGCCCTTTGTGAATGCGTCGGGCGCAGCGGTTTTCGTTCAGCGCCTGGTATAAAGGCTCCACCGCGGCGATCTCTTCTTCCGTTGCGCGGGTACGAATCGACATGTAGCCAGTGACCTGCCCTTCGCGAACCATCGGCACCGCGTTGGCGCGAACCCAATAGTGATCGCCGTTTTTACAACGGTTTTTAACAATGCCGCTCCACGGCTCGCCCTGTTTCAGGGTGTACCACATATCGGCAAACGCAGCTTTTGGCATGTCCGGATGACGTACAAGGTTGTGCGGCTGCGCCAACAGCTCATTGAGCGAGTAGCCGCTAACAGTGACGAAAGTATCGTTAGCGTGCGTGATGTAACTGTGCAGATCGGTCGTGGACATGAGCGTCGTATCGTCATCCAGCGGTGTATTTTGCTGGGTAACGTAGAGATGAGAAGACATAGTAGCGTCCTGTGCAGGTTATCTGGTTGTTAACTTCTTGTCAGATGTTATTTCGGCGCTAACGGATTTATCTTTAGTTGTTAAATTTGATTTAGATCGCAATTTGCGATTAAACCTTATTATTTGTACGAATTCCAATTTGTTGATTTTGAATACTTTCGGGATGAAACTATCCGTACCTGCGAGCCCACCCGCACCACCATAGCGCAAAATCCGCCTCTTTTTTGTGCAGCGAGCGGGATCTCTCCTCGTTGTGAACTGATTAAATTCTGCTCAATATGCTACTTTTTGTTAACAAATAAGATTAAATATTGCGCATTTTCCTTATTTCCTCATGTTTATCCCGATTTTCGTCGGCCTCATTGGGATGGCGCAATCCCTGCAATACTTAAATCGGTATCATGTGATACGCGAGCCGCGGGAGCATATTTTGAACAGGTTACCTTCCAGCGCGTCGGCATTAGCCTGCAGCGCACACGCCCTGAATCTCATCGAAAAGCGAACGCTTGACCATGAGGAAATGAAAGCACTAAACCGAGAGGTGATTGATTACTTCAAAGAGCATGTGAATCCGGGTTTTTTAGAGTATCGCAAATCTGTTACCGCCGGCGGGGATTACGGAGCCGTAGAGTGGCAAGCGGGGAGTCTGAATACGCTTGTCGACACCCAGGGTCAGGAATTTATCGACTGTCTGGGTGGGTTCGGCATCTTTAACGTGGGGCACCGTAATCCAGTCGTGGTTTCCGCCGTACAGAATCAACTCGCGAAACAACCCCTGCACAGTCAGGAACTGCTTGATCCTTTGCGGGCGATGCTGGCAAAAACGCTCGCCGCCCTGGCGCCAGGCAAACTGAAATACAGCTTCTTCTCCAACAGCGGTACTGAGTCCGTCGAAGCGGCGCTTAAGCTCGCCAAAGCGTACCAGTCGCCGCGCGGTAAGTTCACTTTTATCGCCACCAGCGGCGCGTTCCACGGCAAGTCATTAGGTTCCTTGTCCGCAACGGCGAAATCGACCTTCCGCAAACCGTTTATGCCCCTGCTACCGGGCTTTCGTCATGTGCCTTTTGGCGATATCAGCGCGATGCGATCGGTCCTTAGCGAGTGCAAAAAGACCGGCGACGACGTGGCGGCGGTGATCCTCGAACCCATTCAGGGAGAAGGCGGCGTGATCCTGCCGCCGCAGGGGTATCTTAGCGCCGTGCGTAAACTGTGCGACGAATTCGGCGCGCTGCTGATTCTGGATGAAGTGCAAACCGGCATGGGGCGCACCGGCAAGATGTTCGCTTGCGAACATGAAAACGTGCAGCCTGACATTCTCTGCCTGGCGAAGGCGCTGGGCGGTGGCGTGATGCCGATTGGCGCAACGATTGCCACCGAAGAAGTCTTTTCGGTGCTGTTCGACAACCCGTTCCTGCACACCACCACCTTTGGCGGAAACCCGCTTTCCTGCGCAGCGGCGCTGGCAACCATCAACGTGTTGCTGGAGCAAAACCTGCCCGCTCAGGCAGAGCAGAAAGGCGATATGCTGCTGGACGGTTTCCGCCAGTTGAGCCGTGAATATCCGGATCTGGTGCATGACGCGCGCGGCAAGGGGATGCTGATGGCGATCGAGTTTGTCGACAATGAGATCGGCTACAGCTTCGCCAGCGAGATGTTCCGACAGCGCGTACTGGTTGCCGGCACGCTCAACAACGCGAAAACGATCCGCATTGAACCACCGCTCACCCTGTCCGTCGAGCAGTGCGAGCAAGTACTGAAAGCCGCGCGTAAAGCGCTGGCGGCGCTACGGGTAAGCGTGGAAGAAGTGTAACGCAACAGTGCCGGGGGGCGGTATGGCCACCCGGCTTACGGGCAAGAAACCAATCCAGGCCGGATAAGCGCTATCCGGCTTTTTTTTATCTGCGGTGGCGCTTTTTTGAATCCCATCACAATCATCGCATTCCCCTTTTCCCTTTTACGGCGCGACGGCTAAATTAGTAACTCATCCGACCACATAACAATAATTTTACATACTGGATACTGCTATGAGCTACCCGTCGCTGTTTGCCCCGCTGGATCTTGGCTTTACCACGCTGAAAAACCGCGTGCTGATGGGATCGATGCATACCGGGCTGGAAGAGCACCCCGAGGGGGCTGAACGCCTGGCGGCCTTTTACGCCGAACGCGCACGGCACGGCGTTGCGCTGATTGTGACAGGCGGCATTGCGCCCTCCCTGTCCGGGGTGGCGCTGAAGGGCGGCGCGACGCTTAACGATGCCTGTCAGTTGCCGCAGCATCGCGTAGTCACTGACGCAGTGCACAATGAAGGCGGCAAAATAGCCCTGCAAATTTTGCACACCGGGCGCTACAGCTATCAGCCGCAGCTGGTCGCTCCCTCCGCGATTCAGGCGCCGATCAACCGTTTTACGCCCCATGCGCTGTCTCATGATGAGATACTGCAATTGATTGAGGACTTTGCGCACTGCGCGCAGCTGGCGCGCGAAGCGGGTTATGACGGCGTAGAGGTGATGGGGTCGGAAGGCTATCTGATTAACGAATTTCTCGCCCTGCGCACCAATCAGCGCGACGACCAGTGGGGCGGAGAATACGCCAACCGCATGCGTTTTGCGGTGGAGGTGGTGCGCGCGGTACGCCAGCGTGTCGGCAACGATTTTATTATTATCTATCGTCTGTCGATGCTGGATCTGGTGGAAAATGGCAGCACCTTTGAGGAGACCGTCCAGCTGGCAAAGGCCATTGAAGCCGCGGGCGCGACAATCATCAACACCGGCATTGGCTGGCACGAAGCGCGTATTCCCACCATCGCCACGCCGGTACCGCGCGGCGCCTTCAGTTGGGTGACTCGCAAGCTGAAGGGGCATGTCTCTGTACCGTTAGTGACCACCAACCGTATTAACGATCCGCAGGTCGCCGATGCGATCCTCGCGCGCGGCGATGCCGACATGGTATCGATGGCGCGTCCATTTCTGGCCGATGCCGGGATCCTGTCAAAAGCGCAGTCGGGACGTGCGGATGAGATCAACACCTGCATCGGCTGCAATCAGGCCTGTCTGGATCAAATCTTCGCCGGAAAAGTCACCTCGTGTCTGGTCAACCCACGCGCGTGTCACGAAACCCAAATGCCGGTTCTGCCTGCGCTGCAGGCAAAAAACCTGGCGGTAGTCGGTGCGGGTCCGGCAGGGCTGGCCTTTGCCATCAACGCGGCGTCGCGCGGTCATCACGTCACGCTGTTCGATGCCCTGGGCGAGATCGGCGGACAGTTTAACATTGCCAAGCAGATCCCCGGCAAAGAGGAGTTTTACGAAACGCTACGCTATTACCGGCGGATGATCGACGTTACAGGCGTTAGGCTGCAGCTGAACCACGTTGTCACCGCGGACGACCTTCAGGCCTTTGACGAGGTGATCCTCGCCAGCGGGATCGAACCGCGCAGACCGCCAATTGAAGGCATCGATCATCCTTCAGTATTAACCTATCTCGACGTGCTGCGTGATAAAGCGCCGGTGGGCAACCGGGTTGCGATCGTTGGTTGCGGCGGTATCGGCTTTGATACCGCGATGTATTTAAGCCAGCCAGGCGAACCGACCAGCCAGAACATTGCCGATTTTTGCGTGGAATGGGGCATCGACACCAGCCTGAAACAGGCCGGCGGATTACGTCCGGAAGGGCCGCATCTCCCACGCAGTCCGCGCCAGATCGTGATGCTCCAGCGTAAAGCCAGTAAACCCGGCGACGGGCTGGGGAAAACCACCGGCTGGATCCATCGCGCCACGCTGCTCGCGCGTGGGGTGAAAATGATCCCTGCGGTGAGTTATCAACGGATCGACGATGACGGGCTGCATCTGCTGATCGGCGGCGAACCGCAGATCCTGAAAGTGGATAACGTCATTATCTGTGCCGGGCAGGAGCCACGGCGTGAACTGGCCGAACCGCTGTACGCGGCCGGTAAAACGGTGCATTTGATTGGCGGCTGCGATGTGGCGATGGAACTGGACGCTCGCCGCGCCATCGCCCAGGGCACCCGTTTAGCGCTGACGATTTAAGGCGCTACGCTTACCGGGCCGACGGGATAGCATTCCAATGCGGCCCGGATAAGGCGTTGGCCGTCATCCGGCAATACGTTAACGCCGACGTCCCAGTTTCACCGCTTTGAGCACCACGAATTTGTTGTTGGTGGCGACAGTGGCGCAGTTGCCGAAAATCTTCTTCAGCTTGTGGAAATAGTCTAGATGCCGGTTGGCGACAATATACAGTTCGCCGTTGATCTTCAGGCAACGGCGGGCGTGATGAAACATCTCCCAGGCGATGTTATCGGTCAGGGCATGCTTTTGGTGGAACGGCGGGTTGCAGAAGATGGCGTTAAAACGAAACGGTTCGACGCCAGAAAGGGCGTTGTTGATCATAAACTCGCTGCGATCGACCGCATCCGGCAGGTTGGTTTCTACGTTCAGGCGGCTGGACGCCACCGCCATCGGCGACTCATCGACAAACACCACGCTCGCCTGTGGATTTTTCGCCAGCAACGTTAAGCCGATCACCCCATTGCCGCAGCCGAGATCGACAATCTCCCCTTCCAGGTTTTCCGGCAGATGCTGCATAAAAAAACGCGCGCCGATGTCCAGCCCGGTACGCGAGAAAACGTTGGCATGGTTATGGATGGTCCAGTCGGTACCGTCCAGCTTCCAGCTCAGGGTGTCCGGGGTGTCGGTCAGCGCAGGTTCGCTGAAGGTACAGTTGATAAGACGGGCTTTTTTCCATGCCAGCGTGGTGGTGGTCGGTCCCAACACCTTTTCAAACAGTTCCAGCGTGGACGTGTGAATATCCCGGGCTTTTGCGCCAGCGATAATTCGCGTTTGTGGGGTAACGACTTTGCGCAACGCGCGTAGCTGCTGCTCCAGCAGCGCCAGCGTTTTCGGTACTTTGATCAGCACCACGCCCGGCGCCTGCGGATACGCCGCGGTGCTGTCGAGAAACGTAACGCTGGCTTCGCTGATATCGTTATGGCGCAGGTTTTCCCGCGTCGCCAGCTCGCTCAGATATGAGTCGCCAATGCTGTACGGCGCGTGCGCCGCCAGCGCACAACTCAGCGCGCCAAAGGCGTCATTCAGGATCAGCACCGGGCCGCGAATTTCCGTATCGTCCAACTGTTGCAGCAGATACTCGTCCGCCGCTTCCCACGCCAGCAGTGGGTTAACGTCATCCGTCTGGGGAAAACGTTTTAATGTCAGTGAACGGAAACCGTTGTCTGTGTGGCTCATCGGCCCTCCTGAATGGTAAAATTTCGGCTTGTCCCTGAAAAGGGTGCGTGAGTATACAACATTTTCATTCAATGGCGTGGACCGTAATGAACCAACTGCCTTATCTCCAGGGTTACCGTGAACATTTGCTTTCTCAGGTGCGCACGCTGATTGCCGAACAACGACTGGGGGCGGTGCTGGAAAAGCGTTATCCCGGCACGCATGACTTCGCCACCGATAAGGCGCTCTGGCAGTATACCCAGGACCTGAAAAGCCAGTTCCTGCGCAGCGCCCCGCCGATCAACAAAGTAATGTATGACAATAAGATCCATGTGCTGAAAAACGCGCTGGGGCTGCATACCGCCGTGTCGCGGGTGCAGGGCGGTAAACTGAAAGCGAAAGCGGAAATCCGGGTCGCCACCGTGTTTCGCCATGCGCCGGAGCCGTTTTTGCGCATGATCGTGGTGCACGAACTGGCGCATCTCAAAGAAAAAGAGCACAGCAAGGCGTTTTACCAGCTCTGCTGTCATATGGAGCCGCATTATCACCAGTTGGAATTCGATACCCGGCTTTGGCTGACGGCGCTTTCAATCAGGGAAACTGCGCGGTAGCGCACTGGCTTTGACACGTGGGCATGCTACATTGTCGGCAGATACCTTTTATGGAGCCAGAACGCGTTTATGATACGTTTCGCAGTGATTGGCACGAACTGGATCACCCGCCAGTTTGTCGATGCCGCCCATGAGACCGGCAAATATAAGCTCACCGCCGTTTATTCCCGCAGCCTCGAGCAGGCGCAAACCTTCGCCAATGATTACCTCGTCGAGCATCTTTTTACCTCGCTGGACGCGATGGCGCAGAGCGATGCCATTGACGCTGTGTATATTGCCAGCCCGAACTCGCTGCACTTCCCACAAACACAGCTTTTTCTGAGTCATAAGAAACATGTGATTTGCGAAAAACCGCTGGCATCGAACCTGGCGGAAGCGGAAGCCGCAATTGCCTGCGCGCGGGAAAATCAGGTGGTGCTGTACGAGGCGTTCAAAACCGCCAGCCTGCCGAATTTCCTGCTGCTCCAGCAATCGTTGCCGAAAGTGGGCAAAATGCGTAAAGCGTTTCTTAACTACTGCCAGTACTCCTCGCGCTATCAACGTTATCTGGATGGCGAAAACCCAAACACCTTTAATCCCGCCTTTTCTAACGGCTCCATCATGGACATCGGCTTTTATTGCCTGGCGTCAGCGGTAGCGCTGTGGGGCGAACCGCACGGCGTGCAGGCGACAGCCAGCCTGCTGGACAGCGGCGTCGATGCGCACGGCGTGGTGGTGCTGGATTACGGCGATTTCAGCGTAACGTTGCAGCATTCGAAAGTCAGTGATTCCGTTATCGACAGTGAAATTCAGGGGGAAGCGGGCGCACTGGTTGTCGAAAAGATCTCCGAATGCCAGAAAGTGTGCTTCGTGCCGCGCGGCGGGAAATCGCAGGACCTCACCCAACCTCAGCACATCAATACTATGCTGTATGAGGCAGAGGTTTTTGCAGCACTGGTAGAAACCAATGAAGTGAACCATCCCGGGCTGTCGGTCAGTCGCGTGACCGCCAAACTGCTTACGGAAATTCGCCGCCAGACCGGCGTGATTTTCCCGGCGGATGATGTCAGCCACGCGACCCCTGCGTAAAACATTGTAAAACAGATGTTACAGGCCATTGACGAAATGCGTGGCCTGTCATATTTTGTAACCTGCAAAGGGGAGTAACTTCATTGTCGGTTGATCGTCATTACGATGTGTGAAAAACCACATCCGGTCACCGGGCAACAAAACAGGAATGCGACAACGTATTCCTGTTTTGTTGTAAGTGAGACCTTGCCGGAAGGCGAGGTCTATGCATATAAAAAGCAGCGGCTGACGTCTTCCGACGTTGGCCGTTTTTTTTATGTGTAAGGAATGTCTATGAATACTGTCGGCACACCGTTGTTATGGGGCGGATTCGCTGTCGTTGTGGTGATTATGCTGGCTATCGACCTCTTGCTTCAGGGGCGTCGTGGCGTACACACGATGACCATGAAGCAAGCGGCAGCCTGGTCCCTCGTCTGGGTTACCCTCTCGTTATTGTTTAATGCCGCGTTCTGGTGGTATCTGGTACAAACTGAAGGACGCGCGGTCGCAGACCCACAGGCGCTCGCCTTCCTCACCGGTTATCTGATCGAAAAATCACTGGCCGTCGATAACGTCTTCGTCTGGCTGATGCTGTTCAGCTACTTCTCGGTCCCCCCTGCGCTGCAGCGTCGGGTGCTGGTCTACGGCGTGCTGGGCGCGATCGTACTGCGTACGATTATGATTTTTGCAGGGACCTGGTTGATTACCCAGTTCGAATGGATGCTGTATGTGTTCGGCGCGTTCCTGCTGTTTACCGGCGTGAAGATGGCGCTGGCGAAAGAGGACGAATCCGGCATTGGCGACAAGCCGCTGGTGCGCTGGCTGCGCGGACATCTGCGGATGACCGATACCATTGAGAACGAGCATTTCTTCGTGCGTAAAAACGGTCTGCTGTACGTGACGCCGCTGATGCTGGTGCTGATCCTCGTGGAGCTGAGCGACGTCATTTTCGCGGTCGACAGTATCCCGGCGATCTTCGCTGTGACGACCGACCCGTTCATCGTACTGACGTCGAACCTGTTTGCGATCCTTGGTCTGCGTGCGATGTACTTCCTGTTGGCGGGGGTGGCTGAGCGCTTCTCAATGCTCAAATACGGGCTGGCGGTAATACTGGTGTTTATCGGCATTAAAATGCTGATCGTCGACTTCTACCATATCCCGATCGCCATTTCGCTGGGTGTGGTGTTTGGTATTCTGGTTGTTACGCTACTGATCAATGCCTGGGTGAACCACCAGCGTGATAAGCAGCAGCAGGCTTAAATCTGTTATGCCGGGTGGCGATTTTCCTCCGCCCGGCGCGATCGCTTTTTGTTTATCATGTCACAATCGTGTTAATGATAAGTTATAAAATATGATCACAGCGAAAATTCCAGCATATTTCGCTTCCCGAAGCTTTATCTTTCCTTATACTCGACCATGCAAACACTTTGTTACATCCAGAAAGATGCGCCATCAGAGCGCACAGCGGATGAGCAACATCACACTGTAAGGATCTAGAAATGACTACGCAACGTACACCGGGGTTGTTCCAGCGCCTGGCGCAAGGGAGTCTGGTAAAACAAATTTTAGTGGGCCTCGTTCTGGGGATTCTACTGGCATGGATTTCTAAGCCCGCAGCAGAAGCTGTAGGGTTACTGGGTACACTTTTCGTCGGCGCGTTAAAGGCCGTCGCACCTGTCCTGGTTCTGATGCTGGTCATGGCGTCTATCGCCAACCATCAACACGGACAAAAAACCAATATCCGTCCGATTCTGTTCCTCTATCTGCTGGGCACCTTTTCTGCAGCGCTGGCTGCGGTCGTGTTCAGCTTCGCCTTTCCGTCCACGCTGCATTTAAGTAGTAGCGCCAATGACGTTGTGCCGCCGTCCGGCATTGTCGAAGTCCTGCGCGGCCTGCTGATGAGCATGGTCTCTAACCCTGTCGATGCGCTACTGAACGCCAACTATATCGGTATTCTGGTGTGGGCTGTCGGTCTGGGCTTTGCCCTGCGTCACGGTAATGAGACCACCAAAAACCTGGTGAACGATATGTCCAATGCCGTCACCTTTATGGTGAAGCTGGTCATCCGTTTTGCGCCGATTGGTATTTTTGGTCTGGTGTCGTCTACGCTGGCCACCACCGGTTTCTCTACGCTGTGGGGCTACGCTCAGCTGTTAGTGGTGTTGATTGGCTGTATGCTGCTGGTGGCGCTGGTGATCAACCCGCTGTTGGTGTTCTGGAAAATTCGGCGCAACCCGTATCCGCTGGTGTTCGCCTGCCTGCGTGAAAGTGGCGTTTACGCCTTCTTCACCCGCAGTTCCGCGGCCAATATTCCGGTAAACATGGCGCTGTGTGAAAAGCTGAATCTGGACCGTGATACCTATTCGGTGTCAATTCCACTGGGCGCGACCATCAATATGGCGGGTGCGGCAATCACCATCACCGTACTGACACTGGCGGCGGTACATACGCTGGGCGTGCCGGTGGATCTGCCGACGGCGCTGCTGCTGAGCGTGGTGGCTTCTCTGTGCGCCTGTGGCGCATCCGGGGTGGCGGGCGGTTCACTGCTGCTTATCCCGCTGGCCTGTAACATGTTCGGCATTCCGAACGATATTGCCATGCAGGTTGTGGCGGTTGGCTTCATCATCGGCGTACTGCAGGACTCCTGCGAAACGGCGCTGAACTCCTCTACCGACGTACTGTTTACCGCGGCGGCTTGCCAGGCGGAAGACGAGCGTCTGGCCAACAACGCACTGCGTAGCTAATGTGACATCCCCAGGCCGGATAGCGCTGCGCGTATCCGGCCTGTTTTTACAACCTGACTCAAAACGAAGGGTAATTAGAGGGTAACGCCGCTTTTAAAAATAGCCAACTCTCTGAAATCATTACGTTCATTGCAGGTCTGCTTGCCGTTGGCGAACTCAACAATGGTGTCGATAAATTCATCAAGCAACTGCGGCATCGCTTTACCGTGAATGAGCTGACCCGCGTCGAAGTCGATCCAGTGCTTTTTCTTCGCTGCAAGTTCGCTGTTGGTGGCGATTTTCACTGTCGGCACAAAACCGCCATAGGGCGTGCCGCGTCCGGTACTGAACAGCACCATATGACACCCCGCCCCGGCCAGTGCGCTGGTAGCCACTGCATCATTACCCGGCGCGCTCAGCAGGTTCAGCCCGTGCGTTTTCAGACGCTCGCCGTAACGCAGCACGTCCACCACCTGACTGGAACCTGCTTTCTGGGTACAGCCCAGCGATTTATCTTCCAGCGTGGTAATGCCCCCGGCTTTGTTGCCCGGCGAGGGGTTTTCGTAGATGGGCTGGTTATGGGCCATAAAATACTGCTTAAAGTCGTTGACCATCGTCACCAGCTTGTGGAAGGTTTCTTCGTCGCGGCAGTGGCTCATCAGCAGTTGCTCCGCGCCGAACATCTCCGGCACTTCGGTCAGCACCGTCGTGCCGCCATTGGCAATCATATAGTCAGAAAAACGTCCTAACATCGGATTCGCGGTAATACCGGAAAGCCCGTCAGAACCACCGCACTCCAGACCAAACTTCAGTTCGCTCAGTTTACCCGGTTCGCGCTTATCGTGGCGCATCGCTTCGTAAAGCTGATGCAGATGCGCAATCCCCGCTTCCACTTCATCGTCCTGATGCTGGCAGATCATAAAATGCACGCGTTCAGGATCGAACTCGCCCAGCGTTTCGCGAAACGCATCGACCTGGTTGTTTTCACAGCCGAGGCCAATCACCAGTACCGCCCCGGCATTCGGATGACGCACCATGTTTTGCAGCATAGTGCGGGTGTTGATGTGATCGTCGCCCAGTTGGGAACAGCCGTAGGTATGACTGAACAGGAAAACGCCGTCGGTGCCTTCGGCGTTATTGGTTTCCTTCAGGAAGCGATTCTGGATCTGCCGGGCGATCCCGTTGACGCAGCCGACGGTCGGCAGGATCCACAGCTCGTTACGTACGCCGACGTCCCCGCTGGCGCGACGGTAGATCTGCACATCGCGATCCGCGGGCTGCGGCGGGAGATCCTGAAACTCAGGTTGATAGCGATACGCATCCAGGTCGCTCAGGTTGGTGCGTGTATTATGGGCATGAATGTGTTCACCCGCCGCAATGTCCGCCAGAGCATGGCCGATAGGCTGCCCGTACTTAATGACGTATTCATCACGCGTAATATTGCTCAACGCAAATTTATGACCACGTGCGATAGCCTGACGTAGCGTTACGGTGTGGTTATCAACGTTCACTTCCGTGCCCTGCGCCAAATCGGCCAGCGCTACCGCAACGTTATCCAGCGCATGGATCTTGATGTATTGCATATCAACCCCGAACCTTAGTTGAGCTCAATGGCGAAGTAGTCACGCGCATTGTTAAAGCAAATGTTTCTTACCATCTCGCCCAACAGCTGAATGTCTGCCGGGGCTTCGCCCGCGTCCACCCAGCGGCCGATCATCTGGCACAGAATGCGGCGGAAGTATTCATGACGGGTATACGACAGGAAGCTGCGGCTGTCGGTCAGCATGCCCACGAAGCGGCTTAACAGGCCCAACTGCGCCAGTTGTGTCATCTGACGTTCCATCCCGTCTTTCTGATCGTTAAACCACCAGCCGGAACCGAACTGCATTTTGCCCGGCATCCCTTCGCCCTGGAAGTTACCGATCATCGTTCCCAGCACTTCGTTATCACGCGGGTTCAGGCAGTAGAGAATGGTTTTTGGCAGCAGGTTTTCTTCGTTCTGCTTGCTGAGTAATTTAGACAGCTCTTCTGCCATCGGACGGTCATTGATGGAGTCAAAGCCCACGTCCGGCCCCAGCAGTTTGAACTGGCGAAGGTTGTTATTGCGCAGCGCGCCGATGTGATACTGCTGGACCCAACCGCGACGGGCATATTCCGCGCCGAGGAACACCAGCACCGCCGTTTTGAACTGCGCCACTTCGTGTTCGCTCAGGGCGTCGCCCGCCAGACGGCGCGCCAGGATGCCGTCCAGTTCGGCTTCATTCGCCTCCGCAAACAGCACCACATCAAGCGCGTGGTCAGAGACTTTACAGCCGTGGGCGGCGAAATGATCCAGACGTTTGGTCAGCGCGCTTTGCAGATCGCTAAAGCGGCGGATGTCGGTATCGGACACTTCACCCAGCTTCGCCATGTAATCATTGAAGGTCGCCTGTTCAATGTTGAAAGCTTTGTCCGGACGCCAGCTTGGCAGCACTTTAATGGCGAAGCTGCTGTCCTGCGCCACCTTCGCATGGTGCTCCAGCGAGTCGATCGGATCGTCGGTAGTGCCGACCATTTTCACGTTCATTTGCTGCATGATCCCGCGCGCGGAGAAGCGATCCTGCGCCAGCAGGTCGTTGCACTCATTCCAGATCTCATCAGCGGTAGACGGTGACAGCAGCTTACCGGTGATGCCAAACGGGCGACGCAGTTCGAGGTGAGTCCAGTGATACAGCGGATTGCCGATGGTATGCGGAACGGTTGCCGCCCAGGCGTCGAACTTCTCGCGATCGGACGCGTCGCCGGTACACAGCCGCTCAGGCACGCCGTTGGTTCGCATCGCGCGCCATTTGTAGTGGTCGCCCTTCAGCCAGATGTCATACAGGTTCGTGAAACGGTAGTCTTCGGCGATTTGCTGCGGCGGCAAATGGCAGTGGTAGTCGAAGATCGGCTGTTCTTTAGCGTAATCATGATACAGGCGGCGGGCAAATTCGGTATCCAGCAGAAAATCTTCAGTCATAAACGGGGTCATTATCGTCTTCCTCTCATCGAGTGCGTCAGATTGCTTATGTTGCGATGCTGACAAAGTTATCACACCAATTTCCACTATCCGAAGATATTTTCGTGAGCCAGATCAATAAACCCTGACAAAAACGTTACCCTTCTGGAGGTAAAAACCGTCCCAGGCCGCGCCACGACTGGCCTTTCTGTAAAGAAATAATGACCCTGCTAAGAATAGCACTTTTGTGATGGCTCTCACCTTTTAAAGTTGTATGACAAGTTATCTTTCTGCCGTCGCGATACATAAGCTGACGGAATGCATTATTACCGATGAATTCATCATCGGATTGACCGGTACGGAAACCGAATGAGCACAACGACTTAATGGCAACGTTCGGGGAGTACCGGCTTTTTTCGGTTACGCCCTTCGTGAGAAGAACATCCTCCGCCCTACGCTGGATGATGGCCGCGTTCCTGGCGGAAATAACAAAACGATGAGGTTTTACATGCGTAAAATTAAAGGGTTACGTTGGTACATGATCGCACTGGTGACGCTTGGCACCGTGCTCGGGTATCTGACGCGTAACACTGTGGCGGCAGCTGCGCCGACTCTGATGGAAGAGTTACACATCTCCACCCAACAGTATTCCTATATCATCGCAGCCTACTCTGCTGCTTACACGGTTATGCAACCCGTTGCCGGTTACGTGCTTGACGTTCTCGGCACCAAAGTGGGTTACGCGATGTTTGCCGTATTGTGGGCCGTTTTCTGTGGCGCAACGGCACTGGCGGGTAGCTGGGGCGGTCTGGCGCTGGCGCGTGGCGCGGTCGGCGCAGCCGAAGCCGCGATGATCCCGGCTGGCCTGAAAGCCAGTTCTGAGTGGTTTCCGGCGAAAGAGCGCTCCATTGCGGTGGGTTATTTTAACGTTGGCTCCTCTATCGGTGCGATGATTGCCCCGCCGCTGGTCGTCTGGGCGATTGTGATGCACAGCTGGCAGATGGCGTTCATCATCTCCGGCGCCCTGAGCTTTATCTGGGCGATGGCATGGCTGATTTTCTACAAACACCCGCGCGACCAGAAAAAACTGACGGACGAAGAGCGTGACTACATTATTAACGGTCAGGAAGCACAGCATCAGACCAACAGCGCAAAGAAAATGTCGCTGCTGCAGATCCTGCGCAACCGCCAGTTCTGGGGGATCGCCCTGCCACGCTTCCTGGCGGAACCGGCATGGGGTACGTTCAACGCGTGGATCCCGCTGTTCATGTTTAAGGTGTATGGCTTTAACCTGAAAGAAATCGCCATGTTCGCCTGGATGCCTATGCTGTTTGCCGACCTGGGCTGTATCGTCGGGGGCTATCTGCCGCCGCTGTTCCAGCGCTGGTTCGGCGTAAACCTGATCGTGTCGCGTAAAATGGTGGTCACCCTCGGCGCGGTACTGATGATTGGTCCGGGGATGATCGGCCTGTTCACCAGCCCGTACATTGCCATCATGCTGCTGTGCGTAGGGGGTTTTGCTCACCAAGCGTTGTCCGGCGCGTTGATTACCCTCTCCTCTGACGTCTTTGGCCGCAACGAAGTGGCCACCGCGAATGGCCTGACCGGGATGTCCGCCTGGCTGGCGAGCACCCTGTTCGCCCTGGTGGTAGGCGCGCTGGCGGATACCATCGGCTTTAGCCCGCTGTTTGCTGTGTTGGCGGTGTTTGACCTGCTGGGCGCGTTGGTCATCTGGACCGTTCTGCAAAACAAACCGGCCAGCGATGTCGATGCCGGTCCGCAGGTGAATAAACCGGCTACGCAAAGCTAACCTGCAATCCAGAGCCTGTGCCGGAGCGCTTTACCTGCCCGGCTGACCTAAGCCGCCTGCTCCAGGGCGGCTTTTTCGTCTCTGTGAGTGGAGCGAAACTCGCGAAAGTGGTATAACAAATAGAGTCTGCCGTATCATGCCTGGAGCGCATATGGAAATCACTGAACCCCGTCGTTTGTATCAACAACTTGCCGCTGACCTGAAAGAGCGTATTGAGCAGGGCGTCTACCTGGTGGGCGATAAACTGCCCGCAGAGCGTTTTATTGCCGATGAAAAGAACGTCAGCCGCACCGTGGTTCGTGAAGCCATTATCATGCTGGAAGTGGAAGGTTTTGTGGAAGTGCGTAAAGGTTCGGGTATTCACGTCATTTCTAATCAGCCTCGCTATCATCAGGCGGCCGACGAGTCGCTGGAGTTCGCCAATTACGGACCGTTCGAACTGCTACAGGCGCGTCAGCTGATTGAAAGCAATATTGCTGAATTTGCCGCGACCCAGGTGACCAAGCAGGACATCATGAAGTTGATGGAGATCCAGGAGAAAGCGCGCAATGAAAAGTGCTTTCGCGATTCCGAATGGGATCTGCAGTTTCACATTCAGGTGGCGTTAGCGACGCAAAACTCCGCGTTGGCGGCGATTGTCGAAAAAATGTGGACCCAGCGCAGCCATAACCCCTACTGGAAAAAACTGCACGAACACATTGATGCGCGCACCGTGGACAACTGGTGCGACGATCACGATCAAATCCTTAAGGCGCTGATTCGTAAAGATCCGAACGCCGCCAAACTGGCAATGTGGCAGCATCTCGAAAACACCAAAATCATGCTGTTTAACGAAACCAGCGACGATTTTGAATTTAACGCTGACCGTTATCTTTTTGCTGAAAATCCGGTGGTTCATCTTGATACCGCCGTCAACGCGGCAAAATAAACGTTCTTTCTCCGACAGGCGCGCCGCTGCGCCTGTCTGCACGCCTGACAGTAAGCGAAAGGTATAAAGTGTCAGCCTGTGTAAATCCTCTCGCCTCACTCCACTACGATAAGCAAAATCAGACCTCAGGGACGCGTAATTTCTATAACGGACTCCGTTGACCTTTGTTACAATTAGATGCAAATCGAATTTATGTTTGTTAGTGCTTGCTTACTTCACCACTTTACAGGGATTAGTTCAGGCCGTGACTTTGCGCCGTTCGCACACCATACAAAAAAGTTGATAAATGATGCGGCATAGCAAACTCCTGAAACCGGCGTGACGTTAACCGATTCACCAGGAATACTGAATGGAACTTTTGACCCAATTACTGCACGCTCTGTGGGCGCAGGATTTTGAAACTCTGGCCAATCCTTCCATGATTGGCATGCTGTATTTTGTTTTATTTATGATTCTGTTCCTGGAAAACGGGTTGCTGCCTGCCGCCTTTTTACCCGGCGACAGTCTGCTGGTTTTGGTCGGCGTGCTGATTGCGAAAGGCGCAATGGGCTATCCGCAAACCATTTTGCTGCTCACCACCGCCGCCAGCCTGGGCTGCTGGCTGAGCTATATTCAGGGACGATGGCTGGGGAATACCCGCACCGTGCAAAACTGGCTCTCGCATCTGCCCGCGCACTATCATCAACGCGCGCACCATCTGTTCCATAAGCATGGGCTTTCAGCACTGCTTATTGGCCGTTTTATTGCATTTGTGCGTACCCTGTTGCCCACCATCGCAGGGTTGTCCGGCCTTAATAATGCGCGCTTTCAGTTTTTCAACTGGATGAGCGGCCTGCTATGGGTGCTTATCCTGACCACGTTGGGCTATCTGCTGGGCAAAACACCGGTCTTTCTGAAATATGAAGACCAACTGATGTCCTGCCTGATGCTGCTGCCGGTCGTCCTGCTGGTCTTTGGCCTTGCCGGTTCGCTGGTGGTCTTGTGGAAAAAGAAATACGGGAACCGAGGGTAAGGGATGCTGAAACCGCGCATAACGCTGAAGCAACTGGCCTTGAGTACCGCGTTCCTGCTGGTGCTGGGCAGTCTGCTACTGGTCTGGTCGGCCATTCGCCAGCAGGATTCAACTCTCGCGATCCGCGCCGTTCATCAGGGGGCAAGCGTGCCCGACGGTTTCTCTATCTGGCATCATCTTGACGCCAACGGTATTCGCTTTAAAAGCATCACGCCACAGAAAGATACGCTGCTGATCACGTTCGATTCCAGCGCCCAAAGCGCCGCGGCAAAAGCGGTGCTCGATAAAACCCTGCCGCAGGGCTATATCATTGCTCAGCAGGATAATGACAGCCAGGCCGTACAGTGGCTGTCGCGTTTGCGCGATACCCCACATCGGGTAGGATAATATCGCCAGGAATCCGAATCCCGTCACCCACTTTGGTGATTTCCCCGTTTAATGTCTATGATTAATAAAGCGGTGGGTCACTCCATCGCGTTGTCATCTGGATTCTCGTTCCTGACTTCACGGGAACGAATCACAATGGAAGGTTCAAGAATGAAACACCGCATCGCTTTAGCTATTACCCTTTTTGCTCTTAGTGCTGGCAGTTACGCCAATACGCTCTGCCAACAGAAGGAGCAGGATATTCAACGGGAAATCAGCTATGCCGAGAAACACAATAATCAACACCGTATCGATGGGCTGAAGAAAGCGCTCAGTGAAGTCAAAGCCAACTGCACTGACAGTAAACTGCGCGCGGAACATCAGGAAAAGATTGCTGAGCAAAAAGAAGAGATTACTGAGCGTAAACAGGATCTCGTGGAAGCGAAGCAAAAAGGCGATGCGGACAAAATTGCCAAACGTGAGCGCAAGCTGGCTGAAGCAGAAGCCGAGCTGAAAGAGCTGGAAGCTCGCGACTACTAAGCAACCCTAACCCCTTACTCATCTGGAGAAAAACTATGTCGAAAGATACTACTTCGGAACATCTGCGCGCTGAGTTGAAATCCCTGACCGATACGCTGGAAGAAGTGCTGAACTCCTCTGGCGAAAAATCGAAAGAAGAGTTGAGTAAGATCCGTAGCAAAGCCGAACGTGCGTTGAAAGAGAGCCGCTATCGTCTTGGTGAAACCGGTGATGCTATCGCGAAGCAGACCCGTGAAGCCGCTGCCCGTGCAGACGACTATGTTCGCGAAAATCCATGGACTGGCGTAGGTATTGGTGCTGCGGTTGGCGTAGTGCTGGGCGTACTGCTGTCGCGTCGCTAATTATGGCGGACACTCATCACGCGCAAGGGCCCGGTAAAAGCGTTCTGGGCATCGGGCAGCGAATCGTCTCTATTCTGGTAGAGATGGTGGAAACCCGGCTGCGTCTGGCGGTGGTTGAGCTTGAAGAAGAAAAGGCTAACCTCTTTCAGCTGCTGCTGATGCTGGGACTCACCATGCTTTTCGCTGCATTTGGTTTGATGAGCCTGATGGTGCTGGTGATCTGGGCCGTTGATCCGCAGTACCGGCTCAACGCGATGATTGCCACCACGGTCGTATTGCTGGTTCTGGCGCTGATTGGCGGCATATGGACGTTACGCAAAGCGCGTCAGTCCACGCTGCTTCGCCATACGCGGCATGAACTGGCGAACGACAGGCAAATTCTCGAGGAGGAGAGCCGTGAGCGGTAAAGTCGAACGTGCACAGCGTAAGGCCCGACTGCTTAGCGAGATCCAGCAGCAAAGGCTGGATCTTTCAGCCAGTCGCCGTGACTGGCTGGAAGCCACGGGCGCCTACGATCGCGGCTGGAACACGCTCCTGAGTCTGCGTTCATGGGCGCTGGTGGGCAGCAGCGTGATGGCGATCTGGACCGTGCGTCATCCAAATATGCTGGTACGCTGGGCAAGACGTGGATTCGGTGCCTGGACGGCCTGGCGGTTATTCAAAAAGACGTTGAATGCGTAGGCCGAACGCCTTCTGCCCGATGGCGCTTCGCTTATCGGGCCTCTCCTTTTTTCCCCACTTATTGAGCGCATAACCCCCACTGGCACAATACGCCATCGTCGCTGTTCAGCACCCAATCTTATATTCATCAAAATTATTGAAGAAATTTGACAGTTTTCCTTGCTAACAATTCTCATTACTCACGTTTATGATTCTCTCCATCGACAGCAATGACGCGGATTACCGCGCCATTGCGCTAAAAAACATAATCAGCAGCCTGAGTGGTTTCCTGGAGAGTAAAATGAAAAAATTAGAAGATGTTGGTGTACTGGTCGCGCGTATTCTGATGCCAATCCTGTTTATTACCGCAGGATGGGGAAAGATTACCGGTTACGCGGGTACACAACAGTATATGGAAGCCATGGGCGTGCCTGGCTTTATGTTACCGTTGGTAATCCTGCTTGAGTTTGGCGGCGGCCTGGCGATTCTGTTTGGTTTCCTGACCCGCACCACCGCCCTGTTTACTGCCGGTTTTACGCTTCTGACCGCGTTTCTGTTCCACAGTAATTTCGCGGAAGGGGTGAACTCACTGATGTTCATGAAAAACCTGACCATCGCTGGCGGCTTCCTGCTGTTGGCCATCACCGGTCCGGGCGCGTTCAGTATCGACCGCGTGCTGAATAAAAAGTGGTAAACGCACTATACTTGATGAACGTAAAACGAGGAGACCTTCTCCTCGTTTTTGCTATCCATACCTAATGGATTTCGCGTTGCTTCGAGTCGGCCTACAACGAAGCGTGTAAAGGAGAGAAACATGGGACAACTGATTGACGGCGTCTGGCATGACACCTGGTACGACACCCAATCCACCGGCGGCAAATTTCAGCGTTCGGTATCGGCATTCCGTAACTGGCTCACTGCCGATGGCGCACCCGGTCCTTCCGGTGAAGGCGGCTTTGCGGCGGAAAAAGATCGTTATCACCTGTACGTTTCGCTCGCCTGCCCGTGGGCGCACCGTACGCTGATCCTGCGCAAGTTAAAAGGGCTGGAGCCGTTTATTTCCGTTTCCGTCGTCAATCCCTTAATGCTGGAAAATGGCTGGACCTTTGACGATAACTTCCCGGCTGCGACAGGTGATACTCTGTATCAACATGAATTTCTGTATCAACTGTATCTACACGCCGACCCGCATTACAGCGGTCGGGTGACCGTACCGGTACTGTGGGATAAAAAGAACCACACTATCGTTAGCAATGAATCCGCAGAAATCATCCGCATGTTTAATACGGCGTTTGATGCGCTGGGCGCCAAAGCAGGCGACTACTACCCTGCCGATCTCCGCGGTAAGATCGACGAACTGAACGGCTGGATTTATGACAACGTCAATAACGGCGTTTATAAAGCCGGTTTCGCCACCAGCCAGCAGGCCTATGACGACGCGGTTAACAATGTCTTTACCCATCTGGCGCGCCTGGAGCAGATCCTCGGTCAGCATCGTTTTCTTACCGGCGATCGCTTAACTGAGGCGGATATTCGTCTGTGGACCACGCTGATCCGTTTTGATCCGGTGTACGTGACGCATTTTAAATGCGATAAGCATCGCATCAGCGACTATCTCAACCTTTACGGCTTCCTGCGCGATATTTACCAGATGCCGGGGATTGCGGAAACGGTGAATTTTGACCATATTCGCACGCACTACTTCCGAAGCCATAAGACCATCAACCCGACGGGGATCATTTCCATCGGTCCGTGGCAGGATCTCAGCGAGCCTCACGGGCGCGACACCCGCTTCGCGTAACACCCTGCCGCCATCGCGGATGGCGGCGCTTCTTTCTTTTTCTGCCTACCAGGCCTCATTCCGTTCACAAATATTTACCCCCCGATCATTCGCAGCTATTCTTAATTTGATTGCTTTAAAAACAAGTGATTGACCCAAGGTTGAGGCGAAAATGGATTGGTATTTAAAAGTTCTACGAAACTACATCGGGTTCGGTGGTCGCGCCCGGCGCAAAGAGTACTGGATGTTTATTCTGGTCAACGTCATCTTAACGTTCGTTCTGGGCGTGCTGGATAAAATCCTGGGCTGGCAACGCGCAGGCGGAGAAGGCGTACTCACAACCCTGTATGGGATCCTCGTGTTTCTGCCGTGGTGGGCGGTTCAGTTCCGACGCCTGCACGACACCGATCGATCTGCATGGTGGCTGTTACTGTTACTCATTCCCGTCATCGGCTGGCTGGTTATTATTATCTTTAACTGTCAGGACGGTACATCTGGCGAAAACCGCTTCGGCCCGGATCCGAAAACCCTGCCATAAGAACCCCAAAAGGCAGAAAAAAACGCTGCCTTTTTAATTTTTATACGGTAAATATTCTTTTTGTTGTCTGTGCGTTTATCCATTCACATCTTATTTATATCTAATCATATTATTATTAATACGAATATTAACATGAAATATTCCTAAGTTTGCATAATAAAAATGACCTCAGCGATATAGCGTGATATATTTCTGCGACTTTTTTTAGCACTAATAAGGATATTTAATGGATTGGTATATAGGTGTATTAAAAAATTATGCCCTTTTTACGGGACGTGCGCGCAGGAAAGAGTACTGGATGTTTGTGTTGATCAACATGATCATCAGCGCAATTCTGAACGTTATTCAAGCCGTTATCGGCATGGAAACGCCGTACATCACGATAATTTATAGCCTCGCCGTTCTGCTGCCGAGTATTGCCGTGGCGGTTCGCCGTCTGCACGATACCGAGCGCTCTGGCTGGTGGTTGCTGATTAGCCTGATTCCGATTGTCGGGGCGATTGTGCTTATCGTCTTTATGTGCCAGAACGGCACCGCCGGAAATAACCGTTTCGGCGCAGACCCTAAGCAGGGTGAGATTAATTAAGATTTTTCGGGGCAATATATTTGCCCCGAATTTCATTGTTCCAGCAAATATTACTTTCCAATAAACAGTTTCGGAATCTCACGCAGACACCAGGCTTTCGCCTCGCCCATACTGTCTCGCCGCCAGGCCATAATTATGTCGATCTCACTGGTCGATTCAGGACTGACAACCCGCAGTCGCCCTTCAGCGATATCGTGTTCCACCAACGGATAAGGCATCGTCGCCACCCCAAGCCCCGCCAGCAGCGCCTGACGCTTATCCTCAATCGTACTGACGGTAAGACGCGGCTGCTTATCCAGCAGTTGTACGGTCAACACCGGGCGCTCGCGGGCGGTATCCGCCACCGCCACGCCGCGATATTTCACGCGCGTCACTTCAGAAAGCGGTTCTGGCTCCTGATGGATAGGGTGATCCGGCGCAGCCACATAAACATTCATCAGAGTGTATAATTTGCGCGAATTGATTTCTGACGACGAGCGAAAGTGCATGTCCGGGGCGATAACGATATCTGCCCGCCCCTGCTCCAGACGTTCCCAGGCGCCTGCCAGCACTTCGGTAATGACCGATAGCTGCGTGTTGGCTTTGGCCGCCAGCTTGTCGATAAGCGGGAAAAAGGACGGCGTCGGCACCAGCGCTTCCGTTACAATGGTCAAATGCGTTTCCCATCCCCGGGCCAACGCTTCGGCATCGGTAGTCAGTTTATCCGCCGCTTCGAGAAGAACGCGGCCTCTTTCCAGCAACATGCGTCCAACATTGGTGAATTTTGTGCGGTGCCCGGAGCGGTCAAACAGTACCACATCCAGTTCCTCTTCCAGCTTCTGCATGGTGTAACTGAGCGCAGACGGCACGCGCCCCAGTTCATCCGCCGCCGCCGCAAAGCTGCCGCGACGGTCTATCGCATCCATCACGCGCAACGCTTCGAGCGTTAATGCCCTTTCTTTGGCCATATCGTTCTCATTCAGGAAATTTGAACATACCGGGCAGAATATCTGGCTAACAATGTAGCGTCCAGCCCCTTAACATAAAAGGGAGTAAAGAGAGGTCAAGAATTATGATTACTACCCGAACAGCCAAACAATGCGGACAAGCGGACTACGGATGGCTGCAGGCCCGTTACACTTTTTCCTTTGGACACTACTTCGACCCGAAACTGCTGGGCTACGCCTCACTGCGCGTACTCAATCAGGAAGTGCTGGCGCCCGGCGCCGCTTTTCAGCCGCGCACCTACCCGAAGGTGGATATTTTAAACCTGATTCTGGAAGGGGTTGCCGAATATCGCGACAGCGACGGCAACCATGTCCAGGCCAAAGCGGGCGAAGCGCTGTTGCTCGCCACGCAGCCGGGTATTAGCTACAGCGAACATAACATCAGTAAGGACAAGCCGTTAACACGCATGCAGCTGTGGCTTGACGCCTGTCCTGAACGCGAAAACGCGTCTGTGCAGAAAACCACGCTTGAAAAAGCGAAGCAACAGCTGATCGCCTCTCCTGACGGCGAGAACGGCAGTCTGCAACTGCGTCAACAGGTGTGGGTGCATCATGTTGAACTGGAACAGGGAGAATCCCTGCGCTTTCAACTGCATGGTCCCCGTGCCTATCTGCAGTCGATTCACGGTACGTTTCACGCGGTCACGCACGATGAAGCCCGCGAGGCGCTGACCTGCGGCGACGGCGCGTTTATTCGTGATGAAGCTAACATAACGCTCGTCGCCGATTCGCCGCTGCGCGCTTTGCTGATAGATTTGCCGGTGTAGCCGGTAAATGGAGTTGCTTATGAGTAAGAAAATCAAAAAACAGGCTGCCGCGAAACCTACCGCGGCGGCAGAAACCCCGGTCGCTTCCCGTCGTTTTGGCTACGAGGAGATGCTGACCGAGCTGGAGGCGATTGTCGCCGACGCCGAAGTGCGGCTCGCCGAGGAAGAGGCCACCGCCTGACCCCTGCCGCCTGTTGCCTCCCTTACTGCGCTTTACGGGCCATGATCTCGATGATCTGCTTGTCCGTTTGCTGCATAGAATGACACGCCAGCGCGCACAGGTTGGAAATGGACTGTTCCACGTTGTGCGCCACGATGCCTTCATTGCCGGTTACCGCCGTGTCGTCCAGCGCCATCAACACGGCTTTCCACGCTGCCGACGCGCTGGTCGACACCTTCATCGCACAACTGTTTGACGCACCGTCGCAAATCATCCCACTAACGTCGCCGATCATGCTGCCGATCGCCATGGAGATGGTGCTGTAGCGCCCATCCACCAGCCACGCCATCCCCGCCGCCGCCCCCATTGCCGCCGTAGTCGCCGCACACAAAGCCGACAAACGCGGAAGCTGATGATGGATGTAGATCGCGCTCAGGTGAGAAAGCATCAGCGCGCGCGCCAGTTTTTCCTCGTCGGCGCCGAAGTGCTCCGCCACCACCATCACCGGTACCGTGGCGGTAATCCCCTGATTGCCGGAGCCGGAGTTGCTCATGGCCGGCAGCGTCGCCCCTCCCATGCGCGCATCGGACGCCGCGCTGGTGCGGATAATAATCGCCGTAGAGAGATCGTTCGCCAGCAGTCCGCGCGCGCACTGTTTTTCCAGCGTCGCGCCGATGTGCAGTCCCCAACTGCCGCGCAGCCCTTCCTGCGACAGCGCGCCGTTGAGCCGGGCAGCGTCGAGAATGAAACGAATGTCGTCAAACGGGACGTTATTCACAAACGCCAGAATCTCCTCGAGCGAGGTCGTGGACAACACCGCCAACGGAGAGTCCTGCTCATCGCCGTCCGTCCGCGTGTCCTGAGCAAACTTCACGCCAGCGTGCGTTTCGATGCGCACGATGTTGGTATGTCCGCCGACGATGGTCACGCAGGCCCAACCGTCGCGGCTGTAGACCTTCGCACGGGAAAAAAGGATCTCGTCGCAGGGCTGTTGCAGCATCACCGATACCTTTCCGGCGCTCAGCATCGCTTTCGCGTCATGGATAGCTTGTGCGGAGGCGTCTTTCAGCACCTCCAGCCCGGCCTGACTGTTTCCGCCCAGCGCGCCGAGCGCGGCGGCGATAGGCAGTCCTACCATTCCGGTTCCGGGAACCGTTACGCCCAGCCCGTTTTTCATCAGGTTTGGCGAGACCCAGGCGTCGATACGTTCAACCGCGCCATCCAGTTCGGCAGCGGCAACCGCCGCCGCCAGCGCCAGTGAAATAGGTTCCGTACAGCCCAGCGCCGGTTTGACTTCCTCCTGTACGGCGAGGATAAAACGCTGCCACAACGGATTTTCTGTAGTCTCAAACATAACAACAACCTTCAAAGTCAATCAGGAGAATGCCAGGAACGGAGATACGCACAGCAGCAAACCGGTGACGATAATCAGATACAACGACGCCCCTTTGTATTTGTGCAGTGCAGGAACTTTGTAAACCAGCCAGGCCGGGATCAGACAGCCCACCATGCCGAAAATGGGGCTACAGATTGAGGTAAAGCTGAGCACCGGCGCATTGAGCACAATGGCGCTCCAGGCCAGTAAAATGGCGAACAGCATAATGCCGCGCTGCACCAGCGTTTCGTTGATCTTCTCGGCGGGCATTTTGCGGCGCAGGATGTTCATCACAATCCCCTGGGTAGCCTCACGAAAGCCCAGGTAAACGCCAAAGAACGCGGTCATTACGGCAAAAATATTGAGGATCACGCTGACCACTTTTACCCAGCCTGCGCCCGCGCCACTAATAAACTGTGCGGCGATCGCCAGCGCGGAAATGTTTTGCTCATAGGCTTTCACCGCTTCATCGTGGCCCATCGCCAGCGTAAAGGAGACGGCGTAGAAGAAAACGGTCACAAACAAAATGCCGAAGGCGATGTTCATCGCGCGCAGCGCTTTGTGGCGCGCGACCTCAATGGATTTTTCGCGGGAGCGATAGGAAATCACCATCGGGCTTAAGGTCTGAATAAACAGGATTGAGGTCAGGGTAAACGGCAGCGTGATGATCGCGTTTTTCACCAGCAGCGCCATCGGCGGCAGCGCGCCAATATTGTACAAATGCCACATCCCCACCATCGACACGCCCAGCGCCGCGACCACCAAAAGTTTGGTCAGCACCATACCGGTGGAGATTTTGAACAGCAGTTTCTCACCGCGCGAGGAGATGGCGACCAGGATGCAGATGAGCACCAGACCATAGAACGGGCTGTCGGAGAGTAATCCTTCCGTGACGCCAAAGGTATGCAGATAAGAGGCGCTGTCATTGGTGATTGCGGTGGAATAAACAAACATCCAGATCACCAGCATCACAAAATACAGCGCGCCCAACAAAATACCCCAGTTTTTGCCGAGGTAGCCGCTGATAACGCTCGGATAATCTTTACATTCCGGCGATTCCGCCAGGGTGTTAATAAACAGTCGTTGGAACAGATACATTGCCGGGTAGCCAATGACCGAAGAGAGCAGGAAGACCCATAACCCCATCAGCCCCACCTGGACCGGGAGAAAAACAATCCCCGCGCCAATTGCCATCCCGATACTCATAATGACCCAGCCGGTGTCGGTGCTGTCGAATTTGATCGCTTCACGCCATTCGCTTTCGGTCATACCGGCCCGGCGCGCCGGGCTGGAGGCACCAGGTATCACACTGCTGTTCGTTGCCGTTTCCATAAAATTCTCGCTCAATATGTAGGGTAAGTTTTTATATTTTTGTCGTGCCGCATCAGGGCGATACGCGGTACAGGTGTGCAGGCGAGTTGTTAGTATGAAAAAAATCATACGCCCGGGCGCAGAGAAAAACTTCACAAACAAACCCCTGTATTTTCCCTGTGTTAAGAAAAATTTTCCCCTTAACTGCACCTTAAAGGCATTAATTTCTTAATTTGATAGCGATCACAATAAAAAAAGCACACCGAAGTGTGCTTTTTTTTACCGGACCGGACGTAGGCTAACTGCAGACCACCTTGATCGCCAGCCCGCCGCGTGACGTTTCGCGGTATTTGTCGTTCATGTCTTTGCCGGTTTCGTACATAGTTTCAATGACTTTATCGAGCGACACGCGCGGCTGCGAAGTGCGACGCAGAGCCATGCGCGCGGCGTTAACCGCTTTTACCGCATTGATCGCGTTGCGTTCAATACAGGGGATTTGCACCTGTCCGGCCACCGGATCGCAGGTTAAGCCGAGGTTATGTTCCATGGCGATTTCTGCCGCAATGCACACCTGCGCCGGACTCCCGCCAAGCAGCTCAGTCAGCCCTGCCGCCGCCATTGACGCCGCTACGCCGATCTCTCCCTGACAGCCCACCTCCGCGCCGGAGATCGACGCATTCATCTTATATAGCGCTCCAATAGCGCCTGCCGCCAGCAGGTAGCGGGCGATAGAATTGGCGTTCACCGGACGGCGAAACTTATCGTAGTAGGCCAGCACCGCCGGGATAATCCCGCACGCCCCGTTAGTGGGCGCTGTCACCACACGTCCGCCCGCGGCGTTCTCCTCACTGACCGCGAGGGCGAACATGTTGATCCAGTCGATAACGTTCATTGGATCGCTGGAAAGGTTATCGCTGGACACCAGCAAGCGCCGCAGCGCCACCGCCCGCCGCGGTACGTTGAGCGGACCGGGCAGTACGCCTTCGGTATTCATGCCACGCTCGATTCCGGCGTGCATAACGTCCCATATACGGGCAAATCCGTCGTCGATTTCCGCCTTACTGCGCAGCGCCAGTTCGTTTTGCATCATCAGTCCGGAGACCGACAGCCCGTTGCGCTCACACAGCCTGAGCAGTTCGCTCGCCGAATGGAAATCGTAAGGCACAGGGGCTTCGACATCGTGGGCCTGACCAAAATGCTCTTCATCGACGATAAACCCACCGCCAATCGAATAGTAGGTTTTACTCAACAACCGGCGCTGGTGTTCCCAGGCGCTGATGCGCATACCGTTTTCGTGACGGGGAAGCGTTTCGCCGTGAAACAGAATGCTGTCCGTCACCGGAAAATCAACGACATGCGCGCCTTCCGCCAGCGGCAGACGCCCGCTGCGAGTGACCGCCTCTATAAACCCGGGAATGGCGTCAATATTGACGTTTTGCGGACTGTTACCCGCCAGCCCCATGATGATGGCGGTATCGGTAGCATGGCCTTTTCCGGTCAGCGACAGCGACCCATACAGATCCACCGTGATGCGCGTTGTACGCAGCAAGTCACCGCTGTTGACCAGTTGATCGATAAAACGCTTACCTGCATTCATTGGCCCTACGGTGTGGGAACTGGAAGGACCAATACCTATTTTAAAAATATCGAATGCGCTAATCATATCTACACCCTCGGAATGCCGTTCAGTGGAGACCAGGTTTGATACGCATTATGACCAGGGGCGATCGGCTGACCGCCCCGATAATGTTACATCGCCTGGGTGAAAGTCCGCGAGATGACATCCTGCTGCTGCTCGCGGGTGAGCGCGTTAAAGCGCACCGCATAACCGGAAACGCGAATCGTCAGATTCGGGTAGCTTTCCGGATGTTCGATGGCATCCAGCAGCATTTCCCGGTTCATGACGTTGACGTTCAGATGCTGACCGCCTTCCACATGCGCTTCATGATGGAAGTAGCCATCAAGTAGCCCGACCAGGTTGGTTTTCCGCACCGGATCTTCTTTGCCCAGCGCCGCTGGCACAATGGAGAAGGTGTATGAAATACCGTCTTTGGCATAGGTGAATGGCAGCTTCGCCACGGAGGTCAGCGAAGCGACCGCGCCTTTGCGGTCGCGTCCGTGCATCGGGTTGGCTCCCGGCGCGAACGGCGTACCGGCACGGCGTCCGTCCGGCGTATTCCCGGTTTTCTGCCCGTACACCACGTTTGAGGTAATGGTCAGAATGGACTGGGTCGGCACCGCATTGCGGTAGGTCGGCAACACCTTAATTTTCTTCATAAAACGTTCGACCAGATCGCAGGCGATACTGTCGACGCGCTCGTCGTTATTACCGTACTGCGGGTAGTCGCCTTCGATAACAAAATCGACCGCCAGGCCGTTATGGTCGCGCACCGGTTTTACCTTCGCGTATTTGATGGCGGAAAGGGAGTCCGCCGCCACTGACAGCCCGGCAATACCGCAGGCCATGGTGCGATACACGTCGCGGTCATGAAGCGCCATTAACGAGGCTTCATAGCTATACTTATCGTGCATGTAGTGAATGATGTTCAGCGCGCTGATGTACTGCACCGCCAGCCAGTCCATAAAGTGGTCGAGACTTTCCATCACGGTGTCATAATCCAGCACATCGTCCATCAGCGGCGCGGTTTTTGGCCCAACCTGGATTTTCAGCTTCTCATCCACGCCGCCATTGATCGCGTACAGCAGCGTTTTGGCGAGGTTGGCGCGCGCGCCGAAGAACTGCATCTGCTTACCGATTACCATCGGGCTAACACAACAGGCGATCGCGTAGTCGTCGCTGTTAAAGTCAGTACGCATGAGATCGTCATTTTCGTATTGCAGCGACGACGTGACGATAGATACTTGCGCAGCGTACTTTTTAAAGGCCACCGGCAGCGCTTCCGACCACAGCACGGTAAGGTTTGGTTCCGGCGCCGGTCCCATGGTGTGCAGGGTATGCAGGTAACGGAAGGAATTCTTCGTCACCAGCGTGCGACCATCCAGCCCCATCCCGCCGATCACTTCCGTCGCCCAGATCGGATCGCCGGAGAACAGGGTGTCGAATTCCGGCGTACGCAGGAAGCGCACCATGCGGATCTTCATAATGAAATGATCGATCAACTCCTGCGCCTGTTGCTCCGTCAGGATCCCCGCCTTGAAGTCACGTTCAATGTAGATATCGAGGAATGACGCGGTACGCCCCAGCGACATCGCGCCGCCGTTTTGCGACTTCACTGCCGCCAGGTAGGCAAAGTAGAGCCACTGTACTGCTTCCTGAGCGTTGCGCGCTGGACGCGAGATATCGAAACCATATTTTGCCGCCATCTCCTGCATTTGCAGCAGCGCGCGGCGGTGTTCCGCCAGCTCCTCGCGCAGACGGATAGTAGCTTCGAGATTTTGCCCCCACTCCAGGTTTGACTGGAGATCGGCGAACTGCAGTTCACGCTCACGCACCAGATAGCGGATGCCGTACAGCGCCACGCGGCGGTAGTCGCCAATAATTCGCCCGCGGCCATAGCCGTCCGGCAGACCGGTCAGGACGCCGGATTTACGGCAGCGCAGCATGTCCGGCGAATAGGCGTCGAAAACCCCCTGGTTGTGGGTTTTTCGTAGCTCGGTGAACAGGTATTCGAAGTGTGGGTCCATCTCGCGACCATAAGCCTCAAACGAGCTTTTGATCATATTGATGCCGCCAAACGGATGCAGGGCACGCTTGAGCGGTTTGTCCGTTTGCAGACCGACGATTTTTTCCAGCGACTGCTCGATATAGCCCGCGTCATGCGCGGTGATCGTCGTGGCGATGTTAGTGTCGAAATCAACCGGCGCATGGGTCGCGTTTTCGATGCGAATCCCCGCCATCACCTTTTCCCACAGCGCCGTTGTGGCTGGCGTCGCTTCCGCGAGGAAAGATTCATCCCCTTCATAAGGCGTATAGTTGTGCTGAATAAAATCACGGACATTAATTTCTTCTTTCCAGTCCGTACCTTTAAAACCCTGCCATGCGTCGGCGTACAGCATATCGCTGGTATCGATATTTACCTTCATGAAAAATAATCTCTCTACAGAACAACAATGAATTAAGCGAGTTCCACTGGCGCGTGAATACGGCCTAACTGGATCGCATCAAGCGCAATCATTTTTTCTTCATTGGTCGGAATAACGGCGCACATGACCCGGGCATCGCTGGCGGAAATAATGCGTTCGCCGTGGGAATTCGGCAGGCTATTTCTGTCACTGTCGAGCGTAACGCCCAGCACCGCCAGACGCTCTGCTACCAGGCGACGAATTAAGACCGAGTTCTCGCCGATACCGCCGGTGAAAACAATGCCGTCCAGACGATGTAACGACGCTGCATGCCCGGCGATATGGCGGGCGATACGGTGGACGAACGTTTTGATCGCCAGTTGCGCCCGCGCGTGTCCTTCATGCCAGGCTTTTTCCAGCACTCTTAAGTCGGACGATAAACCCGAAATTCCCAGCAGACCGGACTCTTTGTTGACCACCCGCTCCAGATCGCTCAGGGTCTGACCGGTTTCGCTGGCGACCCACGCCATCGCCCCGAAGTCGACATCGCCGCTGCGGGTGCCCATCATCAGCCCTTCCAGCGGCGTCATGCCCATTGAGGTGTCCACGCTCTGCCCGTTACGAACCGCGCAGACAGACGCCCCATTGCCAAGATGCGCCACCACCAGGCCTGAATCGTCATCAGCAAGATCCAGCAGCGCATGCGCCCGCAGAGACACATAGCGATGTGACGTGCCATGAAAGCCGTAACGCCGCACGCCGAGTTGTTCGTAATATTCCCACGGCAGGCCATACAGGTAGGCCTCAGGCGCCATCGTCTGATGAAAACTGGTATCAAAAACAGCGACCTGCGTGACGCCGGGAAATAACTGCTGTGCGGATTCTATTCCGCTCAGATTCGCATAGTTATGTAACGGCGCTAACGGTGAAACCCGGCGGATATTGTCAATGACTTCATCGGTAATAATGGCCGACGCGGTAAAGATATTTCCACCGTGGGCGATGCGGTGGCCAATTAAGGCCACGCTGTCGTTTAAATTACGTTTTTCCAGTTCGAAGGCGATCGCCTTTAATGCCCCTTCGTAGCTGTGGTGAGCCAGCGTTGCTGGCTCTCCTCCGTTTACCGACAAGAAGGCGCTTTCAGTGTTAATGCCGTCAGCAATACCTGCCATTAAAACGTCGCAGTTTGTTGCATCCAGCACTGAAAACTTAATTGAAGACGAACCGCAGTTAATTACCAGAACTACAGGAAATTCAGTCATTTCACTACTCCGCTCATCCTGAGCCTAAGGCTTAAAACAGTTTGTACACGATGTTCAGGATGGTCAGCAGACCAATGACGGTGACAAACACGTTATCCAGACGGCCACGGTATTTCGCCAGCGAAGGCGCTTTACGAATGGCGTACATCGGCAGCAGGCAGAGCAGCGAGGCGATAATCGGCGCGCCCATCGCTTCAATCAGGTCCAGAATATTCGGGTTGGCATAGGCCACAACCCAGGTGGACCCCATGATAAAGATCATGCTGAGGGTATTGAGTTTACCCATCGAGACTTTAGTTTTATCGCCCTTATAGCCAAACTTAAGGATCAGACCGTTCAGCCCTTCCAGCGTGCCCAGATAGTGCCCGAAGAACGATTTGAAAATGGCGACCAGCGCGATAATCGACGCGCCGTATTCCAGCGTGGTCGCGAACGTTGACTTAGTACCGGACATTGAGGCGAAGTGGTTCGCCAGGTAAGAGAGCACAGGGATGTTCTGCGCTTTCGCATCCGCCATGTTTTGCGGCGAGAGCGTAAACAGGCAGCTGAAGGCGAAGAACATTACCACGGCGACCATCAGCATGCTGGCGCGGGAGATGATCTGTGAACATTTCTGCTCGGTAAAGTCGCGGCCAAAATCTTTCTCATACTCTTCGCGCTTCGACACCACGAACGAGGAGACGATCGGCGAGAAGTTAAACGAGAACACCATGATGGAGATACCGAGCCATACGGTGACCAGAATGCCATCGTGACCGGTCAGCGCGATGTTGCTCAGATCGACCTGATCGATCACCGCCGAATTCCAGTACGGGATCAGCGACAGTGAAATCAGCACCAGGCTGGCGATAAACGGCCAGACCAGATAGCTCATCACTTTTACCATCAGATCTTTACCAAACCAGATGACAAACGCCATCAGCAAGAGCAGGAACAGCGCCACAAAGCCGCGGTTCAGGGCTGGCAACTGCAACTGGTTTTCCCAGAAGGTCATGAAGGTGTTGGTAATGGTCACGCCGTAAATCCACAACAGTGGACAAATGGCGAAGAAGTAGAGGAACGTGATCACCACGCCGCCCGTCTTGCCAAAGTGCTCTTCTACCGTTTCCGTAATGTTACCGGACGGGTTCGAGCCGGACAGGCACAGGCGCGCCAGCGCCCGGTGGCAGTAAAAGGCGATGGGGTACGCCAGCACCAGCATCAGTAGAATGGGGATCAGGCCGCCAAATCCGGCGCGAATGGGGAAGAACAGCACTCCGGCGCCGATGGCGGTACCAAATAATCCCAGTGTCCAGGTGGTGTCCGATTTACGCCAGGACGACTGTTTTGTCTGGCTGGATACAATGCTATCAGTAGTACTCATATCCTATCCTCAACGAAAAGATGAATAGCCGGTGTTAAGCGTCTGCTAAACCCGTTATTTGCGATACACGAGAAAGATCGATATTGCCGCCAGAAATAATGCTGACCGTTTTTCTGTTCTGGATATAGCTATCTAATTTCCCGCTTAATAAAGCGGCACAAGCCAGTGCGCCAGCGCCTTCTGTCACCACTTTATTGCGCTGAATTAAGGCAATCATGCTGTTGCGTATTTCGTCTTCGCTCACGAGGACTATGTCATCCACTAATTCACGCACAATTTCGTAAGTTAAATTACCCGGGCGGGAAACGTCACAACCATCCGCCAGGGTGCCGGTCGTTCGGTGCGTGGTTATTTCTCCGGCCTGATAAGATGCCGCCATACCGTGTACGTTTTCAGCCTGAACGCCGATGACTTTAATTGTCGGGTTAATGGATTTAATCGCGATGGCAATCCCGGCAATTAAACCGCCGCCGCCAATAGGCACAATGACGTTATCGACGTCATAAAGATCCTCCATGATTTCCAGACCAATAGTGCCTTGTCCGGCAATGACTTTCGGATCGTCATACGGTGGAATAAAAATACGGCCTTCGGTTTCTACAATTTCGCTGACTTTGGCGATGGTGTCGTTAAAGTTATCCCCGTGCAGCACCACCTCCGCAGAGTAGTCGCAGGTCGCGGCAACTTTTGACTTCGGAGCGCCTTTTGGCATCACCACTTTGCCGTCAATACCGAGCATCGCGCAGGAGAGCGATACGCCCTGCGCGTGGTTGCCCGCGGAACAGGCCACCACGCCCTTGCGTTTTTCCGCATCCGTCAGCGAACTTAATTTGTTAAACGCGCCGCGGATTTTAAAAGAACCGGTACGCTGCATATTTTCGAACTTGAGAAATATTTCACCTTTGCAGCGCTCACTAAAATAGTTCGAACGCGGCATGCCTGTTTTATATATTTTTCCTGCCAGGCGTTTTTTGGCTTCGAGGATATCGTCAATGGCAACCGGTAGATCGTAAGTAATGTGCATTGTAACCTCTTACTTATTGTAAAGTAATAAATGATCGTGACCAACGGCTGAAATACAGCGCGATGGCGTTAATATTGGATTAACTAAATTTATTTGGGTTAATCGATTTCAATTAATTGCTTTCGTCTGCGACCTTTATAAGATGAATACTCTTTCGCTAATTCCACCAACACCGAGGCGGCTTTTTTAATACGATAATTTTTAGACCATATTGCAGCATATCGCGCAATGGGTAATGATTCTTCTACAGGGAGCGTAATAAACTGGTTTGAACCAAAAGGCGCGGTCATGTCACATGGAATAACAGTTAAAAAATCGGCATTAAGAACAAGATTATAAATGGTGACGACGGAGTCGGTTTTAACGATGTTTTCAATACTGATGCCATTTCTTTGCAGGGTGGTGAGGAGTTCGCTGTAGTAGCCCATATTCGTTTGTGGCAGCACCCACTGTTCGTTTTGCAACGATTCCAGCGTGGTGGTGCCGGTGCATGTTCGGGACTTATTCGCCACCAGCACGAACTCTGACTCGAACAACGGCTCGACATGGAGATCCTGTAACTTCATTTCATCGCTGAGCGTGCCAATAGCAAAGTCCAGTCGTCCGTCGCGAATCGCTGGCAGAAACGAGGAGAGCTGCGCCTCATACATAGAGACCTGCGATTTCGGGTAGACCTCTTTGAACTTCTGGATCATATCGGACATAAAGGTAAATCCAATCAACGACGGGAATCCGAAGGAGACGTCCACCACCGCGCTGTCGGTCATGCTGTTCATCTCATTCACCATGTTTTTCATCTCGCGAGTGATGGACTCTGACCACGAGAGTAAAACCTGCCCTGCGTGGGTTAAGGTGACGCCGGTGTTTTTCCGTACCACCAACTCAACGCCGAAATACGCTTCAATATCGTTAATGATTTTACTGACCGCCGGTTGAGTTAACCCTAATTCTTTCGCCGCAGATCCGATCGAACCACTTCTGATTACTTCCTGAAAGACCACCAACTGCTGAGTTTTTGGGAGAGCAAACGTATTCATATCGACCTGCGCAAATAACTTTGTTGACGGCGTGGAGTGTAACAAATTACGTAATGGGGGATATGTGCGACCACTCACAAATTGCCTTGTCATTATTTTATGAAGCTGGCAAATAAATTATTAAATTTATATTTTTCAAACAGTTATATAATTACAATGTCGCTTTAGTCTGATTTTAGTCAAAAAAATAGGGGGGGATAACAATATTTTATGGCGATAACATCGATAAACTTGTGGTTATTTTCAAAATCGGCGAATGATGATATTTCAAGCAATTATCGTGCAATTAACGTTCAAATATGTCATTAAATTTAATGTGCAATTTATCAAATATAATTATATATAAAACATAAATGACGTTAAATATTGTGGCATATCACATTTTTTTGCCGTATTTGTTTGTAAATAAACATTACTTTTATCAATAATTAAATATAAGCATACAATTCATTATCATTGCAAACAAACCATTAACACTAGTTTTTATAGATTTTATAGCAAGTAATTTTGTGAAGGCGATCGTTTGCTTTTTGTTTCTGTCGCCAAAAGAATCAAAGCCAGCGTTTTGTGTTTCCTGTCACATATCGGGAAATCTCTTGCGCCCGATACGCTCCCCTGCCGAATGGTTATCCTCGTGGACAGGCATTCATCTGCCTCACAGAAGCAAAAACCCCGCCTGATGGCGGGGTTTCAGTAATGAGTTGAAGCTGACCGATAAGCCGGGTTCTGTCGTGGACAGTCATTCATCTAGGCCAGCAATCGCTCACTGGCTCAAGCAGCCTACCCGGGTTCAGTACGGGCCGTACCTTATGAACCCCTATTTGGCCTTGCTCCGGGTGGAGTTTACCGTGCCACGGACTGTTACCAGCCGCGCGGTGCGCTCTTACCGCACCCTTTCACCCTTACCTGATCCCACGTGCGTGGGCCATCGGCGGTTTGCTCTCTGTTGCACTGGTCGTGGGTTTCCCCCCCAGGCGTTACCTGGCACCCTGCCCTATGGAGCCCGGACTTTCCTCCCCTCCGCCTGTCTCCCCCGAAAGGGACGACGACGAAGCGGCGACTGTCTGGTCAGCTTCGGCGCGAAGTATAGAGGGTTTACGCGCCCTTGTCACCCCGCGCTGCGCATTCCCATCGCCAGCGTGGCCGCAATATTTCGCGAAGCGCGGTAAATATTGTCAAATGCGCCCCGGAAGGCTTCTTCCAGCGTGCCGATGCTGCTTAATACGCTAAACACAGCATCAATACCGTGCTGGTGCACCACCGCGACGTCACGCGTCAGGCTGCCGGCAATACCTATCACCGGCTTGTGGTATTTCTTCGCCACGCTCGCCACGCCGACCGGTACTTTTCCGTGAATGCTCTGACTGTCAATTCGTCCTTCGCCAGTCACCACCAGCGTACAGTCGTGGATATGTTCTTCCAGATTCAGCGCCTGGGTCACAATCTCGATACCGCTTTTCAGCTCCGCGCCGAGAAAGGCCATCAGCGCCGCGCCCATACCGCCCGCCGCGCCTGCGCCAGGAACCTCTCTGACATCCACCCGTAGCGATTTTTTGATGATATCGGCGTAATGGGCAAGATTGGCGTCCAGTTCGACAATTAACGCCTCGGTCGCGCCTTTCTGCGGTCCAAAAATTCGCGATGCGCCCTTCTCCCCCACCAGCGGATTGGTGACGTCGCAGGCAACGCGAATCGTGCAGGCGCGTAATCGTGGATCAAGACCCGAAATATCAATTGCGTTGAGGCTGTTCAGGCTGCCTCCGCCATAACCGATCTCGGTGCCATTGGCGTCGCACAGTTTCGCGCCCAGCGCCTGTATCATACCCGCGCCGCCGTCATTGGTGGCGCTGCCGCCAATACCGATGATGATGTTTCGCGCCCCGCTTTCCAGCGCCTGCAAAATCAGCTCGCCCGTGCCGCGAGAGGTGGTGATCAGCGGATTGCGTTTTTCCGGGGGAACCAGCGCCAGTCCGCTGGCTGCCGCCATTTCGATAAACGCGGTTTTTCCGTCTCCTGACATGCCCCAGTTGGCATTGACCTTTTCCCCCAACGGGCCGGTAACCCAAGCGGAATGTTCAGTTCCCTGCGTGGCGGCAATCATGGCTTCAACTGTTCCTTCACCACCGTCGGCGACGGGAACAGAAACATATTGCGCATCCGGAAAAATTTCCCGGAATCCTTTTTCTATTGCCTGAGCTACCTCACTGGCAGAAAGGCTTTCTTTATAAGAGTCTGGGGCAATGACGATTTTCATAGGGGTAGCCTGTTACTGCATAACGCCAATTAGCGTTTCACTGTTCCGGCCTGCGCCAGGCAGGCCAGATTGCTGCGTGCCACGAGGCACGACGTGATTAGCGAGTGACTTCCACTTTCGCCAGTTTTTCGTAATAGCATGCCAGCGCGCTGTGATCGGCCGTCCCCAGCCCGTCCGCGCGCAGCACCTGCATCATCTCCATCACCGCAGCGGTCAGCGGCAGCTGCGCGCCGACACCGTGCGACGTATCCAGCGCGTTCGCCAGATCTTTAATATGCAGATCGATACGGAAGCCCGGTTTGAAGTTGCGATCCATGACCATCGGCGCTTTCGCATCCAGCACGGTACTGCCCGCCAGACCGCCGCGAATCGCCTGATAAACCAGGTCCGGGTTTACCCCCGCTTTGGTCGCCAGCGTCAGCGCTTCTGACATCGCGGCAATATTCAGCGCCACAATCACCTGGTTTGCCAGCTTGGTGACGTTACCCGCGCCGATTTCACCGGTATGCACCACGGATCCCGCCATCGCCTTCAGCAGATCGTAATATTTGTCGAAGATCGCTTTGTCGCCGCCCACCATGACGGACAACGTGCCGTCGATGGCTTTCGGTTCGCCGCCGCTGACCGGCGCGTCGAGCATATCAATCCCTTTGGCCTTCAGCGCGTCGCTGATTTCACGGCTTGCCAGCGGCGCGATCGAACTCATGTCGATCAAAACGGTGCCCGGCTTCGCGCCTTCAATAATGCCGCCTTCACCCAGCGCAACGTCTTTCACGTGCGGGGAGTTCGGCAGCATGGTGATGATCACATCACACTGCTCAGCGATCGCTTTTGCGGTAGAGGCGGTTTCTGCCCCGGCAGCAATAACTTCAGCAATCGCTTCAGGGTTACGGTCAGAAACCACCAGCGAGTAACCTGCTTTCAGGAGGTTTTTACTCATTGGTTTACCCATGATACCCAGGCCAATAAAACCAACTTTCATCGTCATATCACTATTCTCTCTTGTTGCGGTGGTGGTTATTTCTTAAAGGAATCTGCCAGCTTCTGCGTGGCGGAACGGAATACGCCCAGATCGCTGCCCACGGCCACAAACGTCGCTCCCCACTCCAGATAACGGCGCGCATCGGCTTCAACCGGCGCCAGAATGCCGCAGGGTTTACCGTTCGCTTTCGCACGGGCAAAAATGTGCTGAATGGCTTTCTGAACGTCAGGATGCGACGCGTTGCCAAGGTGGCCTAACGCGGCAGCCAGATCGCTTGGACCGACAAAAATACCGTCAACGCCTGCGGTTGCCGCAATCGCGTCCACGTTATCGACGCCCTGCTGGCTTTCGATCTGCACAATGATGGTGATGTTCTTATTCGACTGCGCAAAGTAATCCGCTACGGTGCCAAACATATTGGCGCGGTGTGATACGGATACGCCGCGAATCCCCTCTGGCGGATAGCGGGTCGCCGCCACAGCGTTTACGGCTTCTTGTTCTGTTTCCACAAACGGGATGAGGAAATTGTAAAAGCCGATATCCAGCAGACGCTTGATAATCACCGGCTCGTTGGTCGGCACGCGCACAACCGGCGCGCTGGCGCTACCTTTTAGTGCCATCAGTTGCGGGATAAAGGTTGAGACATCGTTCGGCGCATGTTCGCCGTCCAGCACCAGCCAGTCAAAGCCCGCCAGACCGAGCACTTCGGTGCTGATGGGGCTTGCCAGCGCCGACCAGCAGCCGATCTGCACCTGATGCGCAGCCAGCGCTGCCTTGAATTTGTTGGGGAAGATGTCGTTATTCATCACGTTTACCTTGTCACTTAACCGTTATATAGAGAGTTTTATAAACCGACGGACGGGTCACTATTTATTTACCCAGGCATTTAAGCCGGTATTTTATTATTGTTTGACATTTACCGATGCTAATTAAAATAACCGACGGGTGTAATAAGTTCGTGGTTCAGTATAATCAGCCGCGGTGTATTAGGCATTGTGCAAACGCTCATTAAAGAAACGGGCATTAAATATTATTTTGAGCATATGCACATAAGCCTGGGCGCTGATGCACAGATTTACGCTTTGCTCACCCTGCGGGTGTGGCGTTCGCCACAACGGGTGATCGCGATCACATTCTTATTCCAGCGCGCCTGACATGCTTATTTTATCAAAATGACATTCTCTTTTTTCAGGTTCACTGAACGAATTATTTTTAGCTGGAGAATACTGAGCAATGGCTAACATCGACATCCGACAGCAATCGCCGACGGCGTTTTATATTAAAGTTCACGACATCGATAATGTGGCAATCATTGTTAACGACAATGGTTTAAAAGCCGGAACGCGTTTCCCGGACGGGCTTGAACTGATCGAACATATTCCGCAGGGGCACAAAGTGGCGCTGGTGGATATTCCCGCGCATGGTGAAATCGTTCGCTATGGCGAGGTGATTGGCTATGCCGTTCGCAATATCGCGCGCGGAAGCTGGATCGATGAGTCCATGGTGGAACTGCCGAAGGCACCGCCACTGCACACGTTGCCGCTGGCGACCAAAGTGCCGGAGCCGCTGCCGCCGCTGGAAGGTTATACCTTTGAGGGCTATCGCAATGCCGATGGCAGCGTGGGCACCAAAAATCTGCTCGGCATTACCACCAGCGTCCACTGCGTGGCGGGTGTGGTCGATTATGTGGTGAAGATCATTGAGCGCGATCTGCTGCCTGACTACCCGAACGTCGACGGCGTCGTCGGCCTGAACCATCTGTACGGCTGCGGTGTGGCGATCAACGCCCCGGCAGCGGTAGTGCCGATTCGCACAATTCACAACATTTCGCTGAACCCGAACTTTGGCGGCGAAGTGATGGTCATCGGCCTCGGCTGTGAAAAACTGCAACCTGAGCGCCTGCTGGAAGGTACCGACGATGTGCAGAGTATCACGGTGGACAGCGCCAGCATCGTGAGCTTGCAGGATGAAAAACACGTCGGTTTCCGCTCGATGGTGGATGACATTCTGCAGGTGGCTGAGCGCCATCTCGCGAAACTCAATCAGCGCCAGCGCGAAACCTGCCCGGCCTCTGAACTGGTCGTCGGGATGCAGTGCGGCGGCAGCGATGCGTTTTCCGGCGTCACGGCGAACCCGGCGGTAGGGTATGCCTCGGACCTGCTGGTTCGCTGCGGCGCCACGGTGATGTTCTCCGAAGTGACCGAAGTGCGTGACGCCATCCATCTGCTGACCCCGCGCACGGTCAACGAAGAGGTGGGCAAGCGCCTGCTCGAAGAGATGGCCTGGTACGATAACTACCTCGACATGGGGAAAACCGACCGCAGCGCCAACCCGTCACCGGGGAACAAAAAAGGCGGGCTGGCGAACGTGGTCGAAAAAGCGCTCGGCTCCATTGCCAAGTCGGGTAAGAGCGCGATTGTTGAAGTGCTGTCGCCGGGCCAGCGGCCAACGAAGCGCGGCCTGATATACGCGGCAACCCCCGCCAGCGACTTTGTCTGCGGCACCCAGCAGGTGGCGTCAGGGATCACCGTCCAGGTCTTTACTACCGGGCGCGGTACCCCGTATGGGCTAATGGCGGTACCGGTGATCAAAATGGCTACCCGCACCGAGCTGGCAAACCGCTGGTATGACTTAATGGATATTAACGCCGGGACCATCGCCACCGGGGAAGAAACCATTGAAGAGGTCGGTCAGAAGCTGTTTGCGTTTATCCTGGAGGTAGCCAGCGGACGGAAGAAAACCTTCTCGGATCAATGGGGCCTTCATAACCAACTGGCAGTGTTTAACCCGGCGCCGGTGACGTGACGCCCCCCCTTCTCTTCTCATAAAGCATGCCCGGCGGGCGTGCTTTTTTTTCGGCCGTAATCTTTCGCAAACCTTCTTTTACTTTCGTAGCTTTCATTTATCCGATCGAAATCACATAAAAACATTACGAAAGCCTATACATTCTTTCGAAGAAGACAAACGAAAGATTTCGGAGGAAGGATGTTTATTATTTCCAGCAAGACCATGCTCAGGAAGGCCCAGCGCGAGGGTTACGCCGTACCGGCTTTCAACATCCATAATCTTGAAACCCTGCAGGTGGTCGTGGAAACCGCAGCAGAATTACGTTCACCGTTGATCGTTGCGGGGACGCCAGGCACGTTTTGCTATGCAGGCGTGAGCAATATCGTCGCCATCGCCGGGGAACTGGCGAAGTCATGGAACCACCCTCTCGCGATCCATCTTGATCATCATGAAAAACGTGAAGATATAGAACAGAAAGTCGCTGCTGGCGTGCGTTCCGTCATGATCGACGGCTCGCACCTTCCGTTTGCCGACAATATTGCCCTGGTGAAAAATGTTGTCGATTACTGCCATCGTTACGACGTTAGCGTCGAAGCCGAACTGGGCCGTTTGGGTGGACAGGAAGACGATTTGAGCGTTGACGAAAAAGACGCGCTTTATACCCATCCGCAGCAGGCCCGGGAGTTTGTCGCCGGAACCGGCATTGATTCTCTGGCCGTAGCAATTGGAACGGCTCACGGCCTCTACACCGCCGAACCGCGACTGGATTTTCAGCGCCTGGCGGAGATTCGGCAACACGTGGATATTCCACTGGTGCTGCACGGCGCCTCGGGCCTGCCCACCGGGGATATCCAACGCGCAATCTCACTCGGCATCTGCAAGGTTAACGTTGCCACCGAACTTAAAATTGCCTTTTCCGATGCCCTGAAAACCTATCTTAGTGAGCATCCCAAGGCCAATGATCCCCGACATTACATGGTGCCAGCCAAAGCCGCCATGAAAGCCGTCGTGCGCAAAGTCATCGCCGACTGCGGCTGCGAAGGCAAGCTTTGACAGATAACGCAATCGCATTCAATACAAACGAAAGATATCGGAGTCAGAAGTGAAAGAAATTATCTCGCGTCATAAAGCCGGTGAACATGTCGGGATCTGTTCTGTCTGTTCAGCCCATCCGCTGGTCATTGAAGCGGCCCTGCGCTTTGATCTGCACAGCGACAACAAAGTGCTGATTGAAGCGACCTCTAACCAGGTTAATCAGTTCGGCGGGTATACCGGCATGAAACCCGCTGATTTCCGCGATTTTGTCTATGGCATTGCCCAGGAGGTTGGCTTCCCGCGTGAGCGTTTAATCCTTGGCGGGGATCATTTGGGCCCGAACTGTTGGCAGGATGAACCCGCAGCGGATGCGATGGAAAAATCGGTGGTGTTGATTCAGGCCTACGTCGCCGCAGGATTCAGTAAAATCCACCTGGACGCCTCTATGTCCTGCGCCGATGACCCCACGCCGCTCGACCCGATGGTGGTCGCCGAACGCGCAGCGGTACTTTGCCAGGCGGCTGAAGCGACGGCAACGGAAGAACAAAAACGCCGACTGACCTATGTAATCGGCACTGAAGTTCCGGTACCGGGCGGGGAAGCCAGCAGCATTGGGACGGTTCACGTCACCCGCGCCGACGATGCCGCCCGCACGCTGGAAACGCATCAGGTTGCCTTTCGCGCTCGGGGGCTTGATGAGGCCTTAACCCGCGTTATCGCCATCGTCGTGCAGCCCGGCGTGGAATTCGATCACACCCAAATTATCCACTACCAGCCTCAGGCTGCCGAAGCGCTCACTACCTGGATCAAGGCCACGCCAATGGTTTACGAAGCGCACTCCACAGACTACCAGACCCGACAAGCCTACCGCGCGCTGGTTCGTGATCACTACGCCATTCTCAAGGTCGGCCCGGCCCTGACTTTCGCTCTGCGTGAAGCCGTTTTTGCGCTGGCGCAGATGGAAGACGCCCTGATTTCGCCGGAACAACGCAGCCGGGTGCTGGAGGTGATCGATGAAGTGATGCTTAACGAGCCTGGATACTGGAAGAAGTATTACCGGCCGACCTGGAGCCAGGCGATGGTCGATATCCATTTCAGCCTGTCAGACCGTATCCGTTACTACTGGCCGCACCCGCGTATTCGGCAAAGTGTGGAAAAACTGATCGCCAATCTGAGTGGCGTCTCATTACCGCTGGGATTAATCAGCCAGTTTATGCCTGTACAGTTTGAACGGCTGTCGGAAGGCGCGCTAACCGCCACGCCGCACAGCCTGATTATTGACAAAATTCAGGATGTTTTACGTGCATACCGGTTCGGTTGCGCGTCAGAAACAGCCTGAAAACCGGAGACGCTATGAGCCAACTTTTTGTCCGTACTGGAATTCATTTTACCTCGCGCCAGCAGGCGCTCGCGCACATTGCCGAGGAGATGCTGGCCAAAGGCGTGGTGCATGACACGTATCCGCAGGCGCTTCTCGAACGTGAAGCAAACTTTCCAACCGGCATCGCGCTGGAACGCCATGCCGTTGCGATTCCACACTGCGAAGCGGTTCACGCCAAATCGCCGGCGATCTACCTCATCCGTCCCGATACTCCGGTGGCGTTTCAGCAGGCCGATGACGACGGCGAAATTGCCGTTTCGCTGATCATCGCGCTGATCGTTGAAAACCCGGCGGCGCAGCTGAAACTCCTGCGTCGTCTGTTTAGCGAACTGCAAAACCCGGACACCCTTGAAGCGTTACTGAGTGCCCCTGAAACAGCGCTGGCAGCCCGTTTTCAGGAAACTATCCTGATGCCTGAGCCTTGCGAACAGGCCTGATAATATACTGATAATAAAAGGAATACCCTATGAAACGTAAAGTGATTGTGGCCTGTGGCGGTGCTGTCGCGACCTCTACGCTGGCCGCGGAAGAAATTAAAGAGCTATGTGAAGCCAACGATATCACACTCGACCTGGTGCAATGTCGGGTCACGGAAATCGAAACCTATATGGACGGCGCCGATCTCATTTGCACCACCGCCCGCGTCGACCGCACCTTTGGCGATATTCCTGTCGTTCACGGTATGCCTTTTGTTTCCGGGGTGGGTATCGAAGCGTTGCAGCAAAAAATACTGACGATCCTCGTGGGGTGACGCCATGTTTAGCGAAATTATGCGTTATATCCTCGACTTAGGCCCAACGGTAATGCTGCCGCTGGTGATCATCATCTTCTCAAAACTGCTGGGGATGAAGCTCGGGGACTGTTTTAAATCGGGTCTGCATATTGGCATTGGCTTTGTCGGAATCGGCCTGGTGATCGGTCTGATGCTTGACTCTATTGGCCCTGCGGCGAAAGCGATGGCCGAGCAATTTCAAATCAATCTTCACGTCATTGATGTTGGTTGGCCCGGATCGTCACCCATGACCTGGGCCTCGCAAATTGCGCTGATCGCCATCCCGGTCGCCATTGGCGTCAATATTCTGATGCTGGTGACGCGTATGACCCGCGTTGTGAACGTCGACATCTGGAATATCTGGCACATGACCTTTACCGGTGCGATGCTGCATCTGGCGACCGGATCGTACTGGCTGGGGATCCTCGGCGTGATTGTCCATGCTGCCTTTGTTTACAAACTTGGCGACTGGTTCGCAAAAGATACCCGCGACTTCTTCGGTCTGGAAGGAATAGCTATCCCGCATGGCACCTCAGCCTACCTCGGTCCTGTCGCGGTACTGGTCGATACGGTTATCGACAAAATACCGGGCCTTAACCGCATTCATTTCAGCGCGGACGATGTGCAAAAACGCTTCGGTCCGTTTGGCGAGCCGGTGACCGTCGGTTTTGTGATGGGGTTGGTGATCGGCATGTTGGCAGGCTACGACGTGAAAGCCGTCCTGCAACTGGCAGTCAAAACAGCGGCAGTGATGCTACTAATGCCGCGCGTGATCAAACCGATCATGGATGGCTTAACGCCGATAGCCAAACAGGCGCGTAAACGTCTGCAAGCCCGATTTGGCGGCCAGGCGTTTCTGATTGGACTGGATCCGGCGCTGCTCCTCGGCCATACCTCTGTGGTTTCCGCCAGCCTGATTTTTATCCCGCTGACGATCCTGATTGCGGTGCTGGTCCCGGGTAACCAGGTGCTGCCGTTCGGCGACCTTGCGACTATCGGTTTCTTTGTCGCGATGGCGGTGGCGGTACATCAGGGCAACCTGTTCCGCACGCTGATATCCGGCGTCATCATTATGGGCATTACGCTGTGGATCGCCACGCAAACCATCGGTCTGCATACCCAGCTTGCCGCCAATGCCGGGGCGCTGAAAACCGGTGGCATGGTAGCCTCCATGGATCAGGGGGGATCGCCGGTAACCTGGCTTCTGATCCAGCTCTTTACTTGGCAAAACGTTGTAGGGTTCGTGGTGATTGCCGCCCTCTATTTCACCGGCGTACTGCTGACCTGGCGTCGGGCGCGTCATTTTGCAGCCGCGGAGCAAAACGCAACGCTGACGGAAAGTCAGCCCACCGTGTAATTTCAGGGGAGCGTTCGCTCCCCGTTATCTTTCTGGAGAATGTTATGAAATCAGTGGTGATTCACGCTGAGGGAGACGTGCGCGTTGAAGAACGCCCCATGCCCCAGTTGCAAAACGACGACGACGTGCTGGTGAAAGTCATCAGTTCTGGTCTGTGTGGTTCTGATATTCCGCGTATTTTTTCTAAAGGCGCGCATTATTACCCCATTACCCTCGGCCATGAATTTAGCGGCTACGTTGAATCGTATGGCAAGGGCGTGAAGGACATGCAGCCGGGCGACGCGGTTGCCTGCGTGCCGCTTCTGCCCTGCTTTCACTGTCCCCAGTGCGAGCGTGGTTTTTACTCGTTGTGTAAACAGTACCAGTTTGTCGGTTCGCGCAGTGAAGGCGGCAATGCGGAGTTCGTTGTCGTAAAGCGCGCCAATCTGTTCCGCTTACCTTCCGATATGCCTGTCGAAGACGGCGCGTTCATCGAGCCGATCACCGTTGGTCTGCATGCGTTTCATCTGGCGCGGGGATGTGAAGGGAAAAACGTTATCATCGTTGGCGCGGGCACCATCGGCCTGCTCGCGCTTCAGTGCGCAAAAGAGCTCGGTGCGAAAAGCGTCGCCGCTATCGACATTAATCCACAGAAACTGGCGCTGGCAACAGCGCTGGGAGCCACGCGGGTGTATAACAGCCGGGAGATGAGCGCAGCAGAGATTCAGGCAGCGCAGAACGACGCGCAGTTCGACCAGTTGGTGCTGGAAACGGCAGGTACGCCGCAGACCGTCTCACTCTCAATTGAAATTGCCGGACCGCGTGCGCAGGTAGCGCTGGTCGGCACGCTGCACCATGATCTGACGCTCACCAGTCACGTTTTTGGGCTGATCCTGCGCAAAGAGCTCACGGTGCTGGGCAGTTGGATGAACTACTCCAGCCCGTGGCCAGGAGAAGAGTGGGAAACCGCCGCACGCTTGTTGACCGAGAAACGCCTGCAGCTCACCCCGCTGATTGCCCATCGGGGTAACCCAGAGCGTTTCGCAGAAGCCGTGAAAGCGCTAAACGGCGCACCTATGCAGGGAAAAATTCTCCTGGACTTCTCCTGATCGTACGAGCCAGCAACCTGCGCTGGCTCACATTTACTTTCGAAATTTAGCGTTCACCTTTCGCAATCCTTCGATTAAACTAGTCACAGTTAATTATCAGGCAAATCAATATGAACTCATTTGAGCGAAGGAACAAAATTGTCGACCTGATTAATTCGCAGGGCAGCGTGTTGGTGCTTGATCTTTCGAATACCTTTGGTATTTCTGAAGTCACTATCCGTGCCGATCTGCGTTTGCTGGAGGAAAAGGGTCTGGTTACGCGGTTTCACGGCGGCGCGGCTAAACCCGGAAGTCATCTGGCGGAAGGCGATAATCAGGAAGTTATACTCGAGGACCGTTACCAGCTTGCCAGCGATCCGAAAAAGCGCATTGCTCAGTCAGCGGCGGCGATGGTGGAAGAAGGGATGACCGTGATTCTGGATAGCGGCAGCACCACGTTATTGATCGCCGAAGCGTTGAACCGTAAGAGCAACATTACCGTGATTACCAACAGCTTACCGGCGGCATTTACCCTGTCCGACAACAAAGACCTGACGCTGGTGGTTTGCGGCGGCACGGTAAGGCATAAAACACATTCCATGCATGGCACCATCGCCGAACGTTCGTTACAGGGCATCAGCGCAGACTTGATGTTTGTCGGTGCGGACGGTATCGACGCCACCAACGGGATCACCACCTTTAATGAAGGGTATTCGATAAGCGGAGTGATGGCCGCTGCGGCACACAAAGTTGTCGCCGTTCTGGACGCCACCAAGTTCAACCGCCGCGGATTCAACCAGGTTCTCCCCATGGAGAAGATCAACTGCGTGATCACTGACGATGGCATCAGTAAGCAGGATAAAGCGGCGGTGCTCAAAACCGGCGTTGAGCTTATTATTGTATAGAGCTTCACTTAATAAAGGCAGGCCTGCGCCTGCCTGCAGCGAGTCTACTTTTTATCCGGTTATACAAATTAAAAATACTGTTTAGTTTAAGATTATATCTTTAGCTTGATGGTATCTTATCCCGAAAGAAATTTATATAAAGATATTGCACAAAAATAATATTAAAAAGTCTTTTTTGAGATGAATCGCCCCCTCATATCAATAATATGAATATTTTTATTTGACTTATCTTAAATAGACTGCTCACTTTTATTTAACCTTACACTTTCATTATGACTTAAAATCAACCAGTTATGAGCAACAGCATTAAGTATGAATTTTTAAAACCCCCTGTTGACAGATCAATTAACCACCAGCCAAATAGACTTTATTAATATAAATATATTCCGAAAACATAACATTACGCCATTCTAAGCCGTCAGGAACTGTATAATCCTTAAAGCATGCAGATATATTGCCTAATGAAATATTTCATTGTATTTTAAGCAAGGATAAGGAATTAGTAATGAAACGCTATACGAAATCCGTTATTGCGGGTTTACTCACGCTTTCCGCAAGCCACGCGTGGGCGACAGATGGAACGATTGAATTTACCGGGCAAATATTAACCAGCACCTGTGAATTTGCTAATGGCGACACGGTTGATGTTGAACTTGGTCATTACGCCGCTTCTCAGTTCAAAACCGTTGGCGATAAAACGCCAAGTATTCCAGTCACTATCCCATTAAAAAATTGTCCAACTGACCCGTGGGAGCACGTTGATGGTGTTGAAGATGCGTCTTTCCAGCTATGGTTAGAAACACGAAATGGCGGAACGACCGGAACAAATGACGAACTGGTTGCGGTGACGGGTATGGACGAACCTGCGACGGGTGTCGGTATTCGTATCGATAATGACCAGGGGACACAAATGGCCATTAACAAACTCAACGATCCTAAAGTGTCTTTCCCTATTACCGGGGCGACGATGGATATCAATTTACTGGCTTATTACGTTTCAACCGTAGAGTCTAAAGACATTACCCCAGGTGAAGCAAACGCTTCGGTTGATGTCACTCTTGATTACCGTTAATCCCTTCATCATATCTCTTTATCCCTTTTTACAGGGATAAAGAGATATTAACATTTCAGGGAGTAAATAATGAAGAGACTGGCGACACTGGCATTTTTTATCTTGCTTACCACTCTGGCAAGCACGGCTTTCGCAGGGGGTATCGTACTGGAAAGGACGCGCGTTATTTATGACGCCAGTAAAAAAGAGGCCGCTCTGCCGCTCGCTAACCACAGCGAAAAAATGCCTTATCTGCTGCAATCATGGGTAGAAAACAGCAACAACAGCTCGCGCGGCCCGTTTATTGTCACGCCCCCACTGTTTCGACTTGATGCCGGAGAAGACTCTACGCTACGTATTATTAAGGCTGATGGACAGGTGCCTAATGACAGAGAGTCGATGTATTTTATCAATGTGCGAGCCATTCCTGCACAGAACAAAGCCGATCTCGCCAATACCAATACATTAACGTTAGTGTTTAAAACCCGAATCAAACTTTTTTACCGACCAAAAGGACTCAACGGTAAAGCCAGAGATGCTTTCAAAGCGCTCGAGTTTGGCATCTCAGCGAACCAACTGACTATTTATAACCCATCGGCATATCATGTCGTTTTTGCGGGATTAAGTTTAGACAATGTCAACCTCACCGACAAAATTGAATACATCGCGCCGCAGGAAAGAAAAATAATTGCCATCAATGCCACGACTGGAAGAACGGTGAAATGGGCGGCAATAAATGATTTTGGTGGCAGTACAGCGCCAGAAACACGCCTGATTCCATAAAACAGGCAACGCTTCAGTGATAAGGGAAATATGAGCTATAAGCGGAAAAAGGATTTAACGGAGAAAATCGATGTCCTGTACGCAAAGAAATATTTGCGCCACTGCATCAGGTACCTTTTGCCGTTTACCATCACCAGCGGTTACCTGGTTTCAGGTACTGTTTTTGCCGATGACTATTTTTTCGACCCCGCTCTACTGGAAACCGCCAAAAGCGGTCAACGCCCCGTCGATCTGTCACTTTTTTCTCATAAGAATGCACAGCAACCCGGTGAATATTCTGTCGATATTTACATCAATAATAAAAAGATGATGCAACGAACGCTGCCTTTTGTCATCGCAAATAATCACCAGCTTCAACCACAATTTACAGTAGGGCAACTACGCGAATTAGGCTTTAAAGTCGATGAGAATCCGGCATTTGCCAATGCTGATGACGGTAAGCGCATTCCCGATCTCGCTAAAGCCGTTCCCGGTAGCGTTGCGATATTTGATTTTAACCACAGCAAACTCAAGTTAAGCGTTCCGCAAATTGCCCTTTATCGCGATGCCAGAGGCTATGTCGATCCTTCGCGCTGGGATAACGGTGTTCCGGTCGTTTTCACCAACTACAGTTTCACCGGTTCCAGAAGCCGCTACGACAATAACGAACAAAGTGAACGCCAGTACATGAACCTGCAAAGTGGCGCGAACTTCGGCGAGTGGCGATTACGTAACTACTCCACCTGGACGCACAATGAGGATGACGCTCGTTGGGACAGCATCAACAGCTGGTTGCAACGGGACATAAAGTCCCTCAGGTCACAGTTGGTGATTGGCGAAAGCTCAACAGACGGCGCCATTTTTCCGGGCTACCAGTTTACCGGCGCTCGCCTTTACTCCGACGACAACATGCTGCCAAACAGTCAAAAAGGCTTTGCGCCAACCATTCGTGGCATCGCCAATTCCAGCGCTATCGTCACGGTTCGCCAGAACGGTTATACCATTTACCAAAGCAACGTCCCTGCGGGCGCATTTGAGATTAACGATCTCTATCCCTCCTCCTTCGGGGGCGATTTGGACGTCAGTATCGAAGAAGCCGACGGGACAGTTCGCCATTTCGTTCAACCTTTCTCGTCGCTTCCCGTTATGCAAAGGCTGGGGCATCTGAAATACAGCCTTACTGCGGGTCGCTTTCGCGCCGCCCAATCAGCAGAGAGTAAAGAACCCCAATTTATTGAAAGTACCGGCATCTATGGTCTGAGCAACGCCCTGACGGTGTATGGCGGAATGCTAACCGCTGAAAATTATCGGTCGCAAACCGTCGGCGTTGGCGGCACTCTGGGAGAATTCGGCTCCGTTTCAGTGGATATTGGCAGGGCAGAGACGCAATTTGACGATGGCAATACCTTTGAAGGCTATACCTGGCGTACCCAATATATTAAAGATTTGCCAGAAACTGGCACGAATTTATCGCTGGGATATTATCGCTATACCAGCAATGGCTATTTTACGTTTTCTGATGCCAATGCAAAGAATATAAATAATAGTTACCGTCAAAAAAGTGAAGCACAATTCAGCATCAGCCAGACGCTACTCAACAGCATCAATTTTTACGTTTCCGGTTCTCAACGTACCTACTGGAACGACAGCCAAAAAGATAACAACTTCTCCGCAGGACTGAATGGCAGCCTCTACGGCGTCAGCTATAACCTTAACGGACAATTCACCGATTCAACGGACCGCGAGAGCGAGCGCTCCGTTTCGCTCAGTATTAGCGTACCGCTGGATCGATGGCTTCCCCATGCGCAGGCGACATGGCGTGTTACGGAAGATAAAAATAAAGCGACGCAGCATGAGGTAGGAATTAATGGTTCGCTGTTGGATGACCATCGTCTGAGCTATAGCCTTAAGCAACGGCAAAGCGAAAATAACGACAACACCAGTAGCAGTTTTTCCGCAAATTACCGCTCCGCATACGGTACCGTCAGCAGTAGCTACGACTACAGTCCAGATAATCGCCAGCTCAGCTATGGCCTTTCTGGCGGCGTCGTTGCGCATTCTCATGGCGTAACGCTGTCCCAGCCGCTTGGTAATGCCTTTGCGCTTATTGACGCCAATGGCGCCGCCAATATACGGATTAAGAACTACCCGGGAATCGCAACCGACTATTTTGGCAATGCCGTTATCCCTTTTCTCACCCCGTATCAGGAAAACCGAATTACGCTGGACACGACCACCATGCCGGATGACGTTGACGTAACGGAAACAGCAAAAATCGTCGTGCCAGGTCAGGGCGCTGCCGTGAGTGCCTATTTTAGTGCGCAGACGGGGCGCAGAGTTTTACTCACCGTGACCGATGCGCAGAACACCCCTTTACCTTTCGGTGCTATGGCGAATAACCAGAGTGCGGGAACGCAAAGCATCGTGGACGAGGGCGGCGTGCTTTATCTCACTGGGGTTAATGAGTTGCCGCAAACCTGGACGATTCGCTGGGGTAAAGAAGCCAGCCAGCAATGTCAGTTTACTTATAGCCTGTCAGAAAACCGGCAGAGCGCATCATCTGTTCTAAAAGACACAACGGTATGTCGTTAAGGGTGTATTCGATGAGAATTTATATTTTATCTGTGATTACCGCGCTTATCGCCCTGGCTTCTGCCTCACCGGCTCAGTCAGCGACAGGTATCTGCGAAGCGAATGGAAATTTTATGACAGATATCGCAACCGACTGGACAAAAGAACAGAATGTGACAGCTTCAGTCTGGCAGATCCCTTCGGCAGCCAGGGGCAATGCCTATCAATTAGGATGCGACTGCAGTGCTAACACCAAGGTAAACCTTTATTATTCTACCGTCAGCGCAATCACCACCACCGGACATTTAAGTGGTTTTTATCGTTTAAACGACAGTCTGGACATTAAAACCGAGATTAACGATATTCCCAACGCAGGTACCGTACTTGTTCCCACGAAAATTGGTTCGCCCATCAAGGATACCAGCGGTTCTTACAGTACAAAAACCAGTAACAGCGTCTGTAATGACGATCCTGCCGAGCAAAGATCGTCAGCGATTTCAATTGGTATGGATACCACATTTACGCTGTATGTCCGCAAACCGTTTTTAGGCGAAATGATTATTCCTGACACCCTTGTCGCCTACATCCAGGCGGCATGGAGCAGCTCGTCGACCTATCCAAAAACCTTCAATAATATTGCTGAACTGCATATCCAGGGGCGAATTACGGTTCCACAACACTGTAAGATTAATCAAGGAGACGTCATCCAGGTGAATCTTGGAACGATCAGTGCTGCGCATTTTACAATTAAGGACCAAATGCCTGAGCATTACACACCCATTAACTTCGACATTACCTATGACTGCGGGGATATGTCTGAAATAAAGAACAGCCTGTATATGTATATCGAGGGCAGCGATTTGGCCAGCCAATATGTGCTCGTCGCAAGACGCAGAGAGTCTGACAACGTGCCGGATGTGGGAATCCGCCTGGTGGATATCACCACCACAAACATAGATATTCCTTTTAACCCCGGCGCACTTCTGATGGACAGTTCCGGCAGCGGGACCGCGCATTTACAGGCTTACCCGGTCAATCTCACCGGGGGCACGCTTGCCGGAGGGCGTTTTAAGGGGACCGCCACCATTACCGTGGTGGTGAAGTAGCAGCGTTAGTCCTGCTGCTCCAGCGCATACTTATACAACGCGTTTTTCTTCACGCCGTGAATTTCAGCCGCCAGCGCGGCGGCTTTCTTCAGCGGCAGCTCCGCCTGGAGTAACGCCAGCGTGCGCAGGGCGTCAGCGGGCAATTCGTCTTCTTGCGCTTTATGCCCTTCGACAATTAATACCATCTCGCCCTTGCGGCGGTTTTCGTCATCCTTCACCCACGCCAACAGCTCGCCGACCGGCGCACCGTGAATCGTTTCCCAGGTTTTGGTCAGCTCTCGCGCCAGCACGACGTAACGGGCTCCTCCCCATACCGCCACCATATCTTCCAGACTGTCGAGCAGGCGGTGAGTCGATTCATAAAAAATCAGCGTCCGCGCTTCCGCTTCGAGGGCTTTGAGTGCATCACGCCGGCCCTTTGATTTTGCAGGTAAAAAGCCTTCATAGCAGAAGCGATCAGAAGGCAAGCCCGCCGCGCTTAATGCCGCAATAGCCGCGCAGGGCCCCGGCAGCGGCACCACGCGTATCCCCTGCTCACGGCAGGTACGCACCAGGTGATAACCCGGATCGTTAATCAACGGCGTTCCGGCATCTGATACCAGCGCAATGTTCTGCCCTTCTTTCAGCTTTGCCACCAGCGTATCGGCTTTTTGTTGCTCGTTATGGTCGTGCAGGGCGAACAGGCGGGCGGTAATCGCGAAATGCTGCAACAGCAAACCGGTATGACGGGTGTCTTCAGCGGCAATTAAATCAACGGCTTGCAAAACTTCGAGCGCACGTTGGGTAATATCGGACAAATTCCCGATGGGAGTAGGTACAATAAAGAGTTGGCCGGGAGATTTATCCGCCGATTCGTGTTGTTTCATTGTGTCGTCCGTATTGCCGATTTAATATTGAGCATTGCGTATAAAAAATATCACTGGATACAGTATGGTACCCTTAACATTTTCTCGTTTAAAAGCCGCGCGCTGTCTGCCCGTCATTCTGGCAGCACTGATTTTCGCCGGCTGTGGCACCCAGGCGCCCGATCAAAGCACTGCGCACATGCAGGGCAGCGCGCAAGCTGACTCTGGCTTTTATTTACAGCAAATGCAGCAGAGCGCAGATGATAGCAAGACCAACTGGCAATTACTCGCCATTCGTGCCCTGCTGAAAGAGGGCAAAAACCAGCAGGCTATCGAACTGTTTAATCAACTGCCGCAGAACCTGAACGACGCCCAGCGCCGTGAGCAGGCGCTGCTGGGGGCAGAAGTGAAGGTCGTGCAGCAGGACGTTGCCGGCGCGAAAAAACAGTTAGGCGAGATCGATATTTCCGCGCTGGATAAAAATCAACAATTGCGTTTCTGGCAAATCGGCATCGCCGCGGAACAGGGACAGCCTTCCCTGACGCTCCTGCGTGCGCTGATCGCCCAGGAACCACTGCTCGGCGCAAAAGAAAAACAGGCGAACATCGATGCCACCTGGCAGGCGCTGACCTCCATGAGTCAGGATCAGGCGAAAGCGCTGGTTATCAATGCGGATGAAAACGTACTGCAGGGTTGGCTGGATCTGCAGCGGGTCTGGTTTGATAACCGCAGCGATCCGGACATGATGAAAGCGGGCATTACAGACTGGCAAAAACGCTATCCACAGAACCCGGGAGCGAAAATGCTGCCGACGCAATTGGTGAATGTGCAAAGTTTTAAGCCAGCGTCCACCAGTAAAATCGCCCTGCTGTTGCCGCTGAACGGTCAGGCCGCCGTTTTTGGCCGCACCATCCAGCAAGGGTTTGAAGCGGCGAAAAACCAGGGCACGCAGCCCGTAGACGCGCAGCCAGCCGCCCAGCCCGCGCCGGTAGAGGCGCCTGCGCCAGCCGAACAACAGCCGCAGGTAACCGATGGCGTCGCCAGCCCGTCTCAGGCGTCGGTGAACGACCTGACCAACGAGCAGCCAGCACAGCAACCCACGCCGACCAGCGCCCCGCAAACAGCGCCTGCACAGCCTGTAACGGCAAGCGCGGCGGCGAATCCCTCCGCGGAACTCAAAATTTATGACACCAGCTCACAGCCGCTGACGCAGATCCTGAATCAGGTTCAGCAGGATGGCGCGAGCATCGTGGTAGGCCCGCTGCTGAAAAGCAATGTCGATGAGCTGATCAAGAGCAATACCCCGCTGAACGTGCTGGCGCTAAACCAGCCGGAAGCGGTGCAGAACCGCGTCAATATCTGCTATTTCGCCCTCTCGCCGGAAGATGAAGCGCGCGACGCCGCCCGTCACATTCGTGACGAGGGTAAACAGTCGCCGCTGCTGCTGATCCCACGCAGCGCGCTGGGCGATCGCGTGGCCAACGCTTTTGCTGAAGAATGGCTGAAGCTGGGCGGCGGTACCGTGCTACAGCAAAAATTCGGTTCTACCGCAGAATTACGGATGGGCGTCAACGGCGGCGCCGGCATCGCGTTAACCGGTAGCCCGGTCGCCGCCAGCGCGCCATCGCAGCCTGGGGTGACCATTGGCGATCTGACCATTCCGGCGCCGCCAACCGAGGCCCAAATTACCGGTAGCGGCGGTCGTGTCGACGCGGTCTATATACTGGCGACGCCGAACGAGATCGCGTTTATTAAGCCGATGATCGCCATGCGCAACGGCAGCCAGAGCGGCGCAACGCTTTACGCCAGCTCCCGTAGCGCACAGGGAAATGCCGGACCGGACTTCCGTCTGGAAATGGAAGGCTTACAGTACAGCGAAATCCCAATGCTCGCTGGCGGCAATCCGTCGCTGATGCAACAGGCGCTCGGCGCGGTACGCAACGACTACTCTCTGGCGCGCATGTACGCGATGGGCGTTGACGCCTGGACGCTGGCGAACCATTTCTCGCAGATGCGTCAGGTTCAGGGCTTTGAAATCAACGGCAACACCGGCGCGCTGACCGCTAATCAGGACTGTGTGATTAACAGGAAGTTATCATGGCTCAAATACCAGCAAGGGCAGATCGTCCCGGCCAGTTAACGAGCAAACAGACCGGCGGCGCGTGGGAAGTCACCGCGCGACGCTGGCTCGAGCGCAAGGGACTGCAGTTTATCGCCGCCAACGTCAACGAACGTGGCGGCGAAATTGATCTGATTATGCGTGAAGGTAAAACGACCGTCTTTGTTGAGGTCCGCTACCGCCGCTCAGCAGCCTTCGGCGGCGCGGCGGCCAGTGTGACCCGGAGCAAACAACGCAAATTATTACACACTGCCCGCTTGTGGCTCGCGCGCCACAATGGGAGTTTTGATACTGTGGATTGCCGGTTCGATGTGTTAGCCTTCACCGGAAATGATGTTGAGTGGTTAAGGGATGCCTTTAACGACTGCTCATGATACTTAAACCAGTTCCTGCTTATAAGGCGTCATTGTTGCCGCCAGTCCGGGCGGACAGCGCGGAACACCCGGAGCGTACGTATCGTACGTGCGGAGGGTAAGCGCTTGCCAGGAACAAATGGCAAATAAAATAGCCTTATAGCAGGGACTTAAGGATTCGCGTGTTAGACAGAATTAAAGTCTGCTTTACAGAAAGCATTCAAACTCAGATAGCTGCGGCTGAAGCGCTCCCGGATGCGATCTCCCGCGCCGCCATGACGCTGGTACACTCGCTGCTGAATGGCAACAAAATCCTCTGTTGTGGTAATGGGACATCCGCTGCCAATGCACAGCATTTTGCTGCCAGCATGATCAACCGTTTTGAGACAGAGCGTCCCAGTTTACCCGCTATCGCACTAAATACCGATAACGTGGTCTTAACTGCGATTGCCAACGATCGCCTGCATGATGAAATCTATGCAAAACAGGTCCGGGCGCTGGGACATGCGGGCGATGTTTTATTGGCTATTTCGACGCGCGGCAACAGTCGCGATATCGTAAAAGCCGTAGAAGCCGCCGTCACGCGTGATATGACGATTGTGGCGCTGACCGGGTATGACGGAGGAGAGCTGGCCGGGCTGTTAGGGCCGCAGGACGTTGAAATCCGCATACCGTCTCACCATAGCGCGCGCATTCAGGAGATGCATATGCTGACGGTAAATTGTTTGTGCGATCTGATCGATAACACGCTTTTCCCTCACCAGGATGATTAAGGAGTTTACATGAAGGCTTTATCGCCAATCGCAGTCCTTATTTCTGCGCTGCTGTTGCAAGGCTGTGTCGCTGCCGCCGTAGTCGGTACCGCCGCGGTGGGAACCAAAGCAGCAACCGACCCGCGTAGCGTCGGCACCCAGGTGGATGATGGAACCCTGGAACTGCGCGTGAACAGCGCGCTGTCGAAAGACGAACAAATTAAGAAAGAAGCGCGGATTAACGTGACGGCTTATCAGGGCAAGGTGCTGCTGGTGGGTCAGTCGCCTAACAGCGAACTGTCATCGCGCGCCAAACAGATCGCAATGGGCGTGGAAGGCACAACCGAAGTCTTTAACGAGATCCGTCAGGGCCAGCCAATTGGCCTCGGAACCGCCTCCAACGACACCTGGATCACCACCAAAGTACGCTCTCAGTTACTCACCAGCGACCAGGTGAAATCCTCTAACGTGAAAGTGACCACCGAAAACGGCGAAGTGTTCCTGCTGGGTCTGGTGACTGAACGTGAAGCCAAAGCCGCAGCCGACATCGCCAGCCGGGTGAGCGGCGTGAAGCGTGTCACCACCGCGTTTACCTTTATTAAATAACACATCAACCTGCCTACGTGATGGCTCACGTAGGCAGGGTAGCAATCCCACGTCACACTCGCGCAAGACAGCCGACAATCACCCCCGATATCGCCACCAGCCCCCCCGTCAGCCACAGCGCTTTTGCCGGGAATGCTTTGCGCAGCATGATCAGCGACGGCAAGCTCACCGCCGGAAGCGTCATCAACAACGCCAGCGCGGGCGCGGTGCCCATACCGGCCAGCATCATCGTTTGCACAATCGGAATTTCCGCCGCCGTCGGGATCACGAACAGGCATCCGGCTACCGCCAACGCGATGATCCACATCAGGCTGTTATCAATGGCGCCATCGGCGTGCGGAAACAACCAGACGCGCGCCGCGCCGAGAACCAGCACCGCCAGAATATAGACCGGAATAGTGTTCCAGAACAGCGTCCACAGCGCTTTACCCCAACGCGCAAAGAACCCACCCTGCGCTTGCGGCGCGGCGATCTCGATCGGCAGATCGGTTTGCGCAGGCTCTTTCACCCATTTTTGTACCAGCGTCGCCACCACCAGCACCATTGCCAGCCCGGCAACCAGGCGAATCGCCGCGAAATGCCAGCCAAGCACAAAGCCCATAAAGACCAACGTCGCCGGGTTAAGCAGTGGGTTTCCCAGCCAGAAGGCCAGCGCGCCGCCCATTGACACTTGCTGACGGCGCATTCCTGCCGCCACTGGCGCGGCGCAGCAGGTACACATCATTCCGGGCAAAGAAAACAGCGTGCCAAACAGCGTACCGCGAAAGCGCGATTGCCCCAGCGTGCGCAGCAGCCAGTCTCGCGGGATCAACACCTGGATTAATGAGCCGAGAATCACCCCCAGCGCCGCCGCTTTCCAGACGGCGAGGAAATAGACCATGGCGTAATCCCAGGCTGCCTGCCACGGATTCGCATCCGCCTGCGCCAGAATGGATTGGCCGATACTGTGAGTTTCGGCGGCAGTAAAAGCTTTACCGTAATACGGTTGCCATTTCACATACCAGAGACCGACGATAACAACGAGAAAGAAAAGAGCGGGTTTCCACCATTGCATTGGCGTTGCCGCCTGAGATGAAGACTGACCAGTCATAGCATTCCCCAGGGAGTGTTAGAATATTTTGCCGGTGAATACTACGCCTTTGGGAAATGTTTGGAAATGTCGTTTTTTTGCCTGATGCCGAATGCCGGATAAGACGCAACGCGTTGGCTTCCGGCACGATGCGAAAGCCTATTGCGCCGCTTTTTCCCGCAACTGCGCAGAACTAAGAATTGTTACCCCCTCTTTTTCGGGCGCCAGCGCCTCTGCCAGCATCGCCCGCGCCACATCCCTCGCCTCTATCGACTTCCAGTTACCCGGAAGCAGCCGGAACAGCGGCGCAAAAAGGGTTTCGTTCATTCGATGTTTCGCCCGGTCCCCCAGCAGCATCGACGGGCGGGCAATGGTCAGCCGCGGCCAGTCCTGGGCGATGAGCGCCTCTTCCATCTCCCCTTTTACCCGATTGTAGAAAAAGGGCGAGCGGGCATTAGCGCCCATTGAGCTGACTACCAGCATGTGCTGTGCGCCAAGCCGCCGTCCGGTCAGCGCGGTATCCACCACCAGCGTATAATCTGCATGGACAAACGCCTCTTTGCTTCCCGCCTCGCGCCGGGTGGTCCCCAGGCAGCAGAAAACAATATCCACCGGATCCGTCACCTGCGCCAGCGCATCGGTCAGTTGCGGATCGTGAGGATTGTACACGCCAGGCATGTCAGCCAGCGGACGACGCGTGGGTGCGGCAATCGAATGGATTCTCGGTTCATTAAGCAGCATTCTCAGCAGATGACCGCCTACCAGCCCCGTCGCGCCTGTAATCAATACCTGACTCATCCTCACCCCTTTACAGAATTGTCCAACTTGCACTCTCAGTCTCATCGACCAGACTTATTCATTCACAAGGTAATTATCCCTCATCATGGAAAATTTGCCTTATCCAATGCCAACACCGCGGAGGAAGCATGAGCAAGAAGATAGCCGTTTTAATCACTGACGAGTTTGAAGATTCCGAATTTACTTCACCTGCAGCAGAATTTCGTCAGGCCGGACACGAGGTCATCACCATTGAGAAGCAGGCGGGGAAAACGGTAAAAGGGAAAAAAGGCGACGCCAGCGTCACCATCGATAAAGCCATTGATGATGTCAGCCCTGCCGACTTTGACGCCCTGCTGCTGCCCGGCGGCCATTCACCGGATTACCTGCGCGGCGACGATCGCTTCGTCACCTTCACACGCGACTTTGTGAACACCGGGAAGCCGGTTTTTGCCATTTGCCACGGCCCACAGTTACTGATCAGCGCGGACGTCATTCGCGGGCGCAAGCTCACCGCCGTTAAACCCATTGTGATTGACGTGAAGAACGCCGGGGCGGAATTCTTCGATCAGGAAGTGGTGGTGGATAAAGACCAACTGGTCACCAGCCGAACCCCTGACGATCTGCCGGCGTTTAACCGCGAGGCGTTACGTATTCTCGGCGCCTGACTGCCTTAACCAGTGAAGTTTTTTGCCAAAGCCCAGCGTGTTGTCGGTGAACTTGAGTTCATCCAGCCGGATCTCCCAGACTGGCGCTGACAGCATTCTGGCAACCGGAAAGCGGCGATGATAGGCGTTACGCGCCGCGTCGCTTTCATCACCGTCCAGCCGGCGAATTTCACCTGTAAATTGCACGCCGCGAATAAGCGCTACTGATTTGGGCTGACCGTTTACCGTCCCGGCGACCTTCGCTCGCGGCCCCGACATCTGCGCGTGGCGGGTTTTGTCTTCTGTCAGCAGGTAAAAAACCACCTTCTGCGCATCATAAAGGTAAAACGCGTTGGCGCACCAGAGTTCCCCTTCATGCTGGACGCACCAGGTCACAACGTGTTGTTTTGCCAGCCAGCGGCTAATCGCAGTGAGTGTTTCCATTGCTGTTCTCTTTTATACTGGGAGCCAGAAACGTAACACGCAGAAGGTCACGATGACACCCTGGTTTCTCTATTTGATCCGTACTGCGGATAATGCGCTGTATACCGGTATCACCACCGATGTGGCGCGCCGTTATCAACAGCATCAGAGTGGAAAAGGCGCGAAGGCGCTGCGGGGAAAGGGCGAGCTGACGCTGGCGTTTTCCGCGCAGGTGGGCGATCGCTCGCTGGCGCTGCGCATGGAATACCGCATTAAACAGCTCACCAAGCGTCAAAAAGAGCGCCTGGTGGCGAATGGCGACGGTTTTGCAGCGTTACTCAACGACCTGCAAACCACGGCGCTTAAAAGCGATTAAAGTGTTCGTGATACTCAACCCGCCCCGTCACGCCCTTCAGCGCATCTTCAGCTAAACGATGCACCTGGAACGCGCTCTCCGTGCCCGGCCAGCGGCAGTGTAGATCGTAATGGGCGGCCAGTTCAAAACCAAAACGGCTATACAGTGCCGGATCGCCCAGCGTGACGACGGCGGCATAGCCAAATTCGTTGAGGGAATCGAGTCCTTCGTAGACCAGTTGACGAGCCAACCCTTGCCCACGGTAGTGTTCATCCACCGCCAGCGGCGCCATCCCCACCCATTGCAGGTCTTCGCCCTGTACATCGACCGGGCTAAACGCGACGTAACCCACCACCTGACCTTCGTCGTCCGTGGCGACCAGACCGAGCGTCAGAAAACCATCTTCACGCAGATCGTGAACCAGTTTTGCTTCCGCATCGCTTTCGAATGAACGACGCAACAGGGCATCAATCCCCGGCGCGTCAATTGGAATTTCTACTCGAATCAGCATGGTTCACCTACCGATGTCTGTTTGGTTTCCGGCGAGTGCTTCAGTCCCGCCTCAACAAAATCCGCCACCTGTAGCAGCAGCACGCGTAAGGCTTTTGGCATCTGCTCCAGCTCAATGGCGTCCATCAGGTTTTTCACATACAACCCTAACTCCGTATCCCCTTCAATGACCAGCCGACGCTGGAAAAAGAGCGTATCCGGATCCTGCTTACGCGCGGCGATCATCAGCAGATCGCTGGCTTCGGCGCGAAAACTGACGTCGGCCTGCGCGTGCTGACTGACGATCAGCTTGTCATTTTCAACAGAGGTATACCATTGAAGGCCAATATCGCTAACCGTAATGCTTAACCAACGGCCTTCGAGGAACGCCAGCTCCCCGTCTGCCAGCGCCTGGCGAAACTGCCAGCTCAGGACCTGTTCCAGAACCTGGCGCTTCAGCGCAAAGGGCGTCAGTTTAACCGGCACGCTCATCAGAGACGGACCAAAATGCACTAAGCGTGAACGCAGTTTATCTAACACGAGCTTTACTCCCTGTTTCCGTAGTCCTGCCATTTTGCCATATCAGATAAACGACATAGCGGCGTAAATCAACAATTGTATGCGTTAACCGTACCTCTTTATTGCTGATATCAATACGACTTTAACTGCCTTAAATCAAAAATTGTCGCAGCAAGGTTAACTAAAATCCCAGTTCGTTAACAATTATGCGTCCCAGGCGGCGCTACCTTCAGGATAAATTATGGAGCTGCTCTGCCCTGCCGGAAATCTCCCGGCGCTTAAGGCGGCCATCGAAAACGGCGCTGACGCCGTCTATATCGGGCTGAAAGATGATACCAATGCCCGTCACTTCGCCGGCCTTAACTTTACCGAGAAGAAACTGCAGGAAGCGGTGAGTTTTGTCCATCAACATCGCCGCAAGCTGCATATCGCCATCAACACCTTTGCGCATCCGGACGGCTATGCCCGCTGGCAGCGCGCTGTCGATATGGCGGCGCAACTGGGCGCCGACGCGCTGATCCTCGCCGACCTGGCCATGCTTGAGTATGCCGCAGAACGTTATCCGCATATTGAGCGTCATGTCTCCGTTCAGGCATCGGCGACCAATGAAGAAGCGGTGAACTTCTACCATCGCAACTTCGACGTCGCACGTGTGGTGCTGCCCCGCGTGCTGTCCATTCACCAGGTGAAGCAACTTGCCCGCGCCACGCCAGTACCACTCGAGGTCTTTGCGTTCGGTAGCCTGTGCATTATGGCGGAGGGTCGCTGCTACCTGTCGTCGTATTTAACCGGCGAATCGCCGAATACGGTAGGAGCCTGCTCCCCCGCCCGTTTTGTTCGCTGGCAGCAAACCGGGCAGGGACTGGAATCCCGCCTGAACGATGTGCTGATAGACCGCTACCAGGACGGCGAAAACGCCGGGTATCCGACACTGTGTAAAGGCCGCTATCTCGTCGGCGGCGAGCGCTATCACGCGCTGGAAGAACCCACCAGCCTGAATACGCTGGAACTGCTGCCGGAACTGCTGGCGGCGAACATTGCGTCGGTGAAAATCGAAGGACGCCAGCGCAGCCCGGCATACGTAAGCCAGGTGGCGAAAGTGTGGCGTCAGGCGATCGACCGCTGTCTGGCCGACCCGCAAAACTTTGCGCCGCAAAGCGCATGGATGGAGACGCTCGGCGCGATGTCCGAAGGCACCCAGACCACGCTTGGCGCGTATCACCGGAAATGGCAGTGAGAGAAGCAATGAAATATTCCCTGGGGCCGGTGCTTTATTACTGGCCGAAAGAAACACTGGAAGATTTTTATCAACAGGCGGCGCAAAGCAGCGCTGACGTGATTTATCTGGGTGAAGCGGTGTGCAGCAAACGCCGCGCCACTAAAGTGGGCGACTGGCTGGAGATGGCGAAATCGCTCGCCGGCAGCGGCAAGCAGGTGGTGCTTTCGACGCTGGCGCTGGTGCAGGCCTCGTCTGAGCTGAACGAACTGAAACGCTACGTGGAAAACGGCGAGTTTTTGCTGGAAGCGAGCGATCTCGGCGTGGTAAACATGTGCGCCGAGCGCAAGCTGCCGTTTGTCGCCGGACATGCGCTGAACTGCTATAACGCGGTAACGCTGCGTCTGCTGCTTAAACAGGGAATGGTACGCTGGTGTATGCCGGTAGAGCTTTCCCGCGACTGGCTGGCTAACCTGCTGGAACAGTGCGATGAACTGGGCATTCGCAACCAGTTTGAAGTCGAGGTGCTGAGCTACGGCCATCTGCCGCTGGCATATTCCGCACGCTGCTTTACCGCCCGTTCGGAAGACCGCCCGAAAGATGAGTGTGAAACCTGCTGCATCAAGTATCCGAATGGCCGCGACGTGCTCTCCCAGGAGAGTCAGCAGGTGTTTGTACTGAATGGCATTCAGACCATGAGCGGCTATGTCTATAACCTTGGTAACGAACTGACGTCGATGCAGGGATTGGTGGATATCGTTCGTTTGTCGCCGCTCGACACCGGGACGTTCGCCATGCTGGACGCCTTCCGCGCCAACGAAAACGGCGCGTCGCCGCTGCCGCTCGCTGCGCACAGCGATTGCAACGGCTACTGGAAGCGGCTCGCCGGGCTGACGCTGGAAGCCTGATAAAACAGCTCACTTTGTTAACAACATTCGCTAATCTTTAATGCAGTATGACAAGATTAACCGGAACAAAGTGAGCCGTTATGACTGACAAAACCATTCCATTCTCGGTGCTGGATCTGGCGCCGATCCCTGAAGGGGCCTCGGCCAAAGAGGCATTCTCCCACTCGCTGGACCTCGCACGTCTGGCGGAAAAGCGCGGCTATCATCGCTACTGGCTGGCGGAACACCACAACATGACCGGCATCGCCAGTGCGGCAACCTCGGTGCTGATTGGTTACCTGGCGGCGAATACCACCACGTTGCATCTGGGGTCCGGCGGCGTGATGCTACCCAACCATTCACCGCTGGTGATTGCCGAGCAGTTCGGTACGCTCAACACCCTGTATCCGGGACGCATTGATTTGGGTCTCGGCCGCGCACCGGGCAGCGATCAGCCCACGATGCGCGCGCTGCGTCGTCATATGGGCGGCGATATCGATAACTTCCCGCGCGACGTGGCGGAGCTGGTGGAGTGGTTTGACGCCTGCCACCCCAACCCGCAAGTACGTCCGGTGCCCGGCTACGGCGAACAGATCCCGGTGTGGCTGTTGGGTTCCAGCCTGTACAGCGCGCAGCTGGCGGCGCAGCTTGGTCTGCCGTTTGCGTTCGCCTCGCACTTCGCGCCGGATATGCTATTCCAGGCGCTACATCTGTACCGTACTCAGTTCAAACCCTCCGCGCGACTGGAAAAACCGTACGCGATGGTGTGCATTAATATCATCGCCGCCGACAGCACCCGTGATGCGGAATATCTGTTTACCTCAATGCAGCAGGCGTTTGTGAAACTTCGCCGTGGCGAAACGGGCCAGCTTCCACCGCCCATCCAGAATATGGATCAGTTCTGGTCGCCGTCAGAACAGTACGGCGTACAACAGGCGCTGAGCATGTCGCTGGTGGGGGATAAAGCGAAAGTCCGCCACGGTCTGGAATCCATTCTGCGGGAAACGCAGGCCGATGAGATTATGGTTAATGGCCAAATTTTCGATCATCAGGCGCGTCTGCACTCCTTCGATCTTGCCATGCAGGTGAAAGAAGAACTGGTGGGGTAAACAGGGGTTTGCCCGGTGGCGCTACGCCTGCCGGGCATTATCGCTATTGATACACCGGCAATAAATTAAAGCTCGACAGGATATGCACCAGCGCGTTGCCCACGCCGAACACCAGGATCAGCGCAATCATCGGTTTGCCGCCCCAGACGCGGAATGTTGGGCTACCGAAGCGTTCACGTGATTTACGCGCCAGCAGCGCCGGGACAATCGCCGCCCAGATCGTCGCCGCCAGACCTGCGTAGCCAATCGCGTACAGGAATCCGTTCGGCCACAGCAAGCCGCCCACCACCGGCGGAACAAAGGTCAACAGCGCGGTTTTGAAACGCCCCATCGCTGAGTCGTCAAAGCCAAACAGATCCGCAAGATAATCAAACAGACCAAGCGTGACGCCGAGGAACGAACTCGCCACCGCGAAGTTGGAGAAGACTACCAGCAGCAGATCCAGACTGCGGCTGTTCAGTACGCCGCTCAGCGCCTGCACCAGCACATCAATATTGCCGCCCTTCTGCGCAATGCCGATAAATTCCGGACGTGGAATATTGCCCATCGTCCCCAGCAGCCAGACGCTGTACAGCACCAACGCCAGCAGCGTACCGTAGACCAGACACTTCACAATCGTGCGCGGATCTTTGCCGTAGTACTTCATCAGGCTCGGCACGTTGCCGTGGTAGCCAAATGACGCCAGACAAAACGGCAGCGTCATCAACAGGTACGGCGTATAGGTGGCGTTGCTTTCCGCGACGTTAAACAGCGTGGTTGGGTTGACGTGCCCAAGCAGGCTGCCGAAAGTCAGGAAGAAGGTGATCACCTTCGCGCCCAGTACAATTGCCGTCATCCGGCTCACTGCTTTTGTACTCATCCACACCACAAATGCCACCAACAGCGCAAAGCCGAAGCCTGCTGCCCGAGCCGGCACATTCAGCGACATTTCAGCGAAGGTGTGATGCAGAATCGAGCCGCTCGCCGAAATGTAGGCATAGGTCAGAATATAAAGCACAAAGGCAATCGAAATGCCGTTGACCACGTTCCAGCCTTTACCCAGCAGGTCTTTGGTGATGGTGTCAAAGCTGGCGCCAATACGGTAGTTCAGGTTGGCTTCAAGGATCATCAGCCCGGAATGCAGCATGCAAAACCAGGTAAAGACCAGCGCTGCCATGGACCAGAAAAACCAGCTACCTGCCATAACCACCGGCAGAGAGAACATCCCTGCGCCAATAATAGTGCCGCCGATGATCACCACGCCGCCAAGCAGCGACGGTGACGTTTGGGTGGTGGTTAGTGTTGCCATACAGCCCGATCTCCAGTGAATTCTTTTGCGACTGAATTTTAATACGCCGTACTGTACCAGTACAATAGTACAAAGGGAATAAAAAAAACCCCGATAATTTTATCGGGGCCTGTATCTTTTACTTTACGTTAGTCAGCGCGGGATTTACGCGTCACCAAAACGGCGACGGCTTGAACCCTCTTCACGACGTGGAGCACGACCTTCGCGACGCTCGCCGCTGAAGCGACGTCCATCACCGCGACCGCCTTCGCGACGCTCGCCGCCGAAACCGCGACCTTCGCCACGACCACCTTCACGGCGTTCGCCACCGAAGCCACGACCACCGCCACGACGTTCAGTGTGCGGCTGTGCATCGCCCAGCAGCTGCATGTTCATCGGCTTGTTCAGGATGCGGGTACGCGTAAAGTGCTGCAGCACTTCACCCGGCATGCCTTTCGGCAGTTCAATGGTGGAGTGAGAAGCGAACAGCTTGATGTTACCAATGTAACGGCTGCTGATATCACCTTCGTTGGCAATCGCACCCACGATATGACGCACTTCCACGCCATCATCACGGCCCACTTCAATGCGGTACAGCTGCATATCACCCACGTCGCGACGTTCACGACGCGGACGATCTTCTCGGTCGCCACGCGGACCACGATCGTTGCGGTCACGCGGACCACGGTCATCGCGGTCGCGGAACTCACGCTTAGGACGCATTGGCGCATCCGGCGGAACGATCAGGGTACGTTCACCCTGCGCCATTTTCAGCAGCGCAGCGGCCAGCGTTTCGAGATCCAGCTCTTCGCCTTCTTCGGTCGGCTGGATTTTCGCCAGCAGCGCACGGTACTGATCCAGGTCGCTGCTTTCCAGCTGTTGCTGTACTTTCGCGGCGAATTTTTCCAGACGGCGTTTGCCCAGCAGCTCTGCGTTCGGCAGTTCCACTTCCGGAATGGTCAGCTTCATGGTGCGTTCGATGTTACGCAGCAGACGACGCTCGCGGTTCTCAACGAACAGCAGCGCGCGACCCGCACGACCGGCGCGGCCCGTACGGCCGATACGGTGAACGTAAGACTCGGAATCCATCGGGATGTCGTAGTTGACGACCAGGCTGATACGCTCAACGTCCAGGCCACGGGCGGCAACGTCGGTCGCGATCAGGATGTCCAGACGACCATCTTTCAGGCGTTCCAGCGTCTGCTCACGCAGCGCCTGGTTCATGTCACCGTTCAGCGCGGCGCTGTTATAGCCGTTACGCTCCAGCGCTTCCGCCACTTCCAGGGTCGCGTTTTTGGTACGAACGAAGATAATCGCCGCATCAAAATCTTCTGCTTCCAGGAAACGCACCAGCGCTTCGTTTTTACGCATGCCCCAGACGGTCCAGTAGCTCTGGCTGATGTCAGGACGGGTTGTCACGCTGGACTGAATGCGCACTTCCTGCGGCTCTTTCATAAAGCGGCGGGTAATGCGACGAATCGCTTCCGGCATGGTGGCAGAGAACAGCGCGGTCTGATGACCTTCCGGGATCTGCGCCATGATAGTTTCGACGTCCTCGATGAAGCCCATACGCAGCATCTCATCGGCTTCGTCCAGTACCAGACCGCTCAGGCGAGACAGGTCAAGGGTACCGCGTTTTAAGTGATCAAGCAGACGACCCGGCGTACCGACGACGATCTGCGGCCCCTGACGCAGGGCGCGTAACTGCACGTCATAACGCTGGCCGCCATACAGGGCTACCACGTTTACGCCGCGCATATGTTTAGAGAAATCTGTCATGGCTTCAGCAACCTGAACCGCCAGTTCGCGGGTCGGTGCCAGCACCAGAATCTGAGGTGCCTTCAGCTCAGGATCAAGATTGTTGAGCAGCGGTAAAGAGAACGCTGCGGTTTTGCCGCTACCGGTCTGGGCCATACCCAGAACATCGCGACCACCCAGCAGATGCGGAATGCACTCTGCCTGGATTGGAGATGGTTTTTCGTAACCCAGATCGTTAAGGGCTTCAAGGATAGGAGCCTTCAGGCCCAGATCTGCAAAAGTGGTTTCGAATTCAGCCATGTAGTACGTGTGCCTCAAAATTAATGGCGGCCAGTCTACATAACTCATCATGAAATTGATCTGCAATTTTCATTGAAAAGTGTGAACCGGCTCAAAGTAGGTGTATTAACGAACAACAACGCCCTCACCCGTGAAGGTGATGGCAATCAATAAGATTACGGGCTGATGTGTACGTCAGCTATTGCTGGTCCGATTCTGCCAGGTCATCTTGGTCCTGGCCCAGGAGCGATAATTCCAACAATGCATATCGGTGCTCAACAAAGTTATGAACGTTGTTAGCCACCGCCAGTTTGAACAGAGCCGTAGCGCTGTCCAAATCCCCCAGACTTAGGTAGTACTTACCTAAATAGAAGTTGGTTTCACTGAGATGCTCAGCGAGCGAGGTGTTATCCGTTGCGTCTGCCTTAAGCTTTTCCATTAGCGTGGATTCGCTAATGTCGCCCAGGTAGAACTCGACAATGTTCCATCCCCATTGTTCTTTATCCGATTTCTCGAAGCGCTGTTTTAACGCTTCTTTCGCCTGCTTCTCATCGAGCTTCTGCTCAGCGAGATAAAGCCACAGGCTGCGGAAAGGATCATTGGGATCGTCTTGATAAAACGCCAGCAGATCATCTTGCGCTAACTTGTCGCGACCGCCGTAATACAATGCGATACCGCGATTTAAGTGCGCGTAGTTGTAAGTTGGATCAAGCTCAAGTACAGAATCAAACGCTTCATAGGCAGCATCAAAATTGCCTGCCTGCGTTAAATATATACCTAAGTAATTGAATACTTCAGGCATATCCGGTCGGATTGCCAGCGCTTGTGAAAAATCATTTCGCGCTAATGCCCTCAGACCGAGACTATCATACAACACTCCGCGCTCATATAAAAGCTGCGCGCGTTCGTCATCGGTTAAAGCCCGACTGGCAAGGATTTGTTCCATGCGTGCCAGAATCACTTCCTGCTGCAAAGTCGGTTGCAATGGTACTGCGAGGACTTCACTCTTACGCCAGGCGGAGTTACTGCATCCTGCCAGCGTGAGTGCTGTCGCTACGAAACACCAGCGCAAAAAAGGCTTCATTTCCCACTCCCGAAGACAACGATTAACTGAACGTCCTGTCCACCGGCGGCTCAACAAGGCGTCCTGCCAGGTTAAACGCCCTCCGCAAAGCGGAGGGCAAAAACAACCTTACTCGCCCTGTTCGCTGGCTGGCGCTTCCGGCGCAGCAGCTGGCTGGGACTGCTCAGTGGCTTCTTTGATGCTCAGACGTACGCGGCCCTGGCGGTCAACTTCCAGAACTTTAACCGGTACTTCCTGTCCCATCTGCAGGTAATCGGTCACTTTCTCAACGCGCTTATCAGCGATCTGAGAGATGTGGACCAGACCTTCTTTACCGCCGCCGATGGCAACAAACGCGCCAAAGTCAACGATACGGGTCACTTTACCATTGTAGATACGACCCACTTCGATTTCAGCGGTGATCTCTTCGATGCGGCGAATCGCGTGTTTCGCTTTGTCACCGTCAGTCGCGGCGATCTTCACTGTACCGTCGTCTTCGATTTCGATGGTGGTGCCGGTCTCTTCGGTCAGCGCACGGATCACAGAACCGCCCTTACCGATCACATCTTTGATCTTGTCCGGGTTGATCTTGATGGTGTGGATACGCGGAGCGAATTCTGAGATGTCGCCGCGCGGCGCATTGATCGCCTGTTCCATCACGCCGAGGATGTGCAGACGCGCACCCTTAGCCTGGTTCAGCGCAACCTGCATGATCTCTTTGGTGATACCTTCAATTTTGATATCCATCTGCAGCGCAGAGATACCGTCGCGGGAACCCGCTACTTTGAAGTCCATATCGCCCAGGTGATCTTCGTCGCCCAGAATGTCAGACAGGACAACAAAGTTGTCGCCTTCTTTCACCAGACCCATCGCGATACCCGCAACGGCGGCTTTGATCGGCACGCCTGCGTCCATCAGCGCCAGAGACGCGCCACACACGGAAGCCATGGAGGAAGAACCGTTGGACTCCGTGATTTCCGATACCACACGCACGGTGTACGGGAATTTATCCATGTCCGGCATAACCGCCAGCACGCCGCGCTTCGCCAGACGACCGTGGCCGATTTCACGACGTTTCGGAGAACCGACCATGCCGGTTTCGCCGACGGAGTACGGAGGGAAGTTGTAGTGGAACAGGAAGCTGTCGGTGCGCTCGCCCATCAGTTCGTCAAGCACCTGCGCGTCGCGGGCAGTCCCCAGCGTCGCGGTAACCAGCGCCTGGGTTTCACCACGGGTGAACAGTGCGGAACCGTGAGTACGCGGCAGTACGCCAGTGCGCACGTCCAGACCACGAATCATATCTTTTTCACGACCATCGATACGCGGTTCGCCTGCCAGCACGCGGCTACGGACAACGTTTTTCTCGATGGCGTGCAGGATTTCACCCAGCTCGTTAACGTCCAGAGTGTCGTCTTCCGCCAGCAACGCATCGATGGTTTCAGATTTGATCACGTCTACCTGAGCGTAACGCTCCTGCTTGTCGGTGATGCGGTAAGCGTCGCTCAGACGAGACTCGGCCAGAGCAGCAACGCGCGCGTTCAGCGCTTCGTTTACGGCTTCCGGCTGCCAGTCCCAGCGCGGTTTACCGGCTTCTTTCACCAGATCGTTGATCGCCTGGATAACCACCTGCTGCTGTTCGTGACCGAACACCACCGCGCCCAGCATCTGGTCTTCGCTCAGCAGTTCCGCTTCGGATTCAACCATCAGCACAGCCGCTTCAGTACCGGCAACAACCAGATCCAGCTTGCTCTCTTTCAGTTCGTCCTGCGTCGGGTTCAGTACGTACTGGTCATTAATGTAGCCTACACGCGCGGCGCCAATCGGGCCGTTGAACGGAATGCCGGACAGGGACAGCGCGGCAGAGGCGCCGATCATCGCAACGATATCCGGGTTAACCTGCGGGTTAACGGAAACCACGGTCGCGATAACCTGGACTTCGTTGACAAAGCCTTCCGGGAACAGCGGGCGAACCGGGCGGTCAATCAGACGCGCGATCAGGGTTTCACCTTCGCTCGGGCGGCCTTCACGACGGAAGAAGCTACCCGGAATACGACCAGCAGCGTAGGTACGCTCCTGATAGTTAACGGTCAGCGGGAAGAAGTCCTGACCTGGTTTGGCTTTTTTCTGGCCCACAACGGTAACGAATACCGCAGTGTCATCCATGCTAACCATAACAGCGGCAGTGGCCTGACGCGCCATCATGCCAGTTTCCAGCGTAACGGTATGTTGACCGTACTGGAATTTACGAACGATCGGATTAAGCAAAATAATATCCTTTCCTGATTCTGGCGACCCTATGCTGAGTCGCCGTTAAGACCCGATCTTCTGCGCATCCTCGCGACTAATGACAACCCTAACCCGCATGATATTGGGTAAAGCCTCTCATTAGCCGCGCGAACCTCTGCAACGGAAGATCATTCATAGCAACAATACAATAGTTTCCAGTGAATTGCTGCCATCTGCTTGAAAAAAGGGGCCATGAAGGCCCCCTTTTTTGAAACTCGCAAGAATTAGCGACGCAGACCCAGACGCTCGATCAGCGCGGTGTAGCGTGCAACATCTTTACGTTTCAGGTAGTCGAGCAGTTTACGACGCTGAGAAACCATGCGCAGCAGACCACGACGGCTGTGGTGATCTTTTTTGTGCTCTGCAAAGTGACCCTGCAGGTGGTTAATCTGTGCAGTCAACAGAGCAACCTGAACATCGGTAGAACCGGTGTCGTTTGCGTCACGACCGAACTCAGAAACGATTTTAGCTGTAGCTTCAGTACTTAGAGACATTTTAAAACTCCAAAGTATTAAGAATGAAAGGACGCCGATCTCTAATTCAGCAGTCCCAGTGTACATCGCGTAAACTGTTAAAAAATTTACGCGACGTTAAGCGCCAGTATTCTACTCGTAGCGCCTGCTTATCGCAAGACGAACCCGCATCAGGCTGGGTATTCCACCACTAACCGACGAGGCGCCACGCGGCCTTCATCGTCGATCTCACCCATGCCAATAAACTTACCGTCATCCCCTTCCGTCACGCGGACCAGCCCGTCCAGCGGCGCGCCCGCGGTGCGTACCGGATTACCATTTTTAAAGTAAACCGAGGAGGTTAACGGCAGATTAACGACCGGGTAGTCCGAGGCCGGACTGTCCATTGGCATCAGCAGCGGATCCAGCAGCTGCGCCGCCGGAATGCCCTGCTGCTCGGCTTGCGCCACTCGCTCACGCAGCTGTTCCAGCGTCACCATCCGATCAACCGGATAGTTGCTTACCGTCAGGCGGCGCAGATAGGTGACATGCGCCCCGCAGCCCAGCGCTTCGCCAAGATCGTCGATGATGGTGCGGATGTAGGTGCCTTTCGAGCAGTGCACTTCCAGCTCCAGTTCATTGCCTTCCTGGCGAATAAACAGCAGTTCGTAAACCGTTATCGGTCGGGCTTCCCGCGGTACTTCTATCCCCTGACGCGCGTATTCGTAGAGCTTTTTGCCCTGATACTTGAGCGCCGAGTACATCGATGGGATCTGTTCAATGTCGCCACGAAAGGTATCCAGCGCGGCGGCAAGCTGCTCAGGGGTAAACGTTACCGGACGCTCCTGCACGATTTGCCCGTCGGCATCGGAGGTGTCCGTTCGCTGCCCGAGACGGGCAATCACACGATAGCGCTTGTCTGAATCCAGCAGATATTGCGAAAACTTTGTCGCTTCTCCGAGGCAAATCGGCAGCATACCGGTCGCCAGCGGATCCAGCGCACCGGTGTGACCGGCGCGGTTGGCGTTATAAATGCGCTTTACTTTCTGCAGGACATCATTGCTGGACATGCCCTGCGGCTTGTCCAGCAGCAGGACACCGTGAATGTCGCGACCACGACGACGAGGACGACTCATTAGTCCTCCTTGCTGTCGTCCGGGTTCACACGACGCTCTTCGTCATGTTTTACCACGTTGGTCACCAGGTTAGACATGCGCATCCCTTCGACCAGCGAGTTGTCGTAGAAGAAGGTCAGTTCCGGCACGATCCGCAGGCGCATTGCCTTACCCAGCAGGGAACGGATAAAACCGGAGGCTTCCTGCAACGCTTTGATGCCCGCTTTCACTGCGTCTTCATCTTTGTCGTTCAGGAAAGTGACGTACACTTTGGCATACGCCAGATCGCGGGACATTTCGACACCGGAAACGGTCGTCATCATGCCCAGGCGCGGATCTTTAATTTCGCGTTGCAGGATAATTGCGATCTCTTTTTGCATTTCCTGCGCCACGCGCTGCGGGCGACCAAATTCTTTCGCCATAATCAATTCTCCAGACAAAAAAGGGAGCAATCAGCCCCCTTTTGAAATTCATGCCGGGTGGCGCTTCGCTTACCCGGCCTACGCAAAATTATCTTATAAGTATTTTGGGTTGCAACAAGGCGGCAAGAGTGTGAATCCCCGGGAGCATAGATAACTATGTGACCGGGGTGAACACTCGTAGCCAACGCAGTTGCGGTCCGAAAGACGACAAAGATTATGCGATGGTACGTTGGATCTCGATAATCTCGAACACTTCGATCATATCGCCGACGCGAACGTCATTGTAGTTCTTCACGCCGATACCACATTCCATACCGTTACGGACTTCGTTGACGTCATCTTTGAAGCGGCGCAGGGATTCCAGCTCGCCTTCGTAGATAACCACGTTGTCGCGCAGAACGCGGATCGGGTTGTGACGTTTGATCGTGCCTTCGGTAACCATACAGCCCGCGATCGCACCGAATTTCGGTGATTTGAACACATCACGCACTTCAGCCAGACCAATAATCTGCTGTTTCAGTTCCGGAGACAGCATACCGCTCATCGCCGCTTTCACTTCGTCGATCAGGTTATAGATGACGGAGTAGTAACGCAGATCCAGGTTTTCCGCTTCGATCACTTTGCGCGCAGACGCATCGGCACGTACGTTGAAGCCAACCAGAATCGCGTTGGATGCTGCCGCCAGGGTCGCGTCGGTTTCGGTGATACCGCCCACGCCGGAACCGATGATCTTCACTTTCACTTCGTCAGTAGACAGTTTCAGCAAGGAGTCGGAGATCGCTTCCACAGAGCCCTGTACGTCGGCCTTCAGCACGATATTCACTTCGTGAACTTCGCCTTCGGTCATGTTGGCGAACATGTTCTCGAGTTTCGATTTCTGCTGACGCGCCAGTTTGACTTCACGGAATTTGCCCTGACGGTACAGTGCAACTTCACGCGCTTTCTTCTCGTCACGCACCACGGTCACTTCATCACCCGCAGCCGGTACGCCGGACAGACCGAGGATTTCCACCGGAATCGACGGACCCGCTTCCAGCACTTCCTGACCCAGTTCGTTACGCATCGCACGAACGCGGCCATATTCGAAGCCACACAGCACAATATCGCCTTTATGCAGGGTACCTTCGCGAACCAGAACGGTAGCAACCGGGCCACGTCCTTTATCCAGGAAGGATTCGATGACCGCGCCGCTCGCCATGCCTTTACGTACCGCTTTCAGCTCAAGTACTTCGGCTTGCAGCAGGATCGCATCCAGCAGCTCGTCGATGCCCGTACCGGCTTTTGCCGATACGTGGACGAACTGGCTTTCACCGCCCCACTCTTCCGGCAGAATGCCGTACTGGGACAGTTCATTCTTCACGCGATCCGGATCCGCTTCCGGCTTATCGATTTTGTTCACTGCAACCACCACCGGCACACCCGCCGCTTTCGCGTGCTGGATAGCTTCGATGGTCTGCGGCATCACGCCGTCGTCTGCGGCAACAACCAGAACCACAATATCCGTTGCCTGGGCGCCACGCGCACGCATGGAGGTAAACGCGGCGTGACCCGGGGTATCCAGGAAGGTGATCATGCCGTTGTCGGTTTCAACGTGGTACGCACCGATGTGCTGGGTAATGCCGCCCGCTTCGCCAGAGGCCACTTTCGTGGAACGGATGTAGTCCAGCAGGGAGGTTTTACCGTGGTCAACGTGACCCATGATGGTCACTACCGGTGCGCGCGGTTCAGCCGCTGCGCCGGTGTCACGGTCGCTCATTACCGCTTCTTCCAGCTCGTTTTCACGACGCAGGATCACTTTGTGGCCCATCTCTTCGGCAACCAACTGCGCGGTTTCCTGGTCGATGACCTGGTTAATGGTGGCCATTGCGCCCAGTTTCATCATCGCTTTGATGACCTGAGAGCCTTTCACCGCCATCTTGTTCGCCAGTTCGCCAACGGTGATAGTTTCGCCAATCACAACGTCACGGTTAACGGCTTGCGCTGGCTTCTGGAAGCTCTGCTGCAGCGCGGAACCTTTACGCTTGCCGCCTTTACCGCCACGAACCGCTGCGCGCGCTTCTTCGCGATCGGCTTTAGACTCAGCGTGCTTGTTGCCTTTCTTCGCCGGACGGGCCGCTTTCGTGTTGCGACCGCGGCCACGGCCGCCTTCAACTTCACGATCGTTCTCGTCTTCAGCCTGGCGGGCATGCTGAGAAGTGGTGACGTGATAATCACTGGTGTCTTCAGTCGGCTCAGTGTTATCCGTCCATTTGTTTTCTTCCGCCATACGGCGAGCTTCTTCCGCTACGCGACGCGCTTCTTCTTCAAGCTTGCGGCGCGCTTCTTCTTCCGCTTTACGCTTCAGCTCAGCAGCTTCATTTTCACGGCGGGCTTTTTCGGCCTGGGCGGTTTTGGTCATATCGTCAGTCTGTTGATTGCTCACTTTGTCTTTTTCCGCAGCTTCACGTTTCGCTTTTTCAGCGGCGTCACGCTTAGCTTGTTCTGCGGCCTCACGTTCAGCTTTTTGTTGCGCCTCGCGTTTGGCTGCTTCTTCTGCCTCACGACGGGCTTGCTCTTCCGCTTCACGCTGCGCTTGCTCCTCCGCGGCGAGACGTTCAGCCTCTTGCGGGTCGCGTTTCACAAATGTGCGCTTCTTGCGGACTTCGATTTGTACCGATTTGCTTTTTCCACCGGTACCAGGAATGTTCAGGGTGCTACGCGTTTTACGTTGCAGCGTCAGCTTATCCGGGCCTGAACCGTTTTCACGGTTCAGGTGCGCCAGTAAGGTCTGTTTTTCTTGTGCGGACACAGAGTCATCAGCAGACTTCGGGATACCGGCATCAGCAAATTGCTGTACCAGGCGTTCCACGGAGGTCTGTATCTCTGCGGCCAGCGTTTTTACGGTTACATCTGTCATGCTGTTCCTTCCTGCTACAGTTTATTACGCTTCGTCACCGAACCAGCAAATATTACGGGCAGCCATAATCAGCTCTCCGGCTTTTTCGTCGGTCAACCCTTCGATATCAGCCAGATCATCAATGCCCTGTTCGGCGAGATCTTCCAGCGTACAAACACCACGGGCAGCCAGTTTGAAGGCCAGTTCACGATCCATACCGTCGAGATTCAGCAGATCGTCAGTCGGTTTGTTATCACCGAGGCTTTCTTCCTGGGCCAGTGCCAGAGTGGTCAGTGCGTTTTTAGCGCGCTCGCGCAGCGCTTCAACGGTCGGCTCGTCAAGGCCGTCGATTTCCAGCAGTTCTTTCATTGGCACGTAGGCCAGCTCTTCCAGGGTTGCGAAACCTTCTTCAACCAGAACTGTTGCGAACTCTTCATCAATATCGAGATATTTGGTGAAGGTATCGATGGCGGCGTGGGCTTCAGCCTGATGTTTTGCCTGCAGGTCATCAACGGTCATTACGTTGAGTTCCCAGCCGCTCAGTTGCGAAGCCAGACGGACGTTCTGACCGTTACGTCCAATCGCTTGCGCCAGATTACCCGCTTCGACGGCGATATCCATGGTGTGTTTGTCTTCATCCACCACGATAGACGCGACGTCAGCAGGCGCCATTGCGTTAATGACGAACTGCGCCGGATTATCGTCCCACAGAACGATATCAATACGCTCGCCGCCCAATTCGGTCGACACCGCCTGAACGCGCGCGCCGCGCATACCTACGCAGGCGCCGACCGGGTCGATACGCTTGTCGTTGGTTTTCACCGCGATTTTCGCACGGGAACCCGGATCGCGAGCCGCCGCTTTAATTTCGATCACTTCTTCGCCAATTTCCGGCACTTCAATGCGGAACAATTCGACCAGCATTTCCGGTTTGGAGCGGGTAACGAACAGTTGCGCACCGCGCGCTTCCGGACGGACTGCATACAGTACGCCGCGGATACGGTCGCCCGGACGGAAGTTTTCACGCGGCAGCATATCTTCACGCAGGATCACGGCTTCAGCATTATTTCCGAGATCCAGTGAGATGTTGTCGCGGTTCACTTTCTTCACTACGCCGGTGATGATTTCACCTTCGTGTTCACGGAACTGATCGACAACCATCGCGCGTTCGGCTTCACGTACTTTCTGTACGATAACCTGTTTTGCCGTCTGGGTGGTGATACGGTCAAAGGTGACAGATTCGATCTGATCTTCAACGTAGTCGCCCAGGTTCAGGCTTTCGTCTTCAAAACGCGCCGCTTCGAGCGTAATCTCTTTCGTCGGCTGGGTTACTTCTTCAACAATCAGCCAGCGACGGAAGGTATCGAAATCACCGCTTTTACGATCGATTTCTACGCGAACGTCGATCTCTTGTTCATATTTTTTCTTAGTTGCTGTAGCCAGCGCACTTTCCAGCGCTTCAAAAATCTTCTCGCGTGGCAGCGCCTTTTCGTTGGATACGGCTTCAACAACAGCCAAAATTTCTTTGTTCATCGCGGGCTTTTCACCTCAATCCAGACTGTTAAAAGTGGGGAACCAGGTTCGCCTTCTGGATATTACTCAGCGCGAACACTTCATCTTTTCCTTCGACTGTGACGGTAATCATTTCACCATCCACCGCTTTAATCACGCCCTGCCATTTACGGCGGTTCTGTACCGCCATGCGGAGTACCAGCGAAACGTCTTCACCCAGGAAACGCGCGTAGTGTTCAGCAGTGAACATCGGACGGTCGAGCCCCGGTGAGGAGACTTCCAGGTTATACGCCACCGTGATCGGATCTTCTACGTCCAGTACAGCGCTCACCTGATGGCTCACATCAGCACAATCATCAACATTGATGCCATCTTCACTATCAATATAGATGCGCAGTGTGGATGTGCGACCGCGAATAAATTCGATGCCGACCAGCTCGTAACCTAAGGCTTCAACTGGCGCTGTAATCATCTCTGTTAATTTTTGCTCTAATGTGGACAAGCCCACCCCCAAGACATAAAAAAAGGGCCTAAAGCCCAGTTATTCTGTAGTCAGATAACAAAAAACCCCGATAAATCGGGGCTTTAGATAACTGAACCCTATAACCGCAACTGCGGTCTGGAGAACCTTCCGAAAGAATTTTTTTCAAATCCAGCTACGAAGGCCTAAGTCTTCACAGTATATTTGAAAAAGAACTCTAAGGGAAAGTGGTTGCGGGGGCCGGATTTGAACCGACGACCTTCGGGTTATGAGCCCGACGAGCTACCAGGCTGCTCCACCCCGCGCCTGAAACGTGGCAAATTTTACTCGTTTTGGGTAAAAGATGCAAATACTGCTGGGATTTGGTACCGAGGACGGGACGTAAAATCTGCGGCTATTATATTGATTACTCCCCCATTGTGTCAACCTTGTTAACAGCATCCTCTCGCGACACGCCATCGGCGCGAATGGTGGAAAAACGCATGAAACACTTCCTGTCTTGCGAAAAAGATGTTTAAATGAAAACTCATTTATTTTGCATAAAAATGCAATAAGAGCAGAAAGCCGATCTCACCATCAGTCTATCAAGCAGGGTTTTATTTTATGACGACGATTCTCAAGCATCTTCCGGCAGGTCAACGTATTGGTATCGCTTTTTCCGGCGGACTGGACACCAGCGCAGCACTGCTGTGGATGCGACAAAAAGGGGCTGTCCCATATGCATATACTGCGAATCTGGGTCAGCCAGATGAGGACGATTACGATGCGATTCCTCGTCGCGCAATGGAATACGGTGCAGAGAACGCTCGCCTGATTGACTGCCGTAAACAGCTGGTTGCCGAAGGTATCGCGGCGATTCAGTGTGGCGCATTTCATAACACCACTGGCGGCCTGACCTATTTTAATACCACGCCACTGGGCCGCGCAGTAACCGGCACCATGCTGGTTGCCGCGATGAAAGAAGACGGTGTGAATATCTGGGGTGACGGCAGCACCTATAAAGGAAACGATATTGAGCGTTTCTACCGCTACGGTCTGCTGACCAACGCTGAGCTACAGATTTACAAACCGTGGCTGGACACCGACTTTATTGATGAGCTGGGTGGTCGTCACGAGATGTCTGAATTTATGATCGCCTGCGGCTTCGACTACAAAATGTCTGTCGAAAAGGCGTATTCCACGGACTCCAATATGCTCGGCGCGACGCACGAAGCCAAAGACCTCGAGTTTCTGAACTCCAGCGTGAAGATCGTTAATCCGATCATGGGCGTGAAGTTCTGGGACGAAAACGTGAAAATCCCGGCGGAAGAAGTCACCGTACGTTTCGAACAGGGGCATCCGGTGGCGCTGAACGGCAAAACGTTTAGCGACGATGTGGAGATGATGCTGGAAGCGAACCGTATCGGCGGCCGTCATGGTCTGGGCATGAGCGATCAGATTGAAAACCGTATCATTGAAGCGAAAAGTCGCGGTATTTATGAAGCCCCGGGGATGGCGCTGCTGCATATCGCCTACGAACGTTTGCTGACTGGCATTCATAATGAAGACACTATTGAGCAATATCATGCGCACGGACGTCAGCTGGGCCGCCTGCTGTATCAGGGCCGCTGGTTTGACTCTCAGGCACTGATGCTGCGTGACGGTCTGCAACGCTGGGTCGCCAGCCAGATCACCGGTGAAGTCACGCTGGAACTGCGCCGCGGTAATGATTATTCCATCCTCAATACCGTTTCAGAGAATCTGACCTACAAACCGGAACGCCTGACGATGGAAAAAGGTGACTCTGTATTCTCACCGGACGATCGTATCGGTCAGTTAACTATGCGTAATCTGGATATCACCGACACCCGGGAGAAGCTGTTTGGCTATGCGCAGTCTGGCTTGCTCACCGCCTCTTCCGCGACCGGTCTGCCGCAGGTAGAGAATCTGGAAAATAAAGCGAAGTGATCGGAAAAGATGCTTTTCACCAGGCCGCGTATGCGGCCTTTTTTATACGTGGCGTCACCCTGTATACTGGATAAGCGTGGCGCCATCAGGCTTCGTGAATAATGTCGAATGTCGGCGCAACCACTATTCGGCAGGCAAATGACCACAGATAGCAAGAGTCATAAATAAAAGACGAAAAAAAAGACGCTTTTCAGCGTCTTTCTTTCGGAATATTGGTACCGAGGACGGGACTTGAACCCGTAAGCCCTATTGGGCACTACCACCTCAAGGTAGCGTGTCTACCAATTCCACCACCTCGGCACGAAAATCTTATTGTGGGATATCGCTGGTCGGCTTAGCCGGAGCCGCAGGCTGAGTCTGCTCGGTTTTCGCCGGCGCGCTCAGATTTTCCCACTCACTTCCTTTATTGGTTTTATTGCTGTTGATATTGCCCAGCACCAGACTGATGATGAAGAACAACGTCGCCAGCACAGCCGTCATTCGGGTCATGAAGTTACCAGAACCACTTGAACCAAACAGCGTAGCGGAAGCGCCTGCTCCGAAGGAGGCTCCCATATCAGCGCCTTTACCTTGCTGCAGCATGATCAGACCGACAAGGCCAATTGCCACAATAAGGAAAACTACCAAAAGAGCTTCGTACATAATCAACCTGTTCCTTGCGGAGTTGCCGCATACCAATGCTTCAAACCAATAAAGTGGGATAAGCTACTGTTTCCCACTGAAGCGGGTGTGAATACTAACCAAAGCGAATGTCCTTCGCAAGGGCAATTTTAGGCCATTGTATCAACTGCGGAAAAAAACAGCAAAAGCATGCCATTTCTACCTGCAACAGGCGGCATTTGCCGCCTTTTTATGCAGTAAAAAGGACCTTTACACCGCCTTTACAGCCTCTGCGATACGGTGAGCGAATTCAGTGACCTGGGCTTCGTCCTCGCCTTCCACCATCACGCGGATTAACGGCTCGGTGCCTGACTTACGTAGCAGCACGCGACCGCGGTTGCCTAACGCCGCTTCCACATCCGCCGTTATCGCCTTCACGGTTTCGTTTTCCAACGGATCGCCGCTGCCGGCGGTATAGCGCACGTTAACGAGGATCTGCGGAAACATTTTCATGCCGCTGCAGAGATCGTGAAGACTCATATGGTTACGCACCATTGCCGCTAATACCTGCAGTCCCGCCACAATGCCGTCGCCCGTGGTGGTCTTATCCAACAGAATGACGTGCCCGGAGTTTTCCGCACCGATACGCCAGCCTTTTTCCTGCATTTTTTCCAGCACGTAGCGGTCGCCTACTTTGGCACGGGTGAACGGAATGCCCAGCTGTTTGAGCGCCAGCTCCAGCCCCATGTTGCTCATCAGCGTACCGACGGCGCCGCCGCGTAATTGTCCCTGACGCAACGCTTCACGGGCGATGATATACATGATCTGATCGCCATCGACTTTGTTGCCTTCATGGTCAACCATGATCACGCGGTCACCGTCACCGTCCAGGGCAATCCCCAGGTCGGCTTTTTCCGCGACAACGCGCGCCTGCAGAGCACGCACATCCGTCGCGCCCACTTCTTCGTTAATATTGACGCCGTTCGGTTCACAGCCAATCGCAATGACCTTCGCGCCCAGCTCGCGCAACACGTTGGGCGCGATGTGGTAGGTCGCGCCGTTCGCGCAATCGACAACAATTTTTAACTCATTCAGGCTCAGTTCATTCGGAAATGTGCCTTTGCAGAACTCAATATAGCGTCCTGCGGCGTCCACAATACGGCTGGCTTTACCCAGTTCAGCGGAGTCCACGCAGGTGATCTCTTTTTCCATTTCTGCTTCAATGGCTTCTTCCACCGCATCCGGCAGTTTGGTGCCATCAATAGAAAAGAACTTAATACCGTTGTCATAGAACGGATTGTGCGACGCTGATATCACAATGCCAGCCTCTGCGCGGAAAGTGCGCGTCAGGTATGCCACGGCGGGTGTCGGCATCGGGCCGGTAAATGAGGCGGATAAGCCCGCCGCCGCCAGTCCCGCTTCCAGGGCCGACTCCAGCATATAACCGGAAATACGCGTATCTTTACCGATGATGATTTTACGGGAGCCGTGGCGCGCAAGCACTTTACCGGCCGCCCATCCCAGTTTAAGCACGAAATCAGGGGTGATCGGGGCATCGCCAACGCGACCACGGATTCCATCGGTACCAAAATATTTACGGTTACTCATAGCGTTTGTTTTCCTTTGCGGACAATGTGGCTTCGACCACACGCATCGCTTCTACGGTTTCTTTGACGTCATGGACACGAATGATCTGCGCTCCCTGCATGGCCGCAATTACCGCGCAGGCCAGGCTGCCGCTCAGTCGCTCTGAAGGTCCGACGTTGAGCAACTGGCCCACCATCGATTTGCGCGACATTCCCACCAACAGCGGCAGATTAAAATGATGAAACTCAGATAAACGCGCCAGTAATGTATAGTTGTGGGAGAGATTTTTACCGAAACCGAATCCCGGGTCGAGTAACAATTTCTCTTTTGCGATACCCGCCCTTTCACAACGTGCTATCTGCTCAATAAAGTAGCGATTAACTTCAGCGAATACGTCGTCATATTTCGGCGCCTGCTGCATGGTTTTCGGTTGCCCCTGCATGTGCATTAAGCAAACGGGCAAACCGGTTTCCGCTGCGGCTTCCAGCGCGCCGGGTTCAGAAAGCGAGCGGATGTCGTTAATGATGTGAGCGCCCACTCTGGCTGATTCGCGGATCACCTCCGGCTTTGATGTATCCACTGAAATCCAGACTTCAAAACGCTGCGCAATCGCCTCAACAACCGGAATCACCCGCTGCAATTCCTCTTCCACGCTGACATCAGCCGCGCCAGGACGCGTTGATTCGCCACCAACATCAATAATGGTGGCACCGGCGTTAATCATCAGATTCGCATGCTTCACGGCCTCGATCAGCGTGTTATGCGTTCCACCGTCAGAGAAGGAGTCTGGGGTGACATTGAGAATGCCCATCACATGCGGATGGCTAAGATCAAGTGAAGTGCCCTGGGCGAAGAGTTGCATAATGTTATCCCTGGTATGAAATCATAAAAAACCCCGGAGCAAGCCCCAGGGTTTTCATTAACGCGCAGTCATCAACAATGGTATGACTTATTTGTCGCCTAACTGCTCTGACATGGTATTGCCCGGGTTCGGCGTACGGGGTTCATCAACCGGACGCGGCGCACGCGGGGTGCCATTGTTGTCAGAATTGTTAGAGCCGGGTTCTTCCCAGCCAGCTGGCGGGCGAACGTCACGGCGTGCCATCAGGTCATCAATCTGCGGCGCATCGATGGTCTCGTATTTCATGAGCGCATCTTTCATTGCGTGCAGGATGTCCATGTTATCGTTCAGAAGCTGACGCGCACGATTGTAGTTACGTTCAATCAGCGCTTTCACTTCCTGGTCGATGATACGCGCGGTTTCATCGGACATGTGTTTGGCTTTCGCGACGCTTCGACCAAGGAACACTTCACCCTCTTCTTCCGCATACAGCAACGGACCGAGTTTTTCCGAGAAGCCCCATTGGGTCACCATGTTACGCGCCAGGTTGGTCGCCACTTTGATGTCGTTTGACGCGCCGGTAGAAACGTGTTCAACACCGTAGATGATCTCTTCTGCCAGACGACCACCGTAAAGCGTCGAAATCTGGCTTTCCAGTTTCTGGCGGCTGGCGCTAATCGCGTCGCCCTCAGGCAGGAAGAAGGTCACACCCAGCGCACGACCGCGCGGAATAATCGTCACTTTATGCACCGGATCGTGTTCCGGCACCAGACGACCGATGATCGCATGGCCAGCTTCGTGGTAAGCGGTCGATTCTTTCTGCGCTTCCGTCATCACCATGGAGCGACGTTCCGCACCCATCATGATTTTGTCTTTCGCTTTTTCGAATTCAACCATGGAGACCACGCGCTTGTTGCCACGCGCAGCAAACAGGGCCGCTTCGTTCACCAGGTTCGCCAGGTCCGCACCGGAGAAGCCAGGCGTACCGCGGGCAATGATGGCCGCATCGATATCCGGCGCCAACGGCACGCGACGCATATGGACTTTCAGGATCTGTTCACGACCGCGCACATCCGGCAGCCCCACCACGACCTGACGGTCAAAACGGCCTGGACGCAGCAGCGCCGGGTCAAGAACGTCCGGACGGTTTGTCGCCGCGATAACAATAATACCTTCGTTACCTTCGAAGCCGTCCATCTCAACCAGCATCTGGTTCAGCGTCTGTTCACGTTCATCGTGACCGCCACCCAGACCTGCGCCACGCTGGCGGCCTACGGCGTCGATTTCATCGATGAAGATAATGCACGGCGCCGCCTTCTTGGCCTGTTCGAACATGTCACGTACGCGAGACGCACCGACACCAACAAACATTTCCACGAAGTCAGAACCGGAAATGGTAAAGAACGGTACCTTCGCTTCACCGGCGATGGCTTTCGCCAGCAGGGTTTTACCGGTACCCGGCGGCCCTACCATCAGAACGCCTTTCGGGATTTTACCGCCCAGTTTCTGGAAACGGCTCGGCTCGCGCAGGTATTCAACCAGTTCACCGACTTCTTCTTTCGCTTCGTCACAACCTGCTACGTCGGCAAAGGTGGTTTTGATCTGATCTTCCGTCAGCATGCGCGCTTTGCTCTTACCAAACGACATGGCGCCTTTGCCACCGCCGCCCTGCATCTGACGCATGAAGAAGATCCAGACACCGATCAACAGCAGCATCGGGAACCAGGAAATAAAGATGGAAGCCAGCAGGCTCGGCTCTTCCGGTGGTTCACCCACAACCTTGACGTTTTTCGTCAGCAGGTTATCAAGCAGCTTCGGATCGTTAACCGGAATGTAGGTCGTGTAACGGTTACTATCTTTCTTGGTAACGTTGATCTCACGTCCGTTAATACGTGCTTCACGAACCTGGTCGTTGTTGACCTCTTGCAGGAAGGTAGAGTAATCCACCTTACGGCCATTAGACTCGCTGGGCCCAAAGCTCTGGAATACTGACATCAGCACAACGGCAATGACCAGCCAGAGTATTAGGTTTTTCGCCATGTCACTCAAGGGATTAACCTCTTATTACAACTGTGTTAAAAACAGCGTCAGGATACTCTATATCCAGCGTCTTTCAAACTTTCGTCTGAAATCGACCAGTTATGGTTTACGCCCGGTCGCTACAATATACACTTCACGCGAACGTGCGCGAGAAGAGTCCGGCTTACGAACTTTCACCTTCGTAAACAGGGAGCGAATTTCCCTTAGATACTCATCGAAACCTTCGCCCTGGAACACCTTCACTACAAAACTTCCACCCGGCGCTAGCACATCACGACACATTTCTAACGCCAGTTCCACCAGGTACATGGCGCGGGGGATGTCCACCGCCGGTGTTCCGCTCATGTTTGGTGCCATATCTGACATGACAACTTGTACTTTACTGTCACCCACGCGTTCCAGCAGCGCTTTCATCACTAGTTCATCACGAAAGTCGCCCTGAAGAAAGTCCACACCAACAATAGGATCCATAGGTAAAAGATCGCAAGCGATGATGCGGCCTTTGCCGCCAATTTGCGAGACCACATACTGTGACCAGCCTCCTGGCGCGGCACCGAGATCGACAACCGTCATTCCCGGCTTAAAGAGTTTGTCACTTTGCTGTATTTCATCAAGTTTAAACCAGGCACGGGAACGTAACCCCTTTTTCTGTGCCTCTTGAACATATTTATCGCTAAAGTGTTCCTGAAGCCAGCGACTCGAGCTGGCAGAACGCTTTTTACCTGTCATTTAACTTTCCCATCCGGGCAGAACATCGTTGCCATACGGCGTAAATTTCAACGCACTATTTGGTGATATATGGGAGATGGCGGTAGAATGACCCGTTTTCAATCCCAACGTAAGCAAAAATATACGATGAATCTGAGTACTAAACAAAAACAGCACCTGAAAGGTCTGGCACATCCGCTCAAGCCGGTCGTTATGCTTGGCAATAATGGTTTGACCGAAGGGGTACTGGCCGAGATTGAACAAGCGTTAGAGCACCATGAACTTATCAAGGTGAAAATCGCATCAGAAGATCGCGAAACCAAAACCTTGATCGTGGACGCTATCGTGCGCGAAACCGGCGCCTGTAACGTACAGGTCATCGGTAAAATGCTGGTGCTTTATCGCCCAAGTAAAGAACGTAAAATCTCGCTGCCGCGCTAAGAATATCCTGACGTTGAACACAAATTCTGTGTAAAACGAGGGATTTTCCGCTGGCAGGAGAGCAAAATGCCACGCTCTGTTCGTTGATAAAAGGCCGCTATGCGGCCTTTTTCCTTTCTTTACAATACATCAACATCTTGAGTATTGGGAAATTCTTACAGGTATTCGACCCTGGTGATCTCATACTCAACTTCGCCGCCCGGCGTTTTGATGACCACAACGTCATCCTGCTCTTTGCCAATCAGACCGCGGGCAATCGGCGAATTCACCGAAATCAGGTTTTGTTTAAAGTCGGCCTCATCATCGCCCACGATGCGCCAGGTCTGCTCTTCATCGTTATCAAGATTCAGCACGGTGACCGTCGCACCGAAAACCACGCGACCGTTGTTAGGCATTTTTGTAACGTCGATCACCTGCGCATTCGACAGTTTCGCTTCGATATCTTTGATGCGGCCTTCGCAAAACCCTTGCTGCTCACGCGCGGCGTGATATTCCGCATTCTCTTTGAGATCGCCGTGTTCGCGCGCTTCAGCGATAGCGGCGATAATTTCAGGGCGGCGTACAGATTTCAGAAAATCCAGCTCTTCGCGCAGTTTTTCTGCGCCGCGTAAGGTCATCGGAATAGCTTGCATTTGTTATACCTCTTAAACATTCCTGTAGGGGGCAATGGTCCACCCCGGCTGTTAAGCCTGCCCCGGTATGGCGTCATACCCGAGCCAGAAGCAAAAAAATACCGACCCGGGCAAAAACCCAGGTCAGCTACAATTCTCAATTTGATACTCATTTTACCCTGGAGTTCCCTATGGGTCATCGTTTACTTTCCAGGGCATTGCGCCGTAGTATGACGGCTTGTTTCCAGGTTGTTAGCGCGAGATTATGCGATTTTCCAGATTTATCATCGGATTGACCACCAGTATAGCGTTCAGCGTCCAGGCCGCGAACGTTGATGAGTACATCAACCAGCTTCCTGCCGGAGCCAATCTTGCCCTCATGGTGCAGAAGGTTGGCGCGCCGGCCCCCGCGATTGATTATCATAGTCAGCAAATGGCCCTACCTGCCAGCACGCAGAAAGTCATCACCGCGCTGGCGGCGCTGATACAGCTCGGCCCGGACTTCCGTTTTACGACAACGCTGGAGACCAAAGGCCAGGTCGATGGCGGCGTTTTGAAGGGTGACTTAGTGGCGCGATTCGGTGCCGATCCGACGTTAAAACGTCAGGATATTCGGAATATGGTCGCGAACCTGAAAAAATCAGGTGTCACGCAGATTACCGGAAATATCCTCATTGATACCTCGATTTTTGCCAGTCATGACAAAGCGCCGGGATGGCCGTGGAATGACATGACTCAATGCTTTAGCGCCCCGCCTGCGGCTGCGATTGTGGACCGAAACTGCTTCTCCATTTCGCTTTATAGCGCCCAGAAACCCAACGATTTGGCGTATATTCGCGTGGCGTCTTACTATCCTGTCACCTTCTTTAGCCAGGTGCGTACGCTCGCTCGCGGCTCCGCTGAGGCGCAATACTGTGAGCTGGACGTGGTGCCTGGAGATTTAAACCGCTTCACATTAACCGGCTGCCTGCCGCAGCGTGCCGAACCGCTGCCATTAGCCTTCGCCATTCAGGATGGCGCCAGCTATGCCGGGGCAATTTTAAAAGCCGAGTTAAAACAAGCCGGTATCAGTTATGGCGGAACGTTATTACGCCAGACGCAGGTCAATGAACCGGGAACCATTGTTGCCAGCAAACAGTCCGCCCCGTTGCACGATCTGCTTAAGATTATGCTGAAAAAGTCGGACAACATGATTGCCGATACCGTCTTTCGCATGATTGGCCATGCCCGTTTCAACGTGCCGGGCACCTGGCGCGCCGGATCCGATGCGGTACGCCAGATCCTTCGTCAGCAGGCGGGCGTAGATATTGGCAATACCATTATCGCCGATGGTTCCGGTCTTTCTCGCCACAACCTGATAGCCCCTGCGACCATGATGCAGGTGCTGCAATATATCGCCCAGCACGACAACGAGCTGAACTTCATCTCTATGCTTCCGCTGGCGGGCTATGACGGCTCTCTGCAATACCGGGCGGGCCTGCATCAGGCGGGAGTGGATGGTAAGGTGTCGGCGAAAACCGGTTCGCTTCAGGGCGTTTATAACCTGGCAGGGTTCATCACTACCGCAAGCGGGCAGCGTATGGCATTCGTACAGTATCTGTCAGGCTATGCGGTTGCGCCAGCCGAGCAGCGTAACCGCCGAATTCCGCTGGTGCGTTTCGAAAGCCGGTTGTACAAGGATATTTATCAGAACAACTAGGCGGGCGGTAATGCCGGAGAAGCGAAGCGCCATCCGGCGCTTCGCATTACACAGGTTAACGCTTATAAATGAACTCAACGCCTTCTTCGTCGTCTTCGTCCCAGTCGTCATCCCAGTCATCTTCCGCTTCGTCTTCGACTTCCGCGAGCTGCTGGCGGTGGTAGTCATCCCACATGAATTCGACTTTTTCCGGCTGCTTCGCTTCTTCAGCCTGAACGATTGGATTCTCGATGATAAAGGTCATCACATCCCAACAGAGATCTTTCACGCCCAGTTGGCTGGCGGCAGAGATGAGATAATATTTACCTTCCCAGCCCAACGCGTCGGCGATCGCTTTCGCTTTCTCTTCCGCTTCGGCTTTATCCAGCAGATCGATCTTGTTGAACACTAACCAGCGCGGCTTGGACGCCAGATCCTGGCTGTACTTCTCCAGTTCGCCGATGATGATACGGGCGTTTTCCACCGGATCGGAACCGTCGATCGGATCGATGTCGATGAGATGCAGCAGAACACGGCAGCGCTCAAGGTGCTTCAGGAAGCGAATCCCCAACCCTGCGCCTTCAGAAGCGCCTTCAATCAGCCCCGGGATGTCCGCGACCACAAAGCTCTTCTCATTATCCATACGCACCACGCCAAGGCTCGGCACCAGCGTGGTAAACGGATAATCCGCCACTTTTGGTTTCGCCGCCGACACTGCGCGGATAAAGGTCGATTTACCGGCGTTTGGCATACCGAGCATACCGACGTCAGCCAGCAGCATCAGCTCCAGTAACAGGTCGCGCTTATCACCCGGCGTCCCCATGGTCTTCTGACGCGGGGTACGGTTTACGGAAGATTTAAAACGGGTATTCCCCAGACCGTGCCAGCCGCCTTTCGCCACCATCAGACGCTGACCGTGTTTGGTCATATCGCCCATGGTTTCGCCAGTGCCCTGATCGATCACGCGTGTGCCGACCGGCACTTTAATGGTGACATCTTTACCGCGTTTACCGGTGCAGTCACGGCTGGCGCCATTCTGACCACGCTCCGCGCGGAAGGATTTCTCAAAACGGTAGTCGATCAGGGTGTTAAGGTTTTCGTCCGCTTCCAGCCAGACGTCACCGCCGTCACCGCCATCGCCGCCGTCAGGGCCGCCTTTCGGGATGTATTTTTCGCGACGGAAGCTGACACAACCGTTACCACCATCGCCTGCAACGACCAGAATCGTCGCTTCATCAACAAACTTCATTTTACTCTCCGTAAATCATTCGCCTGAGCGGGGTTGCGATACCACCGGTTCATGCTTGCGTAATCCGCCCCAAATTCGATGACCAATGGCGGAGTACATCGCGCCCGCAACCACGACAAACGCACCGAGATAACCTAAAAGGTTTAACATCGGTCTGGCGAAGAAATCGGGCCAGGCCACAGATAAAAGATCTGAAAATAACAAGGTAAACAGCGGGGTAAGCGTGATTAACGCGCTCACCTGCGCCGCTTGCCAGCGCGCCATCGCTTCCGCCAGGGCGCCATATCCTACCAGCGTATTCAGCCCGCAGAAAATCAAACAGGCAAGCTGCCAGTCGCTGAGCTGCGCGATCACCCCTGGCTTCGCCAGCGGCAATAGCGCTATCGTACATAAAGTGTACAGTAAAAACAGGATCTGCGGTGACGCCAGACGCCGCAATAATACTTTTTGCGCAACGCCATAACTCACCCAGACCATCGCCGCGCCAACGCCAAAAATGACGCCCCAGGTGTAATCGGTCAGTTTGGTAAAGATTTCGACCAGGCTGGTGTTGAAGAACATTACCAGCCCACTCAGCAGCATCATTGCGCCGATGATCTGCGTACCGCGCATTTTCTCTTTGAGAATAAATACGCTGGCAACCATCATACCAACCGGCGACAGTTGCCCAATAACCTGCGAGGCTGTCGGGCTAAGATATTGCAGGGAAGAGCTGAACAGAATGAAATTACCAAAAAGCCCGCCGGTGGCAATCGCCAACAGCACCAACCAGCGCGGCTTACGGAAAATTCGCAGCGGCGGCAGCCTGCGCTTCACCGCCAGGATCGCCCCCAGACCAACGCTGGCCATTAAAAAACGGTAAAACACGACGGTAGGAGGTTCCATCACCTCCAGCACTTGCTTCATCGCAATTGGCAAAGCCCCCCAACACATCGCGGTGGTGAGCGCCAAAAGAATGCCAATGCCAGCCTGCTGCTTCATGCCCGTTTCCCTGCAAGGGCTCGTGAGCCGAAAAGGAACGGTTTCACGAGCATATTTACCGGTCGTCGAATGTAAAAAGCCCCGCAACAGGTGCGGGGCTTTAATCCGTTACCGGACCACGAAAAACTTACTCAGCAACGATGCTGATGTATTTACGGTTGTTCGGGCCTTTAACTTCAAATTTCACTTTACCGTCTGCTTTAGCAAACAGAGTGTGGTCACGACCGCAACCTACGTTAGCACCAGCGTGGAATTTGGTACCACGTTGACGAACGATGATGCTACCCGCCAGAACGGTTTCGCCACCGAAACGCTTAACGCCCAGGCGTTTAGCTTCTGAATCGCGACCGTTACGAGTGGAGCCGCCAGCCTTTTTATGTGCCATTTAAATCTCTCCTCAGGTCTTAGGCGCTGATGCCAGTAATTTTCACATCAGTGAACCACTGACGATGGCCCTGCTGCTTACGATAGTGTTTACGACGACGAAACTTAACGATTTTAACTTTCTCGCCACGACCGTGAGCAACAACTTCAGCTTTGATTACGCCGCCATCAACGAAAGGAACGCCGATTTTGACTTCTTCACCGTTTGCGATCATCAGAACTTCAGCGAACTCAACAGTTTCGCCAGTTGCGATGTCCAGCTTTTCCAGGCGAACGGTCTGACCTTCGCTTACTCGGTGTTGTTTACCACCACTTTGGAAAACCGCGTACATAAAAAACTCCGCTTCCGCGCACACCTTTTGAATGATTCAGAGTGCGCTATAAATATTCACAATAGGGCGCGAATATTACGCAAAACGTGAGCCTTTGACAAGTGCTACAGTCAATACATGAAGAAAAAAAACACAACGTGTATGGTAACGTTTATCTGCGGCGTTTTTTCAGTACAATCAGCATTTATTTCTAACCCTAAACCCTAAGTTACCTTGATGTACCGTCAGGTAAACAGGGCGAAAAGCCCGGCTTTTGCGATGAATTTAGAAAAAATCAACGAGTTAACCGCGCAAGATATGGCGGGTGTCAATGCGACAATCCTTGAACAGCTTAATTCCGACGTCCAGTTGATCAACCAGTTGGGCTATTACATTGTGAGCGGTGGCGGAAAACGTATCCGTCCGATGATTGCGGTACTCGCGGCGCGCGCCGTGGGTTATCAGGGAAATGCCCATGTCACTATCGCGGCGCTGATCGAGTTTATCCACACCGCCACCCTGCTTCACGACGATGTGGTGGACGAATCCGACATGCGTCGTGGCAAAGCCACCGCCAACGCCGCGTTTGGTAACGCCGCCAGCGTTCTGGTCGGCGACTTTATCTATACCCGCGCGTTTCAGATGATGACCAGCCTTGGCTCGCTGAAGGTACTGGAAGTGATGTCCGAAGCCGTTAACGTCATCGCAGAAGGCGAAGTGCTGCAGTTGATGAACGTTAACGACCCGGACATCACCGAAGAAAACTACATGCGCGTCATCTACAGCAAGACCGCGCGCCTGTTTGAAGCGGCGGCGCAATGCTCCGGTATCCTTGCGGGCTGTACTGGCGCGCAGGAAAAAGGGTTACAGGACTATGGCCGTTACCTCGGCACCGCTTTCCAGTTGATTGACGATTTGCTGGATTACAGCGCCGACGGCGAGCAACTTGGTAAAAACGTGGGTGATGATCTGAACGAAGGCAAGCCAACCCTTCCCCTGCTGCATGCGATGCGTCACGGTACGCCTGAACAAGCGCAAATGATTCGCACCGCCATTGAACAAGGAAACGGCCGACATCTTCTGGAACCGGTTCTGGATGCGATGAACGCCTGCGGCTCGCTGGAATGGACACGCCAGCGCGCGGAAGAAGAAGCGGATAAGGCCATCGCCGCCCTGCAGATCCTACCGGACACGCCGTGGCGCGACGCGCTGATTGGCCTCGCGCATATCGCCGTCCAGCGCGACCGTTAAACACATCCTCTCCATCCCGTATCGCGCGGGATGGATTCATATAAATTCCAGTAAATTTCTTTAATTATTTTGCTCATCCATAAACCCCTTGCAATAGCTGTAATAACTCCTGGCATATTCTGAATATTCGCTCTCTTTACATGAACTTTTTAGAACATTTGTTCTTGCGGCGTATAGTGTGTTTCTCAGGTTTATTGTTCAAAATTCCCATGAACAAGTTAAGGAGCGAGGGAAAAATGGAGAGCAAACTGATCGACTGGCATCCCGCTGATATCATCGCGGGATTACGCAAAAGAGGGACATCAATGGCGGCTGAATCGCGCAGAAACGGATTAAGTTCTTCGACGCTGGCCAATGCCTTAACCCGACCGTGGCCGAAAGGCGAACTGATTATTGCCAAAGCGCTGGGAACGGAACCGTGGGTGATCTGGCCGTCGCGCTATCACGACGCCAAAACGCATGAATTCATCGACAGAACGCGCCTGATGAGAGCGTCGCGTCGGGAGAAGCCAGGCACCGAGTGACACGGCAGAACGGTAGCCCCTTTCGCGATGGGGCTACCTGTTTATTCGTGACGAATGCGTCCGAATTACTCGCCTTTTACGCGCTCGATGTTCGCGCCCAGCGCACGCAGTTTATCTTCAATGCGCTCGTAACCGCGATCGATATGATAAATACGATCGACCACTGTGGTTCCTTCTGCAATACATCCTGCCAGCACGAGGCTTGCAGAAGCACGCAGGTCGGTTGCCATCACTTGGGCGCCGGAAAGTTTATCGACGCCGTGGCAAATCACGGTATTGCTTTCGATTTCCGCATGCGCGCCCATGCGACTCAGCTCCGGCACATGCATAAAACGGTTTTCAAACACGGTTTCAGTAATGAAGCCCGTGCCTTCCGCCACCAGGTTCAGCAGCGTAAACTGCGCCTGCATATCGGTCGGGAACGCCGGATGCGGCGCCGTACGCACGTTTACCGCTTTCGGGCGTTTGCCATGCATGTCGAGGCTGATCCAGTCTTCGCCCACTTCGATATCCGCACCGGCGTCGCGCAGCTTCGCCAACACGGCGTCCAGCGTATCCGGCTGCGCGTTGCGGCAGATGATCTTACCGCGGGAGATAGCCGCCGCGACCAGGAAGGTGCCGGTTTCGATACGGTCCGGCAGTACGCGGTACACGCCGCCGCCCAGACGTTCAACGCCTTCGATCGTAATCCGATCGGTCCCCTGACCGGAGATCTTCGCCCCCAGCGTCACCAGGAAATTCGCCGTATCGACAATTTCCGGCTCACGCGCGGCGTTTTCAATAATGGTGGTGCCTTCCGCAAGGGTCGCTGCGCACATGATGGTGACCGTCGCGCCAACGCTGACTTTATCCATCACGATATGCGCGCCTTTCAGTCGTCCGTCGACAGAGGCCTTCACATAACCTTCTTCCAGCTTAATGGTCGCACCCAGTTGCTCAAGACCGGTGATATGCAGGTCAACCGGACGTGCGCCGATAGTACAGCCGCCCGGCAGCGAAACCTGGCCCTGACCAAAACGGGCGACCAGCGGACCCAGCGCCCAGATCGACGCGCGCATGGTTTTCACCAAATCATACGGCGCGCAGAATACGTTGACGTCGCGCGCATCAATGTGCACAGAGCCGTTACGCGTCACTTTGGCGCCAAGCTGGCTCAGCAGCTTCATGGACGTATCCACATCTTTCAGTTTCGGGACGTTCTGGATCTCGACCGGTTCTTCCGCCAGCAGCGCCGCAAAGAGGATCGGCAGTGCGGCGTTTTTTGCACCTGAAATGGTGACTTCGCCCTGGAGCTTCGTTGGCCCCTGTACACGAAATTTATCCATGATGTTGTTCTCAGTTAAAATTCATCGTCGCTACCGGTATTTCTCCCGTAGCTCAAAAACCGTTAAGTTTGCGATCGCGCGCCCACTCTGCGGGGGTATACGCTTTGATGGACAGAGCATGAATGCGGTTGTCCGCAATATACTCCATCAGCGGGGCATAGATGGTCTGCTGTTTCTTCACCCGGCTCATACCGTCAAACATCTCACCCACGGCAATAACCTGAAAGTGACTGCCATCGCCGGAGACGTGGACTTCCTGGAGGGAGAGTGCGTTCATCAGCACGCTCTGGATTTCATTATTTTCCATGGGCTCTATATTCGTCAGATAGTGAAAACAGCCCAACATCTTAGAGCAAAGTTGCGCTGTCATAAATAAGCAAAAGGGCGATCAACGTAAAGTTGCCTGATGGTGACGCTAACGCGGTGATCAGAACGACAGGAAAAGACCGGATAGCCAGTAAGCTACCCGGCGCAAATTACAGGCGAGGAAGAACGTCCTCAGGCAGATTATACAGCTGCGCCAGGGTGTAAACTTTATCGTTCACCCCCTGCAACGAAACACGGGCGCCCTGCTTTTTTGCCTGATCGATAAGATGGAGCAGCAGCGCCAGCCCACCGGTATCGACGCGGGAAATCTGGCTCAGGTCGATACAGGTGACGCCTTGCATTGCCTCAACGCGCGCATCCCATAGCGGATTTACCACGTCCTGATCCAGCTCTCCCATCAGCGCCAGCGTATCGCCTTTACGCGTCCAACTGAGTGACTGCGTCATTACTTCTTCTCATCCAGCGTGATTTTCTGCTGTGCGATAGATTTCAGTTGCGCGGTCAGGCCGTCGATCCCTTTGGTTCGCAGCAGGTCGCTCCACTCGTTTTGTTTAGTGGTGATCATGCTGACGCCTTCGGCGATCATGTCATAGGCCTGCCAGTTGCCCGTCTGGGTGTTTTTACGCCACTGAAAGTCGAGGCGCACCGGCGGGCGACCGTTAGGATCGATAATGGTGACGCGGATCGGCACGATCGTCGCATCGCCCAGCGGTTGTTCAGGCGCAATCTGGTAAGTCTGACCGTGGTACATCGCCAGCGCCTGTCCGTAAGCCTGCTTCAGGTATTCACGGAACGCGGCGAAATAGGCTTCGCGCTGCGCGGGGGTCGCTTCTTTGTAGTAACGGCCCAGCACCAGCGCGCCCGCATATTTCACCTGCACATACGGCAGCAGTTCCTGATCGACGACGTCGCGCAGGTAGTCCGGATTCGAACGGATTTTCGGCTGTTCATTTTTCAGTCTGTCGAACGTTTTTTGCGCCGCTTCGTTCATCAGCTTGTACGGGTTAGTTTGATCGGCTGCAGTGGCGGCGGTCAGTGGTGCAAACACCAGCAGAGCCACCATCATCAATCGTTTAAACATATGTCGAATCTCCTGAGATTAATTCGTTGTGCCCGCAGGCCCGTTAGCGTCATTATTGCCTTCGGCCGGCGCTGGCGCATCGCCAGAATTCTTATTGTCATCCCCCTTACTGTTGTAAAGGAACTGACCAATCATATCTTCCAGCACCATCGCGGATTTAGTGTCCTGAATCGTGCCGCCATCTTTGAGGATAGACGTTCCCAGCTCCGGGTCCTCAAAACCGACGTTCAGCGCCAGATATTGTTCGCCCAGCAAACCGGAGGTCCGGATGCTCAACGAGCTGGTGTCAGGAATGTGGTTATAACGTTCTTCGATATCCAGCGTGACGCGCGGTAAATAAGTTTTCGGATCTAACGAAATATCCGCGACGCGTCCCACGACCACCCCGCCAATGCGCACCGGCGAGCGCACTTTCAGGCCGCCGATATTATCGAAGGTCGCATAAATCGTGTAGGTCGGCTCTGTGCGCATCGACGTTACGTTTGCCGCTTTCAGGCAGACAAACAGCGCCGCCAGCAGCGCCGCTAATAAGAAAATCCCCACCCAAATTTCATTTTTTTTCGTTTGCATGAACTCAATTCCCAAACATCAAAGCGGTCAGCACAAAATCCAGGCCCAGAACGGCCAGCGACGAGTGCACAACGGTGCGTGTGGTCGCCCGGCTGATCCCTGCCGAGGTCGGGATCGCATCATATCCATTGAATAATGCAATCCATGTTACGGTGATGGCGAACACCACGCTTTTAATCAAACAGTTCACCAGGTCGAGACGCCAGTCGACGGCGTTTTGCATCGCCGACCAGAAGAATCCCGGGTCGATCCCTTTCCAGCTTACGCCGACCAGGGAGCCGCCCCAGATACCGACCGCGACAAACAGAATGGTTAGCAGCGGCAGCGAAATCACGCCAGCCCAGAAGCGCGGCGAAATCACCCGGCGTAGCGGATCAACGGCCATCATTTCCATACTGGACAGCTGCTCGGTGGCGCGCATCAGACCGATTTCCGCGGTTAACGCGGAACCCGCGCGTCCGGCAAACAGCAGCGCCGCGACAACCGGGCCAAGCTCACGCAGCAGCGACAGCGCCACCAGCATGCCAAGGCTGGTTTCCGCGCTGTAGGTGGTGAGCACCAGATACCCCTGTAGCCCCAGCACCATGCCGATAAACACGCCCGACACCAGAATGATAAGCATCGACAGGACGCCGACATTATAGAGTTGGCGCACCAACAGCGGCGCATGTTTACGAAATTCCGGTTTGCCGACCAGCGCATTGAATAACATTAACCCGGCGCGCCCAAACGAGCTGACGGTTTTGATACCTTTGTGTCCCAGCGTCGCCAGTGCATTTAACAGCATGTGTGGCTTAACTCCCTGTTCCGAGTAGATCAGAATGATAATCGCCCGCCGGATAGCGGAACGGGACCGGCCCGTCGGCAATACCGTCCAGGAATTGACGGACGCGCGGATCGGCGTTCTCCTGCAGTCCTTGCGCGCTACCGTGGGCGACAATTTTCTTGTCCGCCATGATCCAGGCGTGATCGGCAATGCTCAGGACTTCAGGCACATCGTGAGAAACCACCACGCAGGTGACGCCCAGCGCGCTGTTTAATTCAGAGATCAATTTAACCAGTACGCCCATCGTGATGGGATCCTGCCCCACGAACGGTTCATCGAACATGATAAGGTCCGGTTCCAGCGCGATAGCGCGCGCCAGCGCGGCGCGCCGGGCCATTCCGCCGGAGAGTTCGGACGGCATCAGTCTGGCCGCCCCGCGCAGACCGACCGCTTCGAGCTTCATCATGACTGTACTTTTCAGTAACGGCGCGGGCAGCGTGGTATGTTCGCGCAGCGGATAGGCGACGTTATCGAAAACGTTCATGTCGGTAAAGAGCGCGCCCGACTGAAACAGCATACTCATCCGTTTACGCACCGTGTAGAGCCGCGAACGCGACATGGCGGGAATATTCTCGCCATCAAACAGGATCTCGCCCTTGTCTGGGGAAATTTGACCGCCGATCAGGCGCAGGAGCGTCGTTTTACCGATGCCCGATGGTCCCATGATCGCGGTGATCTTTCCACGCGGCACCGTCAGGGAGATATTATCGAAAATGCAGCGGTCGCCACGCGTAAAGCTGACGTCGCGCATATCGACTAAATTCGCCGCAGACTCACCCATTCATTCATCCTTTGTATTACGTGTTGATCAAAGCATGGCGTTGAATGGCGCCATGAACCCAACATATTTACAGAATATTACCTGCCCTGGTTAGCTAAAGCTGGCATTTGTTTTACTTTTTAGCTGCATAAAGTCAAAATTAAGACTTCGTTACGGTTTCCAGAGGATCCCGGTGACCGGCGAGTATACCTGAAGAAAGGACTTTAGATGCTTTTAGCAACGGCGCTGTTAATTATTGGTTTACTTCTGGTCGTCTACGGCGCCGACCGTCTGGTGTTCGCCGCGTCTATTTTATGCCGAACGTTGGGGGTCCCGCCGCTGATCATCGGCATGACGGTGGTCAGTATCGGCACGTCGTTACCAGAGATCATCGTTTCGCTCGCCGCCTCCCTGCACGGGCAGCTGGATCTCGCCGTTGGCGCCGCGATCGGATCCAATATCACCAATATCCTGTTGATCCTGGGGCTTGCCGCGCTGATCCACCCCTTTACCGTGCATTCCGATATTCTGCGTCGCGAATTACCGTTAATGTTGCTGGTCAGCGTAGTGGCCGGTTCCGTACTTTACGACGGTCAGCTAAGCCGTAGCGATGGCATATTTTTGCTGTTGTTAGCGGTGTTATGGCTGCTGTTCATTGTTAAAATCGCCCGTCTGGCCGAACGCCAGGGCAATGACAGCCTCACCCGCGAACAACTGGCGGAGCTACCGCGCGAAGGCGGGCTGCCGGTGGCGTTTTTATGGCTGGGCATCGCGCTTATCATAATGCCGATGGCCACCCGCATGGTGGTTGATAACGCCACCGTTATTGCCAATTACTTTGCGATGAGCGAACTGACCATCGGCCTGACGGTTATCGCTATCGGCACCAGCCTGCCGGAGTTGGCGACCGCGATTGCCGGCGTGCGTAAAGGTGAGAACGATATCGCGGTAGGCAATATTATTGGGGCGAACATTTTTAATCTCGCTCTGGTCCTTGGCCTGCCCGCGCTGCTGACGCCCGGCGAGGTCAACCCGCTGGCGTTTAGCCGCGATTACAGCGTGATGCTACTGGTAAGCGTCATTTTTGCATTACTCTGCTGGCGGCGCCCCCGCCAGTCCGGTCGCGGCGCGGGCGTACTGCTGACCGGCGGTTTTATCATATGGCTGGCGATGTTGTATTGGCTGTCGCCGCTCCTTGTTGGATAACTGGAAACAGATTATGTCGCACTTAGCGTTACAACCGGGTTTTGACTTTCAGCAGGCCGGTAAAGAGGTCCTGGCGATTGAACGTGAAGGCCTGGCGGAGCTTGATCAGTACATCAATCAGGACTTCACCCTCGCCTGTGAGAAGATGTTCAACTGCACTGGCAAAGTGGTAGTCATGGGCATGGGAAAATCGGGGCATATCGGACGCAAAATGGCCGCGACGTTCGCCAGCACCGGCACGTCCTCCTTTTTTGTGCATCCGGGTGAAGCCGCCCATGGCGATCTCGGCATGGTAACCTCGCAGGATGTGGTGATTGCCATCTCCAACTCCGGCGAATCCAGCGAGATTGCCGCGTTAATTCCCGTACTCAAACGCCTCCAGGTGCAGCTCATCTGTATCACTGGCCGGCCAGAAAGCAGCATGGCGCGTGCCGCGGATGTGCATCTGTGTGTTAAAGTACCGAAAGAGGCCTGCCCGTTGGGGCTGGCGCCGACCAGCAGCACCACGGCCACATTAGTCATGGGCGATGCGCTGGCGGTGGCATTGTTAAAAGCGCGCGGGTTTACCGCCGAGGATTTCGCGTTGTCTCATCCGGGCGGCGCGCTGGGGCGTAAACTTTTACTGCGCGTTAACGATATTATGCATACCGGGGATGAAATCCCCCATGTACGCAAAGACGCCAGCCTGCGCGAGGCGTTGCTGGAAATCACCCGTAAAAATCTCGGTATGACCGTGATTTGCGACGATGCGATGAAGATCGACGGTATCTTCACCGACGGCGATTTACGTCGCGTCTTTGATATGGGCGTTGACGTACGACAGTTAGGTATCGCCGACGTGATGACGCCGGGCGGTATCCGCGTGCGTCCCGGGATTCTGGCGGTCGATGCGCTGAACTTAATGCAGTCCCGCCATATCACCTCAGTAATGGTTGCCGATGGCGACCAGTTACTCGGTGTGTTACATATGCATGATCTCCTGCGTGCAGGCGTTGTGTAGCAATTCAAGGATAAAAGAAATGAGTAAAGCAGGTGCGTCGCTTGCGACCTGTTATGGCCCCGTTAGCGCTGAAGTCATCGCCAAAGCAGAGAACATTCGGCTGCTGATTCTTGACGTCGACGGCGTGCTGTCGGATGGGCTGATTTACATGGGTAACAACGGTGAAGAGCTAAAAGCCTTTAACGTACGCGACGGTTACGGCATCCGCTGTGCGCTGACGTCTGATATCGACGTTGCCATTATTACCGGGCGAAAGGCTAAACTGGTAGAAGATCGCTGCGCCACCCTGGGGATCACCCATCTGTATCAGGGCCAGTCTGACAAGCTGCTGGCGTTTCACGATCTGCTGGATAAGCTGGCGATTGCTCCGGAAAACGTGGCGTACGTCGGCGATGACCTGATCGACTGGCCAGTGATGGAAAAAATCGGCCTGAGCGTCGCGGTCGCGGATGCGCATCCGTTACTGATTCCGCGCGCGGATTACGTCACGAAAATCGCTGGCGGACGCGGTGCGGTACGGGAAGTGTGCGATTTACTCCTGCTGGCGCAGGGTAAGCTTGATGAGGCCAAAGGGCAATCGATATGAGTAAAGCCAGACGTTGGGTTATCATTCTACTGTCGTTGGCCGTGCTGGTGCTGATTGGTATTAATCTGGCCGATAAAGACGATACCGCGCAGGTGGTGGTAAACACGAGCGATCCCACTTATAAGAGCGAGCATACCGATACCGTCGTGTACAGCCCGGAAGGCGCGCTGAGCTATCGTTTAATTGCGCAGAACGTTGAGTATTTCTCGGATGAAGCCATTTCGTGGTTTACTCAACCGGTATTAACCACCTTTGATAAGGACAAGGTCCCTACGTGGTCAATCAAGGCGGATAAAGCCAAGCTGACCGACGATCGGATGCTGTATCTGTATGGTCACGTTGAAGTCAACGCGCTGGTGCCTGACGCTCAACTTCGCAAAATTACCACCGATAACGCGCAGATCAACCTCGTGACGCAGGATGTCACGTCTGAGGATCTTGTCACGTTATACGGAACAACATTTAACTCCAGCGGACTGAAAATGCGCGGCAACTTACGCAGCAAGAACGCCGAGCTGATTGAAAAGGTTAGAACCTCCTATGAAATTCAAAACAAACAAACTCAGCCTTAATCTTGTGCTTGCCAGCGCCCTTCTGGCCGCCAGCATTCCAGCGTTCGCCGTCACCGGCGATACCGAGCAGCCGATCCATATCGAGTCGGACCAGCAGTCTCTGGATATGCAAGGTAACGTCGTCACCTTCACCGGCAATGTCGTCGTGACCCAGGGCACCATTAAAATCAACGCCGATAAAGTTGTCGTGACCCGCCCGGGCGGCGAAGAAGGCAAAGAGGTCATTGACGGCTTCGGCAACCCGGCCACTTTCTATCAAATGCAGGACAACGGGAAGCCGGTCAAAGGCCGCGCCTCGAAGATGCACTACGAGCTGGCGAAAGACTTCGTCGTGCTTACTGGCAATGCTTACCTGGAACAGCTCGACAGCAACATCACCGGCGACAAGATTACCTATCTGGTGAAAGAGCAAAAAATGCAGGCGTTCAGCGAGAAAGGCAAGCGCGTGACCACCGTTCTGGTACCGTCCCAGCTGCAGGACAAAAATAAAGACCAGGCTCCGGCTCAGAAAAAGAGTAACTAATTCGTTATGGCAACATTAACTGCAAAGAATCTGGCGAAGGCCTACAAAGGCCGCCGCGTCGTGGAAGATGTCAGTCTGACCGTTAACTCAGGCGAAATTGTCGGTCTGCTCGGGCCTAACGGCGCGGGTAAAACCACCACGTTCTATATGGTGGTCGGCATTGTGCCGCGCGACGCCGGTAACATCATCATTGATGATGAAGACATCAGTTTGCTGCCGCTGCACGCCCGCGCGCGCCGCGGTATTGGCTATCTGCCGCAGGAAGCATCGATCTTCCGCCGCCTGAGCGTGTTCGATAACCTGATGGCGGTACTGCAAATTCGCGACGATCTTACCAGCGAGCAACGCGAAGATCGCGCCAACGAGCTGATGGAAGAATTTCACATTGAGCACCTGCGCGACAGCATGGGACAGTCGCTTTCCGGGGGCGAACGCCGCCGTGTCGAGATCGCACGCGCGCTGGCCGCAAACCCGAAATTTATCCTGCTTGATGAACCGTTTGCGGGCGTTGACCCGATCTCCGTCATCGACATCAAACGTATCATTGAGCACCTGCGCGACAGCGGCCTGGGCGTTCTGATCACCGACCATAACGTCCGTGAAACGCTGGCAGTATGTGAACGCGCCTATATCGTCAGCCAGGGACATCTGATCGCCCACGGCACGCCAACGGAAATTCTCCAGGATGAACACGTTAAGCGCGTATACCTTGGGGAAGACTTCAGACTCTGATAGGGTAGAAGTTCGCGACGTTATAGCGGGGGAAAACGACTCTGAACATGAAGCAAGGTTTGCAACTCAGGCTCAGCCAACAATTGGCGATGACGCCGCAACTTCAGCAGGCTATCCGTCTGCTGCAGCTGTCCACGCTGGAACTTCAGCAGGAGCTGCAACAGGCGCTGGAAAGCAATCCGCTGCTTGAGCAAACCGACGTTCATGATGAAGTGGAAACCCGCGAAACGCAGGACAGCGAAACGCTGGACGCCGCTGACGCGCTCGAACAAAAAGAGATGCCGGAAGAGCTGCCGCTCGACGCCAGTTGGGATGAGATCTATACCGCCGGTACGCCATCCGGCACCAGCGGAGATTACATCGACGACGAGCTTCCCGTTTATCAGGGCGAGACCACCCAGTCCCTTCAGGATTACCTGATGTGGCAGGTGGAGCTGACGCCCTTCTCCGATACAGACCGCGCGATAGCCACTTCCATCGTTGATGCCGTGGATGACACCGGATATCTCACCGTCTCTCTGGAAGACATTCTCGACAGCATGGGCGACGAGGAGGTGGACATTGATGAGGTCGAAGCGGTCCTGAAACGCATCCAGCGCTTTGATCCGGTTGGCGTGGCGGCGAAAGATCTGCGCGACTGTCTGCTGATCCAACTGTCCCAGTTTGATAAGGCCACCCCGTTTCTCGACGAAGCCCGGTTGATCGTCAGCGATCACCTTGATCTGCTGGCGAATCATGACTTCCGCACCCTGATGCGCGTGACGCGCCTGAAAGAAGACGTGCTCAAAGAGGCGGTCAATTTTATCCAGTCGCTCGATCCCAGGCCCGGCCAGTCGATCCAGACCAGTGAACCTGAATACGTCATTCCGGATGTACTGGTGCGTAAGCACAATGGCCGCTGGACGGTCGAACTGAACGGCGACAGCATCCCCCGGCTGCAGATCAATCAGCACTATGCGGCAATGTGTAGCGGCGGGCGTAACGATGCCGACAGTCAGTACATTCGCAGCAATTTGCAGGACGCGAAATGGCTGATTAAAAGCCTGGAGAGCCGTAACGATACGCTCCTGCGCGTCAGCCGCTGTATCGTCGAGCAACAGCAGGCCTTCTTTGAGCAGGGCGAAGAATTTATGAAACCGATGGTGCTGGCGGATATCGCCCAGGCCGTCGAAATGCACGAATCAACCATTTCCCGTGTGACCACGCAGAAATACCTGCACAGTCCGCGCGGCATTTTTGAACTGAAGTATTTTTTCTCCAGCCATGTGAACACCGAAGGCGGTGGCGAAGCGTCCTCCACGGCTATCCGCGCGCTGGTGAAAAAGCTGATTGCGGCCGAAAACCCCGCGAAACCGCTGAGCGACAGCAAGTTAACATCTTTGCTGTCGGAACAGGGTATCATGGTGGCGCGCCGCACCGTTGCGAAGTACCGAGAGTCTTTATCCATTCCGCCGTCGAATCAGCGTAAACAGCTGGTTTGACCCAACCGATAAGGAAGACACTATGCAGCTCAACATCACTGGAAACAACGTCGAGATCACTGAAGCCCTGCGCGACTTCGTCAATACCAAGTTCGCGAAGCTCGAACAGTATTTCGACAGAATCAATCAGGTCTACATTGTGTTGAAAGTGGAGAAGGTCACCCACATCTCGGATGCAACCCTGCACGTCAACGGTGGCGAAATTCACGCCAGTGCGGAAGGTCAGGACATGTATGCCGCCATTGACGGCTTAATCGATAAGCTGGCAAGACAGCTGACCAAACATAAAGATAAACTGAAACAACACTAATTGTCCGGGCAGTTAGCGGGTGCAGGACGGCCTGTTGTGTACAACAACGGGCCATTTGTACAGTTAGCGCTCCGAACCTGTTTTCTCACTTGAAGGGGCAGGTTCTTAGGTGAAATTATGATAAATAACGATACAACTCTACAACTGAGCAGTGTACTTAACCAGGAATGTACACGCAGCGGCGTGCATTGCCAGAGCAAAAAACGCGCGCTGGAGATTATCAGTGAACTGGCGGCAAAGCAGCTAAGTTTGCCTCCACAGATCGTTTTTGAAGCGATCCTGACGCGGGAAAAGATGGGCAGTACCGGTATCGGCAACGGCATCGCCATCCCACACGGTAAAGTGGAAGAAGATACCTTGCGGGCCGTAGGCGTGTTTGTGCAACTGGAAACGCCGATTGCTTTCGACGCGATCGATAATCAACCGGTGGATCTGCTCTTTGCCCTGCTGGTGCCCGCGGATCAAACCAAAACGCATCTGCACACGCTGTCTTTAGTCGCCAAGCGTCTGGCGGATAAAACCATTTGTCGCCGGCTTCGCGCTGCGCAAAGCGATGAAGAGCTGTATCAAATCATCACTGACACAGAAGGCCGCCAGGATGATGAGTAAGCGCGTAAAACACTCCCCTTTTGACGTGGTGAGGAGAAACAGTACATGGTACTGATGATCGTCAGCGGTCGTTCAGGGTCAGGTAAATCTGTCGCCCTGCGGGCGCTGGAAGATATGGGTTTTTACTGCGTGGATAACCTTCCCGTGGTGCTGTTGCCCGATCTGGCTCGCACGCTTGCCGAACGCCAGATCTCGGCAGCCGTCAGTATTGACGTGCGCAACATGCCTGAATCCCCGGAGATCTTCGAGCAGGCGATGAACAACCTGCCCGATGCGTTCTCACCGCAGTTGCTGTTCCTTGACGCCGATCGCAACACCCTGATTCGCCGTTACAGCGATACACGTCGTCTGCATCCTCTTTCCAGTAAAAACCTCTCCCTGGAAAGCGCGATCGATCAGGAAAGCGACCTGCTGGAGCCGCTACGCTCCCGCGCCGACCTGATTGTCGATACTTCAGAAATGTCGGTACATGAGCTGGCGGAAATGCTACGCACCCGATTACTGGGGAAACGCGAGCGCGAGCTGACGATGGTGTTTGAGTCCTTTGGCTTTAAGCACGGCATCCCGATTGATGCCGACTATGTTTTCGACGTGCGCTTTCTGCCAAACCCGCACTGGGACCCGAAGCTACGCCCCATGACCGGTCTCGACAAACCCGTTGCCGCTTTTCTCGACAGGCACACAGAAGTACACAATTTTATTTACCAGACGCGCAGCTATCTTGAGCTATGGTTACCGATGCTGGAAACCAACAACCGTAGCTATCTGACCGTAGCCATCGGCTGTACCGGCGGGAAGCACCGTTCGGTGTATATTGCAGAACAGCTGGCAGACTACTTCCGCTCGCGCGGTAAAAACGTACAGTCGCGCCATCGTACGCTGGAAAAACGCAAAACATGACCGTGAAGCAAACTGTGGAAGTCACCAACAAGCTGGGCATGCATGCCCGGCCTGCGATGAAGCTTTTCGAATTAATGCAGGGGTTTGACGCCGAAGTTCTGTTACGTAACGATGAAGGCACCGAAGCCGAAGCCAACAGCGTCATTGCGCTGCTGATGCTGGACTCGGCGAAAGGCCGCCAGATTGAAATTGAAGCCTCAGGCCCGCAGGAAGTCGAGGCGCTGGCTGCGGTGATCGCCTTGTTCAATTCAGGATTCGACGAAGACTAAGTCTCCGCTTGACCGCAATTAAGATCTTCACAGAAAACGCCGCCCGGCGTTTTTTTTATTCTCACGCTCTCCGTTTGTACATTTTGTGCGCTTTTTTCTCTAAGAATAACCTTAAGAAAACCTTAAGGCCGCTCGTTTAGGTTTCATTTACTTTGGTTGTCCATACTGGATTATTGTCAGTAAATATTTCCAGGATACCCTCATGATTCGTCTATCCGATCAGACACCCCTGGGCACCGGACGACATCGTAAATGTTATGCGCATCCGGATGATGCCCGGCGCTGTATCAAGATTGTCTATAACGGCGGCCACGGCGGCGATAAAGAGACACAGCGCGAACTGAAATACTACGCGCGTCTCTCTCGCTATTTGCAGGACTGGAGCGGGATCCCGCGCTATTACGGCACGGTGGAGACCGACTGCGGTACAGGATATGTATACGATGTGATTGCCGATTACGATGGCAAACCGTCTGTGACGCTCACTGAATTTGCTAAACAGTGTCGTTACGAGGATGACGTTGCCGTTTTGCGTCAATTACTGAATAAGCTGAAGCGCTATCTGCGTGACAACCATATCGTGACCATGACGCTGAAGCCGCAGAATATCCTCTGCCATCGCATCAGTGAATCCGAGGTGGTGCCCGTCGTGTGCGATAACATTGGTGAAGGAACGCTGATCCCGCTGGCCAGCTGGTCGAAATGGTTTTGCCAGCGCAAACAGGAACGTTTGTGGCAGCGGTTTATTGCCCAACCGGCATTGGCATTGGCGCTGGAAAGAAGCGCGGCGCCAAAAGAGTCCGCAGGTCTGGCGCTCTCTTCCCGCGAGGCTTAAAACGTTTAATACAACGCGTTGCGGGTCATAAACGACTCACCACCCAACTGCCGCATCTGACGCAGTATCCATGCCTGACGGCTACGGACATACCCGGACGGCGCGGCGGCATTATAGCGCAGCGGATTAGGCAACACAGCTGCGAGCAGCGCCGCTTCCGACTGCGTCAACCGGCTGGCGGGCTTGCCGAAATAGCGCTGTGCCGCGGCCTCCACCCCAAATATTCCCTCGCCGAATTCGGCGATATTCAGATACACCGTCAGGATCCGCTTCTTGCTCCAGACGGTCTCGACACCCAGCGTCAGGCCCGCCTCCAGACCTTTACGCAGCCAGCTTCGCCCGTCCCATAAAAAGAGATTCTTGACCGTTTGCTGTGACAGCGTAGAGGCGCCGCGTATGCGGTTCTCGTTGCGCTCATTGTGCGACAGCGCTTTTTCAATCGCGGCGACGTCAAACCCCCAGTGCGCCGGGAAGTGCTGATCTTCAGCGGCAATCACCGCCAGCCCCATCCAGGGGGAGATTTCATTCATATTCACCCAGTCAGAATGGGCGACATAGCCGAAATCCCCCTGTAGCCACGCGCTAATCTGGCGCTCCGCCATAACCGCGGAAAACGGCACCGGCGCCACGCTGAACAGCGCAATGCCGCCGCCCCAGAATACCGCGAGCACCAGAATAATACGCAGAACCAGACGCCGCAGAAACGCGGTGATGCCTTTTTTCATTCCGTCAGAACCAGCACGCGCGACACCAGTTTTTCAATGCCAGACGCTGCCTCGGCGATATTCTGCGCCAGCATATACGCCGGTGTAGTGACAATTTTATGATCTTCATCGACGACAATATCATCAACCGGGCATGGCACATGCTCTGCGCCCATATCTTCCAGTACTTCTGCGGTATCAATGTCGGTACCAATGGTCAACCGCAGCGGGAAGCCGAAGATTTTCGGCAGCATCGCCGGGGCAATGCACATAAAGCCGAGCGGTTTCCCCGACTGATGCATGGCGACAGCCAGCGCCGCAAGATCTGCGTCAACCTGACATTCACGGCCCTGGCTGGCGAAGGTGCTCAAATTTTTAGCCGCGCCAAAGCCGCCAGGAACGATCAACGCATCCAGTTCAGCAGAAACGGCTTGCGAAAGCGGGCGTATCTCACCACGCGTAATGCGGGCCGCCTCGATCAGCACATTGCGGGTTTCCGCCATCGACTCTCCCGTCACATGGTTAACCACATCGGCCTGGGGCTTATCCGGCGCAAAGCAAACGGCCTGCGCGCCGCTACGGGCAATCGCCAGCAAAGTCAGCACCGCTTCATGAATTTCCGCGCCGTCATAGACGCCGCATCCGCTGAGCACTACGCCAATTTTCTTCATGCAAAATGTCCTTTTCCCTTCGTATGAAGCGCATTAATAATTGTGATTACACTGCCGCGCTTCACACATTTAACTGATTCATGTAACAAAACATTTAAGATTTGCTATCTTATCTGCGTGCGGCCTGAAAATGAGCGCTGCGCCTTTTGAGATAATGAGTATAACTTACGGCGCAGCCACGATTTCCCTGGTGTTGGCGCAGTATTCGCGCACCCCGGTCAAGCCGGGGTCATTTTTTTCCGCCGTTCGCCGCCACCCAGGCTTTCAGCACCGCCACGTCGTGCTGCCACTCCTGCTTCATCTCTTCTATCCATTCGCCGACGTTATCCTCCCAGGCCGGGAGATCCGGAGACTGGATCTGTTGCCCCAACTGTTGCAAATGACGCAGACCGACAGAGCCAGCGGCGCCTTTGATTTTATGTCCTTCTTCCACCACGCCTTTTTTGTCGCGCGCCGTCAGATTGGACTCCAGCACGCTCAAATAGCCCGGCATCATCTTTTCAAACACGGCGAGGCCATCGGTAATCAGCTTCGGCCCCACCAGCTCGATATACTGTTCCAGCATCGGAATATCTAACAGCGCTTGTGATTTACTGCTTTCTTCAGGTGTCACCGTGCTCTCCTCCTCGTTTTGCGTGTCCCAGTACTTCTTGATCATCGCGGTTAATGCCGGAACCGACAGCGGCTTGCTCAACACGTCATCCATTCCGGCATCCAGATACTCTTGTTTATCTTTCAGAACGTTCGCGGTCAGCGCCACCAGCGGCGGCAGATCTTCACGCGAATAGCGTTTGGTCAGCTCACGGGAGATATCAAGACCGGTCATGTCCGGCAGTTGGATGTCAAGCAGCACCAGGTCATACTCGCCCGGCGTGAACATCTCCAGCGCCGCTTTGCCCGTCATTGCCACGTCTACGCTATTACCGAGTTTTTCCAGCACCGAACGCGCCACGATGACGTTGAGTTCGATATCTTCCACCAGCAGCACATGCAGCGCCGGCAGCGGCAGATCGTCTTCTTCAAACGCGTCTTCCACTTCTTCCGCGACAGCGGGCGCATGCACGGTCAGCGTAAAGGTGGAACCTTTCCCCGGCTGGCTGGACACGGTGATATCGCCGCCCATGTTCTTCGCCAGACGACGGGAAACCGCCAGACCAATTCCTGTGCCGGTGGCCGGTTTACCGCCGTGGCTGTCTTTCACCTGATAATACATGGCGAAGATTTTATCCTGCTCATCCTGCGGAATACCGATGCCGGAGTCCTGCACCTCAAAATGCAGGATATCGCCTTCGTCATAGCGAACCCGCACCGTCACCTGACCCTGCTGGGTAAATTTCACCGCGTTGCTGATCAGATTCCACAGAATCTGGCGCAGACGCGTACCGTCGGTCACCACCTTATGCGGCAGCGGCAGCGTCGGCTCCAGCACAAAACGCAGCCCTTTCTGCTGCGCCTGCAGACCGGAGAGGTTCTCCAGGTCGGCCATAAAGCTGGTGAAATCCACGGGCTGATTATCGAGCTGGACTTTTCGCCGCTCCATCTTATCCATGTCAATGATATCGTTGAAAATATTCCCAAGCGTCACGGCGGAAACATGGATCGTTTTCAGGTATTTTTCCTGCTCGGCGGTCAGGTCGGTGTCGAGCAGAATGCGGCTCAGGCCGACGATGCCGTTCAGCGGCGTACGAAGCTCATGGCTAATAGTGGAGATAAAGGTGGTTTTGTCGCGGCTGGCGCGCTCAAGGGCATCCTGGTAACGCTTCCGCTCGGTAATATCACGGCCAAAGCCCATCAGACCGTGGCGTTTACCCACGCGGTCGTAGTACGGCACTTTGCGGATTTCAAAACAGGCTTTCCGTCCGTCCGGGTAGTCCAGCCACTGTTCGTAGGTCAACGACACGTTATGGCGGAACACTTTTTCATCGGTTTCAATGACTTTTTCTGCCGCTTCCGGCGAATAAACATCAGCAGGCTTTAAGTGCACCAATTGCTTTTCACTTTTGCCGGTCAGCAATTCCATCGCCCGGTTACAGCCGGAAAATTCTTTATCTTCGTTGCGATAAAAAACCAGGTCCGGAGATGCATCAAGGAATGACCGCAGAAAAGAAGACTGTTGCTCAAGCTGAATTTGCGCTTCCTCGCGCTCTTTGATCTCCACTTTCAGCTGTTCAAAGGTCGACTGACGTTCAGCTTCCGCCTTTTCGCGATCGGCGATCTCCTGATTCAACTGCGCGATATTATCTTTTAACTGAACGTTGAGCTTAAGGTCGCGCTCGCGCATCTCCTCCAGCTTTTGCACCAGCCGGGAAAGCCGCTGGCGTGACTCCTCCAGTTGCTCGACCACCACCGACAGAAAATAAACGGCCCAGGGAGTGATTAATAAACCAAAGAAGATGGAGCGGATGACGTCGATCTGTTCGACCCGGCCATGCAGCACCATAGTGACCGCCATCTGCACGACAATTGCCAGCACAACGAGCGCTAACGCCAAAAGCAGCGAAAAGCGCACCAGACCCAATTTCATCATTAGATCAACATAGTACTGCGCCAGCATACGAATTTGCTTCATCAGGAATTTCCTTTACGACAACCTGGCACAATAATACTCAATTCTGGGCGTGACGTTGAAGAATGTGCAAGAAATGCGAGCGCCCGTCATAGATCAGGCGTCGGGCGAAATCCAGGGGCGTCCAAGCGCCGCCCCCTGAACGCCGTGTTCGTTAAGATAGCGATCCAACTCGACCATTCCGGTCCAGCGATTTTCACACCACAGTGGCGCCAACAGCGTCGGACGGCGGGCGCTGGCGGAGATACGATGGTAAATCACTTCCGGCGGTGTATGGCGAATCATCTCTCCTGCCGTCAAGGTATAATCGTCCAGCGCAATGCCGGTCAGCCGCCCCGCTTCCCAGGCCTTCGCCATAATGCTACCCGTGACAATATGCAGCGGGTGCAGCTTAATGCCATCCACCCCCGTCTCCACCACCCGCGCCAGCGTTTGCAGGCACTCACGCTGGCCTTCGCCCGGCAAGCCGACGATAAGATGCGCGCACACCTTCAGTCCGCGCTCGCGCGCCAGCCGGGTGGTGCGCTGGTAGCAGGCGAAATCGTGACCCCGATTAATACGATGCAGGGTTTTATCATGCGCGGTCTGTAACCCAAGCTCCAGCCACACTTCATAGCCCTGGTCTTTATACTCACAGAGCAGATCGAGCACCGCATCCGGCACGCAGTCGGGACGCGTGCCGACGCACAGGCCGACCATGTTGGCCTGGCTTATCGCCTGCTGATACATCGCGCGCAACACCTGCACTTCGGCGAAGGTGCTGGTATACGCCTGGAAATAGGCCAGATAACGTTTGGCGCGATTGACCCGATGCGCCTGATGGGCAAGCTGTTCGGCGATCGATCGATGCTGCTGGGCTTCATCGGCAAAAGAGGCGACGTTACAGAAAGTGCAGCCGCCACGACCGATGGTGCCGTCACGGTTAGGGCAGCTAAACCCGCCGTGCAGCGTCAGTTTATGAACCTTTTGTCCATAACGACGCGAAAGATCCCCACCAAACATATTGACTAATTTCTGTAACTGCATAATCTGATAGACCGCCTCTTAAAAAGAGGCCAAAGCCTGCCATTTTTAGCCCCGTTCGGCGATGACCTGGATCAATCGCCACGGCGGGCTTTTATCAATTGCATATCCAGTCAAAATAAACGCTATTTCATTCATAAGCTGTTCAATTATTTTTCCTTATCTCCTTCCATTTTTTTTATCTTCTGACGCCGATTGCGCAAAAACAGTATGATGAATTGCCTTCGCAGCGACAACCAGCACAAAACACTGCATCTCACGGGGAATCAAGCTGAGATAAGGGTTCACAGAGGGATATGACAGTGAGACAGATCACACTCCGCATCCCGTCTCTCCCACGTTAAAGCAATGTAAAAATGTCAATAATTCTAGTAATTTCATTCTGATACATGCTGCGTAGCACATTTTGGCATAAATAAGCTTGCCATTTGACCTGTGTGTGGATTCCCGATAAGTTGGAAATCCGCTGGAAGCTTTCTGGATGAGCGCTGCGCTCATCATATTTATGCAGTAATTGAGATTCCCTCTGACAGCAAGTCCTCAAACTTGTTTGACCTACGCGAAAAGGATAAAGAGGGCGAATGCGAGGTAAGCGTAAGATGCGCAAACCCCGTCGCCATGCTCTTGGTGTGCCCGCGCGCAAACGGTGTCGGAAGGGGATCCCGCAGAGCCTGGGGAGGTTCACTGATATGTTGTACGATAAATCCCTTGAGAAGGATAACTGTGGTTTTGGCCTGATCGCCCACATAGAAGGCGAACCTAGCCACAAGGTAGTGCGTACCGCAATCCACGCACTGGCCCGAATGCAGCACCGTGGCGCGATCCTCGCCGATGGTAAAACCGGCGACGGTTGCGGCTTGCTGTTACAAAAACCGGACCGCTTTTTTCGTATCGTTGCCGAAGAGCGCGGCTGGCGCTTAGCCAAAAACTACGCCGTCGGGATGATCTTTTTAAATAAAGATCCGGATCTGGCCGCCGCCTCTCGCCGTATTGTTGAAGAAGAGCTGCAGCAGGAAACCCTGTCGATTGTCGGCTGGCGTGATGTGCCAACCAACGAAGGCGTTCTCGGTGAAATTGCCCTCTCCTCTCTGCCGCGCATTGAGCAAATTTTTGTCAACGCCCCTGCAGGCTGGCGTCCGCGCGATATGGAACGCCGCCTGTTCATCGCCCGCCGCCGCATTGAAAAGCGCCTCCAGGATGATAAAGATTTCTACGTCTGTAGCCTGTCGAACCTGGTAAACATCTATAAAGGCCTGTGTATGCCGGCGGATCTGCCGCGCTTCTACCTGGACCTGGCGGATTTGCGTCTGGAGTCGGCCATCTGCCTGTTCCATCAGCGCTTCTCTACCAACACCGTACCGCGCTGGCCGCTGGCGCAGCCGTTCCGCTATCTGGCGCATAACGGCGAGATCAACACCATCACCGGTAACCGTCAGTGGGCGCGCGCCCGTACCTATAAATTCCAGACGCCGCTGATCCCGGACCTGCACGACGCCGCGCCGTTTGTTAACGAAACCGGCTCCGACTCCAGCTCCATGGATAACATGCTGGAGCTGCTGTTGGCCGGCGGGATGGACATCGTTCGCGCGATGCGCCTGCTGGTGCCGCCAGCCTGGCAGAACAACCCCGATATGGACCCCGAGCTGCGCGCCTTCTTCGACTTTAACTCCATGCACATGGAGCCCTGGGACGGCCCGGCGGGCATCGTCATGTCCGACGGTCGCTTCGCTGCCTGTAACCTCGATCGTAATGGTCTGCGTCCGGCGCGCTACGTCATCACCAAAGACAAACTGATCACCTGCGCCTCGGAAGTCGGCATCTGGGATTACCAGCCTGACGAAGTGGTGGAAAAAGGCCGCGTTGGGCCTGGCGAACTGATGGTAATCGACACCCGCGGCGGCCGTATTCTGCATTCCGCCGAAACCGACGACGATCTGAAAAGCCGCCACCCGTATAAAGAGTGGATGGAGAAAAACGTTCGCCGCCTGGTACCGTTTGAAGAGCTGGCTGACGATCAGGTGGGAAGCCGCGAACTGGACGACGACGCGCTCGCCAGCTACCAGAAACAATTTAACTACAGCGCGGAAGAGCTGGACTCCGTCATCCGTGTGCTGGGCGAAAACGGCCAGGAAGCGGTCGGCTCTATGGGTGATGACACCCCGTTTGCCGTGCTCTCCAGCCAGCCGCGCATTATTTACGACTACTTCCGCCAACAGTTTGCGCAGGTAACCAACCCGCCAATCGATCCGCTGCGCGAAGCTCACGTCATGTCGCTGGCCACCAGCATTGGTCGCGAAATGAACGTCTTCTGCGAAGCGGAAGGCCAGGCGCATCGTCTGAGCTTTAAATCGCCGATCCTGTTGTACTCTGACTTTAAGCAGTTGACGACGATGAAAGAGGAGCATTATCGCGCCGACTGGCTTGATATCACCTTCGACGCCACGCAGACCACGCTGGAAGAGACCGTGAAAACGCTCTGCGACACCGCCGAACAGATGGTGCGTAATGGTACCGTCCTGCTGGTGCTTTCCGACCGCAACATTGGCAAGAACCGTCTGCCGGTGCCCGCGCCGATGGCCGTGGGCGCGGTACAGACGCGTCTGGTGGAACAAAGCCTGCGCTGCGACGCGAACATCATCGTTGAAACCGCCAGCGCCCGTGACCCGCATCATTTTGCGGTGCTGCTCGGCTTTGGCGCGACCGCCATCTATCCCTATCTGGCATACGAAACGCTGGGCCGTCTGATCGACACCCAGGCGATTGCCAAAGACTACCGCACCGTGATGCTGAACTACCGTAACGGCATCAACAAAGGGCTGTACAAGATCATGTCCAAAATGGGCATATCAACCATCGCCTCTTACCGCTGCTCGAAGCTGTTTGAAGCAGTCGGACTGCATGACGACGTGGTGAACCTGTGCTTCCAGGGCGTGGTGAGTCGCATCGGCGGGGCGGGCTTCGCCGACTTCCAGCAGGATCTGCTGAATCTCTCCAAACGCGCCTGGCTGGCGCGCAAGCCAATCGCCCAGGGCGGCCTGCTGAAGTACGTGCACGGCGGCGAATACCACGCCTATAACCCGGACGTGGTGCGTACTCTGCAACAGGCGGTACAAAGCGGCGAATACAGCGACTATCAGGAATACGCGAAGCTGGTCAACGAACGTCCCGCCACGACGCTGCGCGATCTGCTGGCTATCACACCGGGTGACGACGCCGTGAGTATTGACGACGTTGAACCGGCCAGCGAACTGTTCAAGCGTTTCGACACGGCGGCAATGTCCATCGGCGCGCTGAGCCCCGAAGCCCACGAAGCGCTGGCGGAAGCCATGAACAGCCTCGGCGGGAACTCCAACTCCGGCGAAGGCGGTGAAGACCCGGCGCGCTACGGCACCAATAAAGTGTCGCGTATCAAGCAGGTGGCATCCGGTCGCTTTGGCGTAACGCCAGCGTATCTGGTCAATGCCGATGTTATCCAGATCAAGGTCGCGCAGGGCGCGAAGCCGGGCGAAGGCGGCCAGTTGCCGGGTGATAAAGTCACCCCATACATCGCCAAACTGCGCTACTCGGTACCGGGCGTGACGCTGATCTCCCCGCCGCCGCACCACGATATTTACTCTATCGAGGATTTAGCGCAGCTGATTTTCGACCTGAAGCAGGTTAACCCGAAAGCGATGATCTCCGTGAAGCTGGTTTCCGAGCCGGGCGTCGGCACCATTGCGACCGGCGTGGCGAAAGCCTATGCCGATCTGATCACCATCGCTGGCTACGACGGTGGTACTGGCGCCAGCCCGCTCTCCTCGGTGAAATACGCGGGCTGTCCGTGGGAGCTGGGTCTGGTGGAAACCCAGCAGGCGCTGGTGGCAAACGGTCTGCGTCATAAGATCCGCTTGCAGGTGGACGGTGGCCTGAAAACCGGCGTTGATATTATCAAAGCCGCGATTCTGGGCGCGGAAAGCTTCGGCTTCGGTACCGGCCCGATGGTGGCGTTGGGCTGTAAATACCTGCGTATTTGTCACCTGAATAACTGCGCGACGGGCGTCGCAACGCAGGATGACAAACTGCGTAAGAATCACTATCACGGGCTGCCGTTCAAAGTGACCAACTACTTTGAGTTTATCGCCCGTGAAACCCGCGAGCTGATGGCGCAGTTGGGCGTCACCCGCCTGGTGGATCTGATTGGCCGTACCGACCTGCTGAAAGAGCTGGAAGGCTTTACCGCCAAACAGCAGAAACTGGCCCTGTCCCGTCTGCTGGAAACCGCCGAGCCTCATCCAGGCAAAGCGCTGTACTGCACGGAAAACAACCCGCCGTTCGATAACGGCGTGCTGAACGCGCAATTGTTACAACAGGCGAAACCGTACGTTGACGAACGTCAGAGCAAAACCTTCTGGTTTGACATTCGCAATACCGACCGTTCCGTTGGCGCGTCGCTGTCGGGCTATATCGCCCAGACGCATGGCGATCAGGGGCTGGCGTCTGACCCGATCAAAGCGCACTTTAACGGCACCGCGGGCCAGAGCTTCGGCGTCTGGAACGCCGGCGGCGTTGAGTTATACCTGACCGGCGATGCTAACGACTATGTCGGTAAAGGCATGGCGGGGGGGCTGCTGGCGGTACGTCCACCGGTCGGTTCAGCTTTCCGCAGTCATGAGGCGAGCATTATTGGTAACACCTGCCTGTACGGCGCGACCGGCGGTCGCCTGTACGCCGCAGGCCGCGCAGGTGAACGTTTTGCGGTGCGTAACTCCGGGGCAATCACCGTCGTGGAAGGCATTGGCGATAACGGCTGTGAATACATGACCGGCGGTATTGTCTGCATTCTCGGCAAAACCGGCGTGAACTTCGGCGCAGGCATGACGGGCGGTTTTGCTTACGTGCTGGATGAAGACGGCGAGTTCCGCAAACGCGTGAATCCGGAATTAGTGGAAGTGCTGAGCGTTGACGACTTGGCGATTCACGAGGAGCATTTGCGTGGATTGATTACCGAACATGTGCAGCATACCGGATCGCAGCGTGGCGAAGAAATTCTGGCGAACTGGTCAACTTTTGCCACGAAGTTCGCGCTGGTGAAGCCGAAATCCAGTGATGTGAAAGCCCTGTTGGGTCACCGTAGTCGTAGCGCAGCCGAGCTGCGCGTGCAGGCGCAGTAAGAGGGTCTGGTCATGAGTCAAAACGTATATCAATTTATCGACCTGCAGCGCGTTGATCCGCCGAAGAAGCCGCTGAAAATTCGCAAAATCGAGTTCGTCGAAATCTACGAGCCGTTTTCTGAAGGTCAGGCCAAAGCACAGGCAGACCGCTGCCTGTCCTGCGGCAACCCGTACTGCGAGTGGAAGTGTCCGGTACATAACTACATCCCGAACTGGCTGAAACTGGCCAACGAAGGGCGTATTTTCGAGGCCGCCGAGCTGTCTCACCAGACCAACACCCTGCCGGAAGTGTGCGGTCGCGTCTGCCCTCAGGATCGCCTGTGCGAAGGATCCTGTACGCTGAACGACGAGTTTGGCGCGGTGACTATCGGCAATATCGAGCGCTATATCAACGACAAAGCGTTCGAGATGGGCTGGCGTCCGGATATGACCGGGGTACGTCAGACCGACAAACGCGTGGCGATTATCGGCGCCGGTCCTGCCGGGCTGGCCTGCGCCGACGTGCTGACCCGCAACGGCGTAAAGGCGGTGGTCTTTGATCGTCATCCGGAGATCGGCGGCCTGCTGACCTTCGGCATCCCGGCGTTTAAGCTGGAAAAAGAGGTGATGACCCGTCGCCGCGAAATCTTCACCGGCATGGGCATTGAGTTCAAACTCAACGTGGAAGTGGGTCGTGACATACAGCTCGACGACCTGCTGAAGGATTACGATGCGGTGTTCCTCGGCGTCGGCACTTATCAGTCCATGCGCGGCGGGCTGGAAAACGAAGACGCCGATGGCGTGTTTGACGCGCTGCCGTTCCTGATCGCCAACACCAGGCAGATCATGGGCTTTGGCGAAACCACCGACGCGCCGTTCATCAGTATGGAAGGCAAGCGCGTGGTCGTGCTGGGCGGTGGCGATACGGCGATGGACTGTGTGCGTACCTCTGTTCGTCAGGGCGCGACGCACGTCACCTGCGCCTATCGCCGCGACGAAGAAAACATGCCGGGTTCAAAACGCGAAGTGAAAAACGCGCGTGAAGAAGGCGTCGAGTTTCAGTTCAACGTGCAGCCGCTGGGTATTGAAGTCAACGCCAACGGCAAGGTGTGCGGCGTGAAAATGGCGCGCACCGAAATGGGCGCGCCGGATGCGAAAGGCCGTCGTCGCGCGGAGATCGTCGCCGGTTCAGAACACGTGGTCCCGGCTGACGCCGTCGTGATGGCGTTTGGTTTCCGTCCGCACAGCATGGAATGGTTGAAAGCGCACAGCGTCGAGCTGGACTCACAGGGCCGTATTATCGCTCCGGAAAGCAGCGATAACGCGTTCCAGACCAGCAATCCGAAAATCTTCGCCGGTGGCGACATCGTACGCGGTTCAGATCTGGTGGTCACCGCCATTGCCGAAGGCCGTAAAGCGGCTGACGGGATCATGAACTACCTGGAGGTTTAAACACCACCGCCCCCATCCGGAAGATAAGTCAGGGATGGGGGCTATCTGCAAGCCTGTACAGCGAAAAACGTCTTATAGCTGTTCAAGAATATACTGGAAATTACAGGTTGCTTTTACCATTCCCGTGCCTATATTTTTGGTGTTCACCGAAACAGTAATATCGTGCAAGGCTTTATCTGTTAGCGCAAAGGGCGAGGCTCTGCTTTGGACATGATTGTCATCGCATCCCAATACACTCAACGTCACTCCTGTCCCCACAAAACGGCAGTACGCGCCGCGCGAATCATACTTGCTTTTATCGCATAGCGAACCGCTCTCCATTAAATAGGTTTGCAGCGAGGAGGTCACCGTCCCGCCTGTAGCATCAACAGCGAGAACGGTCTCGTGCTTTACGATGTTGGGATCCCAGGAAATATCAAATGTGTCCACCGGTACCGTCGGGCATACCGAGTCGCGGGTCACTGGCCCCGTATAAAAGTTGCCATTCGCTCGCATTGTTGATGTCGCCGATATTGCCGCTATCCATGGACAGCCAAAGTTATCCGATTCAACCTCAACGCTGACGACGAGTTGACCACATTGCCATTTAGAGGTATCTATGCCGGGACAGTTTGAGTTCGATGCCGATGCAAAATCGACTATCGTCAGGACGGGCGCCTTTCCCGTGCCCGACCAGGATGTTGCCGCAATGACCGAGCCTTTATGTGACACATAGGGAATTTGATAAGCCCCATAGGCAACCCCCTGAGGCGTGGCAACAGTAACATTTAGCGTCGTCGGTCCACTATTGATTGTCCGATTACGCCCGTAGTAGATCGTTTCACTATTAAATTTTGAGTTCGCCAACTTATCCCCGGCCGCAGTCGCGGAAGGGGAAAATAAGGGTAAGCAAAGAAAAAATACGCTGATGCAGATAAATTTTTTCATCGTTATAAGTACTCAAAAGCAACGAGAGTTGTCGCACTGAAGGTTCCCGGCGTTATCTCCTGGCCTTCCACCGCCTGAATCCAGGCATTAAAATTCAATGTATTCAGCCCATCGCTCAGCATAAATTCATTTCCTGAAGCGCCGTTGATCTTCACCTGTGCGCCGTCTTCAGTCTCAATGCCGATGCCAATGCCGCTGGCGTCGGCGCCCCCTTCCAGCGCCAGAAAGCCGCTCATGCCGCTGACTTCCATTCCGGAAAAACGCACGGAAACAGACTTGCTTGTCACCGTATTGCAGTCTTTAAGCTGTAAGCTGAATGCGACAGGCTTCGATCTCCCGCGGGTAGCCAGCTCTGGCGCGCTCAATGAGGGAAAAAGGACTTCTGTAAGCGTATTGCCATTGACCACCAGCGAGCAGGGCGATGACAGCAACCGACCGGTAAAATGAATTTTCGTCTCTGCGTTCACCGTCTGTCCCAACATTCCCCACAGCGCCAGCAAGCAGAGCGCATCTTTCACGACGCTCATTGATACTCCACCTTTATCGTTGCCCATGCCTCAAAGGAACCGTCCTTTAAGCTTGCCCCGCTCTTTTTCACCGGCACCGCTTCCAGCAACGGGAAAGTCAGTTCCTCAACCGACAGCACATCATTAATGGGGAAGGGTTTACCATTCTGTTTGATTTCGACACCCAGACCATCAACATCTGTTTCAATTGCCGCAGGATTAAAATCGCTGATCGCCCCACCGATGGTTAACGTCATTTGGTGGTTCCTGCCGGGATAGTTGCAATAAACATAAAGTCCAATCAGCGTCGTATAGTTGACGCCATCGATCTTCTCAATGGCGACATCACCGAAGCCGATCTCTATTGTCTCTTCATTGTTAACGGTGCATGTGGGTGGCGCGATCAGCGTCCCGCTGAATTGCAGGTTTTCCGCCGCCGACAGCGTAAAACTGCTTAGCAGGAAACCCAGGAGTATTTTTTTCATTGATAATCCACCACTAACGTTGCGGCCGCGCTGAATTCTTGTGCCTGAAGTTCGCTACCGCTCGCCTTAACCAGCGCGGCCTCCAGCGGTATGCCGGACGTGGAAGCGTAGGTAAAATTCAGCCAGTTGCTGTTATCAAGGGGGACCAGCGTTCCGTCGCTGGCCATCTGGATACGAATACCCAACCCGCTGGCGCTGGTCTTTAACACCGACTCACCGTTTATCGTCACGGGTGCGCCCTGGATCTGCAATTTCAGGTAATCGGATACCCTTCCGTTGCAGTTCAATGAGTACTTAACCGGCTGGATATACTCCGCCTTCCCCACTTCGGTCGTCAGCACGTCGCCAAACGTGACCGACCCGCCCGTGACGGTGCAGGGCGGAGCCGCGTTCACCAGCACGATCAATTTCATATTGACCGTTTTACTTTTCGCATTAGCCGGGGCTATTCCTGCGCAAATGAATAACGTTAACGCCGCCGCCCCTATACGCGCCACGTTCTTCCTGCTGAAGACATTCACGATTTTCTGCTCTTCTCTTTATTGACTGTGCATTTCTCTGCTGAGCAGTTAAAAATCAGCGGCAAGCGGGCGCCATAATCATTCACGTAAGTAAGTACCGGCGTGTTACCCAATTCGGCGATACCGGCGACCATCATCTGGCTGGTCTGCGGTGCAATCACCATTGGCGTAAACCCTTTCGCCGTCTCGCCGTCCACGTCGCGACTGGCATCGCTCACTATGACGTAATAACCCGTGGTGTTATTCACCTGATACTGACCCCCTTTTTTCTCCAGCACCACGTCATACTGCCAGGGATTCATGGGATCGACTTTCGCTAGCGACACGGGGCGATAGAACAGCTTGATCCGCGTTTGCAGCGCAATTTGCAGCGTGTTGGGCGCATCGCTTTTGGGCGGGATCTCACGTACGTTGTAGAAAAATAAGCTTTCTCTGTCCTGGGGCAGCGCAGCTAAACCCGGCATTCCCTGAATCCTGGCCTGGCCGATACTTTTCGCTTCAATGCGCTGCACCGGCGGTACGACGGTCAGCGGCGAGCTGATCCGCACGCCCTTTTCGTCTTCGATCCACGACTGAGCAAGGTAAGGCATTTTCTCGCTGGCATTTTTTAAATCCACGCTGATGGATTTATCATCCCCTTTGAATACCAGTCGCGTGCGGTCCGGGGATACGGCCGCCTGCGCCGCGCCGATTGTGCCCATTGCGCAGCTCACCAACATGGTCAGAAGATGTCCTTTCATAAAATAAATCCTTTGTGATCAGTTTCGGGTTAAAAGCGCTTCCGGTTTTACGGAAGGCGCTAACCGGGTTTTCTGCTGTGTCATCGGGAGAACAGGTCGAGAGCCGGCTCTTTCATGACAGCCCCCTCGCTCCGGCAGGGAAGCAGCAGCCCGCTGTATAACGCTTTCGGCAACGGCGTCGGCAGCACGATTTCACATTGTGGCAGTCCGTCCCAGATAACCTGCATCCGCTCTGCCGCGTTGACGCCAATCAAATAGACGCTGCCGTCGCCGTCAACAATGCCCACCTGCTGGAGATGCTCGTTGCGAACCTCTGCGCCAAAAGGGGGATAATCACCGTTCTGCAACCTGATAACCGCCATCGCTTTTTCGCCGCTGATCACGTCCATATGACGGTAGCCTATTGCCCCTTCGGTTAGCGTCGCCTGCGCTACTGAATTAATCACTTCGGCATTTTCGGGTAATTCCGTCAGATCGATACGGATTTGATTGCGGTAGTAATCGTTGACATCGGTGAGCACCGCTTTACCAAAACCATTGGTGTACACCGGCGTATCGTAGCCACTGACCGGAATATCCGCCTGACTGTCAACGTTAACCAATAATCGGGTACCGCCATTCACGCCAGTACGGTGAAATGCGCCTCCGTACGGCGTTAACGTTGCTCCTCCCTGTAAGGAGAGCCCGCCGGAAAGGTATTCCCCTTCCTGATAATTCACGCTGGCATCCACATCGGCAAAATTAGCGGCATAGCGATAGTAGCCGTCCATCGTCGCACCGTCGTTGCTGTGACCTGCGTTGATTTGGACGTTATTACGATCGTCGATGCGCTCGTAATACCCCACCTGATTGCTGTTATTGCCGTCGCTGAAGGAGCCGTTATAACTTAGCGTGCGGTCGCTTCCCCAGGGGACGCTCAGCGAGACGAAAACCCCATCGTCGGTATCAGTGTCATAGTCGTTGCGATAACCATTGATCGATAAGCTGACATTGCGCATGTCGCCAACGTTGAAATAGTGGGAAACCGTCAGGTTATAGCTGTCTTCGTCCGGTCGGTTCCAGTAGGTCCGGTGAGTAAAATTCAGATAGGCGTTGACGTTAATCTCGGCAAAGTTCTGACTGTACGTCAGCGTATACATCTCTTTATCATGGCCGCTGCGCATCCGATCCTCATCCGCATACTGAGCATCCAGATAGTCATCCATCGTCATATAGTTCTCTTCCGAGAAACGAAAACCCGCGAAGGTCAGACGACTTTTCAACGCGTCAAAATCTTTAGCATAGCTGGCCCGAAAGGCGTTCCCGTGGATGATTCCCTCGCCATAAACGCTGCCTTCAGGCATACGCGCTCGCGAATGGGTCAGGTCGATCGACAGCGCCCCCAGAACCGCCATATCCCGCCCGACGCCGATCGCCAGCGCCTGGTAATCTTTTTCGCCAATCCCGCCGCTGTACAATGACCAGCCGTTCGCCACCCCCCAGGACGCCTCCCCGACGCTGAACAGCGAACCCTGCAAATGACGATCCCAGTCCTGCGGGCGGCCGATCGCCACTTTATAACGCACCTGTCCAGGTCGTGTCAGATAAGGGACAGACGCGGTGCTGACGTCATACTCCTGCACCTGACCGTTCTGTTCTTCAATACGTACGTGAAGGTCGCCGGAGACGGCCTCGTTGAGATCCTGAATGCGAAACGGACCCGCCGGTACCTGCGTTTCATGGATCACCCGTCCTTGCTGAGTAACGGTGACCCTGGCGTGCGTTCGGGCGACGCCGGAAATATCCGGCGCGTAGCCTCGCAGATTCGGCGGCAGCATCTGATCGTCGGTATTCAGACTGCCACCGATATAACGAAAGCTGTCAAAGATATCTGACGTTAGCGAATCTTCGCCAAATTTCAGCTGCGCCCCCAGGGACGGAATAGCACGATAGGCGTAATAGCGGCTCCAGTCCCAGTTACGGTCAGAATGAGCAGAAACCTCGTCATTTTCCCGATCGTCCGCATCCTGATGCCAGTAATTGGCCTGCCAGTCGGCGCGCAAACGCCACGACCCCAGGTTTGCCCCCAGCGTACCATTCCCGCTGACGTCATATTCGTCACCTTTTGAATGCTCAGGGTGCTGCCACTGGCTATTAATATTGTAGTCGATGAATATTCCGGGAATACCTTCATCCCAGCGCGATGGCGGGTCCCAGTCTTTATCTGAATATTGGAGATAGGCTTGCGGGATTATAACCACCAGAGTCGACTTACTTAAATCCGTTTGAAATTCGACGCCATCGAGTTGATTAGGCATCAGGCAGGCGCCTGAATTTATCCAGCGTAATTTGTCGAGAACATCTGTTTTTAATCCAAATTGCGCAATCAATTCAGGGGGTAAACAGGGAAAAGTAACCGTGTTATCAGCCTGCGCTGTTATATAATTTACGATGCGTTCCTGGGCAATCTGGCTCTGATTTACCATCACCTGTAATGTGTATTTGCCCGGCATGACGTACCCTTTGCGGGAAAAGCGGTTGAGATCGAATTTCGAACCATCCTTAACGTCGAGAAACTGAGTATTAAACTGAATAGCATCTTCGGCGAAGCTATTTCCCAGATCGCCAATTAACGCCATACCGACGAGAAACGTTAGCGCATGCGAGCGAAATGATGAATAACGGCTCATCAGATATCTATCCCTGATAATTTAATGATAGCAAGCGAAATAAACCCTCAGACGATCTGATGGATGGCGAATAAAATTATCTTGATTGGTTTCTCTACGGCACGACTGCCGTAGAGAATGGCATACCTTACAGGTAGCTCACTGCGAAGTTCACGACACTGTTAAATTCACCAGTATCGATCGACGTTGCCGCGTCGTCCCCTTTTACCCATGCTTTGAAGTTCAGCGTCTGATCAGCCAGCCCTACGCCGCTGGCATCGACAGCCAGAGGCTGGCTATCAGCTTCATCCAGCTTAATCTGTGCGCCTTTATAAGTTGCCAAAACGATACTTGATCCTGCCATTTCACCGTTCGCGCCCATTAAGGCGATATTGCCTGCGCTCGTTGTGGATTCATTACCCGCCGCTGAGAATGTCGTCGACATGGTTTTCTCGGTAGTGAACGCACAATTTTCCAGTTTGATATGGAAATCAACTGCGGAAGACTGACCGCCTTTCAACAGAGAACCGGTGCCAATATGTCCCAGGTTAACGGTCTGATGCTCGTCGCCCACCGCAATCGAACATGGAGAATCTTCAATCGTACCGGTAAATGTTACGTTACCCATATTCGTACCCGCCGCATTAGCGAAAGACGCGAACCCCATAATCATTGCCGAAGCAGCGATTGTTTTCACTACAGTTTTCATTCTTAATCCTTTAAACATTTAAAATAAGATGAGTATGATTAACACGCGTCTCCAATAAAAACATCGAAGCCGATGCAGAGTGCATACTCTTCACTCAGATAAGATTATTTTTGTTGATTTTCATTTTAGAATTCAGCAAAATGTACAATGCGTACTGAAAATAACTAAATTTTATTTTCGCCACGCATTATTACCCATAAAAACCCCCAAACAAACCACTTTTAATGGTAGATAACTTACTAAAGATCTGTTTTCTTAATTTAAGGAAATCCCCATAAAAGAGATGCATGAAAAGATTAAAATAGCATCAACCAGTGCTCAAACCCTGCACAAAAAATAAATCTGATATATGACTATCACATTAATTCAATTTAACTTAAAGTTCGCTTAAGTAAAGAAATCATTGTTCCCGGGGTTCGCGTATCACCCTTATTGATCATTGCTGTTTTTCAAATTAACACCATAAATATTAATGGTGATAAATTTTATATTAATACGACTAACGCGATGCTTCTGGCATGATTGCACGGAATAACGTCGCAGAGATAAAACGGGCGTCATACCCGATCACCGAATAAAATAAAAAGATAATGATGATGTTTTAATTTGTTACGAGGTTATTAATTCAAAGTCATGATTGCCGCAAATGTGAAAATAAAAAAGTAATTGGCAACAATATTGCGGACACCTTCCGATTGTACCAGGGCCATTAACGACATTTTACACGGACACCTCCGGATACTGTCCGGCGGCAACGTTACTCTCCCCACGCTGGTCTCGCGGTGCCCCCGCAACGTATGTAAATCCGGACGGAAACGTTTGCATTCACCAGAAAAATGTATATTATGCGGCGGATTTTTTGACCAAAATTCAAGGAGGCGTTGTGTCGCAAGATAACAATTATAGCCAGGGACCCGTCCCACTGACGGCGCGGAAAGGTGTCATTCCATTAACGTTTGTAATGTTGGGATTGACGTTTTTTTCCGCCAGTATGTGGACCGGCGGCACGCTCGGCACCGGTCTTTCCTATCATGATTTCTTCCTGGCAGTTCTCTTCGGTAATCTTCTCCTCGGTATTTACACCGCTTTTCTCGGTTACATTGGCGCCAAAACTGGCCTTTCGACCCACCTCCTCGCCCGCTACTCATTTGGTGTGAAAGGCTCATGGCTTCCCTCCCTGCTATTAGGCGGGACGCAGGTAGGCTGGTTTGGGGTTGGCGTGGCCATGTTCGCAATCCCGGTGAGTAAAGCTACGGGAATTGACGTCAATATCCTCATCGCGGTTTCCGGCCTGCTGATGACCATGACCATTTTCTTTGGCATATCGGCGCTGACGGTGTTATCGATCATCGCCGTTCCGGCGATTGTCATCCTCGGCAGCTACTCCGTGTGGCTGGCAGTGGACGGCGTGGGCGGTCTGGATCACTTAAAAGCGATCGTGCCGCAGACACCGCTCAATTTTTCAGGCGCGCTGGCGCTGGTCGTCGGCTCGTTCATCAGCGCCGGGACGCTCACCGCCGATTTCGTCCGCTTTGGCCGCAACGCGAAAGGCGCCGTACTGGTCGCGATGGTGGCGTTTTTCCTTGGCAACTCGCTGATGTTTATTTTCGGTGCCGCAGGCGCCGCCGCGGTGGGTCAGGCTGATATCTCTGACGTTATGATTGCTCAGGGCCTGCTACTGCCCGCCATTATCGTTCTTGGCCTGAACATCTGGACGACCAATGACAACGCGCTCTACGCATCGGGTCTGGGCTTTGCCAACATTACCGGGCTCTCCAGCCGCACGCTGTCAGTAGTAAATGGGATTATCGGTACGCTCTGCGCGCTGTGGCTGTACAATAACTTTGTCGGCTGGCTGACCTTTCTGTCGGCAGCGATTCCCCCCGTTGGCGGGGTGATTATCGCCGATTATCTGATCAACCGCCGCCGCTACGCCAACTTCCACAACGCAACTTTTGTGACGGTCAACTGGGTCGCCATCTTGTCAGTCGCGCTCGGCGTGGCAGCCGGGCACTATCTCCCCGGCATTGTGCCGGTGAATGCGGTCCTCGGCGGCGTATTCAGCTACATCCTGTTAACCCCATTCGCCAGACGAACCTTTGCTAACGCCCCGGAGGCCACCCATGCAGAATAATACGCTCACGATTCGTCAGGCCCGCTTGCAGGGGCAAGAAGGGCTATGGCAGATCGCGATTGAAAACGGACGATTCAGCCGTATTGAACCACAGGCAACCGCCTCAGCGCCTGCAGGTCAACAACTTGACGCCGAAGGCGGGTTGGTGATTCCGCCTTTCGTCGAGCCGCATATTCACCTGGATACAACGCAAACAGCAGGTGAACCGAGCTGGAACCAGTCGGGTACGTTATTCGAAGGTATTGAACGCTGGGCAGAGCGTAAGGCGCTCCTCACCCACGAAGACGTTAAGACTCGCGCAATGCAGACGCTGAAGTGGCAAATGGCCAACGGTATCCAGCATGTCCGTACTCACGTTGACGTCTCCGATCCCACGCTGACGGCGCTTAAAGCGATGCTGGAAGTGAAGCAGGATGTTGCCCCATGGGTCGATCTGCAAATCGTGGCGTTCCCGCAGGAGGGCATTCTTTCTTACCCCAACGGCGAGGCATTGCTGGAAGAAGCGGTGAGGATGGGCGCGGACGTAATTGGCGCGATCCCCCACTTTGAATTTACCCGCGAGTATGGCGTTGAGTCGTTGCATAAAACGTTCGCGCTGGCGCAGAAGTACGACAGGCTGATCGACGTGCACTGTGACGAAATCGATGATGAGCAGTCGCGCTTCGTTGAAACCGTCGCCGCGCTGGCGCATCGTGACGGGATGGGCCCACGCGTCACGGCCAGTCATACCACGGCGATGCACTCTTATAACGGCGCGTATGCGTCCCGCCTGTTCCGTTTACTGAAAATGTCGGGCATTAACTTCGTCGCTAATCCGCTGGTGAACATTCACCTGCAGGGCCGTTTCGACACCTATCCTAAGCGTCGCGGCGTGACGCGGGTGAAAGAAATGCTGGAAGCGGAAATCAACGTTTGCTTTGGTCATGATGACGTTTTCGATCCGTGGTATCCGCTGGGCACCGCAAACATGTTGCAGGTGCTGCATATGGGATTACACGTCTGCCAACTGATGGGGTACGGACAGATTAACGATGGGCTAAATCTGATCACCAGCCACAGTGCGAAAACGCTCCACCTCCAGGATTACGGCGTGAAGGTAGGAAATTCGGCGAACCTGGTGATTTTACCGGCTGAGAATGGTTTTGATGCGGTTCGTCGCCAGACGCCTGCGCGCTATTCCATCCGCCACGGAAAGATCATTGCCGAGACGGTTCCCAGCCAGACAACGCTGCATCTGACGCAGCCAGAAGCGGTCACGTTTAAGCGGTAATGTGCTGAAGAATATAGCCGGATAGCGGAGTCATCCCTGTCCGGCCTGTAAATGCATCCGGTCTAAACGGCCAGCAAACTGGCTCGTACCTTCACCACCACTTTCTTAATTTCGCCTGGCTCCCGAAATACGCATCCTGGCTTATGCGGCTCTCCCGGCATAAACACGGCGAACATCCCCGGTTGCAGGGTGACCGACTGTTCGTCTGCGATCTCACTACACAACTGGTAATCCTCTTCTTCATGCATCTCTTCGCAACGTCGCGCCGCGCCGTTCACGCCAAAGTGAATGCGCTCTTTCCCCGCTAACAGCAGCTGGATATCGATATACTGCTCGTGCAGCTCCGCTTTCTTTTCCGTCGGCAACTGCGTGAAAAATTCCATCACATTCATAAAAATATTGTCGCTCTGCAGCGCATAGCGACCAGGCGCTTTTTCCTGCGGCCTTGCCGCCAGCGCGAGCGTCAGCGCATCCAGAAGCACAGGATGCAAACCTGCGGACGGTAACGAACGAACTTCACCCAATATCATAGACGTTCTCCTTGAGCCAGCAGCGCTGCGCCCAGTAACCCTGCATCGTGTCGGTAGTGCGCGGCGGATAATGCAACGTGATAGACCGGCGGTTGTTGGGCCAGAAAATCGCCGACCTGCGTCAGATAACCTTCCGCCAGTCCGACGCTGCCGCCCACCACTACCCGCTGGCAGTCGGTGATCGCTTTGACATCGGCGATCAGCCGCGCCAGTACTTTCGCCGAGCGCGTAACCAGCTGTGCCGCCTGCGCATCCCCTTCCGCCGCGCGTGCAAAAAGGGTTCTGGCGTCACAACCAGCAAGATCGCCTTGCGCGGCGGCGGCAATGCCGCGTCCCGAGGCAATCGCCTCCACGCAGCCAATCCGACCGCAGCCGCACCGTGGGCCGTTCGGATCCGCCAGGGTGTGTCCGAGATGCCCGGCCAGCCCTCCGCTACCGGTCAGCAGTTTGCCGCCGCTCACCACCCCGCCGCCCACACCGGTCGACACGGTGATAAACACCATATCGCGGGTCGCATCGGCCAGCGCATGGTATTCCGCCCAGGCCGCTGCCTGCGCATCGTTGACCGCCAGGGTCGGTAACCCGGTGATCGCTTTTACTGTTTCAACTAGCGGAAAGTGTAGCAACCCGCCGAGATTTTGCGGGTTAATCGCCAGCAGGCTACCGTCGCGAATTATCCCGGTTGACGCGACAGCAACCCGCTGCGCCTGCGCCTGCAGCGGCGCAATCAGTTCCGCGAGCGCTTCGCGCAGGGCATCTGGCGTTTTACTGGCGGGCGTTGGACGTTCAATTCGTTCGCGGATCTGTAAATCCTCATCCACCCGGGCGGCGGCGAGTTTGGTGCCGCCAATATCAATCGCCAGCGTCGTCATAGCACCGCCTTTTTCAGCGCCGCGTTGTACCACCCGCAGATGTGTTCCAGACGCGTAATCGCAGACCCCACCGTCACCGCCCAGGCGCCGTGACGCATCGCCTCCGCGGCCTGCGCTGGCGTGTTGTAGCGCCCTTCGGCAATCACCCGACACCCGGCGTCGCTCAGGGTTTTGACCAGCGCCAGATCGGGCTCTTCTGGCGTTTCCGGCGTCGTGTAACCGGAAAGCGTGGTGCCAATCATATCCGCGCCCCGCTGATGGCAGGCCAGTCCGTCCTCACGCGAGGCGCAGTCCGCCATCGCCAGACGCTGATGATGATGGATCCTCGCCAGCAGCGCGTCCACAGGAACCGGTCGCACGCGATCGGTACCATCAAACGCAATAATATCCGCCCCGGCCTGCGCCAGCGCATCGACATCGTCCAGAAACGCAGTGATGCGCACAGGAGAGTCGTCCAGATCGCGCTTGAGGATGCCGATAATCGGCACGTTCACCACAGCGCGCGTTGCCCGTACATTGTCGATGCCTTCGATACGCAGGGCGACCGCCCCCGCCTGCTCCGCCGCCAGCGCCATCGCCGCAACGATGTCCGGCTTATCCAGCGGACTGCCGGGAACCGGCTGACAGGAGACAATCAGGCCGCCGTTTGCGGCGATGCTTTTATCCAGTTGAGCAAGTAACGACATACTTCTTCCCTTCCGAGTGTTACCCGGTACGAGACCGGGTAAATGGCTTAACTTTTACCTTTCGCTAACGCGCTTTTATCGCCGCCGAGCGGTACGGCGCCGCTGAACGGTTTACCATCAATGGCGTCGTGCGTACGTAATGCTTCCGGGCGCAGCCAGCGCTGCACGCGGGACGGCATATCCAGGCCAATCAGCAGGATCACCACAAAGGTCAGGCTAAACGAGAGCGATCCCAGCGCGGTACCCAGATCCAGACGCTGGGCGATAAGCGCGCCGAGGATGGGGGCCAACGCGCCGCCCAATGCCCCCACGTTGTAGGTGAAGCCCAGGCCCGCCGCACGCTGATCGGTGTCAAAATAACCACCGATCAGCTTCGGTAAGATCCCGGAGATCCCCTGCCCTAACATCTGCTGGAAAAACAGTAGCAAACCGAGCACCCAAACGTTTGTGCCACCAATCGCAAACACCGGAATGATCAATACTTGCGAGGCCAGCAGACTGCAGACATAGGCTTTGCGCGTGCCAAGCCAGTCGCCGAGGAAACCGCCCACGCAGCAGCCGACCGCCGCGCCAAAGCCGCTAAAGAACAGCACGCGCGCAACGGTTGACGGATCGTACGCCAGTTCGGTTTTCAGATACGTTGGCAACAGCGCCTGGATAGGCCATGAATAGAGGAACGCAAACAGCACGACGACCATCAGCATCACCCCTGTCGGCCAGCGCTTGCCGCTGCTTTGCACCATGAAGCTGATAAAGATAACCGCGCACAACAGGCCAAGCACGGCAACGATCGCCGCATTTTGCAGGTTGCCGGCAAAGCAGAACCACAGCGCAGTTGCCGCCGCGATCGTCATCAATACGTTGACGACGCGATGCTCGCCCCGATAGAGAATATCGACCATCGTGCGCACCGGCGCTTTGCCTTCATGCTTCTCTTTCCAGTCTTCGGCTTCCGGAATGTTTTTACGCAGCCAAAGGGCAAAGACGATTGGCAAAATGCCGATAAAAAACAGTGCACGCCATCCCCAGACAGGAACGACAAGGCTATAAACCTGTGCGGCAACCACCGCACCGACGGAGAAACCGGAAATCAGAAAGCCGCTGGCTTTGTTACGCAGATGTTTCGGCCAGCTTTCAATGACGTACGTGGCGCTGGAGCCGTATTCCCCCGCCATGCCCATGCCGATCACCAGTCGGGCGATAAACATGGTGGTGTATCCCGGCGCAAAACCGCAGGCCAGGGTTCCCACAGAGAACATAATGATGCTGGTGACCATCGCCAGACGACGCCCGTAGCGATCGCCCATCGCCCCCAGCATCAGCCCGCCAAACCAGCGGGAAATAAAGGCCGCCGAAATCAGGCTTGCCGCCTGTACCGTCGTCAGCCCAAATTCGCTCTGTACTTCGGTCAGGACAAGGGCGATTAACACAAAGTCAAAACCATCCAACAAATATCCCAGCCATGCGGCAGAAAACGCCCGCCATTGGGCGCGATTGAGATGGCGATACCACGGGATGCTTTGGGTACACTTACTCATAACACTCTCCCGATAATTTTTGCTGTTATGCCGGACGGCGGCGTTGCCTTATCCGGCCTACAGAGTATGTTTTGCAGGCCGGGCAAGCGAAGCGCCCCCGGCTTTTCACGGTTACGCCTTCTCTGCCAACAATTGCTGAGCCAGCGCCTTCAGTTCCGGTAGATAGCGTTCGTCTACCGGGGCAAACGGCTTACGGCACAGCGGGACGGACAGCACGTCCATATAGTGCAGTACCGTTTTCAGCCCACGGAATACCCCGGTTTTTATCAGCAGATCGATAACCTGATTACACTCGGTTTGCAGTTGTTGCGCAGCCTGAATGTCACCGGCCTTGAGCGCCTTTACAATGCCCTGGTAGCGCCAGCCCATAATGTTATAGGTGCTGCCGATCCCACCATCCGCCCCGGCCAGCAGGCCGGAAGCAAAAATCTCATCGTAGCCGTTGTACAGCACCAGATCCGGATGCGCGCGACGGATTTGCTCCATCTGATACAGATCGCCAGAAGTTTGCTTCAGCGCGCCGACGCCCGGTAGCGTCACCAACGTGTTGATCTGATCCAGGCTGAGCTTCACGCCGCTGAGCGCCGGGATGTTATAAACCACCATGGGTAATCCCTCTGCCGAATCAATGATTGCCCGATAGTGGTCGCAATGCTCCTCAAAACTAAACGGATAGTAAAACGGCGTCACCGCGGAGACGGCGTCAAAACCATAGCGATGCGCCGCCCGGGCGAGCTGTTGGCTTTCCGCGGTACTCACCGTTCCCACATGGGCAATCAGCGTGACGTCGCCCTTCGCTTCTTCAGCGACAACTTCCAGTACCCGCTCTCTCTCCGCGACGCTCTGAACGAAGGCTTCCCCGGTCGACCCACCCACATAAAGCCCATCGATGCCCTGCGAGACAGTAAAGCGCACCAGACGGCGCAGACTGTCGATATCCAGCTGCTGTTGCGAATCGAAAGGGGTTAATAACGCTGGCATTACGCCTCGTAACTCTTTTGCCATACCGACCTCTGTCACTGTTAGTGTTATCTGATTGCATACCTTTATACCTGTTATACCAGATCAAATAAGCAGCAGTGCAATACAGCGTGCTTATATTGCGATCTGCTTCACTAAAGGATCGTTATTTTTTAGATCGAGACTGTTGTCCGAGGGCGTGCCAGGTGGCGGAGACGCTATTGAGATGGGTTTGTAACGCACGATCGGCTTCGTCAGGATCGCGCTGACGAATCGCTTCGACGATCGCGATATGCTGCTGATAGCTAACGCTATTATGCTCATGGAGCTCGCGATCAGGTACCGTTGGACGCGCGGCGATTAGCCAGTCGAGCAAAGCGACATGGATCGCCATGAAAATCGGATTACCGGGGATCTCCGCCAGCACGCGGTGAAAATCCACGTCGGACCGGATAAACAGCGCGTTGTCATCCAGCGACTGGCTGTTGAGTTCCAACGCTTTCGCCAGTAGATCGATCTGCGCGTCAGTGGCGTGCTCCGCGGCGTAGCGCACCAGACTCGATTCAAAAAACAGCCGCAGTTGTTCGAAGTGGGCAATGCCTCCGGGATGGGCGAGGAAATCTTTCGCCATGCCGGACAATTCGCTGATGATCGTGTCGGCGGAAGGACGGGAGACACGGGCGCGTTCACCATTGTTGATCTGCACCAGCCCTTTACGCTTGAGCGCCGCCAGCGCTTCACGCACCGAGGGGCGTCCCACGTTGAAGAACGCCATCAGCTCACGCTCAGACGGAAGCTGTTCGCCCTCGCCAAATTCCCGGCGACGAATCATTTGTTCCAGTTCTTCTTCCACCATCTCAGAGAGCTTTTTCCGCGCCAGCGGACGTTTTCGCAGACTACGACCGATAAGGGCAGACGAATTTTCAGCTTGTGAATCAAATGTTTTCATAAGACCTGATCAGCACGTTACGGGAATGTATAGCAGCTTCATCCTAACACAGGATCGAAATAAGGGGGAAACAGGGCGGCAGGCATAAAAAAACAGGCTCTGACGAGCCTGTTTGACATCACTTCACCACGCGAAGCGCTGGTCGTCCACCGCGCGGCGGCGGATCGTTATCCGGATTGTCGTCGTCATCACGATCCGGCTTATCGCCGTCGATAACCGACATGACGGTTTCGCTCTCAGCGCCAGACGCCGCGTCATCATCATTCAGGCTGGCAACGTCTTCGTCGTACGCCGCTTCCGGTTCAAACATCGTTCCGGCGCCGTTTTCACGCGCATAAATCGCCAGCACTGCCGCCAGCGGGACGGAAACCTGGCGCGGTACGCCGCCAAAACGCGCATTAAAACGCACTTCGTCGTTGGCCAGTTCCAGATTCCCCACCGCGCGCGGAGCGATATTCAGGACGATCTGACCGTCGCGCGCATACTCCATTGGAACATGCACGCCAGGCAACGTCACATCCACCACCAGATGCGGCGTGAGCTGGTTGTCGAGCAACCACTCATAGAAAGCACGCAGCAGATAAGGACGACGTGGTGTCAGCTGTGACAAATCCATAGGCATTAACCCCGGCCGAGGCGCATTTCACGTTCAGCTTCGGTTAAAGAAGCCAGGAAAGAGTCACGTTCAAAGACGCGGGTCATATAGCCTTTCAGCTCTTTCGCGCCCGCACCGCTGAACTCAATGCCCAGGATCGGTAAACGCCACAGCAGCGGCGCCAGGTAGCAATCGACCAGACTGAATTCATCGCTCAGGAAGTACGGCTTCTGACCGAAGACCGGCGCAATCGCCTGCAGTTCTTCACGCAGTTGCTTACGCGCGACGTCCGCTTCCGAGGCAGACCCGTTGACGATGACGTTCATCAGGGTGTACCAGTCTTTTTCAATACGGTGCATGTACAGGCGGCTTTCGCCACGTGCGACCGGGTAAACCGGCATCAGCGGCGGATGAGGGAAACGCTCATCCAGGTATTCCATAATGATGCGAGATTCCCACAGGGTCAGCTCACGATCCACCAGTGTCGGGACGCTCTGATTCGGGTTGAGGTCAATCAGATCCTGAGGTGGATTGTCCTTCTCCACGTGCTCGATCTCAAAACTCACACCTTTCTCAGCCAGCACAATGCGGACCTGATGGCTATAGATGTCAGTAGGACCAGAAAACAGCGTCATTACCGAACGTTTGTTGGCAGCGACAGCCATGAAAACCTCCAGGTATATTCAGAATTTTTACTGCTACCAGCCACCGCGTGGCCAGCCAGAAGTGATGTCACCCACATCGGAAAGGTCATCATCGTTCAAAAAGCAAACAAAAAATGAGCAATACCCGATATTTGGGCAGAAAATTGGATGATAGTTTACCAGATTTTGTGACCTTTGTGGTGAGTCGATTCCGGAAATGGGGAAAAAGAGGGAGTTGTCAGGGGATTACGCCCGTTTTATCCATAAAAAAACCCGCCGAAGCGGGTTTTTTCGCCAAGAGTCTTCTGCCAGAGGCAGAGAACCATTAACGTTTGGAGAACTGCGGACGACGACGTGCTTTACGCAGACCGACTTTCTTACGTTCAACCTGACGAGCGTCACGAGTAACGAAGCCAGCTTTACGCAGTTCAGAACGCAGAGACTCGTCGTACTCCATCAGAGCGCGGGTGATACCGTGACGGATCGCACCAGCCTGACCAGAGATACCACCACCTTTAACAGTGATGTACAGATCCAGTTTCTCAACCATGTCGACCAGTTCCAGCGGCTGACGAACTACCATGCGAGCAGTTTCACGACCGAAGTACTGTTCCAGAGAACGTTGGTTGATTACGATTTTGCCGTTGCCCGGTTTGATGAACACACGAGCTGCGGAACTTTTGCGGCGACCAGTGCCGTAGTATTGATTTTCAGCCATTGCCTATAATCCCGATTAGATGTCAAGAACTTGCGGTTGCTGTGCCGCGTGGTTGTGCTCGTTGCCAGCGTAAACTTTCAGTTTACGGAACATAGCACGACCCAGCGGGCCTTTTGGCAGCATGCCTTTAACCGCGATTTCAATCACACGCTCAGGACGGCGAGCAATCATCTCTTCAAAGGTCGCTTGTTTGATACCACCGATGTGGCCGGTGTGATGATAGTACACTTTGTCAGTACGCTTGTTGCCGGTTACAGCAACTTTGTCAGCGTTCAGAACGATGATGTAATCACCGGTATCTACGTGCGGAGTGTATTCCGCTTTGTGCTTACCGCGCAGGCGAAGAGCCAGTTCAGTAGCCAGACGGCCCAGAGTTTTACCGGTCGCGTCAACAACGTACCAGTCGCGTTTTACGGTTTCTGGTTTAGCTGTAAAAGTTTTCATTAAAAGCTTACCCAATAAATAAGTTACACGTTGGTGAACACCCAAACGTTTAGTCAGTTGAGGTTCACACGACAAAGTCCGGCAAACCTACCCCTTCGAATAGCCAATGCCAGCACACAAAAAGTTTCGGGAAAAAAACTTTCTTGTAACGTGGGGTCGCAGGATTATAGAGAAGTCGGGGTCAAAGATCGACCCCTTTTTGTGATTTGTGTAACGGTCATCCGCGCCGGAGGGCGAGCGTTCAGGGCATATGCTCCCGCTTGAGGTACTCCTCGCTCTGCATCTCCTGCAACCGCGACAAGCAGCGCTGGAACTCGAACTTCAGCCGCTCCCCCTGATAAATATCATATAAAGGCACCGCCGCGCTGATCACCAGCTTGACATGGCGTTCGTAAAACTCATCCACCAGCGCGATAAAGCGCCGCGCTTCGCTCTCCATCAGCGGCGTCATCACCGGCACATCGAACAGCATTACCGTATGGTAAAGGCGCGACAGGGCAATGTAGTCATGCTGGCTGCGGGCGTCGACGCACAGCGTATCGAACGACACCGCCAGCGTTTGGTTTTCGGCGCCCAGCGTCGGCAGCGGACGGTGATTGATTTCCAGCGTCGGCCCCTGCTCGCGCTTCACCCCTGCCAGCGCCAGCCACAGCGTATCCATCTGTTGCCGCGTTTCATCGTTAAGCGGTGAAAGCCACAGGTGCGCCTGGGTCAGGGTTCGCAGGCGATAATCAACGCCCGCGTCCACGTTCATGACGTCGCAATGTTGCTTAATGGCATCAATGGCGGGAAGAAAGCGTGCGCGCTGCAGGCCATTACGGTACAGCTCGTCAGGCGGAATATTCGAGGTCGCCACCAGCGTGATACCGCGGGCAAACAGCGCTTTCATCAGCCCGCCGAGCAGCATCGCGTCGGTAATGTCGGAAACAAAAAATTCGTCAAAGCACAGCACGTCCGTTTCGGCCTGAAAACGGTCAGCGATCGTTTCCAGCGGATCGCTCTGCCCCTGGAGCGCCGTCAGTTCTTCATGGACGCGCAGCATAAAACGATGAAAGTGCAGACGCTGTTTACGTTCGCCCGGCAGACTATGGTAGAAAAGATCCATCAGCCAGGTTTTCCCACGCCCGACGCCGCCCCACATATATAAGCCGCGCACCGGGACGCGCTGCGTCACTTCTCGTTTTCCCAACAGCTGGCCGACGCGGGCCATAAAGCCTTTCACCGGGGCGGCTGGCGGCGTCTTCACCGTTAGCGCCTGATAGATCGCCTCCAGGCGGTTAACCGCCTCTTTTTGTACGTCGTCGGGTTGGTGGGTGCCGTCGTTAATGGCTTTCAGATAACGCGATGTGGGGGAAATGCTTTGCATGATGTTATTGTTATTCCTTGAAAATCGGTGTGCCGTCGTTCACGGTTGTCGAAAAAAAGGCCGTTCTACACTACGCGATATACACGTGGGATTCCACTTCTGCGGGATTAGCGGTTATAGTGGCTATATCAGGCGCGGGCATGGAGCCTAAAGCCAACACCCTACGGAAACAAAAGACAACGGGAGATGTTCATGACCTGGGAATATGCGCTAATTGGTTTAGTCGTCGGCATCATCATCGGCGCCGTGGCCATGCGTTTTGGTAATCGCAAATTACGTCAGCAACAGGCGTTGCAGTATGAACTGGAAAAGAACAAAGCTGAGCTGGAAGAGTACCGTGAAGAACTGGTGAGCCACTTTGCCCGCAGCGCCGAACTGCTGGACACCATGGCCCATGATTACCGCCAGCTGTATCAGCACATGGCGAAAAGCTCCAGCAGCCTGCTGCCGGAACTGTCTGCGGAGTCGAATCCGTTCCGTAACCGCCTGGCGGAGTCTGAAGCCAGCAACGATCAAGCGCCGGTGCAAATGCCGCGTGACTACTCTGAAGGCGCATCCGGCCTGCTGCGTAGCGGCGCAAAGCGCGACTGATCGCACATCGGCACGAAATTTTCCGGGCGCGCTCATTGCGCCCGCCTCTTCTCTCCCGTCCCGACTATCATTTAATCATTATCCGCATTGTTAGCTGACTGAAAATTCAATAACATCAACCTGTTTTGAATCGACTTTCCTTTCACTCAAGGTACGAGAGCAGGATCCATGAAAAAACACACCCAGCTGTTGAGTGCTTTAGCGTTAAGTGTCGGGTTAACTCTCTCGGCACCGTTTCAGGCCGTCGCCTCGATTCCCGGTCAGGTTCCGGGCCAGCCCGCGCTGCCGAGCCTGGCGCCGATGCTCGAAAAGGTGCTGCCTGCCGTGGTGAGCGTGAAGGTTGAAGGCACCGCCACCCAAAGCCAGAAAGTACCGGAAGAGTTCAAAAAGTTCTTCGGTGACGAACTGCCGGATCAGCCCTCACAGCCGTTCGAAGGTCTTGGCTCCGGGGTGATCATCGACGCCGCGAAAGGTTATGTGCTGACCAACAATCACGTCATTAACCAGGCGCAAAAAATCAGCGTACAGCTAAACGACGGTCGCGAGTTTGACGCGAAGCTGATTGGCAGCGACGACCAGAGCGACATCGCCCTGCTGCAAATTCAGAACGCCAGCAAGCTGACGCAAATCGCTATCGCCGACTCCGACAAACTGCGCGTCGGCGATTTTGCGGTGGCCGTAGGCAACCCGTTCGGTCTGGGACAGACCGCCACCTCGGGTATCGTCTCCGCGCTGGGACGCAGCGGGTTGAATCTGGAAGGACTGGAAAACTTTATTCAGACCGACGCCTCGATTAACCGCGGGAATTCCGGCGGCGCGCTGCTTAACCTGAACGGCGAGCTTATTGGCATCAACACCGCCATCCTCGCGCCCGGGGGCGGCAGCGTGGGCATTGGCTTTGCTATCCCCAGTAATATGGCGCGCATTCTGGCGCAGCAGTTGATTCAGTTTGGCGAAATCAAACGCGGCCTGCTCGGTATCAAGGGCACCGAAATGACTGCTGACATCGCCAAAGCGTTCAAACTTGACGTTCAGCGCGGCGCGTTTGTCAGCGAAGTGCTGCCGAACTCCGGTTCCGCGAAGGCAGGCGTGAAATCCGGCGACGTCATCACCAGCCTCAACGGTAAGCCGCTCAATAGCTTTGCCGAGCTGCGATCGCGTATCGCCACCACTGAACCGGGCACAAAAGTGAAACTGGGCCTGCTGCGTAACGGTAAGCCGTTGGACGTGGAAGTCACGCTCGATGCCAGTACCTCCGCCTCTGCGAGTGCGGAAATGATCGCTCCGGCGCTTCAGGGCGCGACGCTGAGCGACGGTCAGCTGAAAGACGGCAGCAAAGGCATCAAAATTGACAGCGTGGAGAAAAGCAGCCCGGCCGCCCAGGCTGGTTTGCAGAAAGATGATGTGATTATCGGGGTCAACCGCGATCGCGTCCATTCCATCGCCGAAATGCGCAAAGTGCTGGAAGCGAAACCGTCAATCATCGCGCTACAGGTGGTTCGCGGTAACGAGAGTATTTACCTGCTCCTGCGCTAATGCGACTTAACCGGACATCAGCCCCGCGTGTGATGTCCGGTTAACTCGTGGTATGCTGCTGCCGTTTCCTTTATTAATGACGCCTCCATCATGTTTGTGAAGCTCTTACGTTCGGTCGCAATTGGTTTGATTGTCGGCGCCATTCTTCTGGCCGCCATGCCTTCGCTACGCAAAATCAACACCCTTTCCGTACCGCAATACGACAGCGCCGACGAGACGCCGGCGAGCTACAACTCTGCGGTACGTCGCGCGGCGCCTGCGGTGGTCAACGTCTATAACCGCAGCATGAACAGCACCGCGCATAACCAGCTGGAGATCCGCACGCTCGGTTCGGGCGTCATTATGGATCAACGCGGCTATATCATTACCAACAAGCACGTGATCAACGATGCCGACCAAATCATCGTCGCCCTTCAGGATGGTCGGGTGTTCGAAGCGCTGCTGGTCGGCTCCGACACGCTGACCGATCTGGCGGTCCTGAAAATCAACGCCACCGGCGGCCTGCCAACCATTCCGATCAACACCCGTCGCACGCCACACATTGGCGACGTCGTGCTGGCTATTGGTAACCCGTACAACCTCGGGCAGACCATTACCCAGGGGATTATCAGCGCGACGGGGCGCATCGGCCTGAACCCGACGGGACGGCAGAACTTCCTGCAAACGGACGCCTCGATCAACCACGGAAACTCCGGCGGCGCGCTGGTGAATTCGTTGGGCGAACTGATGGGAATCAACACGCTGTCGTTTGACAAGAGCAACGATGGTGAAACCCCGGAGGGGATCGGCTTTGCCATCCCGTTCCAGCTGGCGACCAAAATTATGGATAAGCTGATCCGCGACGGGCGCGTGATCCGCGGCTACATTGGCATTGGCGGTCGCGAGATTGCGCCTCTGCACGCACAAGGCAGCGGGATGGATCAGATCCAGGGGATCGTCGTAAATGAAGTCGCCCCGGATGGCCCGGCGGCGCAGGCGGGAATTCAGGTTAACGATCTGATTATCTCGGTGAACAATAAGCCGGCCGTGTCCGCGCTGGAAACGATGGATCAGGTGGCGGAGATCCGACCGGGATCGGTGATCCCTGTGGTGGTCATGCGTGATGACAAGCAACTGACGTTGCAGGTCACCATTCAGGAATACCCGGCGACCAATTAATACACTGCATCCGTCACGCTGCCGCTTTGTTGGCTATGGTCATTCTCCCCAGTCTCGTACTGTTCGTACGCTTCTGGGGATTCACTGACTTGCTGCCCCGACGCTACGTGAATGATTCGGGGTACAGAGAATATCGCCAAACCCAATCACAAAAAAACCGGAGTCTGCGCTCCGGTTTTGTCTTTTCTGGCTACGGTTCGCTTACTTGTTAACGAACTCTTCGCCAAGCTGAATGTCTTTCTTCAGCGTGTCCAGCATGCCTTCCAGCGCGTTCTGTTCGAATGCGCTCAGTTTGCCGATAGACTGACGTTCTTCCACGCCGTTTTTACCCAGCAGCAGCGGCTGAGAGAAGAAACGCGCATACTGGCCGTCACCTTCAACGTAGGCACATTCCACCACGCCTTTTTCGCCCTGCAACGCGCGAACCAGAGACAGGCCAAAACGTGCCGCCGCCTGGCCCATCGACAGGGTTGCGGAACCGCCACCGGCTTTTGCTTCAACCACTTCAGTACCCGCGTTCTGGATACGTTTGGTCAGGTCAGCCACTTCCTGCTCGGTAAAGCTCACGCCTGGGATCTGCGACAGCAGCGGCAGAATCGTCACGCCAGAGTGTCCGCCAATTACCGGAACTTCAACGTCGGTTGGCAGCTTGCCTTTCAATTCCGCGACAAAGGTGTTGGAGCGGATGATGTCCAGCGTGGTGACGCCAAACAGTTTGTTCTTATCGTAAACGCCCGCTTTTTTCAGCACTTCAGCGGCGATAGCCACGGTGGTGTTCACCGGGTTGGTGATGATACCGATGCAGGCTTTCGGACAGGTGGTCGCGATCTGCTGAACCAGGTTCTTAACGATACCTGCGTTAACGTTAAACAGGTCGGAACGGTCTATGCCCGGCTTACGTGCAACGCCTGCGGAGATCAGCACCACGTCAGCGCCTTCGAGCGCCGGGGTCGCGTCTTCACCGGAGAAGCCTTTGATTTTCACAGCAGTTGGGATATGGCTCAGATCAACGGCCACACCGGGAGTCACTGGAGCGATGTCGTACAGGGAGAGTTCTGAACCTGAAGGCAGTTGGGTTTTTAACAGTAGTGCAAGCGCCTGGCCGATGCCGCCAGCTGCGCCGAGGACTGCGACTTTCATCCTAAACTCCTTATTATATTGATAAACTAAGTGTTTGTTGCTCCGCGGCGGCGACCATAATCCACAAATACGATGAATACAATCACTCATACTCAATTATGTGTAGTCACGCGAATTTAGCTTTTATGCATTTAATTTACGTAATACGAGGACGCCAGCGCAGTCGAGCAACTTTCCAACAGGTGGTGACAATATACCCTACTGCCCGACCAAAACAACATCATTTTGATAACAATTAATTTACTTTTAAGCTTATTTGCGAGGCGTGACACAGGCATGTTTCTTGATAACGAAATTTGATAAAATTCCGCTCTTTCATAACATTATTTCAGCCTTCACTAAGGCAGACTGTTTGCATAAAAATTCATCTGTATGCATAATAATGTTGTTTCCATCCTCATACTACGGGTGACTTATGCGAAGCTCCGCTAAGCAAGAAGAGTTAGTTAAAGCGTTTAAAGCGCTGCTCAAAGAAGAAAAATTCAGTTCCCAGGGCGAAATCGTCCTCGCGTTGCAGGATCAGGGCTTTGATAATATCAACCAGTCCAAAGTATCCCGCATGTTGACCAAGTTCGGCGCGGTACGCACCCGCAACGCGAAAATGGAGATGGTTTACTGCCTGCCGGCTGAACTCGGCGTCCCCACGACCTCCAGTCCGCTGAAGAATCTGGTGCTGGACATCGACTATAACGATGCGGTAGTGGTGATCCACACCAGCCCCGGCGCCGCGCAACTGATCGCGCGCCTGCTGGACTCGCTCGGTAAAGCCGAAGGTATCCTTGGCACCATCGCCGGTGATGACACTATCTTCACCACGCCGGCGAACGGCTTTACGGTGAAAGATCTGTACGAAGCCATTCTGGAGCTGTTCGAGCAAGAGCTTTAATCCCCTTCACCCCGCTGCGTTCCGCGGCGGGGAAAACCCGGCCCTCACCTCAATTCACCCGCTTTTCTGCTGCATCTGATTTAACAGTTAGTGCCTTTTACTGCCTAAAGACATTCACATAGTGAATACATCTCCGCTAAAACGCACAAATCGCTAAATTTTATAACCTTTTGATTTTAATGAAAAATATAATAAATACCTGCATTTTTAATGACGCATTGTTATAAAAATGTCGTTTTTAATCACTGACAAAGCAGCGAAACAGTTAGCGTGGTATTAATTTATCACGTTATTAGTGTATACTCAGTTCTGTGATGAGGGTCACGAAACGAAGGCCCCCAATAATAAAATTCGACGAGGTACTTATCATGAAAATCAAAACTACTGTTGCAGCATTAAGCGTTCTCTCTGTTCTTTCTTTCGGCGCTTTCGCCGCAGATTCGATTACCGCAGAACAAGCACAAAATCGCGAAGCGATGGGTTCTATCTCCGTAAGCGCGATCGGCTCAAACCCGATGGACATGCATGAAATGCTGAACAAAAAAGCCGAAGAAAAAGGCGCATCAGCGTATCAGATCACTGAAGCCCGCAGCGGTGACAACTGGCATGCCACTGCCGAACTGTACAAATAAACCCTCGTCGTCTAGTCCGACGACCTTGCCCCCGACTGTCGGGGGCTTTTTTATGCCTTAATGACGGACGTTGAAACGCAACTGCCCTTCCAGCTCTTCTTCCGCTTCATCAAACAGCAGAATCAGCGCGCCATAGCGTCTGCGCAGCTTGTCGGGGAGATGCACAAACTCGATCTCCAGCGGCAGCGGCAGCTTTTCGCTCATAACGATATCCCACAGCGCATCGAGATCGTTCACGTTTTCGCTGGCGAGGCCAAACATCCGGGTAAATTCACGATAAAAATCGTTCTGATCCTCAATTTCATCAAAATCAAATGTATAGATGTTCATTTGTCGCCACCTTCCCGACGCCACCTCACTTACAGGCCGCCAATGTGCAGGGTTTTCACTTCCAGGAATTCGTCCAACCCCAGCACCGATCCTTCACGTCCCAACCCTGACTCTTTCACGCCGCCAAACGGCCCCAGCTCGGTGGAAACCGCACATTCGTTAATGCCGATCATGCCGCTTTCAATGGCCTGCGAGACGCGGAAAACCCGCTGCAGGTTTTGCGTATAGAAGTAGGCGGCGAGGCCAAACGGCGTGTTATTCGCTCGCTGAATGACCTCGTCTTCGCTGGTAAAACGGAAGCAGGCGGCAACCGGCCCAAAAGTCTCCTCGCTGGCCAGCTTCATGCCATCACTGCACTCCCCCAGCACCGTCGGTAGCCAGAAGTTACCGCCAGACGGATGCGCCTTGCCGCCCGCCAACACCTTCGCGCCTTTCGCCACTGCATCGTCGACGTGCTCACGCACTTTGTCGACCGCAGACGGCTCTATGAGCGGCCCGACCACTACGCCTTCGTCCAGTCCGTTGCCGACCTTCAGCGCCTGTACTGCGTCCGCTAGCCTGCGGGTAAATTCGTCATAGACGTTCTCCTGAATATAGAAACGGTTGACGCTCACGCATACCTGACCGGCATTGCGGAATTTATTGGCGATCGCACCCTGCACGGCGGCATTGATATCGGCATCGTCAAATACGATATAAGGCGCGTTGCCGCCCAGCTCCATCGAGACCTTTTTCATCGTTTCCGCCGCGTTTCGCACCAGCGTTTTCCCGACGGCAGTGGAACCGGTAAAGGAGATTTTGCGCACTTCATGGCTGGCCATAATCGCGTCGCTGATCTCCTGCGTATTACCCGCCACGGCGTTGAGGACGCCATCCGGTACGCCCGCTTTCTTCGCCAGGGTAAGCAGCGCAAAGGCGCTTAGCGGTGTGTTATTGGCGGGTTTAATCACGCCGGTGCAGCCAGCGGCCAGCGCCGGGCCAAGTTTTCGCGTCAACATCGCCATCGGAAAGTTCCACGGGGTTATGGCCGCCACCACCCCTACCGGTTCACGGGTCGCCAGAATGCGCGATCCGGGTTTGACCGGCGGAATAATTTCACCGTTAGCGCGTTTAGCCTGCTCCGCAAACCACTGGATAAAGCTGGCGGCGTACTCCACTTCGCCTTCCGCTTCTTTCAGCGGTTTCCCCTGTTCGGTGGTCATTAACTGGGCCAGCCAACGTTTATTCTCAATAATCAATTCGTACCAACGGTACAAAATAGCCGAGCGCGCTTTCGCCGTTTTCGCTCGCCAGGCGGGAAACGCTTTGCTGGCGGCGGCAATCGCCTCCTCGGTCTGCTGTTTACCCGCTTTGGCGACCTTCGCGATTATCTCGCCGGTGGCCGGGTTCAGGACATCAAAGGTGGTATCCAGCGTTTTCCACAATCCATCAACCAGATATCCCGTCTGGAAAAGTTCGTTCTCCTGGAGCGTTTGCATGGTGTTTCTCCTTTCGATGTCATGGTTTTGCGCACATCGAATAAGTATAGCCATAAAAAAACCGACGCTTTTGGCGTCGGTTTCAGGTCAGCTGTCGGTGAGCGCATGTTGATATTTGTGTAGCATGCCGGTCAGACGTTTTACCGGCTCGGTCACCTGCGGCGGCGCTTCCCAGACTCGCAGTTTTTCCTGATAGACGTTCAGCTCCTCCAGCAATTGCGCGAAGTAGCGTCGACGCTTATCGTCATTGCTGGCCGATATTACGTGATCCGCTGTACGGCGCAGCTGGCGGTGAAACGCTGACAGATCCTCGTTGACTGGAACAGGCGCGTCGCGCAGGCGCTGATGCGCAATGATCATCGTCAGGGCAAGACGGAATTTCGGCAGGTCGCCAGGAAATTTGTTCATCAGCAAAAACAACTGCTGATAAAGCGCCGGAAGATGATTCTCTTTACGACGCACCACATTGGTGGTCATCGCCGAGACCGCCGCAGAGACAAACTGGTTCAGCAGCACACGCCCGGTACGGGCTCGGGAGTTATCACGCACCAACAGGATAACCAGGAACGCCAGCACGCAGCCAACAATTTGCCCTAACGCGCTGTCGAGAAACTGACTGAAATGGAAGGTCATCGGGTTGTCCAGTACGATAATGTTAATGGTACTGGCAAGCGCGCCCATCGATCCCAGCCGCCGCTTCTGTACTTCGATCCCGAGAAAGAACCCCAACACCGCAAGGCTCAGACACAGCAGCAACATGCTTTGCTGGGTATTAGGCAGGATCACCAGAAAGTAAAACGCCCCCAACGGCAGCGCTGCTAGCGTCCCGTAGATAAAATCGATCCCCACCATCCGCGGATTCGGCAAACGCATGGCGAGCGAGGTCACCACCGCGATCATGACCATTGCCCCGTTGCCGGAGGTCCAGCCGGTCCACAGCCAGAACAGGCTGCCCAGTACGCAGGAAATCGTGGTACGCCAGAAGTTGACCATCGCATGATGACGCTCGGCGGATTCCACTTTCACCACCGGCTCGCCCTCCAGGATCTCCTCCTCGGTACCGCTAATTTTGGTATTACCGATTACTCCCCGTTTAAGCAGCAGATAGCGCGTCGCCGCCCCGGCCCAGGTGTACAAGGTCACCGGCGTTTCGCGCTCTCCGGTCCACGCAATCACCCGACGCAGGCGTTTAAGCTGTTTATGCACGTCCTGCGCCGTTTCAACGGGCATGTCGAAGAACTCCCGGAACGTATCGGTGATCGCTTCCGGTCGCGTATTCTGAATCAAATAGGTTTCGCAGGACTGAGTCACCATGGTCAGCGAAAGCGTGTTAATCGCCTTCAGACGGCGGTTGGCAAGCGCCCAACGCGATGATTCCATGTTCAGGTTACTGCGCATTCCCTCCAGCGCGGCGGTTCGCCGCACCAGATCGCCCCAGGCCTGATCCACTTCTTCGCTGTCGCCATGTTTGATACACAGCTGCATCAATTGGTACTGCGCGACCAGCAGGCTGTCCAGTTCGCGATCCACTTCCTGTTTGATGGATCGCGGAGAAAACAGAAGATCCGCCATGATGGCGCAGACAATCCCGATGACGATTTCGCTACATCGTTCAACGGCGAACTGCGGCGTCAACAGCGGTTCCGGCTGAATGGTGATAACGATAATCAGGGCGGTATAGCCCGACAATCCCCAGGCATAGGAGTTTTCGATACGCACCAGCGACGATACCCAGGTGCAAAACCCCGCCCAGATACAGCACACCATAATCATCAGCAGCGGCGCGCGGATCATCGTCGTGATGATCACCAGGGCGGCAATACAACCGATGAAAGTCCCAATAATACGCAGCATCCCGCGATAGCGGATAGCGCCGGAATAGGGTTCGCCGCCAGCGGCGAAAGCCGGTCCCGCCGCGACGATAGCCGCGGTCAGAACGGCCCAGCGCGGCGTCTCAAGCTGAAAATGAAAGCCAACAAACAGCGCCAGTACGATGGCGCATGCCAGTTTAACCGCAAAGCGGATGTGCTGGTTGGCAATGGAAAAAATACCCATCGCGATTAACCAAACTCGCGCAGACGGTGCGCCATTTTACGGAAGAACGAGTCGTTGTTGGCGTCGCGATCCTGCGTACCGGTGACAACCACGGTGGCGGTCGTCCCGGCAGGCCACAGGTTCTCCTGCTGATCGTCAAGACGAATACGCACCGGCACGCGCTGCGCCAGACGGACCCATTCAAGGTTAGAATCGATGGTGGCCATACCTTTGTCGTCACGCGTGCTGCTGGCGTTGGTCACCCCCGCCGCCACGCTGTCCACCGTACCTTTCAGCACCGTGTTGCTGCCCAGCGGGGTGATCTCGGCGCGGTAACCCGGACGCACGCCTTCCAGTTTGGTCTCTTCCATATAGGCCAGCACGTAGAACGAGTTTTGCTTCACCAGCGCCACAGCGGTGGAGCCCCGGGTAATAAATTCGCCAGTATAAACGTTAAGGTTAGTGACCCAGCCGTCGGCCGGAGCGCGGATCACGGTACGCTCAAGATCTAATTTTGCCAGGTCGCGGGTCGCCTGCGCTTTCGCAAGCTGATGTAAGACGGTTTGCAGAACGTTATTGGCCTGGTCGATTTCCTCTCGTGACATCGCCTGTACGCCAAGACGGTTACGGCGGCTGGCCTCCTGACGTTTTTCCTGCGACAGCACCCGGTAATAGGCGACGTCGGCTTCTGCTTCTTCAAGCGCTTTCTTGTAGCGCGGCTGGTCAATGGTAAACAGCACCTGATCTTTCTTTACCAGCTGGTTATCATGCACATTCACGTTAGTGATCAGCCCGGAAACATCGGGCGCAATGGCGACCACGTCGGCGCTGAAGCGCGCGTCACGCGTCCACGGTGATTCGGTGTAATAGACCCAGGCGCGAAAAATAGCGATGAACGCCAGGATGACCAGAACGAGGGTAATGGCCGTACGGGAGAGTTTTCTTGTTAGTGTTTTCACTTCAACCTCAAACGAACAGGCGCGATATTAAGTAAAAGAGACAGCAATACAGCGCGGTATTGAACAGAGCCGGATGCCAGACAAAATCATAGATGCCCGTGGGCACAAGCACCCGGCGCACCAGCCAGAAAATCGCCAGTGACAGAAGCAATTCGAAAAATATCGGTGGGAAGGACAGACCAAACACCACGATAACGGGAAACAGACTCATGTTGACCTTGATTTTTTAGAGAGTGCAGGCGATACAGTTTTTAGCCGTGTCGCCGCGGAGAAGGGCAAGGAAAGCCAGGCGAGAGCGACGCAGCCGTTATTTGAATAATAATATATTAACGTAACTGTTATGCTGTTATCTATAATATGTGATCTAAATCACTTTTAAGCCAGAGTGAATAATGGAACGATTAAAACGGATGTCGGTGTTTGCCAAAGTCGTGGAATTTGGCTCCTTCACCGCCGCGGCCAGACAGCTACAAATGAGCGTTTCATCCATCAGCCAGACGGTTGCAAAACTGGAAGATGAACTGCAGGTTAAACTGCTCAACCGCAGTACGCGCAGCATTGGGCTGACTGAAGCCGGAAAAATTTACTACCAGGGCTGCCGTCGAATGCTCCATGAAGTGCAGGATGTTCACGAGCAGCTTTACGCGTTTAACAATACCCCTATCGGCACGTTGCGGATCGGCTGTTCTTCAACGATGGCACAAAATGTCCTCGCCGGACTGACCGCAAAAATGCTGAAAGAGTACCCCGGCCTGACGGTAAATCTGGTCACCGGTATTCCCGCACCCGACCTGATTGCTGACGGCCTGGACGTGGTGATCCGCGTGGGCGCGTTACAGGATTCCAGTCTGTTTTCCCGCCGCCTGGGGGCGATGCCAATGGTGGTTTGCGCCGCCAAACGCTATCTCGCGCAATATGGTATACCGGAGAAGCCAGCCGACCTCGCAAACCACTCATGGCTGGAGTACAGCGTCCGTCCGGACAATGAGTTTGAGCTGATCGCGCCAGAAGGGATTTCAACCCGTCTGATCCCGCAGGGACGCTTTGTCACCAACGATCCGATGACCCTGAGCCGCTGGCTGACCGCCGGCGCGGGCGTCGCCTACGTCCCGTTGATGTGGGTGATCAACGAGATTAACCGCGGAGAGCTGGAGATCTTATTACCGCGTTATCAGTCCGATCCGCGTCCGGTTTATGCCTTGTATACCGAAAAAGATAAGCTGCCGCTGAAAGTGCAAGTCGTGATTAACTACCTGACCGATTATTTTGTCGATGTATCGCAGCTGTTTCAGGGAATGTACGGTCGGGGAAAAGAGAAAGGCTAAATTGCCCGATGGCGCAGTCGCTTATCGGGCACGCAGGAACACAACACGCCAGGCCGGATAACTCGCAACGTGCGGCCATCCGGCACGGCAGACCCGCAACTTACGCGGTGCCGCCCACGGTCAGGTTATCCACCTTCAACGTCGGCTGACCGACGCCCACCGGCAGGCTCTGTCCTTCTTTGCCGCAGACGCCGACGCCGTTGTCCAGCTTCAGGTCATTACCCACCATAGAGATCTGCTGCATCGCTTCGATCCCGGAACCAATCAGCGTTGCGCCTTTTACCGGTTTGGTCACTTTACCGTTTTCAATGAGATAGGCTTCCGAAGTCGAGAAGACGAACTTACCAGAAGTGATATCCACCTGACCGCCGCCAAAGTTTGGCGCGTAGATGCCATATTCGACGGATTCAATGATCTCCTGCGGGGTGGATTTCCCCGGCAACATATAGGTGTTGGTCATGCGCGGCATCGGCAGATGTGCGTAAGACTCACGACGACCGTTTCCGGTTGGCGCAACGCCCATTAAGCGCGCATTCAGCTTATCCTGCATGTAACCTTTCAGAATGCCGTTTTCGATGAGCACGTTGTACTGGCCCGGCGTGCCTTCGTCGTCAATCGCGACAGAACCACGACGATCGACCATCGTGCCGTCATCCACCACCGTACAGAGTTCAGAAGCGACCAGCTCGCCGACCTGTCCACTGAACACCGACGTACCACGACGGTTAAAGTCGCCTTCCAGTCCGTGGCCTACCGCTTCATGGAGCAGCACGCCCGGCCAGCCCGCGCCAAGCACCACCGGCAACGTGCCTGCCGGCGCGGCGACGGCGGAGAGATTAACCAGCGCCATACGTACCGCTTCTTTCGCCCATGCGTCTGCGCGAACCTCCCCGTCCAGATCCGCAAGGAACCAGTCATAGCCGAAACGACCGCCGCCGCCGCTGGCGCCACGCTCGCGTTTACCGTCTTCTTCCACCTGTACGCTAACGGAAAGACGCACCAGCGGACGCACATCCGCCGCTAGCGTTCCGTCCGTTGCCGCCACAAGGATCAGCTCATAGACGCCGGTCAGGCTCGCGGTGACTTCCTGCACGCGCGTATCAGCGTCTCGCGCCACGCTATCGACACGACGCAGGATATCGAGCTTCTCCTCACGGGTCATGCTCTGGAGCGGGTCCACTGAGGTATAAAGCGCGGAGTGTTCCACTGCGCCCAGCGTTTTCACTTTTCCGTCACCGCTGTCTCTGACAATGGTGCGCGCAGCCTGTGCGCTCTGGCTCAGCGCCTGCAGGCTGATCTGGTCTGCATACGCAAACCCGGTTTTTTCGCCGCTGATCGCCCGTACGCCCACGCCCTGGTCAATATTGTAAGAACCATCCTTAATGATGCGATCTTCTAAAACCCAGGATTCGTGATAGCTCGACTGAAAATAGAGATCGCCGTAATCGAGACGGCGTTCGGCCAGTTGGCCCAAAATGGCAAACAGATCCTGATGTTTCAGGCCGTTTGCTGCCAGCAATTGTTCACTTACCAGGTTCAGACTCATCGTTTTGCTACTCGTTAGTTGCTGCGTAGGAGAGCGCTATGCTAAAAAATTTACGCCGGATGGCGCTGCGTGTATGCGGCCTACGGAAACGTCATAATGTAGGCCGCTACGTTACCCTCCGGCAAGACTATGTACTGAGAGTGGGGTAATTCCGCGTCGCCGTCAAATCATTGCGTTTTTTCTTTCCGCGGCTGGCGCAGAACTTCGTTGATCTGCGGTTGATCGACCGGACCGGTGATGTGATAGCGCAGAATCGACACTTTGTTCCACAGCGGCCCAAGCACCTTACTGGCGGCAAATACCGCCGCGCCGACGATCGGGTTGACCGCAAACGCGGCAGCCACACCCACCGTGGCAGAGATTTCCGGCGCCACGACCGCTTCAATGTCCAGTTCGCGTCGCACCAGATTAACCGACCCTTTCATAGCGATATCCGCTTCCAGGCCGTCCACCAGCGTATCATCGGTATGCAACACGCCGTCTTTAATCCACGCGGTACTGCGGATCGAATCAAAATAGAACCCTTCGCTAAAGGTGTCGCTAAAATCAAAACGCAGTTTACGCAGCAGCGCGTCTACGCTGAGCAAGCGCAGGAGCTGCCCGGCGTGGCCGGTGCTTAAGTCGGTGATTTCCCCTTTGCCCAGACGGGTACGAATAATCCCGTTGAGTGAGGCTTCATCTGGTTGCCACGGCGGATTGCGCCAGTGCAGATCGTAATCGACATTAAACGACGCGTTGCGCATCGGCGTGGTCACGCCAAAGAAGCCTGCCGCCGCATCAATCTTGTTGCCGCGCAGTTTACCTTTAATCGAAGTGCGTTCGCGGCCAGGCGCGTTGACCCACTGGCCGTCCGCGGTGAGCCGGGCAAAGCCGGTGTCCAGCAACCCGTTGCTCAGGTTCAGCGTATCGCCGTTGATCGCCAGATCGGCATCGATGCGCCCATACTTCTGCCCCCATAACCAGCATTCGCTACAGCGCAGCTGCATGTCAGGCCAGCCGCGGAAACTGACGCGATCTACAGTAGCAAACGGCGTCGCGGGAGCGTCGTTTTTTTCTGCAGGTTTCGCTGTGGACGGGTTGTAATAAAGGTATTTGATATTCGCCAGCCACGGCGCGTTATTGCGCATCGCCAGCGTCGCATTGATCTCTCGCCCCTGCGCTTCAACGGTCGTTCCGTTCAGCGCTGGCTGCGAGACAATGCTCATGTTGTTCCACTGTTGACCGCCCAGCGTCAGCGCTGGCGTACGCAGGGTAATGCGCTGAGGAAACTTCGCGCTGCTGGTCACGTTATCCGCCGCACCTTTCTGGAATAACGCCAGCCATTCGGCGCCATCCAACGCGGGCAGATTAAGTTCGATACCTTCCTGTTCGGGCAGTGGCGGTGTGGTTCGACTTTCCGCCGTCCAGATGGCGCGGTCCAGGGTAAGCTTCTGACCCAGCAGCCAGCGGCTGTTGAAATGGTTCTCTTTGTCTGCGTTGCCGGTGAGGGCAAAGCTACGCAGGTCGCCGTTAGCGGTAATGTTAACGGGTAACGGTTCACCGGCTTTTTTATTCAGCGGCGCAGGTAAGCGACTACTTACATTTTTAAGATCGCCGTTCAACTCAACGTGGTAATGCGCGCCTGAACGATACGGCAGGTCAATCCCCACCTTACCCTTCCACGCCACGCTGCCACCGAGCGCGTCATTCACCTGAGCAGGCAATACACCAGTACGGGTGGGCTGCCAGTTACCGTTGAGGTTCACCGCGACCTGATACGCTTTTGCTCCCTGGGTCGTGGAGAAATCGACGTTTAACGGTTGATTAAACCAGTTCGCCGTCATCGGCCCACTGTTGAGATCGCCATTGGTAAAGCTGAATTTACCGCTAAGGTTTTTCAGGGTGCTGTCGATCGGTTTTATCAACAGACTGTTGTCGCGCAACGTGACGTCGCCTTTCGCCGTCACCAGCTCGCCGTCGAGGGGAATATCCAGATGTAAGCGAGCATTCACATCGCCGCCAATTTGCAACTGCTCAAGGGCGGCGCCGAGCGACTCTTTAAGCGGCGTACCGTCAAAATACGGCCCCACTGCGTCGCCAGGCCCAGTGATATCGGCATCAATCAACAGTTTTTCTTTCGAATAGTCGGGGATGACCGCTGTCAGATTGGAGGCTTTTACACCACCTAAATCGACACCGTCGGTTTTCATCCACAAGCCGTCGTTAAGGAAATCCAGCTCGATATTCAGATTGGTCAGCGCAGGCCAGTCCGGCTGGAAAGCGAATTTGGCGTTACGCAGCGGCACCAGCACTTCAAACTGGCCTTCGTTGTGTTTATAAGGGAACAGATGGGGGTTTCCGCCATAGACCAGCGTCGCGTTATCCGCTTCACCGCCCTGAATCGCCCCGCTGAGATAGTCCACCAGCGCTTTGCCCATCAGGTTTTCCGGAAAATACCGCCAGGCCTGGGAGCCGTCGTCGGTGCTGATACCCGCCAGAATGCCCAGCCACGGCTCGTCGCCTGCGGGTTGCAGATAGCGAAAACCGCCGCGGGCATGTACCGCTTTGGCTTTAACGTCGATATCGCGCCCATCCAGTTGAAAACCTTTCTCATTCTTCAGCCAGTTCAGGGTCGCTACGCCATCTTCAATTTCTAACGGCGCGCGGAAAACCGTTTCATACGGCATTTTCGCCTGCTTCATGGCGGCGGTTAGCCGACCATCCTCAACGCTTCCTGAAAGGGTCCCGGAAAAATGCTCTGCTCCCGGCAACAGCTTCCACTGCTTCCACGCCAGATCGCGCCATGCAGCCTGAAAACGGGTCTTTTCGGTCGCATCAAGGGGGATATCCAGCGCCAGCGTGTCAATCGTTCCGCTCGGCTGCGTCGCCTGCCAGACTTCACCAAGCGCAGGCGAGAGCTTCGCCGCCACGGGGCGCAGCCCATCAAGGCCGGCTAAATCAAGATGGCTGGCGCGAATGCGTAGCTCGTCGCTACGTTTACCGTCCGCGCCGCCCACGTCCTGCTCAGGGATCCAGGCAAGCTGCAGTGCGCCGCTCGGCCAGCGTTTGCCGTCCATGGTGATGCGGGTATCTGGAATGGCGAACTGCCAACCGGGCTGTTCGCGACTGATATGCGCCGTCAGGTTATCGACTGCAAGCGTGTGGGTCGTGTTTTCGCCTTTCCAGCTCGCGCCGCCCTTTTTCAGCCAGACATCGCCGCCAGCGATCTCTCCCTTGCTGATGTTCATCCAGCCCTCAAGACTAAAGCGCGCGGTTTCCAGCGCCACGTTGTCCTGCATCCATCGCCCCAACCACGGCTTGACGTCAATGTCGTCCGCCTGCAACCAGACGCGGCCATTATTCAGCAGTCCATCATCGTCGCGCAGGTCCATACGGACCTGCATTACGCCATGTTGACCGGTCAGGCTCGACAGGCTGACCTGCCCCTCCGCGCGGTGACGGTTTCGGCTGTTAAGCCAGGTCAACTGGGGGATAGCCAACTGGGCGCGCTGGCCTGAAAGGGTCAGAAAGCTGATCTGGCTGTCGCGGAGATCGAAGTGATCGAACTGACGCAGAAAAAGATCGCTGATGCGTCCCGCTTCAGGGGTATCCGCGTCTCCGCTGCGTTGAATGGGGGTATTGGTGCGTAGGTTCAACTGCCAGAACGTCAGATCGCGAAACTGCCAGCGCATATGCAGCAAACTTTGCCAGACATCCAGCGCCAGGGTGACGCGCTTCACCGCAAACTCGCCGCCGTCAGTTAGCTGCACGCGGATGTCCCGCGCTTCCAGCGTCGGGCCAAAATTTTGCCAACTGGCGGTAAGCTGGCTGGCCTCCGTCGGCAAACCGGTCGCGGATTCGATCTTGGCGAGGATGGCAGGACGCCAGCTGTTGAGATGCGGCAGGGCCAGGCGCAGGCCACTGACCAGCAGCGCTACGATGACGACGAGCGCGGCTCCAGTGAGCAGTAATATCCCCGGCAATCGCCTCACGCGTCTCTCCTTGTCTGCCTGAAAGTGGCTCGCAAACTGCAAGCAAAGGGTGCCAGATGGCGGCGTGAACGCGTGATCTGGCCTACGTAAATGATTACATCATTACGACGTCGAACTGCTCCTGGTTATAGAGCGGTTCGATTTGCACTTTAACCTGTTTGCCAACAAAAATTTCCACTTCCGCCAGCGCGTGCGACTCCTCCCCTTTCAGGGCCTCCGCGACCGCCGGAGAAGCATAAACCAGGAAACGGTCGGAATCGTATGCATGATGCACGCGTACGATCTCACGCATAATTTCATAACACACGGTTTCCACCGTTTTCACCGTACCGCGACCGTGACAGGTTGGACACTCGTTGCAGAGCACATGTTCCACGCTTTCCCGCGTGCGTTTGCGCGTCATTTCCACCAGTCCCAACTGTGAAAAGCCATTGATGCTGGTTTTCACTCGGTCTTTGCTCAGCGCCTGCTCCAGAGAATGCAGAACCCGTCGGCGGTGATCGTCATTATTCATATCGATAAAGTCGATGATAATAATGCCGCCCAGATTGCGCAGGCGAAGCTGGCGGGCAATGGCCTGCGTTGCTTCGATATTGGTGTTAAAAATGGTGTCGTCGAGATTGCGATGGCCGACAAAAGCGCCGGTATTGATATCAACGGTCGTCATCGCTTCGGTCTGATCGATAATCAGATAGCCGCCGGACTTCAGCTCAACCTTGCGCTCCAGCGCCCGCTGGATCTCATTTTCCACATCAAAGAGATCAAAAATCGGCTGACGCCCGCTGTAATGCTCCAGCTTGCTGGTCATTTCGGGAATGTACTCGGCGGTAAACTCCAGCAGCGCCTCGTAGGTCAGACGGGAATCCACGCGAATGCGATCCAACTGCGCATCGGCAAAATCACGCAATACGCGCTGCGCCAGCGCCAGTTCGCCGTACATCTGATACCGCGTCTGCGGGCGCTTTTTGCGCTCCATGACTTTCGTCCAGACACGCTTGAGGTAGGCGGCATCGGAAGCCAGATCGTCTTCACACACGCCTTCTGCCGCGGTGCGAATGATAAATCCACCCTGCTCGTCGCAATATTCCGCCACCACCTTTTTCAGTCTTTCGCGTTCGGCTTCGCTTTCAATACGCTGAGACACCCCAACGTGTGACGCGCCGGGCATAAAGACCAGATAACGGGAAGGCAGGGTGATGTCGGTGGTCAGACGCGCGCCTTTGGTGCCGAGGGGATCTTTCACCACCTGCACCATCAGATCCTGTCCCTGACGCACCAGTTCGGAAATGTCCCGTACGGTAAACTGTTTCTGCTCATCGCCCGCCACGCATTCGGTATGCGGCATGATGTCAGAAGCATGAAGAAATGCGGCTTTATCCAGCCCAATATCTACAAAAGCCGCCTGCATACCCGGCAGTACGCGACTTACCCGACCTTTGTAGATATTGCCTACGATTCCTCGTCGCGCCTCACGCTCAATGTGAATCTCCTGGAGGATCCCGCCGTCGATATACGCCACACGCGTTTCCGATGGCGTTACGTTTACCAACAATTCAGCCGTCATGTTTATCCCTTTTCTCACGCAGTGAGTTAAAATTGCTTAGCAACTCATACGTTTCAACCAGCGGTAAGCCGACTACGGCGTGATAGCTGCCATTTATCTTCCTGACAAAACAGCCACCCAGCCCCTGAATACCGTATGCACCTGCTTTATCCATCGGTTCACCGCTGGCGATATAGTCAGCGATATCCGCATCCGACAACGCTCTGAACGTCACGTCGGTCACCAACAGACAGTCGAGCACGTACTGACTGTCGGCCAGCGCCACGGCGGTCATCACCTGGTGCGTCTGCCCGGATAGCTTACGCAGCATTGTCGCGGCGTGTTCTGCATCGCGCGGTTTCTCTAAAACTTCACCATGAAGGATGACGATCGTGTCCGCCCCCAGCACTGGCAAATCGCGCGGGGTCTGCGTCACGCCCGCCTGTGCTTTTTCACGCGCCAGCCGAGAGACATACTGCTGCGCGCTTTCCCCTGCGCCGCGCATCTCTTCGATACCGGTAACGATACGCTCGAACGCAACGCCCAATTGGGTGAGCAGTTCCTGGCGGCGGGGTGAACCGGAAGCTAAGTATAGAGACGTCATAGAAACCTTTATTGCACTTATTGCACCGCGAACTGCTGGCGGATTTTACGCATCAGCAAGAACAGCCACGGCCAGAGCACGCCGTTGACTACACTACTCCAGAACACTTCAGGTCTGAAAGAGACGTTGATCACTAAAAACTCTGACCAGAAAACAATAATATCCACCACCAGCGAAAGCAACATCACCACCAGAGCCTGCTGCCAGAGCGCCAGATTGCGGAATAACTGAAATTTTAATGCGACCAGATACGCGATGATGCTCATCGACAGCGCCCGCACGCCAAGCGTGGAACCGCTAATCAGATCCAGTATGGCACCCATCACAAAGCCTGTGCCCACATTTACGCGGTGCGGCAGCGCGAGGATCCAGTACAGTAAAATGAGCAGCACCCAGTTTGGCCGAAAGACGATGATCTCCTCCGGCCAGGGCATGATTTGTAATAAAAGCGCGATGAGAAACGAGAGCCAGATAACCCAGCGACCCTGGCTACGATAGCTCGCCACTACTGACCTCCCGACGGACGCGGCTGAGGCGACGCAGGCTGCGGCGGCGTTACGGGCGTCGTGGCGATCCCGGTCGCTGGCGCGGGCATTGGCGCAGGCGGCCCCATCATATCCGGCGAGGGCAGCACCTGAGGCATCATCTGCGTCAGGCGCTCATTCGCCACGCGATGCACATCTTCCGGCGTCATGGGATTTGATCCGTTACGGTCGGCGCCCCACAGCAGCAGCAGATAGCGCAGACGCTGTAAACCGGCGGTTGGACGCGCCTGTATCACGGTATATGCCCGCTGTGTATCCAGCTTAACGGAGGAGACCACGGCCACCGGATAACCTTCCGGGAAGCGCCCGCCCAGCCCCGACGTCACCAGCACATCGCCAACGCGAATGTCGGTATTGGCTGGCAGGTGTTCGAGCTGCAAATCATCGGTGCAGCCGTTACCGGCGGCAATCACACGGATATCGTTACGCAGTACCTGAATCGGCAGCGCATGGGTCGCGTCGCAAATCAGTAATACACGGCTGGTCAGCTTCGCCACCGCGACCACCTGGCCGACAACGCCTTTATCGCTGATGACCGGCTGGCCTTCGTAAACGCCGTTCACGCTGCCTTTGTCGATAACCACCTGATCGCTGTAGGGATCGTTAACCGTCGAGATGACCTGCGTCACCATCTTTTGTTCATCCTGACGCAGCGGCGATCCCAGCAGCTCGCGCAGACGCGCATTCTCCTGTTTGTACTGCCCGAGCATCAGCAGCTCGCTGTTTTTCAGCAGCAGTTCCTGACGCAGCGCCCGGTTTTCAAGCTCAAGCTGGTCGCGCGAAGCCAGCGTTTGCGAGACGCCATCAAGCAATTCACGGGGACCATTGGAAATAAAGTAGAAAGGACTGACGGCGGTATCCATGTACGTGCGGATTTGACTGAACGTACCCAGACGGCTGTCGGCGATAATGACGCCGAGCGCCACCAGCACCGCCAGGATAAGGCGAATCTGTAGCGACGGGCCACGGCTAAAAATTGGCTTCATAAGTTTGCGTATTCTCGTATCAGATTCGGCAGAGGCGCCAGACACGCCCCTGCCTGCATCCGATTACTCTTCGCTGAACAGGTCGCCGCCGTGCATGTCGATCATTTCCAGCGCTTTGCCGCCGCCACGCGCCACACAGGTCAGCGGGTCTTCAGCGACAACAACTGGAATACCGGTTTCTTCCATTAACAGGCGGTCAAGATTGCGCAGCAGCGCGCCACCGCCGGTGAGCACCATGCCGCGCTCGGAGATATCAGACGCCAGTTCCGGCGGGCACTGCTCCAGCGCAACCATCACCGCGCTCACGATACCGGTCAGCGGTTCCTGCAGCGCTTCCAGGATTTCATTGGAGTTCAGGGTAAAGCCGCGTGGAACGCCTTCCGCCAGGTTACGACCACGTACTTCGATTTCGCGCACTTCGTCACCCGGGTAAGCGGAACCGATTTCGTGCTTAATACGTTCTGCGGTCGCTTCACCGATCAGAGAGCCGTAGTTACGGCGGACGTAATTGATGATTGCTTCGTCGAAGCGGTCGCCGCCGATACGCACAGAGGACGAATAAACGACGCCGTTCAGAGAGATAACGGCCACTTCCGTCGTCCCGCCACCGATATCCACCACCATGGAACCGGTTGCCTCAGAAACCGGCAGGCCTGCGCCGATAGCGGCAGCCATTGGCTCTTCGATCAGGAACACTTCACGGGCGCCTGCGCCCTGCGCGGATTCACGAATAGCACGGCGTTCAACCTGGGTCGCGCCAACCGGCACACACACCAGCACGCGCGGGCTTGGACGCATAAAGCTGTTGCTATGCACTTGCTTGATGAAGTGCTGGAGCATTTTTTCAGTCACGAAGAAGTCGGCGATCACGCCGTCTTTCATGGGGCGAATCGCAGCAATATTGCCCGGCGTACGGCCCAGCATCTGCTTCGCGTCATGACCTACTGCAGCCACGCTTTTCGGCGAACCGGCACGATCCTGACGAATGGCCACAACGGAAGGCTCATTCAATACGATGCCTTGTCCTTTTACATAAATAAGGGTATTCGCGGTACCCAGGTCAATGGACAAGTCATTGGAAAACATGCCACGAAATTTTTTCAACATACTAAGGGATAATCCTGAAAGCTGGGGCGGAAAACAAAATCCGCTTACTTTACCAACCACACGCAGCAGCGACAAGGCGCAAAAATCATCTGCTACGGTGAAAATTAGTGCAGTTCGTTTCCTCTGTTACAAATCTCTACCTGAGTCCCTCAGGGCTGAGCTTTTCAGCAGCAATCCTCGCTTTCATTTGCAACCTGTTTAAGGTCATTCACCTGCATATGTGCTGCAACACCCTGGCGAGCAGACAAGCACACCCCCATGAAAGCACAGCGCGCGTTATTCTACGTGAAAACTGAACAAACGGCAGGTCAAACCGAGTATCTTTGAGAATATTTTTTCACGTTTGTATCCAGCGGTTGGGAGGAGGCAAAGAAATCCCCCTGTCCGCCCGCAACGCCGCGGGCTGTCAGCGTCTGCCACTCGCCACGCGACCGTACGCCTGTCGCGTAAACCTGGGTATGGGTGCCCGAACAGGCTTCCACCAGGCTTTGCACCAGTAACTGGTTCTCTGTTCGCTTCTCAATGTTTCTGACCAATCCCGGATGGAGCTTGAGTAATTCCACATTGAGCTCTTTGATCCAACTGGTGCTGACCAACGTTAAACCCGCCTGGGTTACCGCCACCCGAACGCCTAACGCATTCACCAGACGAATAACTGGCTGTAACCGGCTGATGTGTTGACCCACATCTGCCTCTGCAAGTTCAATAATTATGCGTTTACGTTGTGATTTTTCACACTGCATCAAGGTATCACGCAGCCAGCGTTGAAAACGCGGGCGAATCAGCGACTCTACGGTGACCTGAATCGCCAGATTTTCTTCCGGCCAGTAGCCCAGGAGCGGAATGACCCGGCTGATCTGCAGACGGTCATACTCTTCCGACAGGCCGAACTGAAGCACCATCGGCATATATTCCGCCGAGCTAACCTCTTCATGGCCGTCAAAAATGCGGCACATCAGTTCCCGGTGGTGAACGCGCCCTTCGCGGGTAACCGCTGGCTTTTGATAAATGCGCGGCCCGCCGCGACTGAGCATTTGTTCAATGAGGGTGCGCCAGCGTACGTTGCCGCGCCCTTTTTCCGGCAGCGTATCATCGTACACCGCCCAACTATTTCCGCCCTGCAATACCGCGTTGCGGGTGGCCGCTTCCGCATGTTCCATCACCTGTTCGGTCGACTGGCCGCTACGCCAGGCGCAAATGCCGATATGGAACATATCGTCGCGATCGAGCATTTTATTGGTTGGCAGCGCATCGACCGCTTTCAGAAGTTGCCCGGCGACGCTCTCCGCCTCTTTCAGGGTACGGTGCGGCAGCAGCACGGCGAAGTCACTGCGATGGTAACGCGCCAGCAGCGCGCCCGGAAAGCGCAGGATAAAGGTGGATAACAAATTGATCAGACTGAACAGTTCTTCTTCGGCGAGGTTGCGGCCCCAACTGTCACGCAGCAAATTGAAGTCCGGCAGACGAATCATCATCACCACCCCATGAGCGCCGACCTTTTCTTGATCGTCCAGCAGTGTCGCCAGTTGGTTATCAAAAAAGAGACGGTTGCTGAGGCCGGTTTTGGTGTCCTGAGCCGCGTACGAGCGAATAAGCGTATCGAGTCGGCTGCGTTGCTCCTGCGCGCTCTGGATCTCGGAGAGCAGCATGTCCAGCGCGCTGCTGGTGCGCGCCGGCCATTCATACACGCTGCCGCGAACATTCGGTCCGCGCTCGCCGTTCAGGATCCGCGTAGAACGCACCTCCAGTAGTTCCTGGCCGGAAAGTTGACGCTGCAGCCAGCGCACCGCCAGAAACAGCATCAGGATAATAAAACCGATCGCCAGCGTGAGCGGCGCGGTGGTCATCAGCGAATGAAAATAATTCCCCATCGGATCCTGATAAACCAGATCCATCGTCATGCCCGGATGTTTTAACAGCGGTACCGACAGTTCCCGGAACATATTACTGGTGCCAACCGGACGGTAGCTGCTGGCGCGCGTCTGGGTAAAGATCGTTTTTTCACCCTGGCGCAAATCAAGCCGGACGATATCCGCAGACATCATCAGTTCGTTGATGTGTGGTGACAGCGCGTTGTAATCGCGCGAAACGAGATGCGTATCGATGGCAGTGGCGACCGCCTGCACGCGATGACTCATTTTGTACTGGATGGCATTGTAAAAACTCAGCGAGCAGCCGATCAGGGTGACAAAAATGGTCAACCCGGTGAGTAGCGTAACAAAAGCTGAGAATTTCGTCGTTAATCGCATCCTTGTGTTAACTCCGCCAGTAAATTGCGACACGAAAATGCATAACCAAACGCGAAATCCGCCTGGTTGCGCAAAGAGTGAGTGCATACTACCAAATCAGGTGTATCTGGCAATTTATTGCGTTGAATCGACGTCACGTTTCAATTAGCGAGTATAGTCTTCAGGAATCATTTTCCAATCCACTACGCAACATTGAGGACAGGTTATGCAGGCTTTGATATTGGAACAGCAGGACGGTAAAACCCTCGCATCCGTGCAGACGCTTGAAGAAAGCCGGTTGCCGGAAGGCGATGTTACCGTGGACGTGCACTGGTCCAGTCTGAACTACAAAGATGCGCTCGCGATCACCGGAAAGGGAAAAATAATTCGTCATTTTCCGATGATTCCTGGAATTGATTTCGCTGGTACTGTGCGCACAAGCGAGGATCCGCGTTTTCATGCCGGTCAGGACGTTTTACTGACCGGATGGGGCGTTGGCGAGAATCATTGGGGCGGTCTGGCCGAGCAGGCGCGCGTCAAAGCGGACTGGCTGGTGGCGATGCCGAAAGGCCTGGATAGCCGTAAGGCAATGGTGATCGGTACGGCGGGCTTCACCGCCATGCTCTGCGTAATGGCTCTGGAAGAGGCCGGTATCCGTCCTGAAGATGGCGAAATCGTGGTGACCGGCGCCAGCGGCGGCGTGGGCAGTACGGCTGTCGCCCTGCTGCATAAGCTGGGTTATCAGGTCGTTGCCGTATCGGGTCGTGAAAGCACCCATGCTTATCTGAAACAACTTGGCGCCCAGCGCATTTTAGGACGCGACGAGTTCGCCGAGTCTCGCCCGCTGGAAAAACAGCTGTGGGCAGGCGCGGTGGATACCGTTGGCGATAAGGTGCTGGCAAAAGTTCTGGCACAGATGAACTACGGGGGTTGCGTGGCGGCCTGTGGCCTGGCGGGCGGTTTTGCCCTGCCGACAACGGTGATGCCGTTTATTCTGCGCAACGTGCGTTTGCAGGGTGTGGATTCCGTGATGACGCCGCCCGCCCGCCGCGCCCAGGCCTGGGAACGACTGGTTCGTGACCTGCCGGAAAGCTTCTACGCGCAAGCCACAACGGAGATCGCGCTGGCCGACGCGCCGAAATTCGCCGACGCCATCATGAACAATCAGGTTCAGGGCCGTACGCTGGTTAAGGTTAAATAAGCCGTAGCGCTGCAAAAATTTACATTTAAATAACGAAATTTCTCAGCGCATTGACAGACTCCCTGCCATAGTAACTACGCGTTACGCGTATGCCGGGAGTCTGTTATGAAAAAATACCGTCCACTTACTGAAGCCGATGTCACCGCCGAATCGGCTTTTTTTATGCATCGCCGCCAGGTGCTTAAAGCCCTGGGCATCAGCGCTGCCGCCCTCTCGCTCCCTACAACGGCGCAGGCCGATCTGTTGGGATGGTTTAAAGGCAACGATCGCCCCCCCGCGCCTGCCGGAAAGCCGCTCGACTTCAGTAAACCCAGCGAGTGGCAAAACAGCCTGCCCTTAACGCCGGAAGATAAGGTCACTGGCTATAACAACTTCTATGAATTCGGACTGGATAAAGCCGATCCGGCGGCCAATGCCGGCAGCATGAAAACCGATCCCTGGACGCTGAAAATCAGCGGAGAGGTCGCTAAACCCCTGACGCTGGACCACGACGCCTTAACCACCCGCTTTCCTTTAGAAGAACGCATTTACCGGATGCGCTGCGTCGAGGCCTGGTCAATGGTGGTACCGTGGATTGGCTTTCCTTTACACAAGCTGCTCGCACTTGTCGAACCCACCAGCAATGCCCGTTATGTGGCGTTCGAGACGCTTTACGCGCCGGACGATATGCCAGGACAAAAAGATCGTTTTATCGGCGGCGGGTTGAAGTATCCCTACGTTGAAGGCCTGCGGCTTGACGAAGCCATGCACCCGCTTACCCTGCTCACCGTTGGCGTATACGGTAAAGCGCTACCGCCGCAAAACGGCGCGCCCATCCGTCTGACAGTGCCGTGGAAATATGGCTTCAAAGGCATTAAATCGATCGTTAGCATCAAACTCACCCGCGAACGACCGCCGACCACCTGGAATCTCGCCGCTCCGGATGAGTACGGTTTTTACGCCAACGTGAATCCGCACGTCGATCATCCGCGCTGGTCGCAGGCCACGGAGCGATTTATCGGTACGGGCGGGATCCTTGACGTTAAGCGCCAGCCGACCTTGCTGTTCAACGGCTATGGCGAGCAGGTGGCGTCGTTATACCGGGGACTGGATCTGCGGGAGAACATATAAGTGCGGCTGAATGCAAAACAGATTACCTGGCTGAAAATCCTCCTTCATCTGGCGGGGATTGTGCCGTTGCTTTGGCTGTTCTGGGCAATTAACAGCGGCGGGTTAAGCGCCGATCCGGTGAAAGATATTCAACATTTTACCGGTAGGACCGCTCTGAAATTTCTCCTGGCGACCTTGTTGGTCACGCCGCTGGCGCGTTACGCTAAACAGCCCTTATTGATACGCACGCGGCGTTTGCTGGGGCTATGGTGTTTTGCCTGGGCCACGCTGCATTTAACCAGCTATGCGCTGTTGGAGCTGGGCATTCAGAATCTGGGTTTACTGGGCCGCGAATTGATTACGCGCCCGTATTTGACGCTGGGCATTATCAGTTGGCTTATTTTGCTGGCGCTGACGCTGACCTCCACGCAGGCGGCGCAGCGCAAGCTGGGCAAACGCTGGCAATTGCTGCATAACGTCGTCTATCTGGTGGCGATCCTCGCCCCTTTACATTATCTCTGGTCAGTGAAGGTTTTATCCCCGCAACCCGTTATTTACGCCCTGCTGGCGCTGGCGCTTTTAGCCTGCCGTTACAAGAAGTTTCGCCAGTGGTGGCGCTAGTTCAGCGAAGTGTGCTGTCGGTTACAAAACGCAGAGACTCAGATGTTATTTACGTGTTAGCGGTTGATTATCTTCCCTGATAAGACCAGTATTTAGCTGCCAATTGCTACGAAATCGTTATAATGTGCGACCCTGACCTCCCGGAAGGCGTTTTTAAGCCGCTGAAAGGGTGACAATCGCGCTTTGAAGGTATATTTTGTTTTTTGCCGGAGGATTGCCGCAAATCGCAGCATTTTGACCGACAAGTCGCACTTGAGGCGTAAAGGCGAAATAGACCGACGTCCTGACAGGCAAACGCGCTGTTGCCGTTGGGACTCACGCTTTACAGACAGCGGTAACCCCTCTGTCACAATCACACTAAACAAAGAGTACGGAACCCACTCATGGATATTCGTAAGATTAAAAAACTGATCGAGCTGGTTGAAGAATCAGGCATCTCCGAACTGGAAATTTCTGAAGGCGAAGAATCTGTACGCATCAGTCGTGCAGCGCCGGCAGGCAGCTTCCCGGTTATGCAACAGGCTTACGCTGCGCCAGTGATGCAGCAGCAACCGGCTCTGTCTAACGCAGTTGCTCCGGCAGCAGAAGCGCCGGCAGCCGCCGCAGCGGAAATCAGTGGTCACATCGTACGTTCCCCAATGGTTGGTACTTTCTACCGCACCCCGAGCCCGGACGCCAAAGCGTTCATCGAAGTGGGTCAGAAAGTCAACGTCGGCGATACCCTGTGCATCGTCGAAGCCATGAAAATGATGAACCAGATCGAAGCAGACAAATCAGGTACTGTGAAAGCGATCCTGGTCGAAAGTGGTCAGCCGGTAGAATTTGACGAGCCGCTGGTCGTCATCGAGTAACGAGGCGAACATGCTGGATAAAATTGTTATCGCCAACCGTGGCGAGATTGCACTGCGTATTCTTCGTGCCTGTAAAGAACTGGGCATCAAGACCGTGGCCGTGCACTCAAGCGCGGACCGCGATTTAAAACACGTATTGCTGGCGGATGAGACGGTCTGTATTGGCCCGGCTCCGTCCGTAAAAAGCTATCTGAACATCCCGGCGATCATCAGCGCCGCCGAAATCACCGGCGCGGTCGCGATTCACCCGGGTTACGGCTTCCTCTCTGAGAACGCCAACTTTGCCGAGCAGGTTGAACGTTCCGGCTTTATCTTCATCGGCCCGAAAGCCGACACTATTCGCCTGATGGGCGACAAAGTGTCTGCGATTACCGCCATGAAGAAAGCAGGCGTACCGACTGTACCGGGTTCTGACGGCCCGCTGACTGACGACATGGATGCAAACCGTGCACATGCTAAACGCATTGGCTACCCGGTGATCATCAAGGCGTCCGGCGGCGGCGGCGGTCGCGGTATGCGCGTAGTGCGCAGCGACGCTGAACTGGCACAGTCCATCTCCATGACCAAAGCGGAAGCGAAAGCAGCTTTCAGCAATGATATGGTGTACATGGAAAAATACCTGGAAAACCCACGCCACATCGAAATTCAGGTGCTGGCTGACGGTCAGGGTAACGCGATCTATCTGGCAGAACGTGACTGCTCCATGCAGCGTCGTCACCAGAAAGTGGTCGAAGAAGCACCAGCACCGGGCATTACCCCGGAACTGCGTCGCTACATCGGCGAGCGTTGTGCCAAAGCGTGTGTCGACATCGGCTATCGCGGGGCGGGTACCTTCGAATTCCTGTTCGAAAACGGCGAGTTCTACTTCATTGAGATGAATACCCGTATTCAGGTTGAACATCCGGTTACCGAAATGATTACCGGTGTCGATCTGATCAAAGAACAGCTGCGTATCGCAGCCGGTCAGCCCCTGTCCATCAAACAGGAAGAAGTTGTGGTTCGCGGCCATGCGGTGGAATGCCGTATCAACGCCGAAGACCCGAATACCTTCCTGCCAAGCCCCGGCAAAATCACGCGTTTCCATGCGCCTGGCGGTTTTGGCGTGCGCTGGGAGTCCCATATCTACGCCGGTTACACCGTACCGCCGTACTATGATTCCATGATCGGCAAGCTCATCTGCTACGGCGAAAACCGTGACGTGGCGATTGCCCGCATGAAGAACGCCCTGCAGGAGCTGATCATCGACGGTATCAAAACCAACGTTGATTTGCAGACCCGCATTATGAACGACGAGCACTTCCAGAATGGTGGCACGAACATCCACTACCTGGAGAAAAAACTCGGTCTGAACGAGAAGTAAGTCAGCGTTTATGCGAAAAGGCCGGGCAACCCGGCCTTTTTTATTTCTGGGGATCGCCAGGCCCCATCATGTACAATCCCCGCTTTCTTCATCCACAAGGGACAAAAAATGGACAAACGTTTTGTTCAGGCCCATAAAGAAGCGCGCTGGGCGCTGTGGCTGACCCTTCTTTATCTTGCTGCATGGTTAGTGACCGCTTACTTACCAGGCGTAGCGCCGGGTTTCACCGGGCTGCCCCATTGGTTTGAGATGGCCTGCCTGTTGACGCCGCTGATCTTCATTCTGCTGTGCTGGGCAATGGTAAAATTTATCTATCGCGACATTCCGCTGGAGGATGACGATGCAGCTTGAAGTCATTCTGCCGCTGGTTGCCTACCTGGTTGTGGTATTTGCCATTTCTGTTTATGCCATGCGTAAAAGGCAGACCGGCTCATTTCTGAATGAATATTTCCTCGGCAGCCGCTCAATGGGCGGGGTTGTGCTGGCCATGACCCTGACCGCGACCTATATCAGCGCCAGTTCATTTATTGGTGGCCCGGGCGCCGCCTATAAATACGGGCTGGGCTGGGTTCTGCTGGCAATGATTCAGCTCCCCGCTGTCTGGCTCTCGCTGGGCGTCCTCGGTAAAAAGTTCGCCATTCTCGCGCGCCGTTATAATGCCGTGACCCTTAATGACATGCTGTTTGCCCGCTACCAAAGCCGACTGCTGGTGTGGCTGGCGAGTCTCAGCCTGCTGGTGGCCTTTGTCGGGGCGATGACAGTGCAGTTCATCGGCGGCGCGCGGCTGCTGGAAACGGCGGCGGGTATTCCTTACGAAACCGGGCTGCTGATTTTCGGGGTCAGTATCGCGCTGTACACCGCCTTTGGCGGCTTTCGCGCCAGCGTGCTGAACGACACCTTGCAAGGGTTGGTGATGCTTATTGGTACGATCGTTCTGCTGGTCGGTATCGTGCACGCCGCAGGCGGTTTAGGACACGCGGTTGCAACCCTCGAGGCCATTAATCCGCAACTGATCTCCCCTCAGGGAGCGGATGATATTCTGTCTCCCGCCTTTATGACCTCGTTCTGGGTGTTGGTGTGCTTTGGCGTGATTGGGCTACCGCATACGGCGGTACGCTGTATTTCGTATAAAGACAGCAAGGCCGTGCATCGCGGGATGATCATCGGCACCATCGTGGTCGCGATCCTGATGTTCGGGATGCACCTTGCGGGCGCGCTGGGACGCGCGGTGATCCCGGACCTGACGGTGCCGGATCTGGTGATTCCCACGCTGATGGTCAAGGTGTTGCCGCCTTTCGCTGCCGGGATCTTCCTGGCTGCGCCAATGGCGGCGATTATGTCGACGATCAATGCGCAATTGCTGCAGAGTTCCGCTACGATCATTAAAGATCTCTACCTCAATATTCGCCCGGATCACGCGGAAAATGAGACGCGGCTGAAGCGTATGTCCGCGGCGATCACCTTGATCCTGGGAGCGCTGTTATTGCTGGCGGCCTGGAAGCCGCCAGAGATGATTATCTGGCTGAATCTGCTGGCGTTTGGCGGACTGGAAGCGGTATTCCTGTGGCCTCTGGTGCTTGGGCTGTACTGGGAGCGCGCAAACGCAACCGGGGCGTTGAGCGCGATGATCGTCGGTGGTGGGCTATACGCCATCCTCGCCACCCTGAATATTCAGTATCAGGGCTTTCACCCGATAGTGCCCTCGCTACTGCTAAGTCTGCTGGCCTTTCTGGTCGGAAACCGTTTCGGTTCCCCCGCACCACAGGCCGCCGTATTGTCTACTGATAAATAAAGAGTTTTGCCATGCCATGGATCCAATTAAAACTGAATGCCACCGGTACGAATGCGGAAGATCTGAGTGATGCGTTAATGGAAGCAGGCGCTGTTTCCATTACCTTCCAGGATACCCACGACACGCCGGTTTTCGAGCCATTGCCGGGCGAAACCCGCCTGTGGGGCGACACTGATGTGATCGGCCTGTTTGACGCCGAGACGGACATGAAAGAGGTGGTCGCGATTCTCGAGAATCATCCGCTGCTTGGCGCGGGTTTTGCCCATAAAATCGAACAGTTAGAAGATAAAGACTGGGAGCGCGAATGGATGGAAAACTTCCACCCGATGCGCTTTGGCGAACGCCTGTGGATCTGCCCCAGCTGGCGTGAAGTCCCCGACGAAAACGCGGTCAACGTCATGCTCGACCCGGGACTGGCATTCGGCACCGGCACACATCCAACGACCTCCCTGTGCCTGCAATGGCTGGACAGCCTCGATTTAACCGGTAAAACCGTGATCGACTTCGGCTGTGGCTCCGGCATTCTGGCGATTGCGGCGCTGAAGCTTGGGGCGGCGAAAGCCATCGGCGTGGACATTGATCCGCAGGCGATTCAGGCCAGTCGCGACAACGCCGAACGTAACGGCGTTTCCGATCGCCTGGCGCTTTACCTGCCGCAGGATCAACCAGAAGCCCTGAAAGCCGACGTGGTAGTCGCTAATATCCTTGCTGGCCCGTTACGCGAGCTGGCGCCGTTAATCAGCGTCCTGCCCGTTACAGGCGGTTTGCTGGGCCTTTCCGGTATCCTCGCCAGCCAGGCGGAAAGCGTCTGCGAAGCCTATGCCGACCTCTTCGCCCTCGATCCGGTAGTGGAAAAAGAGGAGTGGTGCCGGATCACCGGAATAAAACAGTAATCCCTTTTTTCCAATATGGCCTGTTCGCAGGCCTTTTTTTCGGTTTTTTACCTCTTCTCCATCGCCTTCCATTCGCTAAAATAGTGACGTAACCAATTGAAGTTACACATATAAAAATCATATACATTCATTGGAAGAATACGATGAACCATTCTTTGAGCAAGGTAGCGCTTCTGGCGCTAAGTATCATGCCGTTTACGGCACTGGCCTCACACTGGACCTATGAAGGCGAAGGCGCCCCGGAGCACTGGGGTACGCTGAGTGAGGAATATAAAACCTGTCAGACAGGAATGAATCAGTCCCCTGTTAATATCGACCATACGGTCGATGCCCATTTGAGTCCGCTGGCTACCCACTATGTTGATGGCCCTGTCACGCTGATCAACAACGGGCATACCATTCAGGCCGGGTTAAAATCCACCACTGCGGATACCGTAACGATCGATGGCCAACCATTCACGTTGCAGCAGTTTCACTTCCATGCGCCGAGCGAAAACACCGTTCACGGTAAGCATTACGCCATGGAGATGCATCTGGTGCATAAAGATGCGAAAGGGGCGATTACCGTCGTCGCCGTCATGTTCGACAAAGGTGCCGCCAATAGCGAACTGGAAAAGCTGTGGGCGACGATGCCGGAAAAAGCCGCTCAGGACGTCAAGATTACCACCCAGATGGACCTGAACGCGCTGTTGCCAAAAGAGAAATCTTACTGGCGTTTCAGCGGCTCTCTGACCACACCGCCCTGCTCTGAAGGCGTGACCTGGATCGTTCTTAAGCATCCGCTGACCCTCTCTGCGGCACAACTGGAGAAGTTCAGCCACACCATGCACCATGACAATAGCCGCCCGGCACAGCCGCTGAATGGCCGCGTGGTGGTTGAGTAAACGACGACACGGTAAACGTTCATGCCTGAAATGAGAGCATAGTCACACTATGACCTGCTAATCTGCTGGTTAATTCAGCAGATTATCTTGTCAGCTCCTGTGGTATCGAAGAAAAAATGAGAAGTTACGCAAAATAATACGCGTACAGAAATTCGACACATTTTTTTAATTTAATGATTTATAAAGCTAATTATTCAAGTCACCTTCGTTTAACGGTGATTCTTTGATCCATCTCAGAGGATTGGTCAAAGTTTGGCCTTTCATCTCGTGCAAAAAATGCGTAATATACGCCGCCTTGCAGTCACAGTATGGTCATTTCTTAACTCATGCGCATCGGACAATACCAGCTCAGAAATCGCCTGATCGCAGCGCCAATGGCTGGCATCACTGACAGACCCTTTCGGACGCTGTGCTACGAGATGGGAGCAGGATTGACCGTATCCGAGATGATGTCTTCTAACCCGCAGGTTTGGGAAAGCGACAAGTCCCGGCTACGGATGGTGCACGTTGATGAGCCAGGAATTCGCACGGTGCAAATTGCCGGTAGCGACCCTGTTGAGATGGCCGATGCCGCACGTATCAACGTGGAAAGCGGCGCCCAGATTATTGATATCAATATGGGGTGTCCGGCTAAAAAAGTGAATCGCAAGCTCGCAGGTTCAGCCCTCTTGCAGTACCCGGAATTAGTGAAGTCAATACTAACCGAGGTCGTCAGAGCAGTGGACGTTCCTGTCACCCTGAAGATTCGCACCGGCTGGGCTCCGGAACACCGTAACTGCGTAGAGATTGCCCAACTGGCTGAAGACTGTGGCATTCAGGCTCTGACCATTCATGGACGCACCCGCGCCTGTTTGTTCAATGGAGATGCTGAGTACGACAGTATTCGGGCAGTTAAGCAGAAAGTTTCCATTCCGATTATCGCGAATGGCGACATTACTGACCCGCTTAAAGCCAGAGCTGTGCTCGACTATACGGGGGCTGATGCCCTGATGATAGGCCGCGCAGCTCAGGGAAGACCCTGGATCTTCCGGGAAATCCAGCATTATCTGGACACTGGGGAGCTGCTGTCCCCCCTGCCTTTGGCAGAGGTTAAGCGCTTGCTTTGTGCGCATATTCGGGAATTGCATGACTTTTATGGCCAGGCAAAAGGGTACCGAATTGCGCGTAAACACGTCTCCTGGTATCTCCAGGAGCACGCTCCAAATGACCAGTTTCGGCGCACATTCAACGCCATTGAGGATGCCAGCGAACAGCTGGAGGCGTTGGAGGCATACTTCGAAAATTTTGCGTAATGAAATAAAGAGCTGACAGAACTATGTTCGAACAACGCGTAAATTCTGACGTACTGACCGTTTCTACCGTTAACTCTCAGGATCAGGTAACTCAAAAGCCCCTGCGTGACTCGGTTAAACAGGCACTGAAGAACTATTTTGCTCAACTGAACGGTCAGGATGTTAATGACCTCTATGAGCTGGTACTGGCTGAAGTTGAACAGCCCCTGTTGGACATGGTGATGCAATACACCCGCGGTAACCAGACCCGTGCTGCTCTGATGATGGGCATCAACCGTGGTACGCTGCGTAAAAAATTGAAAAAATACGGCATGAACTGATACTAATCAGTTAACTGTCTGATATAAAAGGCGCTACTCGGCATGGGGAAGCGCCTTTTTTATACGCATTTCTTGTGGAGTAGAGATGAAAACGGGAGTTGAACCACACTACTTTGGCAATGAATCGACGTCGGTCATTCACGGAGATGCGTTAGCCGAACTCAAGAAATTACCCACTGAAAGCGTCGACTTAATTTTTGCCGATCCGCCCTATAACATCGGAAAAGATTTTGACGGCATGCGGGAAGCCTGGGACGCGGACGTTTTCCTCGCCTGGCTGTTCGAATGCATTGAAGAGTGTCATCGGGTACTGAAAAAGCAGGGCACGATGTACATTATGAACAGCACCGAGAACATGCCATATATTGATCTCAAGTGCCGGAATCTGTTTACCATCAAGAGCCGGATCGTCTGGTCCTACGACAGCTCAGGCGTACAGGCAAAGAAATATTTCGGCTCAATGTACGAACCGATCCTGATGATGGTAAAAGACGCCAAAAATTACACCTTCAATAGCGAAGCGATTCTGGTTGAGACAAAAACCGGCGCTAAACGAGCGTTGATCGACTACCGTAAAAACCCGCCTCAGCCCTACAACACGCAAAAAGTCCCGGGAAACGTCTGGGAGTTTCCCCGTGTGCGTTACCTGATGAATGAATATGAAAACCATCCGACGCAAAAGCCTGTCGCCCTGTTAAAGCGGATCGTATTGGCCTCCTCAAACCCTGGCGATACCGTTCTTGATCCTTTCGCGGGCAGCTTTACCACCGGCGCGGTGGCGCTGGAGACAGGACGGAAGTTCATTGGTATTGAGGTAAATGATGAATACGTCAAGATAGGCCTGCGACGCATGAATGTGACCTCGCACTTCACCAGCGATGAGCTTGCGAAAGTGAAAAAACGGAAGACGAAAAATTTGTCGAAAAAGAGCCGGACGGGGCCCAAAACGCTCAGCGTCGTGACAAAGTAAAAGCATTGTAAGCCCGCTTTTCAGAGCGCATTTTTCGTGTATATTTCCAGCACGCTTGGGCATGAATACACAGGATTGGACAATGATTCGCAAGTATTGGTGGCTGGTTGTTTTTGCGGTCTCCGTTTTTATCTTTGATGCGTTACTGATTCAGTGGATCGAGCTTATCACCACGGAATCCGACAAGTGTCGCAACATGGACTCGGTGAATCCCCTTAAGTTGGTCAACTGTGCCGACCTGCAATAGCGTCACGTTTTTGAATTGGGGAAATGATTATATTTCCCCGTGAATATTGGTTGGTTTTATTAATTGCCTGACATTTCCGTCCGGGCTTAACATGCTTAATACGTTATCCACCAGCGCAGGCGCCTGCTCATAAAGATTATAACTGGCAGGGTTCATTAACCAGTTTTTAAGGATGCCGCTAAAACTGCCGCAAATAATGATTAAGGCCACGTCCAGATCAAGGGTTCCGGGTATCATGCCCTCCGCCATACAGGCCTGTAATGCCTCGCGTAACGCCTGCTGGTTAAAACCTATTTTCTCACGTATTTCCCGCTCAGATATCATGTCATCCTGAAATTCACATTTATGATATAAGATTTGTAATAAAGCCTGCTGTCGTGGAACTTCGGCAATATATTGCAATGCGACGATAAACTTCTCACGCAGTTGTTGTAACGGGTTTTCTGCATTCGGCGCAGTGACTCGTTCCTGAATAAGATCGCGCAAAGGGGGTTGCTGCTGCCACACTTCGTTAAACAACTGCGTCTTGTTGCTGAAGTGCCAGTAGATTGCGCCACGCGTGACCTGGGCGGCGTCGGCAATATCATTGAGCGTGGTGTTGCCTACGCCCCGTGCGGCAAACTGTGTAATGGCCGTTTCAATTAAATGTTGTCGCGTTTTAAGGGCATCAGCCTTGGTTTTTTTTGCCATGGAGTATCACATCAGAGTCGGAGTAATTATTACGCCAGTAAAGCCGTTCTGGAAAAGCCGACTGTAACATCTCAGACCCGCGCACACGAAATAAAAGCCTGTTTGTGACGCACAAATCATTCAAACAAATAGAGTGCACGAATGCTAATAGATAAATTATTCACACAAAGAATGTATATTTCAAAATATATTAACTCGCAATAAATAATGTCTAAATTCGACAGGACAATACGGTAAGCCAGTGTTCCTTTTTTGTTTTTACGTGCCGTTGCGCCAACCTAAAAATAAGTATTACTTACATCGCGACCCAATAATTTGTAGGATAGCAAGCTGTTATTTTTTCGCGCACGTTACCGCCTTACCGTTATCCGGTAAATAACGAGCTATTGGTTTTTAAGGAACAGTAATGACGAAACATGCCAGGTTTTCACTCCTGCCCTCATTCATTATCATCTCTGCTGCGCTGCTGGCCGGTTGTAACGATCAGGGAGAGCAACAAGCGCATGCCAGCGAGCCGCATGTGACCGTACACGTGGTCAACACCGCGCCATTAGCCGTGACCACAGAATTACCGGGACGCACCACAGCCTTCCGCATTGCCGAGGTTCGCCCGCAGGTTAGCGGTATTGTCCTTAAACGGAATTTCACCGAAGGTAGCGATGTCGAGGCAGGACAGTCGCTTTACCAGATCGATCCAGCAACCTATCAGGCCGACTATGACAGTGCGAAAGGCGAGCTGGCGAAAAGCGAAGCCGCTGCCGCCATCGCCCATTTGACGGTGAAACGCTATGTTCCGCTGGTTGGTACAAAGTACATCAGCCAACAGGAATACGATCAGGCCATTGCCGATGCGCGCCAGGCTGATGCCGCCGTCACAGCTGCAAAAGCCGCGGTGGAAAGCGCGCGTATCAATCTCGCTTATACCAAAGTCACCTCGCCGATAAGCGGACGGATTGGCAAATCAAGCGTCACCGAAGGCGCACTGGTGACTAACGGGCAGGCGACGGAACTGGCAACCGTACAGCAGCTCGACCCTATTTACGTCGATGTGACCCAGTCCAGCAACGACTTCATGCGTCTGAAAGAATCTCTCGAACAAGGCAGTCTGCACAAGGATAACGCCAGCAGTAGCGTCGAGCTGGTCATGGAAAATGGCCAAGCGTATCCGCTAAAAGGCGCTTTACAGTTCTCTGATGTCACCGTTGACGAAAGCACCGGCTCAATCACCTTACGCGCCGTGTTCCCTAACCCGCAGCACACATTACTGCCGGGCATGTTTGTCCGCGCGCGTATCGATGAAGGCGTGCAGCCAAACGCGATCCTCGTACCACAGCAAGGCGTCACACGAACCCCGCGCGGCGATGCCACGGTACTGGTCGTGAACAACGAAAGCAAAGTGGAATCCCGCCCCGTCATCGCTTCGCAGGCAATTGGCGACAAATGGCTGATAAGCGAAGGGTTACAGCCTGGCGATCGGGTGATCGTGAGCGGGTTGCAAAAAGCGCGTCCAGGCACCAAAGTGAAAGCCACGCCGGATACCGAAGCCCCTGCCGCACAAGCGGCGCCATAAGGTAAACGGACATGGCAAACTTTTTTATCAGGCGTCCTATTTTTGCCTGGGTACTGGCCATCATTCTGATGCTGGCGGGCGCCCTGGCCATTATGCAACTGCCCGTTGCGCAGTACCCCACCATCGCTCCACCGGCGGTTTCGATTTCCGCAAACTATCCGGGGGCAGATGCCCAGACGGTACAAGATACCGTGACTCAGGTTATCGAACAGAATATGAACGGTATCGATAACCTGATGTATATGTCCTCCACCAGCGACTCTGCGGGAAGCGTAACCATCACGCTGACCTTCGAGTCGGGTACCGATCCGGATATCGCTCAGGTTCAGGTTCAGAACAAACTGCAGCTGGCGACGCCGCTCCTGCCGCAGGAAGTTCAGCAGCAGGGAATTAGCGTTGAGAAGTCGAGCAGTAGCTTCCTGATGGTTGCAGGCTTTGTTTCCGATAATCCTCAGACCACCCAGGACGATATCTCCGACTATGTCGCCTCAAACGTTAAAGACTCCATCAGCCGTCTGAACGGCGTCGGTGACGTTCAACTGTTTGGCGCGCAGTATGCGATGCGCATCTGGCTGGATGCCAATCTCCTGAACAAATACCAGCTCACGCCGGTAGATGTTATCAACCAGTTGAAAGTGCAGAACGACCAAATCGCGGCCGGTCAGCTTGGCGGGACGCCCGCCCTGCCGGGACAACAGCTTAACGCCTCGATCATTGCGCAGACGCGCCTGAAAGATCCCGAAGAATTCGGCAAAGTCACGCTGCGCGTAAACAGCGACGGCTCCGTCGTGCGGTTGAAAGATGTCGCGCGCATTGAGCTTGGCGGAGAAAACTATAATGTTGTCGCTCGCATTAACGGTAAACCGGCATCCGGTCTGGGGATTAAACTGGCTACTGGCGCCAACGCCCTTGATACTGCCACCGCCATTAAGGCCAAACTGGTCGAGCTACAGCCCTTCTTCCCGGCGGGAATGAAAGTGGTTTACCCGTATGACACCACCCCGTTTGTGAAAATCTCCATTCATGAAGTGGTGAAAACACTTTTCGAAGCAATCGTACTGGTATTCCTGGTGATGTATCTGTTCCTGCAGAACATCCGCGCCACGCTGATCCCGACCATTGCCGTTCCGGTTGTCCTGTTGGGAACGTTTGCGGTACTGGCGGCATTTGGTTACTCGATAAACACCCTGACCATGTTCGGCATGGTGCTCGCCATCGGCCTGTTGGTCGATGACGCGATAGTGGTGGTTGAAAACGTCGAACGCGTGATGATGGAAGATAAGTTGCCCCCACGGGAAGCCACTGAGAAGTCCATGTCGCAGATTCAGGGCGCCCTGGTGGGGATCGCAATGGTGCTCTCCGCCGTGTTCATCCCGATGGCCTTCTTTGGCGGATCGACAGGCGCAATCTACCGCCAATTCTCCATCACCATTGTGTCGGCAATGGCGCTCTCGGTGCTGGTCGCGTTGATTCTCACGCCTGCGCTCTGCGCGACGTTGCTTAAACCCGTCTCCGCTGAGCATCATGAGAAAAAGAGCGGTTTCTTCGGCTGGTTTAACGCCAAATTCGATCATAGCGTCAACCATTACACCAATAGCGTCAGCGGCATTGTCCACAACACCGGTCGTTACCTGCTAATCTATCTGCTGATTGTTGTCGGGATGGCGCTCCTGTTCGTACGCTTGCCGACATCCTTCTTGCCTGAAGAGGATCAGGGCGTGTTTCTGACCATGATCCAACTTCCTGCCGGGGCAACGCAGGAGCGCACGCAAAAAGTGCTGGATCAAGTGACCCATTATTATCTGGACACCGAGAAAGCCAACGTTGAAAGCGTCTTTACCGTGAACGGCTTTAGCTTCAGCGGTCAGGGACAAAACTCGGGGATGGCCTTTGTGAGCCTCAAGCCCTGGGAGGAGCGTAGCGGCGAAGAAAACAACGTTGAATCGATTATCGCCCGGGCGACTCGCGCTTTCAGCCAGATCCGGGATGGCATGGTTTTCCCTTTCAACATGCCAGCAATTGTCGAGCTGGGTACCGCAACGGGCTTCGACTTTGAGCTTATCGACCAGGCGGGGCTGGGGCATAACGCGTTAACCCAGGCGAGAAACCAACTTTTAGGAATGGTGGCTCAACATCCTGAAACGTTAGTACGCGTTCGCCCGAATGGGCTGGAAGACACTGCGCAGTTTAAGCTGGACGTCGATCAGGAAAAAGCGCAGGCGCTGGGCGTCTCGCTGTCCGATATCAACGAGACAATCTCTGCGGCGCTGGGCGGCTACTACGTTAACGACTTCATTGACCGTGGTCGTGTGAAGAAAGTCTATGTTCAGGCCGACGCCCAGTTCCGCATGTTGCCGGAGGACATCGATAATCTGTATGTGCGGAGCGCAAATGGAGAGATGGTGCCGTTCTCTACGTTTAGTTCGTCACACTGGATTTACGGTTCGCCGCGTCTGGAACGTTACAACGGCCTGCCTTCAATGGAGATCCTGGGGGAAGCCGCCCCTGGAACCAGTTCCGGTGAGGCGATGGCCTTAATGGAAAGCATGGCTTCCAATCTTCCTGTGGGGATTGGCTATGACTGGACAGGAATGTCGTATCAGGAGCGGCTCTCCGGAGACCAGGCGCCAGCGCTAATCGCCATCTCGTTTGTCGTCGTCTTCCTTTGCCTGGCCGCACTGTATGAAAGCTGGTCGATACCTTTCTCGGTGATGCTGGTTGTGCCGTTAGGTATTGTGGGGGTATTGCTCGCCGCAACGTTATTTGGGCAAAAGAATGACGTTTACTTTATGGTTGGGCTGTTAACCACCATTGGCCTGTCCGCGAAGAACGCGATCCTGATTGTCGAATTCGCGAAAGACTTAATGGATAAAGAAGGCAAAGGCGTTATTGAAGCGACCCTCTCTGCGTCACGTATGCGTTTACGTCCAATTCTCATGACGTCACTGGCCTTTATACTTGGCGTATTGCCGCTTGCGATCAGTAATGGCGCGGGTAGCGGCGCGCAAAATGCGGTCGGTATCGGCGTGATGGGCGGCATGGTTTCAGCAACCCTGCTGGCAATCTTCTTTGTGCCTGTCTTCTTCGTGGTCGTCAGAGGACGTTTTGGACGAACCCGCCAGTAACCGTGTCAACAAAGGCGTCTCAGGACGCCTTTGTGACATCCTGCCTTGTTCTTACTTTATGAATCGAATCATTATTTTGTTCTGTCCGGCAGGGTGTCATTACGTTTTTACCTGTATCACCATAATTAAGCCGTTTGAAAATGATTTCTGGTATCACCTTTAATTATTTTTTTCTCTTCATTGATTTACTTTTCTGTGAGCTCTGTAAATTTCCTACTGCTCATTTACGAAATACTTTTCTATTACTCACCCTGTCGATATTCACGTCCGAAATTAGTATTTCGATTTAGTGAATATGTTAAAAATATTTTGCTCCAAAATGTGGCTTACGTTTCATTTTCGCCCTATTTAAGGGCGCTGCATGTATTTAATCCTGTCTACACTCTGGATATTGCGTCGTGCACGCTGACGCAAAACTTGGCACTCCCTTTGCTTATAAGAGTACGGCCAGGCCACAGACAGGTTTAAAACGTTGCGTAACGTTCTCTATAACAATAATTCTCGCCACACAGGATGCATTATGAAAAAGATGATGATCGCCACGCTGGCTGCCGCCGGCGTGCTGCTTACGGTTGCAAATCAGGTACATGCGGGTGCAACCCTGGATGCCGTAAAAAAGAAAGGCTTCGTACAATGTGGGATCAGTGATGGGCTGCCCGGCTTTTCTTACGCCGACGCGGAGGGGAAATTCTCGGGCATTGATGTCGACGTATGTCGCGGTGTCGCTGCTGCTGTGCTCGGCGACGACAGCAAAGTGAAATACACCCCGCTGACGGCCAAAGAGCGCTTCACCGCGTTACAGTCCGGCGAAGTGGATCTTCTCTCGCGGAATACGACCTGGACCTCCTCGCGTGACGCCGGGATGGGCATGTCATTTACCGGCGTAACCTATTACGACGGCATCGGTTTTCTGACACACAACAAAGCGGGTCTGAAAAGCGCGAAAGAACTTGATGGTGCGACTGTTTGTATACAGGCAGGAACAGACACTGAGCTGAACGTGGCTGACTATTTTAAAGCGAATAAGATGAAGTATACCCCAGTGACCTTTGATCGCTCTGACGAGTCGGCAAAAGCGCTGGAGTCAGGACGTTGTGATACCCTCGCCTCCGACCAGTCTCAGCTTTACGCTCTGCGCATTAAGCTAAGTAACCCAGGCGAATGGATCGTCCTGCCGGAGGTAATCTCCAAAGAGCCGCTTGGCCCTGTTGTCCGTCGCGGCGATGATGAATGGTTTGCTGTTGTACGCTGGGCGTTGTTTGCGATGCTTAATGCTGAAGAGATGGGCGTCACGTCGAAAAACGTTGATGAGAAAGCGGCTAACCCCGCGACGCCGGATATGGCTCATCTGTTAGGCAAAGAAGGGGATTACGGTAAAGACCTGAAACTCGATAACAAGTGGGCATATAACATCATCAAGCAGGTGGGTAATTACGCTGAGATCTTTGAACGTAACGTGGGATCGGAAAGCCCGTTGAAGATCAAACGTGGGCAAAACAATCTCTGGAATAACGGCGGCATCCAGTACGCACCACCCGTACGTTAAGTCGTTGTGCTGTAACGAGCGCCGCACAGGCGGCGCTCAGTCCAGAGTCATGGTTACCGAGGCTTTCTTATGTTCCATCGCCGCTCTCACGCAAAAGGATCGCTCTCCTTTTCTCATCCTGTGGTCCGCGCGTGGCTGTTTCAAATTATCGCCATTCTTGCGGTCGTCGCCGTGGTTATTTACCTTGTTCACAATACGATTAATAACCTGAGCAATCGCGGCATTACTTCAGGTTTTGCGTTTCTTGACCGCAGTGCCGGGTTTGGTATTGTCCAGCACCTGATTGACTATCAACAGGGTGATACTTACGGGCGCGTTTTTCTGGTTGGTTTGCTTAACACTTTGTTGGTTTCCGCATTGTGTATTGTGTTTGCCTCCGTTCTCGGCTTTTTTCTCGGGCTGGCACGCCTTTCCGATAACTGGTTACTGCGCAAACTGTCGACGGTGTATATTGAGATCTTCCGCAACGTCCCCCCGCTTTTGCAAATATTTTTCTGGTACTTCGCGGTGTTACGCAATTTGCCCGGCCCGCGGCAGGCTGTCAGCGCGCTGGATACCGTGTTTCTGAGTAACCGGGGTCTCTATATTCCCTCTCCGCAATTGGGAGAAGGCATACTGCCTTTTACGATCTCAATTGCGCTCGCCGTTGCGATTTCCGTTGGGCTGTTTCGCTTCAATAAAATGCACCAGACAAAAACAGGACAGTTACGTAAAACCTGGCCTACTGCGCTGGGGCTGATTGTCCTGTTGCCACTGTTCGCCCACTGGCTTTTTGGCGCTGCGCTTCATTGGGACATCCCCGAATTGCGGGGGTTTAACTTCCGTGGCGGAATGGTGCTTATCCCCGAACTGGCGGCGTTGACGCTGGCACTGTCGGTTTATACCTCGGCGTTTATTGCGGAAATCATTCGCGCGGGGATTCAGGCGGTGCCGTATGGTCAACATGAAGCAGCGCGCTCGCTGGGGCTTCCAAACACGGTCACCCTACGTCAGGTCATTATTCCTCAGGCGCTGCGGGTGATTATCCCGCCGTTAACCAGCCAGTACCTCAATATTGTTAAGAATTCCTCGCTGGCCGCCGCGATTGGTTATCCCGATATGGTTTCGCTGTTCGCGGGAACGGTTCTGAATCAGACAGGACAGGCCATTGAAACTATCGCCATCACCATGTCGGTGTATCTGATCATCAGCCTGAGCATCTCACTGCTGATGAATATTTATAACCGCCGCATCGCCCTCGTTGAGCGCTAAGGAAGCATGATGACAAAAGTCCTGCTGTCACATCCCGCGCATCCGGCCAGTCATGGTCATGGCCGAATCGTGGCCTGGGTGCGTAAAAATCTTTTTTCCAGCGTATTGAATAGCCTACTGACAATCTTATGCCTGTGGCTGATGTGGGAGCTTATTCCTCCCTTCGTAAACTGGGCGTTTTTGCAGGCCAATTGGGTCGGTTCTGCTCGTGCGGACTGCACGCAATCAGGCGCATGCTGGGTGTTCATCCATGAACGCTTCGGCCAGTTTATGTTTGGCCTTTATCCGCACGAGCAACGCTGGCGGATCAAGCTGGCGCTGTTTGTCGGGCTGGTCTCAATTGTTCCGATGTTCTGGAACAGGATGCCCCGGCGCGGACGTTATATTGCTGTCTGGGCAGTCATCTACCCGTTAGTGGTCTGGTGGTTGTTGTATGGCGGTTTGCTTGGGCTGGAGCGGGTTGAAACGCGCCAGTGGGGAGGGCTGACCCTGACCTTAATCATCGCCTCTGTCGGGATCGCTGGGGCGTTACCCTTAGGGATTCTTCTGGCTCTGGGGCGCCGCTCCCCTATGCCCGTTGTCCGGATCTTATCTGTTATTTTCATTGAGTTCTGGCGAGGCGTGCCGCTGATCACCGTCCTGTTTATGTCATCGGTTATGCTGCCATTGTTCATGGAAGAAGGAACAAGTATCGATAAACTCATTCGGGCGTTGGTAGGGGTGATTCTGTTTCAGTCCGCCTATGTCGCGGAAGTTGTTCGTGGTGGGCTTCAGGCGCTGCCAAAGGGTCAATATGAAGCGGCGGAATCGTTAGCTCTTGGCTACTGGAAAATGCAAGGGTTGGTCATTCTTCCTCAGGCCCTGAAGATGGTTATTCCGGGCCTGGTCAACACCATCATCGCGCTGTTTAAAGATACCAGTCTGGTCATCATCATCGGCCTGTTCGATCTCTTTAGTAGCGTGCAACAAGCTACGGTTGACCCTGCCTGGCTGGGTATGTCCACCGAAGGCTATGTTTTTGCCGCTCTGATTTACTGGATTTTTTGCTTCAGCATGTCGCGCTACAGCCAGTATCTGGAAAAGCGCTTTAACACCGGGCGTACGCCGCACTGAGGATTCTATGAGCCAACTTTTAATGCCATCTGCCGACGCGATGATTACGCTGGAAAACGTTAATAAATGGTACGGGCAGTTCCATGTTTTAAAGGATGTTAACCTGAGCGTAAGACAGGGAGAACGCATTGTTTTATGTGGTCCTTCCGGATCGGGGAAATCAACGACGATCCGCTGCATTAATCATCTCGAAGAACATCAACAAGGACGTATCGTTGTGGATGGTATCGAGCTGAATGAGGACATTCGTAATGTCGAACGCGTCAGGCAGGAGGTTGGAATGGTGTTCCAGCATTTTAATCTCTTTCCGCATCTCACTGTTCTGCAAAACTGTACGCTGGCTCCCATTTGGGTACGTAAAATGCCGACAAAAGAGGCCGAAGCCCTGGCGATGCACTATCTCGAACGCGTTCGTATAGCGGAGCATGCTCATAAATTCCCGGGCCAGATCTCGGGCGGTCAGCAGCAGCGCGTAGCGATTGCTCGCTCGCTGTGCATGAAACCGAAAATCATGCTGTTTGATGAACCTACTTCAGCGTTGGACCCTGAAATGGTTAAAGAAGTGTTGGATACCATGATTGGCCTGGCACAGTCGGGGATGACAATGCTTTGCGTCACGCATGAGATGGGGTTTGCCAGAACCGTGGCAGACAGAGTGATCTTCATGGACCGGGGAGAGATTGTAGAGCAGGCTCCGCCAGATGAGTTCTTCGCGCATCCGAAATCAGAACGTACGCGAGCGTTCCTGTCGCAGGTCATTCATTAAACGCTTGTTTTGCCCGGTGGCGCCACGCTTACCGGGCCTATAGATTCATAGGGTTCCAAACGCAAAAAGGCCATCCTTTCGGATGGCCTTCTCACTTAATTGATGTCTGGCAGTTCCCTACTCTCGCATGGGGAGACCCCACACTACCATCGGCGCTACGGCGTTTCACTTCTGAGTTCGGCATGG
>NZ_JAOWIB010000065.1:0-279 GCF_030332325.1 Citrobacter sp. Cs237 | reverse complement strand
CGATGCGTTGAGCTAACCGGTACTAATGAACCGTGAGGCTTAACCTTACAACGCCGAAGATGTTTTGGCGGAATTGAGAAAATTTTCAGCTTAGATTCAGAGTCCGAAGGATTTTGCGCTGAGACAAGGCGGCAGGTGAAGCGACGGAAGGAGCATACAAAAGTATGTGACTGAGGTTCGCAAGCGCAGCCAACGCAGCATCAGCACAAAAGACACAGGACAGAGCACAAAGAATTTGCCTGGCGGCCTTAGCGCGGTGGTCCCACCTGACCCCATGCC
>NZ_JAOWIB010000009.1:0-767 GCF_030332325.1 Citrobacter sp. Cs237 | reverse complement strand
GTCGTCGTCACCATTAACAACAAAACCTACACCACGGTGGTGGATGCATCCGGCAACTGGAGCGTCGGCGTTCCGGCGGCGGATATCACTGCCCTGAACGACGGCACCACCACTGTGTCAGTGACCGTCACCAGTGCCGCAGGCAACAGCGGTACTGCCACCCATGATGTGACGGTGAACACCGCCGCGCCGGTGGTGACCATTAACACCGTGACCGCCGACGACGTGATCAACGCCGCCGAGCAGGGCGCGGACCTGACGCTTTCCGGCACCACCACCAGTGTGGAAGCCGGCCAGAACGTCACCGTCACCTTTGGCAATAAGACATATACCGCCAGCGTTGACAGCACCGGCCACTGGATGCTGGTCGTCCCGGCTGCGGAACTGGCTGGTCTGACCGACGGCAGCGCCCGCGTGGAGGCCAGTGTCAGCAATGCGGCAGGTAACAGCGCGTCGGCCACCCACGACTACAGCGTGGATACGGGCGCGCCGCTGATCGCCATCAGCACCATCGCGGCTGACGATATCCTGAACGCCACCGAAGCGCAGGCGGATCTGCTGATCGGCGGCACCACCACCGCCCCGGCGGGGCAGACGGTGACCGTGACGATTGGCGGTACCGGCTACACCACCCAGGTGCAGGCCAACGGCAGCTGGAGCGTGACCGTCCCGGCAGCGGACGTGGCCTCCATCACAACGGGGGCAGTGACGGCCAGCGTGGCAGACGCCGCCGGTAATACCGGTTCGGCCAGCCATACCCTGACCGT
>NZ_JAOWIB010000064.1:0-472 GCF_030332325.1 Citrobacter sp. Cs237 | reverse complement strand
CGGGGGCAGTGACGGCCAGCGTGGCAGACGCCGCCGGTAATACCGGTTCGGCCAGCCATACCCTGACCGTTGACACTGCCGCGCCGGTGGTGACCATCAACACCGTGGCGACCGACGATATCATCAACAGCGCCGAACACGGCCAGACGCAGATGGTCAGCGGCGCCGTCACCGGTGCGGCGGCAGGTGACGCGGTTGTCGTCACCATTAACAACAAAACCTACACCACGGTGGTGGATGCATCCGGCAACTGGAGCATCGGCGTCCCGGCGGCAGATATCACCGCCCTGAACGACGGCACCACCACTGTGTCCGTGACCGTCACCAGTGCCGCAGGCAACAGCGGCTCGGCCACCCATGATGTGAACGTCAACACCGCCGCACCGGCCATCACCATTAACAGCGTGACCGCCGACGACGTGATCAACGCCGCCGAGCAGGGCGCGGACCTGACGCTTTCCGGCACCACCAC
>NZ_JAOWIB010000063.1:0-509 GCF_030332325.1 Citrobacter sp. Cs237 | reverse complement strand
CCGAGCAGGGCGCGGACCTGACGCTCTCCGGCGCCACCACAAACGTGGAAGCCGGCCAGAACGTCACCGTCACCTTTGGCGGCAAAACGTACACCGCCAGCGTTGATGCCACCGGCAACTGGACGCTGGTCGTCCCGGCAGCGGATCTGGCGACCCTGACCGATGGCAGCGCCCGCGTGGAGGCCAGCGTCAGCAACACCGCAGGTAACTCTGCGTCAGCCACCCACGACTACAGCGTGGATACGGGCGCGCCGGTGATCGCCATCAGCACCATCGCGGCTGACGATATCCTGAACGCCACGGAAGCGCAGGCGGATCTGCTGATCGGCGGTACCACTAATGCTCCGGCAGGCCAGGTGGTGACCGTGACGATTGGCGGCACCGGCTACACCACCCAGGTGGAGGCCAACGGCAGCTGGAGCGTCACCATTCCGGCAGCGGACGTGGCGTCCATCACAACGGGGGCAGTGACGGCCAGCGTGGCAGACGCCGCCGGTAACACCGGTTCG
>NZ_JAOWIB010000062.1:0-636 GCF_030332325.1 Citrobacter sp. Cs237 | reverse complement strand
TCCCGGGTTTACCTATTTTAATGAAGCGTAATGAAGCGTTCACAGCTGACGTTAATAGATGGGTGCTTCATGTTTGGTTTTTCACCAGGAGAACTTATGAACCTTTGCCCCGATGAACGTCTGCTCTTTGTGCGGATGATTTCCGCTATGCTTCGCCGTTCGGGCGGTGATGCGGGTGCTGTTATGTTTGAGGCGTATCGCCATATTGTGTCCGATACCAATCAAGCTCGTCGTTCCTACATGCTCGACCTGCTCGAAAGCGTCAGGCATGACTATGTACACGGTGGGTATACATAGTTGCCCTGGATACGCTTTTCGTCTAAGTGAGCGTTCTTTTCGTCTCTTTATTCGCCGTCCTGTATACCGAAGCGTGCGCTCAGCTTCTGATAAAGCGCTTCTGCCTGTTCGTGCATTCGCTCACAGTCGGCTGCCTCGTCATCAAGATCGAGCACGTCGAGTTTTTCGAGCAGCAGCAGCGACTGCGCCCGGATAAATTTTGCCATGTTCAGTGCGGCTGATTCCTGTTTTGTCATACGGCTTTTTCCCGGTTTTATGGTGATCGCAGACTGAAATCTTACTTCATTCACTTGAGTGCATAGCCATGCAGGTACGCAGAAATCATCAGGGGCGTTTTTT
>NZ_JAOWIB010000061.1:0-200 GCF_030332325.1 Citrobacter sp. Cs237 | reverse complement strand
GCGGGGGTGATTAGCTCAGCTGGGAGAGCACCTCCCTTACAAGGAGGGGGTCGGCGGTTCGATCCCGTCATCACCCACCAACTACTTTATGTAGTCTCCGCCGTGTAGATAAGAAATTGAGAAGTGGGTGATTAGCTCAGCTGGGAGAGCACCTCCCTTACAAGGAGGGGGTCGGCGGTTCGATCCCGTCATCACCCACC
>NZ_JAOWIB010000060.1:0-306 GCF_030332325.1 Citrobacter sp. Cs237 | reverse complement strand
GGGGGGGGACTTGAACCCCCACGTCCGTAAGGACACTAACACCTGAAGCTAGCGCGTCTACCAATTCCGCCACCTTCGCACAGTCATCTTACTTTTTTGATATCGCCTCGTTGGTGCGAGGGGGGGGACTTGAACCCCCACGTCCGTAAGAACACTAACACCTGAAGCTAGCGCGTCTACCAATTCCGCCACCTTCGCCCAGTGCGAGCAATATCAACGTGGATTATGGTGCGAGGGGGGGGACTTGAACCCCCACGTCCGTAAGGACACTAACACCTGAAGCTAGCGCGTCTACCAATTCCGCCA
>NZ_JAOWIB010000059.1:0-211 GCF_030332325.1 Citrobacter sp. Cs237 | reverse complement strand
ATACGGGTATCAGTCAGGAAGAGATCCGTTACTTTACCGAAGGTGAAACCATGCCGATGGATATTGTTGAGAGGCTGCATCCGCGTCCGTGGCCGTTCAGTGATAAACGGGTGTGTGAGGAACGCGCTGTGGAATGGCGGCTGGTGGGAGAGGCGTAAGTCTCCGGCTTAAACCCGGGAAGATATTCCCGGGTATTTCAGGGAAGGATAAA
>NZ_JAOWIB010000058.1:0-429 GCF_030332325.1 Citrobacter sp. Cs237 | reverse complement strand
CAAAATCGGTGGAGCTGCATGACAAGGTCATCGGGCATTATCTGAACATAAAACACTATCAGTAAGTTGGAGTCATTACCGGTTCTCTTTGTCTTTTAGTGATTCTATAAACCTCATTACGTCTGAATATAAAAATCTATTATTTGATTTATGTGGCTCATGAGGTTGTGGGATGGTCTTGTTTTTGAATGTGCCAGTTTTCTTAATGGCAAAGATTAACTCACCTTCTGTTATTCCTAACATTTCAGCAAATGTTTTTGCTTCTATAGTTACTGACTTCATTTAATTAACTCTCATGGTATCGATTTTCTTTACCGGCATCTTTAACAATGGTGCTCGTTTCTAGTGTGGCACTGTTGCAAATAGTCGGTGGTGATAAACTTATCATCCCCTTTTGCTGATGGAGCTGCACATGAACCCATTCAAAGG
>NZ_JAOWIB010000057.1:0-331 GCF_030332325.1 Citrobacter sp. Cs237 | reverse complement strand
AGCTCAGCTGGATAGAGTACTCGGCTACGAACCGAGCGGTCGGAGGTTCGAATCCTCCCGGATGCACCATCTTCTCCGAAACAATAGCTACGCTGTTGTTTCAGGGGCTGCGGATTTGCCGCAAGCACCAGGGAAGATAACGTTGCCTAAGCAACGGCCCGAAGGGCGAGGCGAAGCCGAGTCATCCTCCCGGATGCACCATTCCTTGCTTGATATAACGCCAGCCGTCATATCAATATCGGCAGTAAAATAAGTTTTCCGATGCATCCGTAGCTCAGCTGGATAGAGTACTCGGCTACGAACCGAGCGGTCGGAGGTTCGAATCCTCCCG
>NZ_JAOWIB010000056.1:0-351 GCF_030332325.1 Citrobacter sp. Cs237 | reverse complement strand
GTGGTGCTGATACCCAGAGTCGAACTGGGGACCTCACCCTTACCAAGGGTGCGCTCTACCAACTGAGCCATATCAGCACGTCTGGAGCGGGCAGCGGGAATCGAACCCGCATCATCAGCTTGGAAGGCTGAGGTAATAGCCATTATACGATGCCCGCATCCTGAAACTCGGCTACCCAGTTCTTTCTGTAACAAAAAAAGAGACGAGTCTCTTTTCTCATTCGAGCCGATTATTTTCTTAACCAGCTCAGACAGCATTCGCTGCCAGAAAGTGGTGGTGGGGGAAGGATTCGAACCTTCGAAGTCTGTGACGGCAGATTTACAGTCTGCTCCCTTTGGCCGCTCGGGAACC
>NZ_JAOWIB010000055.1:0-260 GCF_030332325.1 Citrobacter sp. Cs237 | reverse complement strand
AGTTGTTCGTGAGTCTCTCAATTATCGCAACCATGAAGGATCCTGTCACAGGTGACGTGAGCGAAGTGAAGACAAGGCGTACCGCACGCAGCGAGCGCAGTGGACTTACCGTCCATGAGCATCGCGAGTACGGAACAACGCAGTATTCACGACGCGCAACGAACCGGACAGAACAAGACCTCTTCGGGTTGTGAGGTTAAGCGACCAAGCGTACACGGTGGATGCCCTGGCAGTCAGAGGCGATGAAGGACGTGCTAATC
>NZ_JAOWIB010000054.1:0-545 GCF_030332325.1 Citrobacter sp. Cs237 | reverse complement strand
GGCGATGCGGTCGTCGTCACCATTAACAACAAAACCTACACCACGGTGGTGGATGCATCCGGCAACTGGAGCGTCGGCGTCCCGGCGGCAGATATCACGGCGCTGAACGACGGCACCACCACCGTGTCAGTGACCGTCACCAGTGCCGCAGGCAACAGCGGCTCGGCCACCCACGATGTGACGGTGAACACCGCAGCGCCGGCCATCACCATTAACACCGTGACCGCCGACGACGTGATTAACGCCGCCGAGCAGGGCGCGGACCTGACGCTCTCCGGCACCACCACAAACGTGGAAGCCGGCCAGAACGTCACCGTCACCTTTGGCGGCAAAACATACACCGCCAGCGTTGACAGTAACGGAGCATGGACGCTGGTCGTCCCGGCTGCGGATTTATCCACCCTGACTGACGGCGGCGCCCGCGTGGAGGCCAGCGTCAGCAACACCGCAGGTAACTCTGCGTCAGCCACCCACGACTACAGCGTGGATACGGGGGCGCCGGTGATCGCCATCAGCACCATCGCGGCAGACGATATCCTGAACGC
>NZ_JAOWIB010000053.1:0-264 GCF_030332325.1 Citrobacter sp. Cs237 | reverse complement strand
TGGATCACCTCCTTACCTTAAAGAACCTGCCTTTGTAGTGTCCACACAGATTGTCTGATAGATGTAGAGAAGCAAGGCGTTTACGCGTTGGGAGTGAGGCTGAATGAAATAAGGCCGCTCGCTTTCTATTAATGAAAGCTCACCCTACACGAAAATATCACGCAGCGCGTGATAAGCAATTTTCGTGTCCCCTTCGTCTAGAGGCCCAGGACACCGCCCTTTCACGGCGGTAACAGGGGTTCGAATCCCCTAGGGGACGCCACT
>NZ_JAOWIB010000052.1:0-210 GCF_030332325.1 Citrobacter sp. Cs237 | reverse complement strand
TCTTTGTGCTCTGTCCTGTGTCTTTTGTGCTGATACTGCGTTGGCTGCGCCTGCGAACGTCAGTCACATACTTTTGTATGCTCCTTCCGTCGCTTCACTTGCCGCCTTGTCTCAGCGCAAAATCCTTCGGACTCTGAATCAATGCTGAAAATCTTCTCAATTCCGCCAAAACATCTTCGGCGTTGTAAGGTTAAGCCTCACGGTTCATTA
>NZ_JAOWIB010000008.1:0-214 GCF_030332325.1 Citrobacter sp. Cs237 | reverse complement strand
TAATGAACCGTGAGGCTTAACCTTACAACGCCGAAGATGTTTTGGCGGAATTGAGAAGATTTTCAGCATTGATTCAGAGTTAAGTACGCAATAGTTTGCGCAGTCAGCGCCGCTGATGCGATAAAGTATTGCGTACAGAGCACAAAGAATTTGCCTGGCGGCCGTAGCGCGGTGGTCCCACCTGACCCCATGCCGAACTCAGAAGTGAAACGCC
>NZ_JAOWIB010000051.1:0-265 GCF_030332325.1 Citrobacter sp. Cs237 | reverse complement strand
AATGGTGGAGCTATGCGGGATCGAACCGCAGACCTCCTGCGTGCAAAGCAGGCGCTCTCCCAGCTGAGCTATAGCCCCATACAGTGTAGTTAAACCTCATTACCCGTAATTTTTGGTGAGGCAAGGCGTGGTGACACGAAGCATACTTATGTATGTGAGTGTCGCCGCAACGCAGCATCAGCAAAAATTTGGTAGGCCTGAGTGGACTTGAACCACCGACCTCACCCTTATCAGGGGTGCGCTCTAACCACCTGAGCTACAAGCC
>NZ_JAOWIB010000050.1:0-283 GCF_030332325.1 Citrobacter sp. Cs237 | reverse complement strand
GGGTATGGCCCGACCGTCGCAGCGGCCGCAGGAGCGCGTCAGGAGCGCGAGAAGGCCCGGCAGGCACAGGAGACAGCCCGGAGCCTGCGTGACCGCCTGAAGCCCGTTCTGGACGCTCTGGGGCCGCTTAATCGCGATATGCAGGCCAAGGCGGCCCAGATCATCAAGGCCGTGGGCGAGAAGCTGCTCGCCGAACAGCGCGAGGCGACACGCCAGCGGCAGGCCCAACGGCTTCGCAGTCGCGGCCGGGATCGCGACGACGGCGGGCTGTCTCGTTGACCCT
>NZ_JAOWIB010000049.1:0-240 GCF_030332325.1 Citrobacter sp. Cs237 | reverse complement strand
AAACCGGGTGAATCGCTTATTGCAGAGCTGGCAAAAGCAAAACAGTTAAACCCGGTAACGGGTAAGCCGCTGCCTTCGTCTCCCCATTTTAATAAGGATGATGTCGCCCTGCTGCTGTGCCGCAGCGGTGAAGCCTGCCCGAAAAGCGGTTACTGGCAGATCGCCTGGATACCGCATACGGGTATCAGTCAGGAAGAGATCCGTTACTTTACCGAAGGTGAAACCATGCCGATGGATATT
>NZ_JAOWIB010000048.1:0-1637 GCF_030332325.1 Citrobacter sp. Cs237 | reverse complement strand
AAAAATGAATACCAAGTCTCTGAGTGAACACGTAATTCATTACGAAGTTTAATTCACGAGCATCAAACTTAAATTGAAGAGTTTGATCATGGCTCAGATTGAACGCTGGCGGCAGGCCTAACACATGCAAGTCGAACGGTAACAGGAAGCAGCTTGCTGCTTCGCTGACGAGTGGCGGACGGGTGAGTAATGTCTGGGAAACTGCCCGGTGGAGGGGGATAACTACTGGAAACGGTAGCTAATACCGCATAACGTCGCAAGACCAAAGAGGGGGACCTTCGGGCCTCTTGCCACCGGATGTGCCCAGATGGGATTAGCTTGTTGGTGAGGTAACGGCTCACCAAGGCGACGATCCCTAGCTGGTCTGAGAGGATGACCAGCCACACTGGAACTGAGACACGGTCCAGACTCCTACGGGAGGCAGCAGTGGGGAATATTGCACAATGGGCGCAAGCCTGATGCAGCCATGCCGCGTGTATGAAGAAGGCCTTCGGGTTGTAAAGTACTTTCAGCGGGGAGGAAGGGATTGTGGTTAATAACCGCAGTCATTGACGTTACCCGCAGAAGAAGCACCGGCTAACTCCGTGCCAGCAGCCGCGGTAATACGGAGGGTGCAAGCGTTAATCGGAATTACTGGGCGTAAAGCGCACGCAGGCGGTCTGTCAAGTCGGATGTGAAATCCCCGGGCTCAACCTGGGAACTGCATTCGAAACTGGCAGGCTTGAGTCTCGTAGAGGGGGGTAGAATTCCAGGTGTAGCGGTGAAATGCGTAGAGATCTGGAGGAATACCGGTGGCGAAGGCGGCCCCCTGGACGAAGACTGACGCTCAGGTGCGAAAGCGTGGGGAGCAAACAGGATTAGATACCCTGGTAGTCCACGCCGTAAACGATGTCTACTTGGAGGCTGTGCCCTTGAGGCGTGGCTTCCGGAGCTAACGCGTTAAGTAGACCGCCTGGGGAGTACGGCCGCAAGGTTAAAACTCAAATGAATTGACGGGGGCCCGCACAAGCGGTGGAGCATGTGGTTTAATTCGATGCAACGCGAAGAACCTTACCTGGTCTTGACATCCACGGAAGACTGCAGAGATGCGGTTGTGCCTTCGGGAACCGTGAGACAGGTGCTGCATGGCTGTCGTCAGCTCGTGTTGTGAAATGTTGGGTTAAGTCCCGCAACGAGCGCAACCCTTATCCTTTGTTGCCAGCGGTCCGGCCGGGAACTCAAAGGAGACTGCCAGTGATAAACTGGAGGAAGGTGGGGATGACGTCAAGTCATCATGGCCCTTACGACCAGGGCTACACACGTGCTACAATGGCATATACAAAGAGAAGCGACCTCGCGAGAGCAAGCGGACCTCATAAAGTATGTCGTAGTCCGGATTGGAGTCTGCAACTCGACTCCATGAAGTCGGAATCGCTAGTAATCGTGGATCAGAATGCCACGGTGAATACGTTCCCGGGCCTTGTACACACCGCCCGTCACACCATGGGAGTGGGTTGCAAAAGAAGTAGGTAGCTTAACCTTCGGGAGGGCGCTTACCACTTTGTGATTCATGACTGGGGTGAAGTCGTAACAAGGTAACCGTAGGGGAACCTGCGGTTGGATCACCTCCTTACCTTAAAGAACCTGCCTTTGTAGTG
>NZ_JAOWIB010000047.1:0-482 GCF_030332325.1 Citrobacter sp. Cs237 | reverse complement strand
AGGCCGGAGGCCTCAGAAACGCCCTGAGAGCCTCTGAGGCGGTGCACGCAACGGATGTTATGGTAAATTCAGCTGATTGTATGCAGCATAATCGTTTTTGAACTTGAAGGTCTGATGTTTATTCAGATATTTTTCTCTACCTCTTTAATCGCGTTAAGTATCGCTAAATGTTCACTTTCTGAATGTCCACCTTCTTGGAGTTTACGGTTTAAAATATCAAGGATAGCAAGTAGTGAAACGCAGCGTTGTTGTGATAGTAATTCGAAAATCGCATAGCTAATATACATTTCAATTCTCGAGAGCATTTTAATCTCCTCAAAAATTATTATGGTCATAGCTTATCAACAGCTTCTTTTAATAAAAGTCTTGCTTCGCTTTACTCTTTTTTAAGAGTTCCCTTTCCTTTGTTAAACCTATAGCGCAGTTATACTTTATTCTAAACAGATGGTTTTTTGTGTTATGTGTCGTTGTTTTTTTAAAAA
>NZ_JAOWIB010000046.1:0-302 GCF_030332325.1 Citrobacter sp. Cs237 | reverse complement strand
AGCCAGCGCGCGTACTTAAATAACACCTCACTCTCCACAGAAGGCTGCGGAATATTTTCATGTTTGCAGGTAAACGCCAGCCGGGTATTGATCGTCGGTAACGGGTCCACGGCGGGTTTATGGCTGGCCGGAGCGACTGCTGTCTGATCGCAGGCCGCGAGCAACAGGCAGGTCAGCAATACGCCTGCAGAACAGTATGTTCGTCTCGGTAATGACATTGTCTTTATCCTTCCCTGAAATACCCGGGAATATCTTCCCGGGTTTAAGCCGGAGACTTACGCCTCTCCCACCAGCCGCCATTC
>NZ_JAOWIB010000045.1:0-205 GCF_030332325.1 Citrobacter sp. Cs237 | reverse complement strand
CAGCTGGGAGAGCGCCTGCTTTGCACGCAGGAGGTCTGCGGTTCGATCCCGCATAGCTCCACCATTCTGTAGAACGTTTACGTAAGAAAACTTCAGAGTGTACCTGAAAAGGTTCACTGCGAAGTTTTGCTCTTTAAAAATCTGGATCAAGCTGAAAATTGAAACACAGAACAACGAAAGTTGTTCGTGAGTCTCTCAATTATCG
>NZ_JAOWIB010000044.1:0-124154 GCF_030332325.1 Citrobacter sp. Cs237 | reverse complement strand
TGCGTGCCGTTGTTCCGTGTCAGTGGTGGCGCATTATAGGGAGTTATTTCGGGCTGACAAGAGGAAATTTAAAATAATTTTTCGACTGCCTGATATTTACCCAAATTGGCGTTAAACCGACAGTTTTTCAAGCGACTCAAAGCCATAACGCTGTAAAACGGGTAAAAGTTGTTCAGTCTCTGCTGTCAGCGCCATGCAATAAGCAACATTCGCGTCCGTCGATTTCGCATCCGGCGCTTCATGCTCCAGTAGCCAGGCAGTGCGCCGTGCAATCGCCGCACCGGAGTCCACCAGCCGCGTCCCTTCCGGCAAAACGCGCAGGAGTTCTTCTTTTAGTAATGGGAAGTGCGTACAGCCGAGCACTACCGTGTCGGGAGGCTCTGGCATACGCAGCCAGGGACGCAGGATCCGCTGCAGTTCCTCCAGCGGAACAGGCTCACCGTGCAGTTTCGCTTCAGCCAGTTCAACCAGCTCAGCAGAACCCAGCATCGCGATCTGGCATTCATTAGCAAAACGCGCGATCAGCTCATGGGTATAGGGCCGTTTTACGGTACCGCGCGTCGCCAGCAGCCCCACAATGCCATTGGCCGTTAAGCGCGCCGCCGGTTTAATGGCCGGAACGACCCCCACCACGGGAAAAGCAAATTTCTCACGCAGCGCGGGAAGCGAGACGGTACTGGCCGTATTGCAAGCAATCACCGCCAGAGAAAGGGGATAGCGCTGCTGAACGGCGGTCACTATCTCGACGACGCGCTCAACAATAAACTCTTCGCTTTTCTCTCCATAAGGAAAAGCGACGTTATCGAAAGCGTATATATAGTGGAGATCCGGCAGGAGGCGCCGAATCTCGTCATAGACCGACAACCCACCGACACCGGAATCAAAAACCAGCACGGTGGGGCGTGGATCAGAAGGTGTAGCTGCCAGACAAGGTGTATTCCCGTCCTGCAGTTTGGTAGCCATAAACTGTCTCGTAATCTTTATCGAACAGGTTGGCTATTTTACCACGAACTGTGAGGTGTGAGGTGACAGGATATGAAAGTCCGATATCCCACACGCTCAGCCCGCCCATTTTTATCTTACGGGAATTATCGTAATCATAATCATAGCGCTCGCCAATGTATTGGTACGTCACATCCCATCCCAGGTCATACACCTCGCCACTCAGCTCATACTTCACCTGCTGTTTTGCACGCCGGTAGAGCCGCTGATCGGTTTCATCATCGCGCGGGTCAACATATTGTAACGTTAAGCGATGATCGACCGGCCCCGTCGTGATATTGCCTGTCCACTCCAGGCCTTTAATGGTCGCGGACTTGACGTTGAAGTAGGTGTTATTGTTGTAATCGATCAGGTTCTGGATTTTGTAATGATAGGTCGACAAACGCCAGTCCAGCGGTCCGGTCACCCCCTCTAATCCGGCTTCCCACTGTTTAGACTCTTCCGGTTTCAGATTCGGGTTGGACGCGATGCCAAAGCGCTCAGCGCCAAACTGCTGACCAAGCGAAGGCGCGAGGAAACCCGTACCGTAGGAAAGCGTCACTTTATAGTTGTCGACAAACTGCCAGCCGGCTGCCGTTTGCCAGGTGCCGTGCCAGCCAAACTGATCGTCATGATCTTCACGACCCGAGGCTTCCAGGGTCACGCTGTCGATCTGCTGCTGCCCGGTCAGGTAAAGCCCGGTGTTATCGCGCTTGTAGTTGTCGGTTCCGGAAGCGCCAAAGGACATCAGTTTTTCCTGCTTCCAGTCAACCCCCGCGCTGACCGCGCCATGACCGACGATCACGTTATTTCCCCACTGGATATAGCGCTGTTCCATATCATCCAGGGTGTATCCCGTAGCGTAGCGCCCGGTCTGACTGCTGTAGTTGTAGTCCTTAATGCGCTGGTAGTTGGCCACCAGTTGTGACGAGTAGATCCCGGAATTGAAACGCAGCCCGGTATCCCATGACTGGGTGTAATTCTGATGCTCATCGTTTCCGCCGTCGTATCCCCAGTTGCCCTGGTCATAATCGGCATTGCTGGCATAGCCGTAGCCGCGGAAGTAGCCATCAAAATTATCGTTAAATTTATGTTCGACGCCGCCCCAGAACAGTTTGTTACGGTAACCGTCGCGATCGCCGTCGCCGCTATAGCTGGAGCGCGGCTGCACGTCGAAGCCTTTGGTGGACTGGTAAGCACCCGCTGCCGTCAACACCGTATCACCGAAGCGCTGACGCCATGTGCCGTCATACTGTTGGTAACTGTTCGAACCGACGCCCGCGTTAATTTGCGCGCGCTCATCACCCGCCATGGTGATGATATTTACCACGCCGCCAATCGCCCCTGAACCATATATCGCCGAGCGCGGTCCCCGAATATATTCAATGCGCTGAACCAGCGAGACCGGAATTTGATCGATATCGGAGTTATTGGTAATTCCCGGACGCGCCACCGGAATGCCGTCCACCAATACCAGCACATGTTTCGCTTCAGTGCCGCGTACAAACAGGGAGGAACTCTGTCCCATACCGCCGTTCTGCGCGACGTCCACGCCCGGCAGGCGGCGCATAACATCCAGAACGGTGCGGGATTGCCAGCGGTCGATATCTTCACGAGTGACGATATCCGTAGGGGCCAGGACAGTGTTGACGGGTTGTTGAAAACGATTTGCCGTGACGACAAGCGTGTCAGGCGTGGTATCCTGTGCCCAACCAGAAAAGGCCGTGACGGAGAGCGCCGTCAGCAGCGATATGTTTTTAATCATTATAAAGCATCCATAAATAGAAGAAGGATGCCGCAGGTCCCACCGATAGTACGCGATGATGAAGACCAGTTGCGACGTCAGCCGGCAGGTCTTCGGGCTTGGAAGGTAATCCTTTATCCGGATAACAGAAATGAAGACTTCCCACCCACAGGCAGTGTCTGCTTACGCTCTCATTTCACCTTTCCTTACCGCTGCGCGTCAGCTCCAGATTCACACTGGATTCCCTTTTAACTCACAGGACCGGCACACGGATGCTACAGTCTGTAACAACATACTGTCCAGACCGATTGTTAAATATGAGAAGTCATCAATGTCTGGACATCTGTTGAGCAATCCCTACAATCCCCGCGTACTTTTATTTTTCAGGATGCATCATGACCCCCGAACACCTTCCGACAGAACAGTATGACGCGCAGCTCGCCGAAAAAGTGGTGCGCTTGCAGAGTATGATGGCGCCTTTTTCTGGCCTGGTTCCGGAAGTGTTCCGCTCCCCGGTCAGTCACTATCGTATGCGTGCTGAATTCCGCATCTGGCACGATGGCGATGATTTGTATCACATCATCTTCGATCAACAGACCAAAAGCCGGATTCGCGTGGACAGCTTTCCGGCGGCAAGCGAACTGATCAACCAGTTGATGACCGCGATGATCGACGGCGTGCGCACGAATCCTACCCTGCGCCATAAGCTGTTCCAGATTGACTATCTCACCACCATGAGCAATCAGGCAGTGGTGTCGCTGCTGTACCATAAAAAGCTGGACGATGCGTGGCGACAGGAAGCGGAAGCGCTGCGTGACGCCCTGCGCGCGCAAAATCTGAACGTGCATCTGATTGGCCGGGCGACCAAAACCAAAATCGCGCTGGATCAGGATTATATTGACGAGCGCCTGCCAGTGGCGGGCAAAGAGATGATCTACCGTCAGGTCGAAAACAGTTTCACCCAGCCAAACGCAGCGATGAATATTCAGATGCTGGAATGGGCGCTGGATGTCACGACAGGTTCGAAAGGCGATTTGCTGGAACTGTACTGCGGCAACGGTAACTTTTCCTTAGCGCTGGCGCGTAACTTTGAGCGCGTACTGGCGACCGAGATCGCCAAACCGTCCGTCGCCGCGGCGCAATTCAACATTGCGGCGAACCAGATTGAGAACGTGCAGATTATCCGCATGGCGGCAGAGGAATTTACCCAGGCGATGAACGGCGTTCGCGAGTTTACTCGTTTGAAGGGTATCGACCTGAAGAGCTATCAGTGCGAAACCATCTTTGTCGATCCACCGCGCAGCGGGCTGGACAGCGAAACCGAAAAAATGGTGCAGGCGTATCCGCGTATTTTATACATCTCCTGTAACCCGGAGACGCTGTGCAAAAATCTGGAAACGTTAAGCCAGACGCACAAAGTTGAACGTCTGGCGTTGTTCGACCAGTTCCCCTATACGCACCATATGGAGTGCGGCGTGTTACTCACCGCCAGGTAAAACAGACGCCGGATAAAGCAATAATGCCCCCATCCGGCCTGTCTTACTCTTCCGCGATGTCCTGCTTGCGGTTACGCATTTTCACGCCAATCCAGAATACCAGAATCACCGACAGCACCGCCGGGAAGAAATTGGAGCCGATATCCGGATACTCCGCGCGCACGACGGTACTGTACAGCAGCACGCCAAGAATAAAACAGGCCGCAGCCAGACCCGGCAACCCCACAGGCATGGTGCGATTTTGATAGCGCTGGTGCAGGCAATACACCGTCAGCACCAGAGAAATAATCGGGAAAACAGAAAACGGCACGATGGCGCTAAACAGCGCCGCGAACGTGCCATTGATCGACAAACCGGCGATCAGCGCCAGCAGCAGCGTACCTTTATCCTGAACTGACTGTTTCATTACTCTTCCTTCACGTTACCCGGAATGAGGGTCATCTTCTCTTGTTCACGGCGATACCAGTAATACGCTCCTTTCGCAATCATGCGCAGTTGCAATACCAGCCGCTCTTCTAATTGTCGGCGTTGTTCAGCGCCCACATCCAGCGCCTCGGCGCCCGCACTGAAGACGATTGTCACCATGGCTTCGGCTTGCGCTTCAGTAAACGCGCGAGGCATATGGTTTTCGAGTTCCAGATAGTCCGCAAGTTCCGCGATAAAATGCTGAATTTCTCGCGCAACGGCGGCACGAAATGCGGCGGAAGTGCCGGAGCGTTCACGCAATAATAAACGGAAGGCGTTAGGGTTGTTACCGATGAACTCCATAAATGTGGAGACCGAGGTGCGGATCACACTCCCGCCCTTGGCGATGCGCTGACGCGCCTGCCGCATGAGCTGTCGCAGCATCAGCCCGCTTTCATCGACCATGGTCAGCCCAAGTTCATCCACATCACGGAAATGGCGATAAAACGATGTGGGCGCGATACCTGCTTCACGCGCAACCTCGCGCAAGCTGAGGCTGGCGAAGCTACGCTCCGCGCTCAATTGACTGAATGCGGCCTCTACCAGCGAACGCCGGGTTTTTTCTTTTTGTTGCGCTCTAACGCCCATCACGATGTCTGAATCCTTCCATATGCCTTGTCTGGCACTATACCAGAGTTCAAAGTTAATCTGTTTGTTCAGCTTTGTGAATGATTGTTTACGCGCGGTTTGTGCTCCGGCTTCGCAAAAGAGCACAACGATAATTGGGTTATCAACGCAATGATGTTACTATTCTGTTGCTTTTATGTATAAGAACAGGTAAGCCACACCATGCCACATTCCTACGATTACGATGCCATAGTAATAGGTTCAGGCCCCGGCGGCGAAGGCGCTGCAATGGGACTGGTTAAGCAAGGAGCCCGCGTCGCGGTTATCGAACGTTATCATAACGTTGGCGGCGGTTGCACCCACTGGGGCACCATCCCGTCGAAAGCCCTCCGCCACGCCGTCAGCCGTATCATTGAATTCAATCAGAACCCCTTATATAGCGATCACTCCCGCCTGCTTCGTTCCTCTTTCGCCGACATTCTCAACCATGCCGATAACGTGATTAATCAGCAAACGCGTATGCGGCAGGGTTTTTACGAGCGTAACCACTGCGAAATATTGCAGGGCAACGCGCATTTTGTGGATGAACACACCCTGGCGCTGGAGTGTCATGACGGCACGGTTGAAACCCTGACCGCAGAGAAATTCATTATCGCCTGCGGTTCTCGTCCGTATCATCCAACAGACGTCGACTTCTCCCATCCGCGCATTTATGACAGCGACTCCATTCTCAATCTGCACCATGAACCTCGCCATGTGATTATTTATGGCGCGGGGGTGATTGGCTGCGAATATGCGTCGATCTTCCGCGGTATGGACGTCAAAGTTGATCTGATCAACACCCGGGATCGCCTGCTGGCGTTTCTCGATCAGGAGATGTCAGACTCCCTCTCTTACCATTTCTGGAACAGCGGCGTTGTGATTCGTCACAATGAAGAATACGAGAAGATCGAAGGCTGCGATGACGGGGTGATTATGCACCTCAAGTCCGGCAAGAAGCTGAAAGCCGACTGCCTGTTGTACGCCAATGGCCGTACCGGCAACACTGACTCTCTGGCGCTACAGAATATTGGCCTCGAAACGGACAGCCGGGGACAACTTAAGGTCAACAGCATGTACCAGACCGCGCTGCCGCACGTCTATGCGGTAGGCGATGTGATTGGTTATCCAAGTCTGGCCTCCGCGGCTTACGATCAGGGACGCATCGCCGCCCAGGCGCTGGTGAAGGGGGAAGCGACCGCGCATCTGATCGAAGATATCCCCACCGGCATTTACACCATTCCCGAAATCAGCTCCGTAGGGAAAACCGAGCAGCAGTTGACGTCGATGAAGGTACCTTACGAGGTGGGTCGCGCCCAGTTTAAACATCTGGCGCGCGCGCAAATCGTCGGCATGAACGTCGGCACGCTGAAGATTCTGTTTCATCGGGAAACAAAAGAAATTCTGGGGATCCACTGCTTTGGCGAGCGCGCGGCCGAGATTATTCACATCGGCCAGGCGATTATGGAGCAAAAAGGTGGCGGTAACACGATTGAATACTTCGTTAACACCACCTTTAACTACCCGACAATGGCGGAAGCCTATCGGGTAGCGGCGTTAAACGGCTTAAACCGCCTTTTTTAACGCGTTGTCAAAATGGCCATCCATCGCGCCGCGGATGGCCTCTGCCAGTTGCTCATAGCGACTGCGCAGTGGGGATCCCGGGCGGTACACCAGTCCCACCGTACGACGCGGCTCCGGCTTAATACACGGCAAATAGACAACGCCGTCGCGCTTGCGCTCTTGCGGTACCGCCAGTGCAGGCAATAAGGTAATTCCGCTGCCTGCCGCCACCATATTACGCAACGTTTCCAGGCTGGTCGCGCGGAAATGGGTATCTTCGTCGGCGCCCGCTTCAAAGCAGAAGCCCATCGCCTGATCGCGCAGGCAGTGGCCATCTTCCAGCATCAGCAGTTTCTCACCCGCCAGATCTGACATCGGTACGCAGTCACGGTTCGCCCACGGGTGATCTTCGTAAATGGCCAGCAGCATCGGCTCGTCGAACAGCGGCACTTCAATAAACGCTTCACTCTCTTTCACCAGCGCCAGGATCACGCAGTCCAGCTTACCGCTGTCCAGTTGCGCCAGCAGTTGATGGGTTTGCGCTTCATGTAGATACATTTCCAGCTTCGGGAACGTCTGGTGCAGCATCGGAATAATATGCGGCAACAGGTAAGGACCCACGGTTGGGATCAAACCAATGTGCAGGGGGCCCGACATGGTTTCACCCTGCTGGCTTGCCATCTCCTTGAGCACTTTGACCTCACGCAGCACGGTGCGCGCCTGGTCCACCAGTAGCAAACCTGCCTGCGTAAACAGCACCTTACGACTCGTCCGCTCCAGCAGCATCACGCCCAGCTCATCTTCCAGCTTGCGGATCTGCCCGCTCAGCGTTGGCTGACTGACATGACAGGAATCAGCCGCCCGCCGGAAGTGGCGGTGTTCGGCTAATGCCACCAGATATTCAAGATCGCGAATATTCATTATTCATCCTCCATCGCCACGATAGTTCATGGCGATAGGTAGCATAGCAACGAACGATTATCCCTATCAAGCTTTCTGATTAATAATACATCACAGAAACGGAGCGGTATCGTTTAACCCTTGAAGCCACTGCCCGTTCTGAGAGTTTCTCTCAACCCGAATAACTAAAGCCAACGTGAACTTTTGCGGACCCCGTGGTCCGCATTTTTTTTGCGTAAAAAAGCCCGGCGCAAGGCCAGGCTTAAACGTGTTGCCGGATAAATCCGGCACATGATCCCCTACGCCAGACGCGCCTTCGCGTAGCTAATGGCCTGCGCCACCTGCTCCGGAGAAACGCCGCCCTTCGCCGCACGTTTATCCAGGCATGACTGTAACGACAGGACAGGATAGACATCGTCGCCAATCACGCTGCTGAATTTCTGCAGCTCCGCCAACGACAGATCCTCCAGCGGTTTCCCCTGACGAATCGCCTCAACCACTGTTTCACCCACGATATGGTGCGCTTCACGGAACGGAACGCCTTTCGCCACCAGGTAATCCGCCAGCTCAGTGGCGTTAGCATACCCCTGCTGCGCCGCATCCTGGCAGCGCGGACGTTTCACCTGAATGCCATCCAGCACCAGCGCCGCCATATGCAGGCAGTCCAGCCAGGTGTCGAGCGCGTCAAACAGGCCCTCTTTGTCTTCCTGCATGTCTTTGTTATACGCCAGCGGCAGGCCTTTCAGCGTCATCATCATGCCTGTCAGCGCTCCCTGCACGCGGCCGCATTTACCGCGGATCAGCTCCAGCGCGTCCGGGTTTTTCTTCTGCGGCATCAGGGAAGAGCCGGACGTCACGCGATCGGACAACTCAACGAAGCCCGCCTCGCCGGTGTTAAAGAAAATCAGGTCCTCCGCGAACCGTGAAAGATGCACCATACCGATGGAGGCGTTGGACAGCAGCTCCAGCACGTGGTCACGGTCGGACACGCTGTCCAGGCTGTTACGCGTCGCCGAGGCAAAGCCCAGCCAGCCTGCCAGCTGTTCCCGATCGATCTCATAGGCTGTCCCAGCCAGCGCGCCGCAGCCCAGCGGGCTGACGTCCAGACGTTTCAGGGCATCCTGCAGACGGCTTTCATCCCGCGCCAACATCTCGACATACGCCAGGCACCAGTGAGCAAACGTCACCGGCTGCGCGCGCTGCAGGTGGGTGTAACCCGGCATAACGGCATCCTGATTATGGTCTGCCGTCTCCACCAACGCGCGCTGCAGCTGGCGGTTGGCGGTGAGCAGTTCGCTCACGGTGTCTTTACACCACAATTTCAAATCCGTGGCGACCTGATCGTTACGGCTGCGTCCGGTGTGCAGCTTTTTACCTAACTGCCCCACTTTATCGATCAGTTTACCTTCTACCCAACTGTGGATATCTTCCGCGTCGCTTTCCAGGATCTGCTGCGGGTTCGCGCGAACGTCTTCCAGCAAAATGGTCAGCGCGTCTTCAAGCTGACGCTGCTCGTCAGCGGTTAACACGCCGACGGTGACCAGCGCTTTGGACCAGGCGACAGAACCCACAATATCCTGCTCCGCCAGGCGGTAGTCGAAGCGCAACGAGTCGTTGAACTGTTTAAACCGCTGATCTGCTGCCTGAGTAAAACGCCCACCCCAAAGTGCCATACCATGCTTCCTTAATATCTTTAAATGTCATTGCCCGGCGACGCTGCGCTTACCGGGCCTACAAAACCGTAAATCGATTACGCCAGAATACGCGTTCCAATCGGCGTACCGTTAAACAGCGCCGGGAGTTGCTCCGCATGACGCCAGGAGGCGATATCCACCGGGCGGCCGAGCGTACGGGCCGCATCCAGCGCGGCGTTCACTTTAACGATCATGCCGTCGGTGATAATGCCCTGATCTATCAGTTGTTCCGCTTTCGCGGCGGTCATTTCGGCAATACGCTGGCCTTTACCATCCAGAATACCGCTCACATCGGAGAGCAGGATCAGATCCGCTCCCAGCGTTGCCGCCAGCGCGGTCGCTGCCTGGTCGGCGTTAACGTTCATCAGTTGTCCGTCTTCCGTCACGCCAATCGAACTCACTACCGGCAGAAAACAGCCCGCCAACAGGGTGTTGATCAACGCCGGCGATCCCGGCTGCGCCAGTCCAACATGACCTAATTCTTCATCCAGTTGAGTGACGTTGACGCTGTCGCCATCACCCAGATAAAGCCCGACGGCAGCGATATGATGCTTCTTCGCCCACGCCAGCAGGGTTTTGTTCGCCGTGCCCGCCAGCGCGCCGGTAATGATGTCAATCTGGTCGGCAGGCGTCACGCGCAGGCCGTTTTTCTTTTTGACCGGCAGGTTCAGTCCCTTCATCAGTTCGTCGACCACACAGCCGCCGCCGTGAACAATCACCAGCGGGCGTTGATGTGATTCGCGATAGTTAACCAGCGCGGTAAACAGACGCTCCAGCGCCTCTTCGCTATCCAGTAATACACCGCCCAGCTTGATAATTAATGGATTCATCATTGCACCCTTAAATAAGAGACTGCGCTTCAGCGAAGCCGAAACGAATATTGGCACACTGCACTGCCTGTGCAGCCGCACCTTTCAACAAGTTATCTTCGGTCGCCACCAGGATCAAATGCTCGTCCTGTACGGCAAAACCGATATCACAGAATGGTAAACCAACCACATTCTTCAGCGCCGGGACGCCTTTGTCATACAGGCGCACCAGGGGCTTATCGCGATACGCCTGCTGCAAGGTCTGGGCAACGTGCGCCTGCGTCACGCCCGGCTTCAGGCGGCAGGTGATGGTTTCAAGGATCCCGCGTGGGAAGTTGCCCAGATGCGGCGTGAAGATCACGTCTGCCCCCAAATGGGTGGCGATTTCCGGCTGGTGACGATGGGTAAACACCCCGTACGGCTGTAAGCTCACTTCGCAGAAACTGTTAGAAAGGGCCGCTTTACGCCCTGCGCCGCTCACGCCGCTGGTGGCATTGATCACCGGCCATTGGGTCAGATCCAGCAGTTCGCCATCGATCAACGGCTTCAACGACAGTTGCGCCGCCGTCGGGTAGCAGCCCGGCACGGCAATCAGGTTCGCTTCTTTTAACGCTTCCGCGTTCCATTCCGCCAGACCATAAACCGCGGTTGCCAGCAGCTCAGGGTATTGATGGGTAAAGCCATAATATTTTTCATAGAACCCGGCGTCATTCACCCGAAACGCGCCGGAAAGATCGAAGACCACGCAACCGGCGGCAAGAAACTGCGGCGCCAGGTCATGACTGACTTCGTGGGCGGTGGCTAAAAACACCACGTCCACGCCGTCGGTAAACGCGCTGATGTCGGACATCGGCTGCAAAGGCAGATCGACAATGCCTTTAAGCCACGGATGCAAATCGGAAATTAACTTTCCTGCATCATTGCTTTGCGCTGAGACGGTCAAAGCGGTTATGGTCATATGAGGGTGGCGATTTACGTAGCTTACAAGCTCTGCGCCCGCATAACCGCTAGCGCCTACAATCAGCGTATTCAACATCGGGTTCCTTTATGCTCAACGTTAATGTATTTTTATTCACATTTATTGCATGAATATTGATACTATCACGACCTAAGGTGTGTCAACAATGAAAATGAACTTACCGCCATTTATCGAGATTTACCGCGCCCTGATTGCCACGCCGTCCATCAGCGCCACCGAAGAAGCGCTGGACCAGAGCAACGCGACTTTAATCAATCTGCTGGCGGGGTGGTTCAGCGATCTTGGCTTTAAGGTGGAGGTTCAACCGGTTCCGGGAACCCGAAACAAATTCAATCTGCTCGCCAGCGCCGGACAGGGCGCGGGCGGTCTGCTGCTAACGGGCCATACCGATACCGTGCCGTTTGACGACGGGCGCTGGACGCGCGACCCCTTCACGCTCACCGAGCACGACAACAAGCTCTACGGTCTGGGAACCGCAGACATGAAGGGCTTCTTCGCGTTTATTCTCGACGCCCTGCGTGACGTCGACGTGACGAAGCTGAAAAAACCGCTGTACATTCTGGCGACCGCCGATGAAGAAACCAGCATGGCGGGCGCGCGCTATTTTTCTGAAAATACATCGATTCGCCCGGACTGCGCCATCATCGGCGAGCCAACGTCACTGCAACCGATTCGTGCCCATAAGGGCCATATCTCCACGGCGGTGCGGGTGCTCGGTCAGTCCGGTCACTCCAGCGATCCGGCGCGCGGCGTGAACGCCATTGAGCTGATGCATGACGCGATAGGCCGCATCATACAACTGCGCGACTCGCTAAAAGAACGCTACCACTATGACGCGTTCACCGTACCGTATCCGACACTGAACCTCGGCAGCCTGCACGGCGGCGACGCCTCGAACCGCATCTGCGCCTGCTGTGAGCTGCACATGGATATCCGTCCCTTGCCGGGCATGACGCTGAGCGATCTTGACGGCCTACTGAACGAAGCGCTGGCTCCAGTGAGTGAACGTTGGCCGGGTCGCCTGACGGTGGCGGAACTGCATCCGCCTATTCCGGGCTACGAATGTCCCCCGGATCACCAGTTGGTTGAAGTGGTGGAAAAACTGCTCGGCGAAAAAACTGACGTGGTGAACTACTGCACCGAAGCGCCATTTATTCAAACGCTGTGTCCGACGCTGGTCCTCGGTCCGGGTTCTATTAATCAGGCCCATCAGCCGGATGAATATCTGGAGACGCGTTTTATTAAACCGACCCGGGAATTAATCACTCAGGTCGTGCATCACTTTTGCTGGCATTAAATGTTCATCGCCGCGTTAACACTTTTGAGTTAATCGCGGCGTTTATTTTACATTTTCATAAGTAATGCTTATTTGATCCACGAGGAATTAACTTTCGTAAATTGGCCGCGATTTATCGGTTTGCTGAACCGATTTCGCAGCAATTGACGACAGGGGTTTTACGTGGCTTTATAAAAGACGACGAAGAACAATGTCCAACATATTTCGTGGTGTAGCAAGGCGGCAAACAAGCACATCCAGGGGACTGACATAAGCCGGTAACCTCGGGTGTCGAGCGCCGCTACGACGCGAAAAGCGCAGGACAATTACAACAGAGATGGGGTGTCTGGGTTAATATGAACGAACAATATTCCGCGTTGCGTAGTAATGTCAGTATGCTCGGCAAAGTGCTGGGAGAAACCATCAAGGATGCGCTGGGAGAGAACATTCTTGATCGCGTAGAAACAATCCGTAAGCTGTCTAAATCTTCACGCGCTGGCAATGAGGCAAACCGCCAGGAGTTGCTCACCACGTTACAGAATTTGTCGAACGATGAGCTGCTGCCCGTTGCCCGCGCGTTCAGCCAGTTCCTCAATCTGGCCAATACCGCCGAGCAATACCACAGCATTTCGCCGAAAGGCGAAGCCGCCAGCAACCCGGAAGTGATTGCCCGCACCCTGCGTAAACTCAAAAATCAGCCGGATCTTAACGAAGCGACCATCAAAAAAGCGGTGGAATCCCTGTCGCTTGAACTGGTGCTAACCGCCCACCCGACGGAAATTACCCGCCGCACGCTGATCCACAAAATGGTGGAAGTTAACGCCTGCTTAAAACAGCTCGACAACAAGGACATCGTCGATTACGAACGTCACCAGTTGATGCGCCGTCTACGCCAGCTGATCGCCCAGTCCTGGCATACCGATGAAATTCGTAAGCTGCGTCCCAGCCCGGTAGACGAAGCAAAATGGGGCTTCGCGGTGGTGGAGAACAGTCTCTGGCAGGGTGTACCTAACTACCTGCGCGAGCTAAACGAACAGCTTGAAGAGAATCTGGGCTACCAGTTACCGGTTGATTTCGTGCCCGTGCGATTCACTTCGTGGATGGGCGGCGACCGTGACGGTAACCCGAATGTTACCGCCGACATTACCCGCCATGTCCTGCTACTGAGCCGCTGGAAGGCCACTGACCTGTTCCTGAAAGATATTCAGGTTCTGGTCTCAGAATTGTCGATGGTTGACGCCACGCCGGAACTGTTAGCGATGGTGGGTGAAGAAGGCGCCTCGGAGCCTTATCGCTATCTGATGAAAAATCTGCGCGCCCGCCTGATGGCGACACAGGCCTGGCTGGAGGCACGTCTGAAAGGCGAAAAGCTACCGAAACCGGCGGGTTTGCTGACGCAAAACGAACAGCTTTGGGAACCGCTTTACGCCTGCTATCAGTCCTTACAGGCTTGCGGTATGGGGATTATCGCCAACGGCGAACTGCTCGATACCCTGCGCCGCGTGAAATGTTTCGGCGTACCGCTGGTGCGTATTGATATCCGTCAGGAAAGCACTCGCCACACCGAAGCACTGGGTGAACTAACCCGCTATCTCGGCATCGGCGACTATGAAAGCTGGTCAGAAGCGGACAAACAGGCGTTCCTGATCCGCGAACTGAATTCCAAGCGTCCATTGCTGCCGCATCACTGGGAGCCAAGCAACGACACCCGTGAAGTGCTCGACACCTGCAAAGTCATCGCTGAAGCGCCGAAAGGGTCTATTGCCGCCTACGTGATTTCCATGGCTAAAACGCCGTCTGACGTGCTGGCGGTACACCTGCTGCTGAAAGAAGCAGGCATTGGTTTCGCCATGCCGGTTGCCCCGCTGTTTGAAACCCTCGACGACCTGAACAACGCCGACGATGTCATGACCCAACTGCTGAACATCGACTGGTATCGCGGTTTGATCCAGGGCAAGCAGATGGTGATGATCGGCTATTCCGACTCGGCGAAAGACGCCGGAGTCATGGCGGCGTCCTGGGCACAGTATCAGGCACAGGATGCGCTCATCAAAACCTGCGAGAAAGCGGGTATCGAACTGACGCTGTTCCACGGTCGCGGCGGCTCGATTGGTCGCGGCGGCGCGCCAGCTCACGCCGCATTGCTGTCGCAGCCGCCAGGCAGCCTGAAAGGCGGTCTGCGCGTGACCGAACAGGGCGAAATGATCCGCTTTAAATACGGTTTGCCGGAAGTGACCGTCAGCAGCCTGTCGCTGTATACCAGCGCCATCCTGGAAGCGAATCTGCTGCCGCCGCCGGAGCCGAAAGACGGCTGGCGTCATATCATGGACGAGCTGTCGGTGATCTCCTGCGATCTGTACCGGGGCTATGTGCGTGAAAACAAAGACTTCGTGCCTTACTTCCGCTCTGCAACGCCAGAACAGGAACTGGGCAAACTGCCGCTCGGTTCACGTCCGGCGAAACGCCGTCCGACCGGCGGCGTGGAATCACTGCGCGCCATTCCGTGGATCTTCGCCTGGACACAAAACCGTCTGATGCTGCCCGCCTGGCTGGGCGCCGGTACCGCGCTGCAAAAAGTGGTTGAAGATGGTAAGCAAAGCGAACTGGAAGCCATGTGCCGCGACTGGCCGTTCTTCTCCACCCGTCTCGGCATGCTGGAAATGGTGTTCGCAAAAGCGGATTTGTGGCTGGCGGAATATTACGATCAGCGTCTGGTGTCGAAAGAACTGTGGCCGCTAGGTAAAGAGCTGCGTGACCTGCTGCAAGAAGACATCAAGGTGGTGCTGGATATCGCGAACGATTCACATCTGATGGCCGATCTGCCGTGGATTGCCGAATCTATCCAGTTGCGTAATATCTACACCGACCCGCTAAACGTCCTGCAGGCAGAGTTACTGCACCGCTCGCGTCTGACGGAAGAACAGGGTAAAGAGCCGGATCCGCGCGTTGAGCAGGCGCTGATGGTGACCATCGCTGGGGTGGCGGCTGGTATGCGTAACACCGGCTAACGTTCCTTCTCTCGTCACCCTCGTGCGATGGCGCGAGGGTGATCTGAAATATAACTGTCATAAATACTTCGTTTTAAATATATTCCTGTCTGTTTTTTCCACCGTAAGAATTTTCAGGCGCTCCCTTCCCCCTTCGGACGGGGAGCGCTTCAGAATTTCTTAAGGTTTTGTCGTTACGTTTTGCATCACGTTTAAAGACAGGCTATTCACATGCATTCCACAAAACTCCCGTCTCCCTCTGCGTTTAGCGGAAAAGCGCTGGGCTGGGCGCTTCTCTATTTTTGGTTTTTTTCAACTTTACTTCAGGCAACCATTTTTATCAGCGGCTACAGCGGCACCAACGGGCTGCGGGACTCTCTGCTGTTCAGTTCCCTGTGGCTGATTCCGGTGATCCTGTTTCCGAACCGCATCCGCGTCATTGCGGCGGTCATCGGCATTATCCTGTGGGCAACGTCACTGGCCGCGCTCAGTTATTACGTCATTTACGGCCAGGAGTTCTCACAAAGCGTCCTGTTCGTCATGTTTGAAAGCAACGCCAATGAAGCCAGCGAGTATCTGGCACAGTATTTCAGTCTGAAACTTGTGCTTATTGCACTGGCCTATACGGCGGTCGCGATCTTCCTGTGGACGCGTCTGCGCCCGGTTTATATTCCTTCGCCGTGGCGCTATCTGGTGTCATTTGCCCTGCTTTACGGGCTGATCCTGCATCCGATGGCGGTGAATACGTTTATCAAGCACAAGCCGTTTGAGAAGACGCTGGACAGCCTGGCGTCACGCATGGAGCCCGCCGCGCCGTGGCAGTTTATCTCGGGCTATTATCAGTATCAGCGCCAGCTTTCTTCGCTGAATAACCTGCTCAGTGAAAACCACGCTCTGCCGCCGCTGGCGAATTTCAAAGACAGCAGCGGCGACACGCCGCGCACGCTGGTACTGGTCATTGGCGAATCCACTCAACGTGGTCGCATGAGCCTGTACGGCTATCCGCGAGAAACCACGCCGCAACTGGACGCGCTTCGTAAGACTGACCCGAATCTGACCGTCTTCAATAACGTGGTGACCTCGCGCCCCTACACGATTGAGATTCTTCAGCAGGCGCTGACCTTCGCTAATGAGAAGCATCCGGACCTGTATCTGACCAAACCGTCGCTGATGAACATGATGAAACAGGCGGGATATAAGACCTTCTGGATCACTAATCAGCAGACGATGACCGCGCGTAATACCATGCTGACGGTGTTCTCTAAACAGACTGATAAGCAGTTCTATATGAACCAGCAGCGCACGCAGAGCGCGCGTGAATATGACACCAATGTGCTTGCGCCGTTTAAAGAAGTCATGGCCGACCCGGCGCCGAAAAAATTCATCATCGTCCATTTGCTGGGAACACACATTAAGTACAAATTCCGCTATCCCGAAAACGAGGGGAAATTTGATGGGAATACCGACCACGTCCCGCCAGGTCTGAGCGAAGAGGAGCTGGAGTCGTACAACGATTACGACAACGCCAACCTGTACAACGACAAGGTGGTGGCGAGTCTGATCCGCGATTATAAAGCGACCGACCCGAACGGCTTCCTGCTCTATTTTTCCGATCACGGTGAGGAAGTGTACGACACGCCGCCGCACAAAACGCAGGGACGCAACGAAGACAATCCGACGCGCCATATGTATACCGTACCGTTCCTGCTGTGGACGTCGGAAAAGTGGCAGGCGGCGCATCCGCGCGACTTCTCGCAGGACGTAGACAGGAAGTACAGCAGTTCTGAACTGATCCACACCTGGTCGGACTTAGCGGGCTTAAGCTACGACGGTTTCGATCCTACTCGCTCTGTCGTCAACCCGCAGTTTAAAGAGATCACACGCTGGATTGGCAATCCGTACAAGAAAAAAGCGTTGATTGATTACGACACCCTGCCGTATGGCGATCGCCCCGGCAATCAGTAACCCACGGCAGTGCCGAATGGCGGCGGCCCCCTTACCCGGTCTACAAATGTAGGCCGGGCAAACGACGCGCATCCGGCAATAATCACTTGAGACCATCGGTTTTCAACGATACTGTTTCCCTGTCTGCGCTCTGCAAGGGATCAACATGTTTCAAGACGTCAGCCATCTTCTTTCCCGCCTGATTAATGGCCCCGCTCCGCTGCGCCAGATTTACTTTGCTGGTACCAGCGCGCCTTCACCGGAACTGGCCTATCAGGTGGATTTTCCTCGGCTGGAGATCGTACTGGAAGGCGAACTGACCGACGCCAGCGTTGGCGATACGCTGACAGACTGCGACGCGCTCTACGTTCCGGCGGGCGGCTGGAACCTCCCACGCTGGCAGGCGCCGACAACGACGCTCAGTATTCTGTTTGGCAAACAGCAGCTAGGCTTCAGCGTTGTGCAATGGGACGGAACAACCTTTCAGAACCTGACGAAGCAGCACGTTGCACGACGCGGCCCACGCATCGGCTCTTTCCTGCTACAAACGCTTAATGAAATGCAGATGCAGCCGCAGGAGCAGCAAACCGCGCGGTTAATTGTCGCCAGCCTGCTTAGCCACTGCCGCGACCTGCTCGGCAGCCAGATTCAGACCTCATCCCGGAGCCAGGCGCTGTTTGAAGCCATTCGCGATTATATCGACGAGCATTACGCTTCGCCGCTCACCCGTGAGTCAGTGGCCCAGGCGTTTTATATTTCGCCTAACTATCTCTCGCACCTGTTTCAAAAAACAGGCGCTGTCGGCTTTAACGAATACCTTAATCACACACGGCTGGAACACGCGAAAACGTTACTGAAGGGCTACGATCTGAAAGTAAAAGAGGTGGCTCACACCTGTGGATTTGTGGACAGCAATTACTTTTGCCGCCTGTTTCGTAAAAATACGGAACGCTCGCCGTCTGAGTACCGTCGCCAGTACCACAGTCAATTGACGGAAAAGCAGGCTAGTTCAGAATAAAATGGGTTTGCTGCGGGGCGGAAAGCAGTTTACGTACCACGCTGATTACCCGCTGCGGTTCGCGCAAAAAAGCGCTGATCCCCGACTGCACGTAGCGGCTATGAATAAAACGCTCCCCGCCAGCCAGCTCGATGTCGGTAATCAACAGAACGGCGTCGGCCCGGCTGATATCCTCTTCCGTTAATCGGTTTTCTATCCCCAGCGCGCCCTGCGTTTCAATTTTAATGCTCCACTTTTCCTGCTGACAGAGCTTCTCCAGACGTTCTGCCGCCATGTAAGTATGCGCCACGCCGCTGACGCACGCGGTCACCGCAACCAGATAGCGTCCCGTTGAGCTGGACATATTAACCTCCTGTGGTCACCTCAAAACCAGCTCTCTCGGCCATGGCGCGGTAAATCGCCACGGTTTCTGCCGTCGGGGCCGGAATATCTTTCATCGCCCACGCCTGCCCGAGCAGGCGATATTTCGGTTCACCATACAAATGAAACGGTAACAGGTGAACGTGTTTTATACCAAGCGATAACAGCAGGCTCAGCGCGTGCTGCATATTCCCGGGCGTGAGGGTATAACCCGGGATCAGCGGCAGACGCGGAATGACATGAACACCTTCCGCCACCAGCAGTCGCAGATTCGCCAGCACCCGCGGCTGGTTCATGTTTACGATATCGCGGGCCTGCTCCGGCGACATGATTTTTAAATCAAAGAGCACCTCATCGCAGGCTTTCGCCAGCGGCAGAAGACGACTGGCAGGCGCATCACCCGCGGTTTCAATCGCGCAGCGCACGCCCCAGCGCCGCAGGCGGTGCAGGAAGCGGGTTGCGAAGGGAGCCTGCATCAAGACCTCGCCGCCGGAGAGGGTCACGCCGCCACCGGACGTGCGAAAGAAAATGTCGTCTTTCATGACTTCACCCTCCAGCTCATCCAGCGTGATATCACGCCCAATTCGCTCAAACGCCCCGGAAGGACACTCGTCAGCATCCCGCAGACACGGCGCGCAATGCAGGCATTTGCTTTCCCGCCGCACGGTTTCGATACGCGGCGAAATAGATTCAGGATTGGCGCACCACGGACAGGTATGTGGGCAGCCTTTAAAAAAGACTACCGTGCGTATCCCCTGTCCGTCATTCAGCGAGTAACGCTGAATATTGAAGATGCGCGCAACGTCTTCGCGACGCGGATCCAGCACCTCACAACTGATGCGCGGTGCGCCGAATGATGTCATCCTGGATCTCCTTCGACAGCTCAACAAAGAAGGCGCTGTAGCCCGCCACGCGAACCACCAGACCAGCAAAATCCTGAGGACGTTGTTGCGCTTCGCGCAGCGTTTCGGCGTTCACGACGTTAAACTGGATATGCTGCAGCTTCAATTGGGTAAATGCACGCAGGAAATCGGCCAACTTGCGCAGGCCCGCTTCGCCTTCGAGGGTCGCTGGCGTAAACTTCACGTTCAGCAACGTGCCATTAGAAAGCAGCGTGTTGTCGAGTTTACTGACTGATTTCAGCACCGCCGTCGGCCCTTGCATATCCTGCCCAAGCATGGGCGACAGCCCCCCGTCCGCCAGTTGTTCTCCGGCGAAGCGACCGTCTGGCGTCGCTCCAACTACCGCACCCAGCGGCACATGCGCGGAAACGGTATAAGAGCCAGGCGTAAACTGGCCGCCGCGCGGGTTCTGATATTTTTCGACTTCTTTGCAGTAATGACGCAACAGTTCAGCGCTAATGTTATCGACATCATCAATGTCGTTACCGTATTTTTCGAAGCGGTTGATCAGCCGGGCGCGGATTTTTTCCCCTTCCGGCGTCGCAAAATTGGCTTTCAGCACTGCGAGCAGTTCATCGAAACTCAGGCGCTGCTGCTCAAACACCAGCCCGTTCAGGGCATGCAAAGAGTCGCTCAGGTTGGCGATGCCAATTCCCTGAACGCCCGAGAAGTTATAGCGCGCACCGCCGTCGGTAATATCGCGGCCCTTCTCCAGGCAGTCGCTAATAAACGATGAAAGCAGCGGCACCGGCGCCCAGTCGCGATGACCGATATCGCAAATATTGCTGCCTTCCACCATCAGAGTGATGTAGTGGCTGATTTTAGCGCGAATATGCGCCAGCAGGCTTTCATAGCTGAGTTCGCTATTGCCTTCGTTTTCAAACAGGCTGATTTCCATAACTTTCAGCAGGTTAAACATGGCGATGTCATGCAGACCATAGGTTCGTCCCGGTATCGACAGCTCCACGCAGCCTACCACGGCATAATCTCGCGCATCTTCCAGCGACACGCCGCGATTCAGAAATGCCGGTACCACCACTTCATCATTGAAGATTTGTGGAATACCGGTGCCGAGACGAATGGTCTCCGCCGTTTTCATCAGGAATGGCGTATCGATTAACGCATTGGTGCGCACGCCGAGGTTTGGCTGCGGCAATTGAACGCTCTGGTAGGCATCAAGACACAGGAAAGAGAGGATGTTTACCGCGCTGCGTCCGTTTTCGGTTAATCCGCCAAGCAACGCAGTGTAACCCGTTGGGAAACCGGCGAAATAGCGGGCGCTGCTGGTCGAGCGCAATAACACGATGTCGTTGCACTTTACCCACAGGGACTCGAGCAACTCTTTCAGAAACGCAGGATCGTCTCCCTGCGTCAGCGATGCCTGATAAAACGGCAGCATATACTGGTCGAAACGCCCAAGCGACAGCGAACTGGCGTTAGACTCATATTGCAAAATGATGTTCATGTACCAGAACAACTGACACGCCTGCCAGAAGGTCTGTGGCTTATGCGCGGCGTTATGCCGCGAATTTGCCGCGATGGTGAGTAATTCCTGGCGACGCGTCTCGTCTGCGCAACCTTCTGCCATCTCCTCCGCCAGCGCGGCATAGCGCAGAATATGACGCTGCGACGCCTCCAGCAGCAACAGCGCGGCCTGATAAAAGTGATTATCCGGCGCCCGCTGACAGTGCGCGCGCATTTGCGCCACCAGTTCACCCAGCCCGTTATTCAGCAAGCGCGGATAATCAATGATAATGTGCCCCTGCCCTTTATCCGTCTGGTTGACGCTAAAAATCTGCGTGCTGACGGCGGCTTTGACCTCATCAGTCATCTGACCGTTGATGAAGTCCTTCATCGAACGCTTCTCCCAGTACGGGTACAGCGTTTCGCGATAAAGGCGTTTGTCCTCATCGCTGATATCAAAACGGTCCTGCGGTCGCGTCGGAAACTGATCGAGTTCCTTAAGCAACCAGTACGGATCCATTTCCGGAGACATAATGCCTGCGCGCGGTTTAACGGTACGGTTTCCGGCAATCAATTCTTCATCACGAATCGAAATGGCAACATGTTCAAGAATATACGCTGTCGCTTTAGCACGGCGCAGAATAACCGGCTCGCCTTCGGTTTGCTGGTGGCTGGCGGTGTAAAGCAGCGCACGTTCCAGCGAGATTTCCCGGTTGTTCTGGAACAGCGCGCTTTTCAGGCGTTGGATACGGTCTGTCATAAGGAACTCCCTGAAGCCTGACCACCAGGCTCTTAAATCCAAAACGGTTACGCGGTTTGCGCCAGATGCGCGTCAATCTTATTCATGATGGCGTCGGCACGTTTAACCGCATCGCTGATGTTGACGCGCACGATGGTCTTCCCGGCAAAACGCTCTTCAAACTTAATGCCGATATCTTTGGTCAGAATCACCATATCCGCGCTCGCCACGTCGTCTGGCGTCAGTTCATTTTCCAGGCCAATCGAACCCTGGGTCTCCACTTTCACTTCCCAACCCTTGGCTTTCGCCGCGCTTTCCAGCGCTTCGGCTGCCATATAGGTATGCGCAACGCCAGAAGGGCATGCGGTCACGGCAATAATTTTCGTCATGGTTTATTCCTCACTTAATTCATTTCAAAATCTAAATCGAGATCGTCTTCTTTTTCATCGGCCTGAGAGACATTCTTCCGCGCCAGGCTTTTCAGTACGTTCACGCAGAGCGCAGTAACGAGCGCGCCAACCACAACCGCAGCGATATACCCCAGTTTTCCTTCTACCACCGGCAACACGATTAACCCGCCCCAACCGGCGTAGCACTGCGCGCCGAACAGCGCGGCGGTAACCGCGCCACAGGCAGAACCGAGCATGATGGAGGGGATCACGCGCAGCGGGTCAGCGGCAGCAAACGGTATCGCCCCTTCGGTGACGCCCACACAGCCCATCACCAGCGCCGCTTTTCCGGCTTCGCGTTCTTCAGAAGAGAAGTTTTTACGCCCCAGCAGCGTCGCCAGCCCTAAGCCCAGCGGCGGTACGCAGATTGCGACGGCGGCAATCGCCACGACGGTATAGACCCCCTGCGCCACGCAGATGAGCATGAAGGCATAGGCCACTTTGTTCACCGGACCGCCCATATCAAAGGCCAGCATCAGCCCCATAATGACCGCTAACATGACGATGCTGCCTTGCTGCATCCCTTGTAACCATTGCGTCAGGCTGCTGGTCAGCGCGCCCACCGGCTCACCCAGCCCCCACATCATGATACCCGCGGTGATAAAGGTGCCGACGATAGGGATAACGAAGATCGGCATGACCGAACGCAGCACCTTATGCACCGGGATTTTTTTCAGGTAATGCACCACGATACCGCCGATAATCCCGGCAATCAGCGCACCAAAAAACCCGGCGCCAAAGCTGTTGCCCACCCAGGCGCCAATCGCGCAGGGCGCCAGCGCGGAACGTTCAGCTATGGAATAACCTATATACGCGGCGAGGAAAGGCACCATCAGGGTCAGCCCGGCGACGCCGATGTCGAACAGTTTCTTCAGATTCGGGTCAGTTGCGGCATCCGGCACCGCACCTTTGCCATACAGCATGACGGAGACCGCCAGCAAGATGCCGCCCGCGACAACAAAGGGGATCATATGCGACACCCCCGTCATCAGATGCTGACGGGTATTTTTCAGGATCTGCACCAACTCTTTCATACGTCGCTCCCGGGCCAGTGAAAGCCCATATCCATAACGTTGTTGTGGCAAACAATAGGCAATCCGCAGCGACGCAGACAGTGGATAAAAAGGCCATTTACTGGATTTTTGTAATATCAGTACAAAAATGCGATCCGCCTCATAACTTCTACTCGCCGACAGATGACAGCTAACTTGTCGAGTTGTGAGGCGACTCGCACTTTTCACCTTACATTACATTTATCCAGTTTTTGGCAGATTTGTCACATGGCAGAGCTCAACCAAGCCCTTTTATCCTGTAAGCAGAAATCCGTTATGGGAGAGAGGCAATGGCCCTGATTGTGGAATTTACCTGTGAACTGCCCAATGGCGTCCATGCGCGCCCGGCAAGCCACGTGGAAACGCTGTGCAATACCTTTACGTCTCAGATTGAATGGCACAATCTGCGCACTGGCCGAAAAGGTAACGCCAAAAGCGCGCTGTCGCTGATCGGCACCGACACGCTGGCAGGCGACCGTTGCCAGTTGCTGATTACCGGCGCAGATGAAGCCAATGCCCACCAGCGACTGAATCAGTGGCTACGCGATGAATTTCCGCATTGCGATGCGCCGCTCGCAGAGGTTAATAACCGTGAATTAGACGCGCTTCCGGCCTCGCTGACTCACCTTAACCCGCAGTTATTCCGCGCCCGCCCCGTCTGCAACGGTAGCGCGGGTGGCGTGCTGACTCCGCTCTCTTCGCTGGATCTTAACGCGCTCGGCGAACTTCCAGCAGCGAAAGACGTGGAGCAGGAACAGTCAGCGCTGGATCGCGGTCTGACGTTGTTAACGAAAAACATTGCGTTCCGTTTGCTGGACAGTGACGGTCCTACCAGCGCGATTCTGGAAGCCCACCGTTCACTGGCAAGCGACGCATCCCTGCGTCAGCATCTGCTGGCTGGCGTTTCGCGCGGCTTAAGCTGCGCGCAGGTGATTGTCGAAAGTGCGAACCATTTCTGCGACGAATTCGCCCGCTCCAGCAGCAATTATCTGCAGGAACGCGCGCTGGATGTCCGTGACGTCTGCTTCCAGCTGTTACAGCATATTTACGGCGAAACACGTTTTCCGCCGCCGGGCCAACTGACCCAGCCAGCCGTGTGTATGGCGGACGAACTGACGCCAAGCCAGTTTCTGGAGCTGGATAAAACGTACCTGAAAGGGTTGTTGTTAAAAAGCGGCGGCACCACGTCGCACACGGTCATTCTCGCCCGCTCGTTCAATATCCCGACGCTGGTGGGCGTAGAGACAGAGGCCTTAACACCGTGGCGGCATCAGAAAGTGTATATCGACGGAAACGCAGGCGCGGTAGTGGTGTCGCCGAGCGAAGCCATCGAGCGCTATTATCAACAAGAAGCCCGGGTACAGGAGACGCTGCGTGAACAGCAGCGCATCTGGCTGACGCAGGAAGCGCGCACCGCTGACGGCATCCGGATGGAAGTCGCCGCTAACATCGCCCACGCCGTTGAAGCCCAGGCGGCATTCAGTAACGGTGCGGAAGCGGTCGGTCTGTTCCGCACGGAAATGCTGTATATGGATCGCGCCAGCGCGCCGGACGAAAACGAGTTATACAATATTTTTTGCCAGGCGCTGGAGTCCGCGCGGGGACGCAGCATTATCGTGCGCACAATGGACATCGGCGGCGATAAGCCGGTGGACTACCTGAACATTCCTGCCGAAGCCAACCCGTTCCTCGGCTATCGCGCTGTACGCATCTACGAAGAATACGCCGCGCTGTTTACCACCCAACTGCGATCGATTCTGCGCGCATCCGCCCACGGCAGTCTGAAGATCATGATTCCGATGATCTCCTCCATGGAGGAGATCCTGTGGGTCAAAGAGAAACTGGCGGAAGCCAAACAGCAGTTACGCAATGAACACATTCCGTTCGATGAGAAAATCCCTCTTGGCATTATGCTGGAAGTGCCGTCGGTAATGTTCATTATCGACCAGTGCTGCGAAGAAATTGATTTCTTCAGCATCGGCAGCAACGACCTGACACAATATCTGCTGGCCGTCGATCGCGATAACGCCAAAGTCACCCGCCACTACAACAGCCTGAATCCGGCCTTTTTACGCGCACTGGACTACGCGGTGCAGGCGGTGCATCGCCAGGGAAAATGGATTGGCCTGTGTGGCGAACTGGGCGCCAAAGGCTCCGTACTGCCGCTGCTCGTGGGGTTAGGCCTGGATGAAATCAGCATGAGCGCACCGTCAATCCCCGCCGCTAAAGCGCGGATGGCGCAACTGGACAGCCGTGCCTGTCGCCAGTTGCTGAATCAGGCGATGGCCTGCCGTACGTCGCTGGAAGTGGAACATTTGCTGGCGCAGTTCCGCATGAGCCAGCAGGACGCCCCGCTGGTCACCGCCGAGTGCATCCGGCTTGACAGCGACTGGCGCAGTAAAGAGGAGGTGATCAAAGGAATGACCGACAGCTTACTGCTGGCGGGCCGTTGCCGCTATCCACGCAAACTGGAAGCCGATCTCTGGGCACGCGAAGCAGTATTCTCCACCGGTTTGGGCTTTAGCTTCGCCATTCCACACAGCAAGTCTGAACACATTGAGCAATCGACCATCAGCGTGGCGCGCCTCAACGCGCCGGTGCGTTGGGGAGACGACGATGCGCAGTTCATCATCATGCTCACACTCAACAAACACGCCGCTGGCGATCAGCATATGCGCATTTTCTCGCGCCTGGCCCGCCGGATTATGCATGAAGAATTTCGTAACGCGCTGGTGAACGCCGCGTCCGCCGACGCCATCGCCAGTCTGCTGCAACATGAACTTGAACTCTGAGAGGAAGGAAAATGGAGCTGTATTTAGATACCGCCAATGTGCGGGAAGTCGAACGTCTGGCACGCATCTTCCCGATTGCGGGCGTGACCACTAACCCGAGCATTGTGGCGGCAAGTAAAGAGTCTGTTTGGGATGTGCTGCCTCGCTTACAAAACGCCATTGGCGAAACCGGCATTCTGTTTGCCCAGACCATGAGCCGCGACGCGCAGGGCATGGTGAGCGAAGCGAAGCGACTGAACAACGCCATACCGGGCATTGTGGTGAAAATCCCGGTGACGTCCGAAGGACTGGCCGCAATCAAGCAACTGAAAACCGAAGGGATTACCACCCTCGGCACCGCCGTCTACAGCGCATCGCAGGGGCTGCTGGCCGCGCTGGCAGGCGCAAAATACGTCGCGCCCTACGTCAACCGCGTCGACGCGCAGGGCGGAGACGGCATCCGTACGGTGCAGGAACTGCAAACGCTGCTGGAACTGCACGCCCCGGACAGCAAAGTGCTGGCGGCCAGTTTCAAAACCCCCCGCCAGGCGCTGGACTGTTTGCTGGCAGGTTGCGAAGCGATCACCCTTCCTTTAGATGTAGCGCAACAAATGCTTGATACCCCTGCGGTACAGTCGGCTATTGAGAAGTTTGAGCAAGACTGGAAAAACGCTTTCGGAAACATCAACCTGTAAAGGGGATAACGTATGGATCGCATTATTCAATCACCTGGTAAATACATCCAGGGAGCAGATGTCATCACACGTCTTGGCGACTACCTCAAGCCGCTGGCAGAACGCTGGCTGGTTGTCGGCGACAAATTTGTTCTGGGTTTCGCCCAGAGCGCGCTGGAAAAAAGCATCCAGGACGCCGGACTGACGCTGGAAATCGCACCGTTTGGCGGCGAATGTTCCCAGAACGAGATTGACCGACTGCGCGACGTGGCTGAAAAAGCGCAATGTGCGGCAGTGCTCGGCATCGGCGGGGGTAAAACGCTTGATACCGCAAAAGCGCTTGCACACTTTATGAACGTGCCGGTCGCTATCGCGCCGACGATTGCCTCCACCGATGCGCCATGCAGCGCCCTTTCCGTTATCTACACCGACGCCGGAGAATTCGACCGTTATCTGATGCTGCCGCATAACCCGCACATGGTGATCGTCGACACTAAAATTGTCGCTGGCGCCCCGGCGCGTTTGTTAGCCGCAGGTATTGGCGATGCGCTGGCAACCTGGTTTGAAGCGCGCGCTTGTTCACGTAGCGGCGCGGTTACCATGGCGGGAGGGAAATGCACCCAGGCCGCGCTGGCGCTGGCTGAGCTGTGCTACAACACGCTGCTGGAAGAAGGCGAAAAAGCGATGCTGGCCGCCGAGCAGCACGTTGTGACGCCCGCTCTTGAGCGCGTAATCGAAGCGAACACCTACCTGAGCGGCGTCGGTTTTGAAAGTGGAGGTCTGGCGGCAGCCCACGCAATCCATAACGGCCTGACGGCGATTCCTGATGCGCATCACTACTATCATGGTGAAAAAGTGGCGTTTGGTACGTTGACGCAGTTGGTGCTGGAAAATGCCCCGGTAGAAGAAATTGAAACTGTCGCCGCGTTGTGTCACTCCGTCGGTCTACCAATCACACTGGCGCAACTGGATATTAAACAGGATATTCCGGCGAAAATGCGCACTGTGGCAGAAGCCGCCTGTGCGGAAGGAGAAACGATCCATAACATGCCTGGCGGTGCGACGCCGGACGAAGTGTATGCCGCCCTGCTGGTGGCCGATCAATACGGTCAGCGCTACCTGCAAGAGTGGGAATAAGTTGAGTTTGCCGGATGGCGCTAACGCCATCCGGCATCCAGGCTTACATTTACAGCAGGTCGAAACGGTCGAGATTCATCACTTTCACCCATGCCGCGACAAAGTCCTTCACGAACTTCTCGCGAGCGTCGTTGCAGGCATACACTTCAGCCAGCGCACGCAGCACGGAGTTAGAACCAAACACCAGGTCAGCGCGGGTTGCGGTGTACTTCACTTCGCCGCTCAGGCGATCGCGTCCTTCAAACAGTTCGCCAGACTCATCGGTCGCTTTCCATTCGTAGCGCATATCCAGCAGATTCACGAAGAAATCGTTGCTGAGTACGCCGACACGGTCAGTGAAGACGCCGTTCTGGCTGCCGTCGAAGTTTGTGCCGAGCACGCGCATCCCGCCGACCAGGGCCGTCATCTCCGGCGCGGTCAGGGTAAGCTGTTGTGCTTTATCAATCAGCAGTGACTCGGTAGTGGAGACATCCAGACGCGCACGGTAGTTACGGAAACCGTCAGCAATCGGCTCAAGCAGTTCAAAGGTCTCGATATCCGTCTGATCCTGACGGGCATCCACCCGGCCCGGCGTAAACGGTACGCCAATGCTCACGCCAGCATCACTCGCCGCCTTTTCAATGCCCACCACCCCGGCCAGCACGATGATATCGGCCAGAGAGGCTTTACCCGTCGACTTTTGAATCTCTTCCAGCACCGGCAATACGCGCGCCGCCGTGGCGTTAACATCCCAGTCGCGCTGCGGCGCTAAAGCCAGACGCGCACCGTTGGCGCCGCCGCGTTTGTCACCGCCGCGGAAGGTGGACGCCGACGCCCAGGCGACAGAAACCAGTTCGCTGACGGACAGGCCGGAAGATGCAATCGCCGCCTTCAGGTTAATGATGTCTTCTTCGGTTGGATGATAAACCGGCTGTGGCAGCGGATCCTGCCAGATCAGATCTTCTTTCGGTACTTCCGGACCGATATAGCGCGCTTTCGGCCCCATATCCCTGTGCGTTAATTTGAACCACGCGCGGGCGAAGGCTTCGTTAAAGGCCTGCGGATCGTTGAGGAAGCGACGGGAAATCTTTTCGAATTCCGGATCAAAACGCAGCGTCAGATCGGTCACCAGCATCGTCGGCTTACGTTTCTTCGACGGATCAAACGGATCCGGAATGATTTCCGGAGCATCCACCGCTTCAAACTGGATCGCCCCTGCCGGGCTGCGCGTTTGCACCCACTCGTATTTAAACAGGTTCTCGAAGAAGTAATTGCTCCACTGGGTTGGGGTTTGCGTCCATACAACTTCCAGACCGGAGGTAATCGCATCCGCGCCTGAACCGCTGCCAAAAGAGCTTGCCCAGCCTAAGCCCTGGGCTTCAATCGGCGCCGCTTCCGGATCCGGCCCAACGTGAGAGGCAGCTGCCGCGCCGTGGGTTTTCCCAAGCGTATGTCCGCCGCCGATCAGCGCGACGGTTTCTTCGTCATTCATCCCCATGTTGCCAAAGGTGGCGCGAATAGCCGCCGCCGCAGACAATGGTTCACCGCTGTGATCCGGACCTTCCGGGTTCACGTAGATCAGCCCCATCTCAGTGGCGCCCAGCGGCGCTTTCGCCAGCGCTTCCGGGTGGCGGTGAGTCAACCAGGCTTTCTCATCGCCCCAGTTCACATCGAGATCCGGTTCCCAGACGTCTTCACGTCCTGCGCCGAAGCCAAAGGTGCGGAAGCCCGAGTTTTCCAGCGCCACGTTGCCCGCCAGAATAAACAGGTCCGCCCAGGAAATTTTTTGCCCGTATTTTTGTTTGATTGGCCACAGCAGACGACGTGCTTTGTCGAGGCTGACGTTGTCAGGCCAGGAGTTCAGCGGGGCGAAGCGCTGTTGACCGCGACCTGCGCCGCCTCGTCCGTCAATCGAACGGTAAGTGCCCGCGCCATGCCAGGCCATACGAATAAACAGACCGGCATAGCTGCCCCAGTCGGCAGGCCACCACGGTTGCGATTCGGTCAGCAACGCTTTGAGATCGCCTTTAAGGGCGGAGTAATCTAATTTGCTGAATTCTTTGCGGTAGTCAAAGTCCTCACCCAGCGGGTTGGAACGATTGGAATGTTGATTCAGAAGGTCCACGCGAAGTTGGTTAGGCCACCAGTCGCGGCTGGTGGTTCCTGCGCCAGCGCTCTGGTCGTGACCGCCCTTATGGAACGGGCATTTTCCGGTGGATAAGGTGTTATGGGTATCGTCAGACGTGCTCATATCTCAGCTCCCTTTTCAATGTTACCGTTACGATATACACCACAGGAGCTTAGATATAGTCGATATAATCCACAGATTCGATAGTCGATACCTTTTATATTTTACGTTAACAAGATGTGGATCAAAACGAGGCGTAAAAAAGCCCTCCAGGGAGGGCCGGGGTATTTACAGGGCAGGTCTGACGCCCAGTGTGTGGCAGATTGCGTAACTCATCTCCGCGCGGTTAAGTGTATAGAAATGAAAATCTTTTACCCCTTCACGGCTGAGAATCTTAACCATATCCATAGCAATATTGGCGCCGACCAGTTTCCGTGTTTCCGCATCGTCATCAAGACCGTTAAACATTTGTGACATCCATGCCGGAATACGCACATTGGTCATATCCGCGAACTTCTTCGCCTGTTTAAAGTTAGAGACCGGCAGGATGCCAGGGATAATTTCCACATCAATGCCTGCCGAAACGCAGCGATCGCGAAAACGCAGGTAGCTTTCGACGTCAAAGAAGAACTGGGTAATCGCGCGGTTGGCGCCAGCATCCACTTTACGCTTCAGGTTCAACAGATCTGCCTGAGCGCTTTTCGCTTCCGGATGCACTTCCGGATAGGCCGCCACGGAGATATCAAAATCCGCCACTTCTTTCAGCAGGCTGACCAGGTCAGTTGCGTACATATCCGGCTTGCCGCTGCCCGGAGGCAGGTCGCCGCGCAGGGCAACGATATGGCGAATGCCGTTATTCCAGTAGTCACGGGCGATGGTACGCAGTTCATCGCGTGTCGCGTCGATGCAGGTCAGATGCGGCGCGGCTTCCAGCCCGGTACGATCTTTAATGCCTTTAATGATGCTGTGCGTACGGTCGCGTTCACCGGAATTGGCTCCGTACGTTACCGACACAAACTTCGGCTTCAGGCTGCTCAGGCGATCGATAGAATTCCATAGGGTTTGCTCCATTTCACTGGTGCGCGGCGGGAAAAACTCGAACGAAACGTTAATCTGACCCTGGACTTCCGCCAGGCTCTGATTCAGGGCTTCCCGCTGGTTGGCGTGAAAAAAGCTCATACCTTACCTCATCAATCGCGTGTCATTATATGTTGTGTTGTGAACATCTATCCGTTTAGACGTCCAGATGTAAAAATGACGGAAAAGTGCGATGCCGTCAACCTAAAAATCAGCGTAAAAGGTGAGGAAAACTCAGGGAAGATGAAAATAATTCATGACGCCAGGGATACCCCGGTATCAGAACCGGACTGACGCTAGCCACTGCCACCGCGCAACGTCCTCTGGCAGCGTCGCCAGGCCAGCCTGAAGCGTCAGTTCACCGTTGCATAGCGGGCGGAAAACTACGCCCCGGCGCTGAATAGCGGCGAACGACGCGGGAAGTAAGCTGAGACCGTCGCCGTGGGCGATGCGGGCGAGCAGCACATCGTGCTCCAGCGGTTCTTCTATACAGGCGGGGAAATAGCCAGCGCGATGAAAAATTTTCCGCGTGTAGTCAAAGAACGCCGGATTGCGCTCACGCTTAAACCAGAATAACGGTCGGTGATTCAGCTCCTTCAGGGAAAGTGAGGCAGTTTCCGCTTCCGGCCAGCTGGCGGGCAGTGCAGCTATCAGCGGCTCCTGCCAGTCTACTGGCGTAACAGCGAGCCCGGCGGTCTCCAGCGGTAGCGCCACCAGCGCGGCATCCAGCTTGCCCCGACGCACCAGGCGCGCAAGTTCTGGCGATCCGTGGCGTACGATATGCAGTCGCTGCACGCGCGTGCGCAACTGCGTTTCCAGCGGTGCAAACACGCCTTGTTCGAATGCGGTGCTTAATCCCAGTCGTAGCGCGCGATCACCGCGTTGTGCGACCCGTTGCAGCATCGCGTAGGTTTTTTCCTGCATCTCCAGCAGAGGACCGACGATTTCAAGCACCCGCCGCCCTTCTTCTGTCAACGTTAACCCTTTGGTATGACGAACAAAAAGCGCTACCCCCAGCCGTTCTTCAAGCTGGCGAATATGGCGACTCAGTGGGGGCTGCGACATAAACAATCGCTGCGCCGCACGGCTCATGTTGTTCTCTTCTGCTACCACGGCAAAGTAGCGCAGCAGACGGATATCCAGAGCATGTATCAGCGGTGGTGTCATACCAAAAAGGTATCACGAAAACGGTATTATCGATATTTTTTCGGACATCCTATCCTCACGCCACATACTGTGCACCAGGAGAAAAAGACCATGTATTCCGAGCGTTTTATAAAGGGCCAGCAGATGCTGCAACAGGTAGACGGTAAAGGCGGCGATGCGGTTATCGACAGTTTGCGGGATATCGCGCCGGACTTCGCCCGCTATCTGATTGAATTTCCGTTTGGCGATATTTATTCCCGCTCAGAGCTGGATTTACGCAGTCGGGAAATCGCCACGGTCGCGGCATTAACCGCCATGGGCAACGCCGCGCCGCAGCTAAAAGTGCATATCGAAGCCGCCTTACATGTCGGACTCACGCAGGCGGAAATCATTGAAGTCATGATGCAGATGGCGGTCTACGCCGGATTTCCGGCTGCGCTAAACGGGCTGTTCGCCGCAAAAGAGGTTTTTGCCCGACAATAAAATAGCGTCGACCACAGGCAAATTACATGAATCGCCAGCCGGTATCGCGCCCGATGACAACGCTGATGCAGCCGGATAAGGCGAAACCGCCCTCCGGCCTGCAACACAGGTTATAACAGTTGCGCCAGGCGGTTGATGTCCGACTGAATCGCCCCGGCGGTCACGTCGCGTCCCGCGCCCGGCCCGCGGATCACCAGCGGGTTGTCGCGATACCAGCGGCTTTCGATGGCAAACACGTTATCACACGGCAGCAGCGCCGCCAGCGGATGCTCCGGGCGCACGGCTTCGACGCCAACGCGCGCTTTACCGTTAGCGTCAAAACGCGCCACGTAGCGCAGCACCAGCCCCATCTCGCGGGCGGCCTCCAGACGCTGAACCATCTGCTCGTTCAGCTCATCGCCGTTTTCAAAGAAATGGTCGATGGAGCCCTCTTCGCAATGCGCGGGTACCAACGACTCGACGCGCACCTGATCCGGCTCGATATCGTAACCTGCTTCACGTGCCAGAATCACCAGCTTACGCATCACGTCTTTACCGGACAGATCCACACGCGGGTCCGGCTCGGTCAGCCCCTGCTGCCAGGCCTGATCCACCAGTTCGGTGAACGGCACGGTGCCGTCAAACTGCAGGAACAGCCACGAGAGCGTACCGGAGAAGATCCCACTGATCGACAAAATGGTATCGCCACTGTCGATGAGATCGCGCACAGTATGGTTGATTGGCAATCCGGCCCCCACGGTGGCGTTATACAGCCAGTGGCGACCCGTTTTATCAAACGCGTCGTGAATTTGCCGGTACTTGTCACTGTTGCTCGCCCCGGCCAGTTTATTGGCGCTGATAACGTGAAAACCATGGCTGGCAAAGTCGAGATATTGATCCGCCAGTTGCTCGCTCGCCGTCACGTCCAGCACCACCAGATCATCGTAGGGGTGTGCGCGCATCCATAAAAACAGCGACTCTTCATCCTGTTCAACGGCTTCGTCGCCAAAGAACGCCAGCGCACGGCTGGCATCCAGTCCTTCGTAGTTCAGCAGGCTGCGGCGACTGTCCACCACGCCCGCCAGCACAAATTCAAACCCGGTACGCGCCGACAACGTGCTCTGCTCGCGGGCAAACAGTTCCAGCCAACGGGAGCCAATATTGCCCTTACCAAACAGCACCAGACCGATACGCTTTTCGGCGCGGAAAAGAGACTGATGTAAGCCCTGAATCAGGCTTTCGGTCGGGCCTGTACGTAACACCGCGACCAGGCTGATGCCCTCTTCCGATTGCCAGGTGAACTCGACCGGCTGACCTTTTAGTTGCTGCCAAAAACGGTGGCAGTGCAGCGGGTTGCGGGTGACCCCCGCGCCGACCATTGCCACCAGCGCAAGCCCCTGCCGCAGGCGCAGTTCTCCCGGTAAGCCCGCCTCGTCAAGGATCCTCAGCGCGCTGTCGGCGACTTCAGAGGTGTAACAGAACTGAAGCAGTTGACGATCGTGATGGACGCCCACCGCCAGCGGACGCACCTGCGCGCGTTTCAGGATCTGGTCGATATCCTTATACGCCAGCTTAAAGTCCTGGCTCGCGGGCACCTGAAACTCAATCAGGCACACATCATCATGACTGGTAACGATACGCGCGCCTGTCCCGGAGGCCAGCACACGTTCAATGCGCGTGGACCCCTGATCCGGCGTGTAGCTACAGCGTAATTGCAGATCGATATCGCTGCCGGAAACGGGCTGAAGCGTGCGCGCATGCAGCACCGGCGCGGCCAGACGCGCCAGCTCGCTGGCTTCATCCAGACGCAACAGGGGCAGCAGGCAGGCATCTTTCACCTTGCGCGGATCGGCGCTGTAAACCCCGGCGACGTCGCTCCAGATGGTGACCCGGGAAACGCCCGCCAGCGCGCCTATCTGCGTCGCCGAGTAGTCAGAACCGTTGCGCCCCAGCAGTACCGTTTCACCCGCATTGCTGCGGCTGATAAAACCCGTGACCACCAGACGTTTGCCCGGATGCTGCACCAGCAACTGTTGCAACAACGGATAAGATAAACCTTCGTCGACCTGCGGCTGCGCGGCGCGCTCGGCGCGGAGAAATTCGCGCGCGTCCAGCCAGGCGGATTCCATTCCCTGCTGATTGAGCACCGCGGACATCAGTCGCGCGGACCAGACTTCGCCGTGGCCGACCACTTCCGCGTAGACCGCATCGGTGACGCCGCTGTCCAGCAGCGCCGCCAGACGTTCCAGGTCGCTGATAAACAGACTGATCAAACTGTCCGCCACATCGGCAGGCAGCAGACCGCTGATCAGATCGCACTGATAGCGACGAAGGGTTTGTTGCACCTGATGCGCAGAGAGGCGATCGGTCTGACTGAGTTTCAGCCAGCTAATCAACTGGTTGGTGGTGCTGCCTGCGGCGGAAACCACCATCATATCGTCAGGCTGTGAGTATTCCGCCATAATGCCCGCCACGCGCAGATAACACTTCACGTCAGCCAGACTACTGCCACCAAATTTATGCAGTTGGCGACCCTTCGCCCCTGCCTGCGCAATCACACTCATGTTTACCCCTTGTTTGCAGCCCGGAAGCCATTTTCCAGGTCGGCAATTAAATCTTCGCCATCTTCAATACCGGTGGAGATACGCAGCAGCGTCTCAGAGATCCCGGCGGCAGCGCGCGCCTCGGGCGCCATGCCTGCATGGGTCATCGTCGCGGCGTGAGAGATCAAACTTTCCACTCCCCCTAAGGATTCCGCCAGCGTAAACAACGACAGCCCGCCGAGGAAACGACGCAGCGTCTGCTCATCGCCATCCAGTTCAAAACTCAACATCGCGCCAAAGCCTTTTTGCTGGCGCGCGGCAATTTCATGGCCCTGATTTTCCGGCAGTGATGGATGATACAGTTTTTTCACCAGCGGCTGGGTTTGCAGGTAATCGACAATCGCCTGCGCGTTACGCTGCGCCACTTCCATGCGCGGCGACAGCGTGCGCAGCCCGCGCAGCAGCAAATAGCTGTCAAAGGCGCTACCGGTGACGCCGATATTATTCGCCCACCATGCCAGTTCAGTAACGGTATCCGGATCTTTCGCAATCACCACGCCCGCCACCACGTCAGAGTGACCATTCAGATATTTCGTGCATGAATGCAACACCAGATCGGCGCCCAATGCCAGCGGATTTTGCAACGCCGGGCTTAAAAACGTGTTATCGACGACGCTCACCGCCCCGGCGTCCCGCGCCAACTGGCAGATCTTCGCAATATCCACCACGCGTAACAGCGGATTACTCGGACTTTCTACCAGTACCAGCTTCGGTTTTTCCGCCAGCGCGGCCCGTAGCGCTTGCTCGTTGCCCTGGTCGACAAACAGGACGCGATAACACCCCCGCTTCGCCAGACTGTCAAACAGGCGATAGCTGCCGCCATAGCAGTCGTGTGGCGCCACCAGCAGGTCGCCAGGCTTCAGGAATACCGTCGTGACCAGATGGATCGCCGACATGCCGGTATTGGTCAACACCGCGCCCGCACCGCCTTCCAGTTCCGCCAGCGCACGCTGAACCACATCGCGCGTCGGGTTGCCGCGGCGAGAATAGTCATGAGCGCGAGGTTCATTAAAACCGGTGAAATTGTAGGTGCTGGAAAGATGAATCGGCGGGACGACACAACCGTACTGTTCGTCGTCATTTAACCCGCTACGCACTGCGATGGTGGCCTGTTTACGCGTCATGTTAGGGAGTTCCTGAGCTGAGTCGGTGAAAAGTCAGGCTTCAGAGTAAACATTGTGACAATAGACGTCAATACATCTGGACATCTAAACTTCTTTGCGTATAGATTGAGCAAACAGCAAATAGCCGTTAAAATTATATGCATTAGCGCACAACTACAGGCGCTTTACCCGTGTCATGGGATCGCCTGTACGGTAAACTATGCGGAATTCCGGCTGATAGCCACACCGCGTGTGGTCTGGCCCCATATTAATGACAAAGAGGATTAAGGTATCTCATGGCTGAATGGAGCGGCGAATATATCAGCCCATACGCTGAGCACGGTAAGAAGAGTGAACAAGTTAAGAAAATTACGGTTTCCATTCCTTTGAAGGTGTTAAAAATCCTCACTGATGAACGTACGCGTCGTCAGGTGAACAACCTGCGTCACGCCACCAACAGCGAGCTGCTGTGCGAAGCGTTTTTGCACGCCTTTACCGGGCAACCTCTTCCGAACGATGAAGATTTGCGAAAAGAGCGCAGCGACGAGATCCCGGAAGCGGCAAAAGAAATCATGCGTGAACTGGGTATCGATCCGGAGACGTGGGAATACTGATTTACAGAGACAAAAAAAGCGCCTTTCGGCGCTTTTTTCTTTGACAGCAGAATCTTATTTGCTGCCCGGGATGCTGAAACGCTTGTTGAAGCGGTCAACACGGCCACCGGTTGCAACGTCACGCTGTTTGCCCGTGTAGAACGGGTGGCATTTACCGCACACGTCCAGGTTCAGATCGTGACCAACGGTAGAGCGGATTTTCATGACGTTACCGCAAGAACAGGTAGCAGTAATTTCTTCGTATTTCGGGTGAATATCTTTTTTCATGGGGAAACCTCAGTTTAAGGCCGCGTCGCTCTTCCAGCCCTAACGCCAGACACCACGCGATGTTAATTATTTCCCGTCGCCTTCCACTCTACACCAGCAGCGCGAAATTCTCGGGTAATGGTCAATTTTGACGCGATCAATTTGCATCAAAGGCGGCGAATCATACAGAAATTAGCCAGCTCATGCAAACTGATTCACTTGTCCACCGCAACTAATGTGTATACTAACCCGCCAGATTTCAAGTCAGGATGATGTCATGCCCGTTGCGCACGTTGCCTTACCCGTTCCGCTTCCCCGCACCTTTGACTACCTTCTGCCGGAAGGGATGAACGTCAAAGCCGGGTGTCGCGTGCGCGTTCCGTTTGGCAAGCAGCAGGAGCGTGTCGGGATCGTCGTGTCGGTCAGCGACAAGAGCGAACTGCCGCTGAATGAGCTCAAAGCGGTGGTTGAGGTGCTGGACGGCGAACCGGTTTTCTCGCCGTCCGTCTGGCGGCTGCTGATGTGGGCGGCGGATTACTATCATCATCCTATCGGCGATGTGCTGTTTCATGCCCTACCCATTCTGCTGCGCCAGGGGAAACCGGCAACCAATACGCCAATGTGGTACTGGTTCGCCACCGAAGACGGTCAGGCGGTCGACCTCAACAGCTTAAAGCGTTCACCCAAACAGCAACAGGCGCTGGCGGCGCTGCGGCAGGGTAAAATCTGGCGCGACCAGGTGGCGGACCTCGAATTTAACGACACCGCGCTACAGGCGCTACGTAAAAAAGGTCTGTGCGAACTGGCAAGCGAAACACCGGGCTTTAGCGACTGGCGCGCCGGTTACGCGGTTTGCGGCGATCGTTTGCGTCTGAACACAGAACAGGCCACCGCCGTAGGCGCAATTCATAGCGCCTCGGACAGTTTCTCCGCCTGGCTGCTGGCAGGTGTCACCGGCTCCGGTAAAACAGAAGTCTACCTGAGCGTGCTGGAAAACGTCCTCGCCCGGGGAAAGCAGGCGCTGGTGATGGTGCCGGAAATTGGCCTGACGCCGCAGACCATCGCCCGCTTTCGCGAACGCTTCAACGCGCCGGTGGAAGTGCTGCATTCCGGTCTTAACGACAGTGAACGCCTTTCCGCCTGGCTGAAAGCGAAAAACGGCGAGGCGGCGATTGTAATCGGTACGCGCTCTTCTTTATTTACGCCGTTCAAAAACCTGGGCGTCATCGTGATTGATGAGGAACACGACAGTTCCTATAAACAGCAAGAAGGCTGGCGCTATCATGCGCGCGATCTGGCCGTCTATCGCGCCCATAGCGAACACATTCCGATTATCCTCGGTTCCGCTACGCCCGCGCTGGAAACGCTGTGTAACGTTCGACAGAAAAAATACCGTCTGCTGCGTCTGACGCGGCGTGCGGGAAATGCCCGCCCCGCCACGCAGCATGTGCTGGATTTAAAGGGCCAGCAGATACAGGCCGGGTTAGCGCCAGCGCTGATCGCCCGGATGCGCCAGCATTTGCAGGCAGACAACCAGGTGATCCTGTTCCTCAATCGTCGGGGTTTCGCACCCGCGCTGCTATGTCATGACTGCGGCTGGATTGCCGAATGCCCGCGCTGCGATCACTACTACACCCTCCATCAGGCCCAGCATCACCTGCGCTGCCATCACTGCGACAGCCAGCGCCCTGTGCCGCGCCAGTGCCCAACCTGCGGCTCTACACACATGGTGCCGGTCGGTTTAGGCACCGAGCAGCTTGAACAGGCGCTGGCGCCCTTCTTCCCCGGGGTGCCGATTTCCCGTATCGACCGCGACACAACCAGTCGCAAAGGCGCGCTGGAGCAACATCTGGCGGAAGTGCATCGCGGCGGCGCGCGGATCCTGATTGGCACGCAAATGCTGGCAAAAGGCCATCACTTCCCGGACGTCACGCTGGTCGCCTTGCTCGACGTGGACGGCGCGCTGTTTTCCGCAGACTTCCGATCCGCTGAACGGTTTGCCCAACTGTATACCCAGGTGTCCGGACGCGCAGGGCGCGCAGGCAAACAGGGTGAAGTGGTGTTGCAAACCCATCATCCGGAACATCCGCTGCTCCAGACGCTGCTGCATAAGGGCTATGACGCGTTTGCCGAGCAAGCGTTGGCGGAACGTCAGACGATGCAATTGCCGCCGTGGACCAGCCACGTCATCGTGCGGGCGGAAGACCATAACAATCAGTTGGCCCCGCTGTTTTTACAGCAGTTGCGCAATCTGATTCAGGCCAGCCCCCTGGCAGACGAGAAACTGTGGGTGCTAGGCCCGGTTCCTGCGCTGACGCCAAAGCGCGGCGGACGCTATCGCTGGCAGATTTTATTGCAGCATCCTTCACGGGTTCGCCTGCAGCATATTGTCAGCGGCACCCTTGCGCTCATCAACACGCTGCCGGACGCGCGCAAGGTGAAATGGGTGCTGGATGTCGATCCGATCGAGGGATAACGCCTTCACGATGCGAGGCGGATCGTAAAATTCAACACCCATCACACTTTTTATGAAAATTCTGTAACCGTTTCCATTCGCTATCTGATAAAAATGTTTTCGATGTGATTTCAACAGGGATAGTGCTGCGCCGGATTACCCTGGCGAGGAGAAAGAGTGAAACCGAAGAAGCAGGTTGTTGCCGCTACAATGAAAGATGTTGCCGAGAAGGCGAAAGTCTCAACGGCAACCGTGTCCCGCGCGCTGATGAACCCGGAAAAAGTCTCCCAGTCCACCCGAAACCGGGTCGAACAGGCCGCAATGGAAGTGGGCTATTTACCGCAGGCGGCGGGACGCAACGTTAAACGAAATGAATCACGGACGATCCTGGTGATTGTGCCGGATATTTGCGATCCCTTCTTTAGCGAGATCATCCGTGGCATTGAGATCACCGCCGCAAGTCATGGCTATCTGGTGCTCATTGGCGACTGCGCGCATCAGAACCAGCAGGAAAAAACGTTCGTTAACCTCATCATCACCAAGCAAATCGACGGGATGCTGCTGCTCGGTTCGCGCCTGCCGTTTGACGCCAGTATTGAAGAACAGCGCAATCTGCCGCCGATGGTGATGGCAAACGAATTTGCCCCAGAGCTGGAGCTTCCTACGGTACATATCGATAACCTGACCGCCGCCTTTGATGCCGTGAATTATTTACATGAGCTGGGGCATCAGCGCATCGGGTGTATTGCCGGGCCGGAAGAGATGCCGCTGTGCCATTATCGCCTGCAGGGTTATGTGCAGGCGTTGCGCCGCTGCGGTATTACCGTCGACCCGCACTATATCGCCCGTGGCGACTTCACTTACGAAGCGGGGGGCAATGCGTTAAAACAGCTGATGGCGCTGCCGCAGCCGCCGACGGCGGTATTCTGCCATAGCGATGTGATGGCGTTAGGCGCGCTCTCCTGGGCCAAACGCCAGGGAATGAAAGTGCCAAACGATCTGTCGATCATTGGCTTCGACAATATCGCCCTGTCAGAATTTTGCGATCCGCCGCTGACGACGGTCGCACAGCCGCGTTTCCAAATCGGCTGCGAAGCAATGCTGCTGTTGCTCGATCAGATGCAGGGGCAAAATGTGAGCAGCGGCTCGCGTTTAATGGACTGCGAACTGATCCTCAGGGGCTCCACTCGCGCCTTAACGTAAACCTTTCAGACACCCGCGTCTGGTCAAAGGCCCGCCGCTTAAGTAACATGGCGGGCTGACGAACGAATAAATACAGCGAAACGATAGTGGCACAACGAGATTATGTACGTCGCGGCCAACCGGCACCTTCGCGGCGCAAAAAGAGCACCTCACGGAAAAAGCAACGCAACACGTCTGCGGTATCGCCCGCAATGGTCGCCATTGCCGCCGCCGTCCTTGTGGCCTTTATCGGTGGTCTGTACTTCATCACGCATCACAAAAAAGAAGAATCAGAAACGTTGCAGAGCCAGAAAGTGACGGGCAACGGGCTGCCGCCGAAGCCGGAAGAGCGCTGGCGCTACATCAAGGAGCTGGAAAGCCGCCAGCCTGGCGTACGTGCGCCAACGGAACCGTCCGCAGGCGGTGAAGTGATGAAACCGGATCAACTGACCAACGAACAGCGACAGTTACTGGCGCAGATGCAGGCAGATATGCGCCAGCAGCCTACGCAGCTCAACGAAGTACCGTGGAACGAGCAGACGCCGGAACAGCGCCAGCAAACGCTGCAACGTCAGGCTCAACAGCGTCAGGTTGAGCAGCAGTACACGCAGCCGGTACAGCAGCCGCGAACCCAGACACAGCCGCAAACGCGTACGGCTCAGTCAGCGCCGGTACAACAGCCGCCGAAGCAAACCTCGCAGCCGAAGCAAACCTCGCAGCCGAAGCAAACGGCGTCCCAGCAGCCGTATCAGGATCTGTTGCAGACACCGGCGCATACCGCCGCTTCGCAGCCTAAAACGCAGCAGGCCGCGCCGATTTCCCGTGCGCCAGATGCGCCTAAGCCTGCCGCTGAGAAAAAAGACGAGCGTCGCTGGATGGTGCAATGCGGTTCCTTTAAAGGCGCTGAACAGGCGGAAACCGTGCGCGCCCAGTTGGCTTTCGAAGGCTTTGACTCCAAAATCACCACCAACAACGGCTGGAATCGCGTGGTTATCGGGCCGGTGAAAGGCAAAGAAAATGCCGACAGCACCCTGAGCCGTCTGAAGATGGCTGGCCACACAAACTGCATTCGACTCGCCGCCGGGGGTTGAAACCCCCAAAATCCCCCCCATCTATAGTTGCATTATGCCCCGTACACCGTGCGGGGCTTGTATTCTGCATTTGTAACCAAGGGGTCTGCTCGTGACAACAATAGTAAGCGTACGCCGTAACGGCCATGTAGTTATCGCCGGCGATGGCCAGGCCACGCTGGGTAATACCGTAATGAAAGGCAACGTGAAGAAAGTGCGCCGCCTGTACAATGACAAAGTCATTGCGGGCTTTGCGGGCGGCACCGCGGACGCATTCACGCTGTTCGAACTGTTTGAGCGCAAGCTGGAAATGCATCAGGGTCACCTGGTCAAAGCCGCCGTTGAGCTGGCGAAAGACTGGCGTACCGACCGCATGCTGCGCAAGCTCGAAGCGCTGCTGGCGGTTGCCGATGAAACCGCGTCGCTCATCATCACCGGTAATGGCGACGTCGTGCAGCCTGAAAACGATCTGATTGCCATCGGCTCCGGCGGTCCCTACGCCCAGGCCGCGGCGCGCGCTCTGCTGGAAAACACCGAGCTCGGCGCTCGCGACATTGCTGAAAAAGCGTTGGATATTGCAGGCGATATCTGCATTTATACCAACCACTTCCACACCATCGAAGAATTGACCTCTAAAGCGTAAGGATCTCCCATGTCTGAAATGACCCCACGCGAAATCGTCAGCGAACTGAACAAGCACATCATCGGCCAGGATAACGCCAAGCGCTCCGTGGCGATTGCGCTGCGTAACCGCTGGCGCCGTATGCAGCTCGACGAAGAGCTGCGCCATGAAGTGACGCCTAAAAATATCCTGATGATTGGCCCGACCGGCGTCGGTAAAACCGAGATCGCCCGTCGTCTGGCGAAACTGGCCAACGCGCCGTTCATCAAAGTTGAAGCGACCAAATTCACCGAAGTCGGCTACGTTGGTAAAGAAGTCGACTCCATTATTCGCGATCTCACCGACGCCGCCGTCAAAATGGTGCGCGTACAGGCGATCGAAAAAAACCGCTACCGCGCGGAAGAGATGGCGGAAGAGCGCATTCTCGACGTGCTGATCCCGCCGGCAAAAAACAACTGGGGCCAGGCGGAACAGCAGGCCGAGCCGTCTGCGGCGCGCCAGGCATTCCGTAAAAAACTGCGTGAAGGCCAACTCGACGATAAAGAAATCGAGATCGACCTTGCCGCAGCGCCAATGGGCGTTGAAATCATGGCGCCGCCGGGAATGGAAGAGATGACCAGCCAGCTGCAGTCAATGTTCCAGAACCTCGGCGGACAGAAACAAAAACCGCGTAAGCTGAAAATCAAAGACGCGATGAAGCTGTTGATCGAAGAAGAAGCGGCCAAGCTGGTGAATCCGGAAGAGCTTAAGCAGGATGCCATCGACGCCGTGGAGCAGCACGGGATCGTGTTTATCGACGAGATCGACAAAATCTGTAAACGCGGCGAATCGTCTGGTCCGGACGTCTCCCGTGAAGGCGTACAGCGTGACCTGCTGCCGCTGGTGGAAGGCTGCACCGTCTCCACCAAACACGGTATGGTCAAAACCGATCACATTCTGTTTATCGCGTCTGGCGCATTCCAGGTGGCGAAACCGTCTGACCTGATCCCGGAGCTGCAGGGTCGTCTGCCGATTCGCGTCGAGCTTCAGGCGCTGACCACCAGCGACTTCGAACGCATTCTGACCGAACCGAACGCTTCCGTTACCGTTCAGTACAAAGCGCTGATGGCGACCGAAGGCGTGAACATTGAGTTTACCGATTCTGGTATTAAGCGCATTGCCGAAGCCGCATGGCAGGTGAACGAAACCACCGAGAACATCGGCGCCCGTCGTTTGCACACCGTTCTGGAGCGTCTGATGGAAGATATTTCCTACGATGCGAGCGATTTGAATGGCCAAAGCATAACAATTGATGCGGATTATGTGAGCAAACATCTGGATGCGCTGGTCGCAGATGAAGATCTGAGCCGTTTTATCTTATAATCGCGTTCAATGCATTTTCATCACTGTTGATGGGGCTGAAAGGCCCCATTTTTATTGGCGCTAACTATGACTGAACAACACATTAGCCGCACTCAGGCCTGGCTGGAAAGTTTACGACCCAAAACCCTGCCGCTGGCCTTCGCGGCCATTATCGTCGGCACCACGCTGGCGTGGTGGCAGGGATATTTCGATCCGCTGGTGGCCTTGCTGGCGTTAATTACCGCCGGGCTGCTGCAAATCCTGTCGAATCTTGCCAATGACTATGGCGACGCGGTAAAAGGCAGCGACAAGCCGGACCGCATCGGGCCGCTGCGCGGAATGCAAAAAGGGGTGATTACCCAGCAGGAGATGAAACGCGCGCTGATTATCACCGTGGCGCTCATTTGCCTGTCAGGGCTGGCGTTGGTGGCTGTGGCTTGCCATACCCTGACTGATTTTGTCGGTTTCCTCGTGCTCGGCGGGCTGTCGATTATCGCCGCCATCACTTACACCGTGGGTAATCGTCCGTATGGTTATATTGGTCTGGGTGATATTTCCGTGCTGGTTTTCTTCGGCTGGCTCAGCGTGATGGGAAGCTGGTACCTGCAGGCGCACACCTTGATCCCGGCGTTGATTTTGCCAGCGACCGCCTGCGGCCTGCTGGCAACGGCGGTATTGAACATCAATAACCTGCGTGATATCAACAGCGACCGCGAGAACGGCAAAAACACGCTGGTGGTCCGCTTAGGCGCGGTAAACGCCCGCCGTTATCACGCCTGTCTGTTGATGGGAACGCTGGTCTGCCTGGCGCTGTTCAACCTGCTTTCCCTGCAAAGTCCGTGGGGCTGGCTGTTCCTGCTGGCCGCGCCGCTGCTGGTAAAACAGTCGCGTTACGTCATGCGCCAGATGGACCCGGCGGCCATGCGTCCCATGCTGGAACGCACCGTAAAAGCGGCATTGCTGACTAACCTGCTGTTTATTGTAGGGATTATCTTAAGTCAGTGGGGCAGATAACTGACAAATATCAATTAACAATTGATGATTTTGCCAACAGTGCACTTAGCGCGATATACTAAAAATTCTCGCAGCAACTGAACGTTAAGCCTATGAAATACGATACTTCCGAGCTTTGTGACATCTATCAAGAAGATGTCAACGTCGTGGAACCGCTGTTCTCTAACTTTGGAGGACGGTCGTCGTTTGGCGGACAAATCGTCACGGTGAAATGTTTCGAGGACAACGGGTTGCTGTACGATCTGCTCGAACAAAATGGCCGTGGTCGCGTTCTGCTGGTCGACGGCGGCGGTTCTGTCCGTCGTGCGCTGGTCGACGCCGAACTGGCGCGCCTGGCGGCACAGAATGAATGGGAAGGTCTGGTGATCTACGGCGCGGTGCGTCAGGTAGACGACCTGGAAGAACTGGATATCGGTATCCAGGCGATTGCCGCGATTCCGGTCGGCGCGGCAGGAGAAGGGATTGGCGAAAGTGATGTCCGCGTCAACTTCGGCGGCGTGACGTTCTTCTCCGGTGACCACCTCTACGCCGACAATACCGGCATCATCCTTTCCGAAGACCCGCTGGACATCGAGTAAAGAAAAAGGCCATCTTCATTTCGGATGGCCTTTCTTTTATTTCTCGTCATCTAAATCGTAATGGATGATACGAAGTTCGAACATCCCATTTCTCTCTTCAACAGCGATGCTCATCGTTTCATGTCGATTCGGATAATGATCGATATAAGTCTGTAACTTTTCACTCAGGCTCTGCATTTCACTACGCTGAACGCCAGTGAAATTGAGCGTACTGATCTGCAAACCACTCCCTTCAACGGTTTGATTCGTAAAGTACCAACTCGATGCGACCCTGGGGGCTTCCATAAGTGGTTTCGGCGTAAGCAGGTAATATTTAATAAAATTGCTTTGATCATACTCATCGTCAGTAAAAGGACTCGTGGCAATCAGGCAGACGATCAGCGCAACAGAAATAAGTAAAGTTGTGATGATGGGGGTTCTGTATTTTTTCAAATGCGAATCTCCCTGACACAGAAGGGATCAGCGACAGGCTCAATTGCACTCATAAATACCGGTAGGTGCCCTAATACCGGTTGGTGTTTCGCCTTTTGGTCTACGGGGTCAGGAAACAGTAACGGAAGCACGCTCTTGTTTTTAAACTGACCAACTGGGCCATAGTGATCCCAAATACGATACGCTTTCTCTTTACTACATATATCCAGAAAGGGCGTGTAATCGGCATAATCAACGGCCTGGCAAAATCCGAAAAGATTAGAGACTAAATCTTCTGCACTGTATCCACTGTCCGTGATGAGAACGTAGGGCCAAAAATCTTGTAGCGATTCAAACTGGTGGGATGTGTACATAAAAATGGATAAAGCCACACCTTTTAACATCCGATCGCTTAAACCCCTTCGAACCTGGTAATGACTGTATATTCCTGTAGTGGTTTGTAATCCAGTGATTTTTTTCGACATGCTCTGGTGATAATGAACATCAAACCAATCACTATCACCCCCGCCTGGCATTATCATTTGCTGCCACAAACGCTCAGCGCCAGCAGGGTTTGCGTGCCCTAAATCAATCCATCCCAAATTTTCTGTATAGATAAGGCCGTAGCGAGAATTACGAGTTATGTATCTATCAGAATTATCGATAATATCGCTTCGTTTTGTCATCTCGCATTCCTTGAGAACACTATGTTGAGCGATCATATTCTCCCATAACAAAAAAGCATCCATTAAGGATGCCTTTTGTACGAATTCGGAATTAAACCTCTTCCATGCGCCCCAGCAGGGCCTGCAACCGATCCTGCCAGCCGCTCTGCTGCTCTTTCAGAGAATGGTTCTCGCGCTCCAGCTCTTCACGGCTGTGCTGTGCAGACTGCACTTCCTGCGCCAGCGAGTTATTCTTTTCTTTCAGCTCTTCGATTTCCATCTGCAGCAAAGTGATGGTATCAATCGCCTGCTGTACTTTTGCTTCCAGTTTCTCAAACACTTCTAAAGACATGGTCATACTCTCCTGAATTGCAAGGCGACGCTTCACGCATACGCGCACAATATCGCATAATCTATAGTGCCCGATTGTATGAAGCCCCGCCGCCCCTGTCCAGCAGCATCCCGCGCAGATTGCGGTTTGCCACACTTTTCATCCTTCTCCTGGTGACATTCGCCCTATAACTCCAAAGTGTTAACACATTGGTTAAAGAAATGATTCTGCTCACAGTTCTTATGTATTGCAAAACGCGCTTTATGGCGCGATAACGCTCATTTTATTGACGGAGCACACACATTTTAATTTCGATATTTCTCGTTTTTGCTCGTTAACGATAAATTAACAGTATGCCTACAGGGCATCGCGGACGTCAGTGACCTCCTCGCTTACAATAAACACTAATCTCTTCAGGATCCGATTATGAGTCAAACATCAACCTTAAAAGGCCAGTGCATTGCTGAATTCCTCGGTACCGGGTTGTTGATTTTCTTCGGTGTGGGGTGTGTCGCTGCGCTAAAAGTCGCCGGAGCGTCTTTTGGACAGTGGGAAATCAGCGTCATCTGGGGGCTGGGGGTAGCGATGGCTATCTACCTGACCGCAGGCGTGTCTGGCGCGCACCTGAATCCGGCAGTCACCATTGCGTTATGGCTGTTTGCTTGTTTCGACAAGCGTAAAGTTGTTCCTTTTATTATTTCTCAGTTTGCCGGCGCGTTTTGCGCAGCGGCGTTAGTTTACGGGCTTTATTACAATCTTTTCGCGGACTATGAGCTGACGCACCACATCGTACGCGGCAGCGTTGAAAGTGTTGATCTGGCTGGCACTTTCTCGACATATCCCAATCCACATATCAATTTTGTGCAGGCCTTCGCGGTTGAAATGGTGATTACCGCTATTCTGATGGGGCTTATCCTGGCGCTGACCGACGACGGTAACGGTGTTCCTCGCGGCCCGCTGGCGCCGCTGCTGATTGGCTTGCTGATTGCGGTTATCGGCGCATCAATGGGGCCACTGACCGGCTTTGCAATGAACCCGGCGCGTGACATCGGTCCGAAAGCGTTCGCCTGGCTGGCCGGTTGGGGTAACGTGGCCTTCACCGGCGGCAAAGATATTCCTTACTTCCTGGTGCCGCTGTTCGGCCCCATCGTCGGCGCTATTCTGGGCGCGTTTGCCTATCGCAAGCTGATTGGCCGCCATTTGCCGTGCGATACCTGTGTCGTGGAAGAGAAGGAAACCACGGCCGCTACACAACAAAAAGCTTCGCTGTAATGTGACTACGGGACAAAAATTATGACTGACAAAAAGTATATCGTTGCGCTCGACCAGGGCACCACCAGCTCCCGCGCCGTTGTGATGGATCACGATGCGAATATCGTGAGCGTTTCCCAACGCGAATTTGAGCAGATCTACCCGAAAGCAGGCTGGGTAGAGCACGACCCGATGGAAATCTGGGCGACGCAAAGCTCTACGCTGGTGGAAGTCCTGGCGAAAGCAGACATCAGTTCCGATCAAATTGCAGCGATCGGTATCACCAACCAGCGTGAGACCACCATTGTCTGGGAGCGTGAGACCGGCAAGCCGATCTATAACGCCATCGTCTGGCAGTGTCGTCGTACCGCCGACATTTGCGAGCACTTAAAACGCGACGGCATGGAAGAGTATGTCCGTAGCACCACCGGTCTGGTGATTGACCCTTACTTCTCCGGCACCAAAGTGAAGTGGATCCTCGACCATGTTGAAGGCTCACGCGAGCGCGCGCGTCGGGGCGAATTGTTGTTCGGTACAGTGGACACCTGGCTTATCTGGAAAATGACCCAGGGACGCGTACACGTGACGGATTACACCAACGCCTCGCGCACCATGCTGTTCAACATCCACACCCTGGACTGGGACGACAAGATGCTGGATGCGCTGGATATTCCGCGCGCGATGCTGCCGGAAGTGCGCCGTTCTTCTGAAGTGTACGGCCAGACCAATATTGGCGGTAAAGGCGGCACGCGTATTCCTATCGCCGGTATCGCCGGTGACCAGCAGGCGGCACTGTTCGGCCAACTGTGCGTTAAAGAAGGGATGGCGAAGAATACCTACGGCACCGGCTGCTTTATGCTGATGAATACCGGCGAGAAAGCAGTTAAGTCCGAAAACGGACTTTTGACCACCATCGCCTGTGGCCCGACCGGCGAAGTGAACTACGCGCTGGAAGGTGCGGTGTTTATGGCCGGTGCGTCTATCCAGTGGCTGCGTGATGAAATGAAGTTGATCAGCGACGCCTTCGACTCTGAATATTTTGCCACCAAAGTGAAGGACACTAACGGCGTGTATGTGGTGCCGGCGTTTACTGGCCTCGGCGCACCCTACTGGGACCCGTATGCCCGTGGCGCGATCTTCGGCCTGACCCGTGGGGTGAATTCCAACCACATCATCCGCGCGACGCTGGAATCGATCGCTTATCAGACCCGTGATGTGCTGGAGGCAATGCAGGCAGACTCCGGTATTCGCCTACACGCTCTGCGTGTTGACGGCGGCGCGGTCGCTAATAACTTCCTGATGCAGTTCCAGTCGGACATTCTCGGTACACGCGTCGAGCGCCCGGAAGTGCGTGAAGTCACCGCGCTGGGGGCGGCGTACCTTGCGGGTCTGGCGGTTGGCTACTGGCAGAACCTCGATGAGCTACAGGAAAAAGCGGTCATTGAGCGTGAATTCCGCCCTGGCATTGAAACTACCGAGCGTAACTACCGTTACAGCGGCTGGAAAAAAGCGGTGAAACGCGCGCTGGCGTGGGAAGAACACGACGAGTGATTGTGGAATGCCGGATCGAGGCTTCGCCTTATCCGGCCTACCACGACTGGCAGGATCCCGGCTGGATGGGACACGTTAGCGTCGCCATCCGGAAAAATCTTTATGCGGGGGCAACCCCGCACACACATCAATAATCAGGCCCCTTCCCCTGTGCTACACTGCGCGCCATCCCTTTCTGCTACGAGTTTGCTATGAGACGAGAACTTGCCATCGAATTTTCCCGCGTAACCGAAGCGGCGGCGCTGGCTGGCTACAAATGGTTGGGACGCGGTGACAAAAACACCGCAGACGGCGCGGCGGTAAACGCGATGCGCATTATGCTTAATCAGGTCAATATTGACGGCACCATTGTGATTGGTGAAGGCGAGATCGATGAAGCGCCAATGCTCTACATCGGCGAAAACGTGGGAACCGGCCACGGCGATGCGGTGGATATCGCTGTCGATCCAATCGAAGGCACGCGTATGACGGCGATGGGCCAGCCCAACGCGCTGGCGGTGCTGGCAGTCGGCGATAAGGGGAGCTTCCTGAACGCGCCGGATATGTATATGGAAAAGCTCATCGTCGGACCGGGCGCGAAAGGCGCTATCGACCTGAATCTTCCGCTGGCGGACAACCTGCGCAACATCGCCGCCGCGCTTGGCAAGCCGCTGTGTGATTTAACGGTAACCATTCTGGCGAAGCCGCGTCACGATAATGTGATTGCGCAGATGCAAACCCTCGGCGTGCGCGTATTCGCCATTCCTGACGGCGACGTAGCAGCCTCCATTCTGACCTGTATGCCTGACAGCGAAGTCGACGTGCTGTATGGCATTGGCGGCGCGCCGGAAGGCGTGGTCTCCGCGGCGGTGATCCGTGCGCTGGATGGCGATATGCAGGGTCGTCTGCTGGCGCGTCATGACGTCAAAGGCGACAGCGAAGATAACCGCCGCATTGGCGAACAAGAGCTGGCACGCTGTAAAGCGATGGGGATCGACGCGGGAAAAGTGCTGCGTCTGGACGAAATGGCGCGTAGCGACAACGTGATTTTCTCCGCCACCGGCATCACCAAAGGCGATCTGCTGGAAGGGATTAGCCGCAAAGGCAACATCGCCACCACCGAAACGCTGTTGATTCGCGGAAAGTCCCGCACCATCCGCCGTATCCAGTCCATTCACTATCTGGATCGCAAAGACCCGGACGTGCAGGCGCATATCCTGTAATTGATTTGTTCGTTCGAGCCTTCCAGCCCATCCGGGCTGGAAATCTTGCGGCCAAGGAACGAAGATAAAGGGACGAGATCAGAACAGGAGAAAACCATGGCAGATTGGGTAACAGGCAAAGTCACGAAGGTACAGAACTGGACCGATGCCCTGTTTAGTCTGACCGTCCACGCCCCCGTTCATCCTTTTACCGCCGGTCAGTTTACCAAGCTTGGGCTGGAGATTGACGGCGAGCGCGTCCAGCGCGCTTACTCCTACGTGAATGCCCCCGATAACCCGGATCTGGAGTTTTACCTCGTCACCGTTCCCGACGGCAAGCTAAGCCCGCGTCTGGCGGCGCTGAAGCCCGGCGATGAAGTCCTGGTGGTGAGTGAAGCCGCAGGTTTCTTTGTGCTGGAGGAGATCCCCGACTGCGACACGCTGTGGATGCTGGCGACCGGCACCGCCATTGGCCCGTATCTGTCGATTCTGCAGTGGGGAAAAGATCTGGACCGCTTTAAAAATCTGGTGCTGGTCCATGCCGCGCGCTACGCCGCCGATTTAAGCTATTTACCGCTCATGCAGGAACTGCAAAAACGGTATGAAGGCAAGCTGCGGATCCAGACGGTGGTCAGTCGGGAAACCGTCGCTGGTTCGTTAACCGGTCGCGTTCCGGCGCTCATTGAAAGCGGCGAGCTGGAAAAAGCCATCGGGCTACCGATAGATAAAGAGACCAGCCATGTGATGCTCTGCGGTAACCCGCAGATGGTGCGCGATACCCAGCAGTTGTTGAAAGAAACCCGGCAGATGAGCAAACACTTGCGTCGTCGCCCAGGTCATATGACCGCAGAGCACTACTGGTGAATATTTTGCCGGAGGGCGACATCGCCGGATCCGGCCTGCTGTTTACCGTTCCGCTTTATACTTAACGTCCTGGGTGTCTTTGCCGAACTTATTTTCCCCCTGGGTGCCGATAAACGCGCCCAGATCGATAATCATCATGATAAGAATCAGCGTCGGTACAAAGCGCCCCACCGCCCATTGCCACATACCTGGCAGGATTGCCCAGTTTCCAGCCAACAACATCCACGCCAGAATCATCAAGAGCGCCCACAGTCCGGAACGCCCACGGTCGTGAAGGCGTTTTACTGTCACCGCCGCCGTCGGCCAGAGCAGGCAGACCAGGCAAAACGCCGCGGTTTGGATATCGAGCAACGACTGGCTCGCCAGCGAAAACAGGACCACCATGCCGACAAGCCACAGAACCATCCAGATCCAGAAATCACGGCGGCCAATACGCCCTTTAAATGAGAATAACCACTGCTGTATGGTCATGTAAGTTCCTTTAAAATAGAAAACGCCGACAGTTTACCCTTTTGACAAGCCAGACGGTTATCGTTTTAATCGTGAGCAGTCATAACGAAAGGTAAGATTGATGAAGCCAGGATGTTCACTGTTTTTAATGTTATTTTCAGCGATGACGTTCAGCGTGACCGCGCTGTCGGCGGAGCCTCTGGTCGCCCCCACAGCACCATACTTGCTTGCCGGAGCGCCAACATTTGATCTCTCTATCAGCCAGTTTCGCGAAAACTTTAACCAACAGAACCCAAAGCTTCCGTTAAACGAATTCCGTTCTATCGACAGCAGTCGCGATAAAGCCAATCTCACCCGCGCAGCCAGCAAAATTAACGAGAATCTGTACGCTTCTACCGCCCTTGAGCGGGGAACGTTGAAGATCAAGAGTATGCAGATCACCTGGCTGCCGATCCAGGGGCCGGAACAAAAAGCGGCGAAAGCGAAAGCGCTGGAGTACATGACGGCCGTGATCCGCACCGTCGCACCACTGCTGACCAAAGAACAAAGCCAGAAAAAGCTGCAAAAACTGCTCGCCGCAGGAAAAAATAAACGCTACTACGCCGAAACCGAAGGCGCAATTCGCTATGTTGTGGCAGATAACGGCGAAAAGGGGCTGACCTTCGCGGTTGAACCGATTAAGCTGGCGTTATCTGAGGACCTTGAGGGGCTTAATTAGTGATAAAAAGCAAAGCCTCTCAGGGGAAAATCTCTATACTGTTTCACAGACCATGCTGCTCGCAAGAGTGGCCATCTTCCTTAATTCGCTGACAAAGCGTGGAGAATTACAATGCGACATCCTTTAGTGATGGGTAACTGGAAACTGAACGGCAGCCGCCATATGGTAAACGAGCTGGTGGCTAACCTGCGTAAAGAGCTGGCTGGCGTTGCTGGCTGTGCGGTTGCGATCGCTCCGCCGGAAATGTATATCGATCTGGCGAAGCAGGCCGCGGCCGGTAGCCACATCATTCTGGGCGCGCAGAACGTTGACCTGAACCTGTCTGGCGCATTCACCGGTGAAACTTCCGCTGAAATGCTGAAAGACATCGGCGCGCAGTACATCATTATCGGCCACTCTGAGCGTCGTACTTACCATAAAGAGTCTGACGAGCTGATCGCGAAAAAATTCGCCGTACTGAAAGAACAGGGCCTGACGCCAGTTCTGTGCATCGGTGAAACCGAAGCCGAAAACGAAGCAGGCAAAACCGAAGAAGTGTGCGCACGTCAGATCGACGCCGTGCTGAAAACCCAGGGCGCAGCAGCGTTCGAAGGCGCGGTCATCGCGTACGAGCCGGTATGGGCTATCGGTACCGGTAAATCAGCGACGCCTGCGCAGGCACAGGCGGTGCATAAGTTTATCCGTGACCACATTGCCAAAGCGGACGCGAAAATCGCTGAGCAGGTCATCATCCAGTACGGCGGTTCCGTAAACGCGTCCAACGCGGCGGAACTGTTCGCTCAGCCGGACATCGACGGCGCGCTGGTTGGCGGTGCTTCTCTGAAAGCGGATGCTTTCGCTGTCATCGTAAAAGCGGCAGAAGCGGCTAAACAGGCGTAAGTTGTCAGGACGGGAGGACCTCTCCTCCCGTCACTATCGCTTTACCAGTAACCCAGCCAGCGCCACCAGAAGGCACCAGTCACTCCCCAGATGGTCAGATTGACCACACTCATGACCAGCCCCGTTTTCCACCATTCCGCCAGCGTGACATAGCCCGATCCAAAGATGATAGGCGCAGTGCCCGTACCATAGTGCGTGAGCGACATCATCAGAGAGGATGAAAAACCGAGCATCAGCCCAAGCAGTGCGGGTGGCGCGCCAAGGCCTAATCCCGCGGCGAAGAACGCAGCAAACATCGCTGTAATATGCGCAGTGGTGCTGGCAAAAAAGTAGTGCGAGTAGACGTAAAGCAGAATCAGCAAAAGCGTCGCGATGCTCCAGTGAACGCCGAGATGGTCAATGGCGCTTCCGACGCTGGTCGCCAGCCAGCCCACCAGACCCAGCTTACTGAGAAAATCCGCCATCATCACCAGTGCGGCAAACCAGACGATAGTATCCCATGCCCCACGACACTTAAGCATATCGTCCCAGCTTAATACGCCGGTCAGCAACAAAATCGATAAGCCAATTAACGCGGCACTGGTGGGATTAACAGTCCAGCCGCTGCCCATGAGCATCGCAGGAACACCCGCCCACAGGCAGAGCAACAAAATGAAAACCGCCAGGGTGATTTTTTCCGCCAGCGAGAGCGGACCAAGCGCATCCAGTTTTTCCCGCGCGAACTGCGGCGCATTCGGCGTGCGCGTAATCGCGGGCGGATAGAGCCACCAGATAACAATGGGCATCACGACCAGTGATACGACCGCAGGAAGCAGCGCGGCAATAGCCCACATCCCCCAGGTCATATTCAGTACCCCATCCGTTCCCTTCAGCAGAAAGCTGACAATTAGCGGGTTAGGCGCGGTTGCGGTGATAAACATCGCAGAACTGATCGGGTTAATGTTGTAGTTCACCAGCGCGAGATAGCGTCCCGTGGAGCCATTTTCACTGTTTCCCGGCTGCGAGCCGAGGCTTTCCGCAATGGCCCGCATCACCGGATGAATAATGCCGCCGCCGCGCGCGGTATTGCTCGGCGTGACTGGCGCAATCAGCGTTTCAGCGAGGGTGAGCGCCCAGGCGATACCCAGCGTTCTTTTACCAAACAGCGCAATAAATCCGTAGCCAATGCGCGCGCCCAGCCCGGTTTTCAACAGACTTTGCGACAGCATGATCGACAGGCCAATTAACCAGATCAGCTGGTTTGAAAAGCCGCTTAACGCATCATTAAGCGCTGCCGAAGGTTTACCCGGATTGGTAACACCGGTCATTGCCACCAGCATAATCGCCACAACTGCGATAGCGCCAATCGGCATTGCTTTACCGATAATTGCCGCAATCGTGCCGATAAACAACGCCAACAGGTGCCACGCCTCTGGGGTGACCTCAGGTGGGCAAGGGATAACAAACCAGATTGTCAGCGTAATCACAAGCGAGATGATGGCAGGCCAACAGCGGATGGGGGTTAATCTGTCCATGAATCTGTCCTTGAGTTTCCAGTGCGCAAATCAGCGCTTCGCTATTAACCGCCATCGCTCCATATAAAACAATTCACCATCTCACAAAACAAAAAATTAACACCATAATGAAACTATAATTTCCCCAGCACGCTGAACCAGGCGTAATCCAATGGGAGCAGCACAAAATAAGTTGCCAGCGCCAGTGCGATACATAGCAACATGCCTGCCCTTGCCGGTACCTTCCCTAACGCCATCGCCACCACTATCGGTGACGCCTGATACGGCAACAGCGGAGTGGAATAACCCAGTACCTGAATCATAATCACCGACAGAAGCGGAAAACCGGTGGCCTCAGAGAAGCTCTGCGCCAGTGTGGTGTAAAGCGCCGGGACACCATTAGCGGTCATAATGAAGTTGAGCGCGGTGGTAATGCCGGTCAATGCGAGGAAGCTGGTAAACGGCGCCTGCGGATCGAGCGGCATGACGTGCAGGAGCGCCTCACCCACCGCATCGCCAATCCCCGTTTGCGTGACGGTCATCGCCAGCCCAAGTATGCCTGCAACGTACAGGCAGGTACGGAAGTTCACGCCCGAGGCAAACTCGTCTCCGCTGATAAAACCGATACGCGGCAGCAAGGTTATCACCGCCGCCGCCAGTCCTGTCCATGCAGGACCAATACCGTGCCAGCTCTCACTAACCCACATCACCAGCACCACCGCTAACATCCAGGCCAACCGTTTTTCGGCGCGACTCATCGGCTCAGGCGGCGTTAATTCGCGCGGCGCCTGAGGCTTGCCTGGAAATAATCCGCAGATCAGTACAATGAGCAAAGCGCCTTTCAACCAGCCCAATACCGGCGTGTGCAGAAGCAGATAGGGGAGATAATTGAGATGGATGCCGTATGCGCCTTCCGCCGCGCCGCTCATCACCAGATTCGGCACGTTAGCCGGTAGTATCGTGGCAGAAAGCTGGAAAGTGCCGAAACCGACAGCAAGCGCCAGGCCGTACCATGCGCGGGTTCCGTCCTTAATTCCGGCACGCTTCGCCATCGCCGCGACGACAGGCATCAACAGTGCGATGCGCCCCATGTTAGACGGCATCACAAAGGCCAGCGCGTAGCTCAGTAGCACCACGCTCGCCACCATTAGTGGCCAGGAGTCGGTCAATCTTGAAGACAGTGCCCTCGCCGCCCGGTCTGCCAGCCCCGTTTTCCGGATCGCCACGCCAAGTACAAAACCGCTGAACACCAGCCAGAACGCCGACGAAGCAAAACCACCGAAGATGACGTCCGGCGGCGCGATCTTTGCCATCATCGCCACGGTAAAGAACAGCAGTGCGGTGATGAACTCCGGCAACAGCGAGGTTGCCCAGAGCAGAATGGTGATGCCAATCACCAGCGAAGGAAGAAAAAGGGGATGCGAAAGCCAGAGCGACATGCCTGTCTCCTGTCGTTTTTTTCATCAAGAATACGGGGACAGGCAGGTCGAGTAAATGACAGATTAGCAGGGGCTAGCGGAGAATATCACACTGATGATCCTGAATTTCCTCTGCCGAGGCACGGTTCAGCGTGAGCAGATTGCGTTGCGTCGCCAGTAAAACAAACGCGTTATCGCTCTGGCGAGCCATCGCCAACGCATAGCTTCCCATATGGTCACGCGCGTCCGGCACTTCTTCCGCCAGCATCATAAACGGACTACGCTGCGCCAGTTCGCTTTCGGTCACACGACGCGCCAGATACACATGTCCGCGCAATCCGCCTGGCAGGGGGAGCCAACGGGTACTGACATTCGCGAGATTTGCGTCCAACTGCGCGCGAACATCGGGACGCAGGCAGGAGATATGGATGTGGAAATGGTTCTGTGTCCGCCCGGTACGTGAGTTTATCGTCAAGGAAACGGCGCTGTCCGGTATCTCCTTACCGTACTTCTGGCTCATAAAGCTGCGCGCCTGCCAGGCCAGCCAGAAAAAATTGGGCGTGTACGGCTCGGTCAGTAACGGACTTTCTGTACCGTTGATGCGATACGTTGGCATCAGGAGATATTGCAGCGGACCGTTGCGGTCTTTGAACACCACGTAACCGGCATCGGGTTTTACTTCGGCACACGGCGCCGGATTTTGCCGCTGCAGTTGGTTTGGCAGACATTGCTCAAAAACGATGTCGCGTAATGCGTCAGGATTACGCATAAATTTCCAGTAACCCACACCCGCAGCGGCAACAAACACCAGCAGTGCCAGCAATCCATAAACGATTTTTTTCATGACGCGTTCCCTGTATCTAAACGACCTGCAAGAGTAACGCAAAATGATGACAAATAAAAAAGCCCGGCGGCAATTGCCCCGGGCCGATGCTCAACACACAGATTAACGTTTACTGATCTGATCGAACGTGCCGCCATTCGAGAAATGGTCTTTCTGCGCTTTCGTCCAGCCGCCGAAGACGTCATCAATGGTAAACAGCTTTAGCTTCGGAAAGACATTTTCATATTTCTTCGCCACCTCCGCATCGCGCGGACGGTAGTAGTTTTTCGCGGCGATCGCCTGGCCTTCCGGCGAGTACAGGTATTTCAGGTAAGCTTCCGCGACCGTCTGTGTTCCCTTTTTATCCACCACTTTGTCGACGATGGAGACGGTCGGTTCGGCGAGGATCGATTCGCCAGGCGTCACAATTTCGAATTTATCTTTGCCCAGTTCGTTGGCAGCCAGCAACGCTTCGTTCTCCCAGGCGATCAGTACGTCGCCAATGCCGCGCTCAACGAAGGTGTTAGTTGAACCGCGTGCGCCGGAATCCAGCACTTCCACGTTTTTATACAGCGCTTTCACGAACGCCTGGGCTTTGGCCTGGTCGTTATTGTTGTGATGCAGCGCGTAGCCCCAGGCCGCCAGATAGTTCCAGCGCGCCCCGCCAGAGCTTTTTGGATTTGGGGTAATCACCGAAACGCCCGGCTTGACCAGATCGCTCCAGTCACGGATTTGTTTGGGGTTGCCTTTACGAACAAGGAAAACAATGGTGGAGGTATACGGTGCAGAGTTGTCCGGCAGGCGTTTGATCCAGTTTTTATCAATGCGGCCCCGTTCGGCAATAGCATCAACGTCATAGGCCAGCGCCAGCGTCACCACATCGGCTTCGATACCGTTTATCACCGACGTGGCCTGTTTGCCGGAACCACCGTGAGACTGGCGGATCACCACATTATCGCCCGTCTCCTGCTTCCAGTGGGCGCTAAACGCTTTATTGTACTGCTCGTACAGCTCACGGGTTGGATCATAAGACACGTTAAGTAACTGAATATCCTTTGCCAGAACGCTGGTCGATGCCAGCAATAATGTTAACCCCACGCACCATTTGTTCATCGCCCAACTCTCTTATGCTGTGTTGTGATGAAGAAAGCGTGCCAGAAATGCATTCAAACATTAAAGAATAAAAAAAGATTGGCTATAACTTGGGGGAATATGAAAAACGGGGAATTTGTCTGATCAACGCAGACTGCCAGCCGGCAGTCTGCGGTACACGCGTTAGTACAGTTTCTTCGCGCAGTCCAGCCAGTCACCTTTAAACGGACGCTTCATGTTCTCAATTGCGTCGATGATGTCATGGTGCACCAGTTTTTCGTTCTGAATGCCAACGCAACGACCGCCAAAGCCTTCCAGCAGCAGCTCAATGGCGTACGCGCCCATGCGGGAAGCCAGGATCCGGTCATAAGGCACCGGCGAACCCCCACGCTGAATGTGGCCCAGAACGGTTGCACGGGTTTCACGGCCTGTCTCTTTCTCGATGTAATGCGCCAGTTCATCGACATCACACATATGCTCAGTGATCGCGACGATGGCGTGTTTTTTACCTTTCGCGATACCGGCTTTGATCTCAGCAACCAGATCGTCACGGCTGAATTCCACTTCCGGCACCACCACAAATTCGCAGCCACCGGCAATAGCCGCTGCCAGCGTCAGGTCGCCGCAGTAACGGCCCATCACTTCAACGATGGAGATACGCTGGTGGGAAGACGAGGTGTCGCGCAGACGGTCAATGGCTTCTACCACGGTACCCAGAGCGGTGAAATAACCAATGGTATAGTCGGTGCCTTTGATATCGTTATCGATAGTGCCCGGCAGACCGATGCATGGGAAACCCATTTCAGTCAGGCGTTTCGCCCCCATGTAGGAACCGTCGCCGCCGATAACCACCAGCGCGTCGATCCCCCGTTTTTTCAGGTTTTCGATAGCCACGGCGCGGATGTTTTCGTCACGGAATTCCGGGAAGCGCGCGGAGCCCAGGAAAGTACCGCCACGGTTGATCATGTCGGACACGCTGTAACGGTCAAGCTGCACCATGCGGTCTTCATACAGACCCAAGTAGCCATCATAAATGCCCATGACTTCCAGTCCTTCCGTCAGTGCTGCGCGCACCACACCACGGATTGCTGCGTTCATGCCCGGCGCATCACCGCCGCTTGTCAACACACCGATTTTCTTAATCATGACTACCTCTGAACTTTGGAATGCAAATTGAAATCTGTTGCCGGAAGTCGATTCTGCACATCGAGACGATCCAACGAATATGCAAATAGTATAACAATCGCTCCCTGCTGAATTGATTCAGGTCAGGCCAAATGGCGGTAATTTATACACAAAATGCGGGCCTGGCTCTCTTTTTTTACCAACACTTACGAAAGCTCAAACCGTTTGCCTTCCCTGGGGACGACAGAACAGGGATCCTGATGAATAATCACATCCGACCCTGGAAAACGCCGCAAAATCGCCTGCTCTACCTGTTCAGCCACCAAATGCGCCTGAACGAGCGGGAGATTATCTTCCATTTCCAAATGAATCTGAATAAAGCGGGTCGGCCCTGACTGCCGCGTTCGTAGATCGTGAGCACCGCTGACGCCCGGCCAGGAGGTCACGATTTCAATAATTTCCTGACGTTCATCATCGGGTAAGGCGCGATCCAGCAACGACTGCACTGCATCATAGCCCATACGTAAGGCGCTATATAAAATATAGATGCCAATCCCTAATGCAAACAACGCATCCGCACGATGCCAACCGTACCAGGCAAGCCCGAGCGCCACGAGAATAGCGCCGTTCATCATAACATCAGACTGATAATGAAGCATATCCGCCCGCACCGCCTGGCTTTGCGTCCGTTTCACCACCCAGCGCTGAAACGTGACCAGCATAATCGTCGATATCAGGGCGATAATCGTCACGATTACCCCTACGCCGGGCTCATTCATTGGCGTAGGTGTGATCAGATGCTGAATGCCGGTCAAAAACAGAAACAGCGCCGAACCGGAAATAAACATGCTTTGCGCCAGCGCGGCCAGCGATTCCGCTTTTCCGTGTCCAAATGTGTGTTCATCGTCCGCCGGTTGCAGCGAATAGCGCACCACTAACAGGTTGGTGAGCGACGCGGCGATATCCACCAGCGAATCGACAAGCGCAGCCAGAATACTTACTGACCCGGTGTACCACCACGCAAAAATTTTGATCAAAAGTAACAGCGATGCCATCACCGTCGCGGCGATCGCGGCCCGGCTGACTAACCGCCCATAAGATTGATTCATAAACACTCCTGCCTTTACATGCCGGTAGTATAACGGAAGGCGATAAACAGTAATGGAATATGACGATGACAATTTTCAGGCAAAAAAAACCCCCACATCATGTGGGGGAAGACAGGGATGGTGTCTATGGCAAGGAAAACAGGGTTTGTTACTGGGAACGTGAGTTGCTACTACTCAATAACTTCAACGATGAACTTTTTTGCCATTGCGTCACGTCGCGCAACTGCTCCATTCGTTGTTGATGTTTCTCGTTTAAAACCGCTTGTTGCTCGGGCGTAAGCAGGCGATACATCTGATTGCGGACTTTAGCCATTTCGACCTGTCGGGCAACCTGGGCCTGCGCCATTTTTTCTGCCTGAGCGCGTACAGCGTTTTCATCAAATTTTTCTGCGGTGACAAGGCGATGCATTGTCTCCATTTCGCTAACATTAACAGGAGGCTGTTCGTGCCGGGCCTGTTGCATCAGATCTCGCATCTGTTGACGTTGATGTTCGGTTAAACTTATGCCGTCAAACATATGGCTTTGTACAGTGCGCGGCGCCGAAGGTTCGCCCGGGTGCCAGTTATCGCCTGTAACGACTTCAGCAGCATGGCTCAATGTACTGAGTGCCAGCGTTGAGGCCATGACGGCAGCGGTAACTTTGCGCATCACTTGCTCCCAAAATCTTTTCTGTCGCGATTCAACGAGAGACAGTCTACGATTCGGGCTGCAAACATGCGTCAGGGGGTGTAAAACAACGTAAAGTCATGGATTAGCGGCGCTTGATGTCGTAATTTCTGCCTCGGAGGTACGTAAACAATGAATAAAATCCTGTTAGTTGATGATGACCGAGAGTTGACATCCCTTTTAAAGGAACTGCTCGAAATGGAAGGCTTCACGGTGCTGGTTGCCCATGATGGGGAACAGGCGCTGGAGCTTCTGGACGACAGCATCGATTTACTTTTGCTTGATGTGATGATGCCGAAGAAAAACGGTATCGATACGCTGAAAGCGCTTCGTCAGACACACCAGACCCCCGTAATTATGCTGACCGCCCGCGGCAGCGAACTGGATCGCGTTCTCGGCCTTGAGCTGGGCGCAGATGATTATTTACCCAAACCGTTTAACGACCGCGAACTGGTTGCGCGTATCCGCGCGATTCTGCGCCGTTCACACTGGAGCGAACAGCAGCAGAGCAGCGATAACGGCTCGCCGACGCTGGAAGTCGACGCGCTGAGCCTGAATCCGGGCCGCCAGGAGGCCAGCTTTGACGGCCAGACCCTGGAGCTCACCGGCACCGAGTTCACCCTGCTTTACCTGCTGGCGCAGCATCTTGGGCAGGTGGTCTCGCGTGAACATTTAAGCCAGGAAGTGCTGGGTAAACGCCTGACGCCATTCGACCGCGCTATTGATATGCATATCTCGAACCTGCGCCGCAAGCTGCCGGAACGTAAAGACGGGCATCCGTGGTTTAAAACCCTGCGTGGTCGCGGCTATCTGATGGTCTCCGCTTCATGATAGGGAGCTTAACCGCGCGCATCTTTGCCATCTTCTGGTTGACGCTGGCGCTGGTGTTGATGCTGGTACTGATGTTGCCCAAGCTCGACTCGCGTCAAATGACCGAGCTGCTGGACAGCGAACAGCGCCAGGGGTTGATGATAGAGCAACACGTAGAAGCTGAACTTGCGAACGATCCACCCAATGATTTGATGTGGTGGCGTCGCTTGTTCCGCGCGATAGACAAGTGGGCGCCGCCGGGACAGCGGTTATTGCTTGTGACCACCGAAGGACGGGTGATCGGCGCAGAACGCAGTGAAATGCAGATCATTCGTAACTTCATTGGTCAGGCGGATAACGCCGATCATCCGCAGAAGAAAAAGTATGGTCGCGTAGAGATGGTAGGGCCGTTCTCGGTGAGAGACGGCGAAGATAACTACCAGCTTTACCTGATTCGGCCGGCCAGCAATTCCCAATCCGATTTTATTAACCTGCTGTTTGACCGCCCATTGTTGTTGTTGATTGTCACCATGCTGGTGAGTTCGCCACTGCTGCTGTGGCTGGCCTGGAGCCTGGCGAAACCAGCGCGCAAGCTGAAAAACGCGGCGGATGAGGTGGCCCAGGGTAACCTGCGTCAGCATCCGGAGCTGGAAGCTGGCCCGCAGGAATTCCTTGCAGCAGGGGCCAGTTTCAACCAGATGGTGACCGCGCTGGAACGCATGATGACCACCCAACAGCGTCTGCTGTCGGATATCTCGCATGAGCTGAGAACGCCGCTCACTCGCCTGCAGCTGGGCACCGCGCTGTTGCGCCGCCGCAGCGGCGAAAGCAAAGAGCTTGAGCGCATCGAGACCGAAGCACAGCGTCTGGATAGCATGATCAACGACCTGTTAGTGATGTCGCGCAATCAGCAGAAAAACGCGCTGGTCAGCGAAACGATGAAAGCAAATCAGCTGTGGGGTGAGGTGTTGGATAACGCCGCCTTTGAAGCTGAGCAGATGGGTAAATCGTTCACGGTGAACTTCCCGCCGGGACCCTGGCCGCTGTATGGCAACCCGAACGCGCTGGAAAGCGCGCTGGAAAATATCGTTCGTAACGCGCTGCGCTATTCCCATACGAAGATCGAAGTTGGCTTCGCGGTGGATAAAGACGGCATTACGATCACGGTGGATGACGACGGGCCGGGCGTTAGCCCAGAAGACCGGGAACAAATCTTCCGGCCGTTTTACCGGACAGACGAAGCGCGCGATCGCGAATCTGGCGGAACAGGACTGGGGCTGGCGATTGTTGAAACTGCAATTCAACAGCACCGTGGCTGGGTGAAAGCCGAAGACAGCCCGCTCGGTGGGCTACGGCTGGTGATCTGGCTGCCGCTGTATAAGCGTTCGTAACTCACGTTGTCGTGCCGGACGGCGACGAAAACGTCTTGTCCGGCCTGCACATCCTTGTATGCCCGTAGGTCTTGTTAAGCAACGCCATCAGGCACGTTTCGTTGCCGGATGGCGATAGAGGTTTTAGCCGCGCAGACGCCGCGACTGATCTTCTATCTTGCCGCTCAGGCGGCGTTTCTGCATTGTTCTGGTCCAGCTTTTCGACAGCCCTGCCGCCGACAGCAAACGATGATACTGCTCATCATCGAACGGCATATGCCATGCAATCGCGATGGCTTCCTGCACCGACACGTCGCTAATACGGGAGACCAGCTCCAGCGGCGCGTCCGTCGACACGTTCCCGGCGGCAATCACGCTGCACAGCCAGCCGGTTTTACCGCTGTTTTGCATCTGGCTTGCCATATCGCTGATGCCGAAATGGAAGTTAAGCTTATGACACGGCGAACGAGGCTGCGTAACCTGGATCAGCGCCTCGCCCCAGCGAAAAATATCGCCAATAAAGACGTTCTCTTCGGTGAGTCCTTCGGTTGAGAGATTTTCACCAAATGCCGGAGCCACGAACCGCTCCGCCTGCCCGGGGAATTCACGCGCCCACCAGCCGTAATGCTCGCGGGGGTAATGACACAGCGCGCGATCCGGCCCGCCGTGAATTTTCTTTTCCGCCTGCTGGTCGCCTTCCAGACCGAGTTCGGTGAGCTTAAGTTCGCCATCCACCTGAATTTTGGCGATCGCACTGGGGCGGTTTCCCGCGTAGTCCTGAATCTTGCCGGTAAATACCTCTACTGGATAGCGCATCTGGTCCCTCTCCCCCGATAAATTTGCCCTATTTAACCACAATTATTTTACCTCGGGTGCGCAAAATGAGAGCACGGTTCACATGATGCAATAAGAGACATGTTATCAATGAATGGTCTTTTGAAACGCCATTTCAGAATAAGGAGTCAACAACGTGACAGGTCAAACGCAGTTTGCTGGCGTCTGGTGCCCCTCCATTACGCCAATGGATAATGACGGCAAGATCGATCTCAACGGGCTTAAGCAACACCTGAGCCGCCTGACAGAGGCCAGAATCGACGTCATTTTACTGATGGGCAGTATCGGGGAATTCGCCTCTTTCTCGTTAGAAGAGCGTCTGTTATTGATTCGTGAGGCGCGCGCCATGAGCACGCTAAAAATGGTTGCTAACGTCTCCTCAACCTGTACGCAGGACGTGCTGCTGATGGCGAAGGAAGCGTATCTCACAGGCTATGACGCGGTGATGGTTTTGCCGCCGTATTACTACGGCCAGACGCCAACCCAGCTATTGCGCTATTTTCGCCAGCTTGGGCAACAGCTCAGCGGCAAATGGTTCGCCTATAACTTTCCGGCGCGTACCGGCTGCGATTTAACGCCGGAGCTGGTCGCAACCCTCGCCGGCGAATTCCCGAACTTCGCCGGTATTAAAGATACCGTCGACTGTCAGTCGCATACCCGCAGCATGATCCAGGCGACGCGCGCGGTACGCGATGATTTCGCGGTACTGTCCGGTTATGACGAATATTACATTCCTAACCTGCTGGCAGGCGGTGCGGGGATTATTTCCGGGCTGAACAACGTAATGCCGGAGTTGTTTGTCAGCGCGCGCGAGGCATTCAGGGCGGGCGACCTCGCCACCCTGCGCGATATCCAGCAGAAGATCGGCGTTTATATGTCGATTTACGCCATCGGCGAGGATTTTGTCACCACCATTAAAACAGTGGTATCGCGCAAGTTTGGCTATTGCACCGGCGTGTCGCGCAACGCGGGTGGGGAACTGAATGCGCAACAATGCCAGACGATCGATACCGTTTTTGGCAGATAAAAAAACAGGCCCGGCGGCGCTCTCGCTCACCGGGCCTGCTGATGCGTACCGGATGGCGTCACCGCGCCATCCGACAGACAAATTATTTTTTAGCCGCGAAACGCGCCGCAGCTTCGTCCCAGTTCACCACGTTCCAGAACTCTTTGATGTAGTCCGGACGGCGGTTCTGGAATTTCAGGTAGTAAGCGTGCTCCCACACGTCCAGACCCAGGATCGGGAAACCGGATGCGCCAGAAATCGCTTCACCCATCAGCGGGGAGTCCTGGTTGGCGGTAGAAACAACAGCCAGTTTATCGCCTTGCAGCACCAGCCACGCCCAGCCGGAGCCGAAACGGGTGGCAGCGGCTTTCTCGAATTCCGCTTTGAAGTTATCAACGGAACCGAAGTCGCGCTCGATAGCGGCTTTCAGGTCGCCCTGCAAGGTGGTGCCTTTTTTCAGGCCTTTCCAGAACAGGCTGTGGTTAGCATGGCCGCCCGCGTTGTTACGCAGAACCGTTTTCTTGTCCGCAGGCACCTGATCCAGCTTCGTAATCAGTTCTTCAACCGGCAGCGCGGCCAGTTCCGGCAGGCTTTCCAGCGCTGCGTTAGCGTTGTTAACGTAAGTCTGGTGGTGTTTGGTATGGTGGATTTCCATCGTCTGCTTATCGAAGTGCGGTTCCAGTGCATCGTAAGCGTACGGCAGGGATGGCAGTGTATAACTCATAATCATCTCCATTATTGTCGAGCGGCTGGGTGTTAATGCCGCGTAAGCAGTTGGTTCATTATAGTTAATTAAATGATATTGAAAATGATTATCAATGCCGTAGTTTTTGTAGGGATATCTTTTTTTTCTCACTTTACCTGATATGTGAGCCAAATCACTCAGTTAACGTCCTGATTGCCATCAACGCCGTGACTGCGGCAACCGTTAAAAGGTTATGTATCTGCGCACTTTTTAAACTCATGACGTCGGATGGGTAAAACCGACGATAAAAACAATGAGGATGACGTGATGAGTAACGCGATTACGATGGGTATCTTTTGGCATTTGATAGGTGCGGCCAGTGCAGCCTGTTTCTATGCCCCGTTCAAACAAGTTAAACAGTGGTCATGGGAAACCATGTGGTCGGTGGGAGGCATTGTCTCCTGGCTGATCCTGCCCTGGACCATCAGCGCCATGTTGTTGCCTGACTTCTGGGCCTATTTCAGCTCCTTCAATCTTTCTACTCTGCTGCCCGTGTTCCTGTTCGGCGCCATGTGGGGTATCGGCAACATCAACTATGGCCTGACAATGCGCTATCTCGGCATGTCGATGGGCATTGGTATCGCGATTGGCATCACGCTGATTGTCGGTACGCTGATGACGCCTATCATCAACGGCAATTTTGATGTGCTGATCAACACCGAAGGCGGGCGGATGACGCTGCTGGGCGTGTTGGTGGCCCTGATTGGCGTCGCGATCGTCACCCGCGCCGGTCAGCTTAAAGAGCGTAAAATGGGCATCAAGGCCGAGGATTTCAATCTGAAAAAAGGCCTGTTGCTGGCAGTGATGTGCGGCATCTTCTCTGCCGGGATGTCCTTTGCGATGAACGCTGCAAAACCGATGCACGAAGCGGCTGCCGCGCTGGGTGTCGACCCGCTGTATGTCGCTCTGCCAAGCTATGTGGTGATTATGGGCGGCGGCGCGCTGGTTAACCTTGGCTTCTGCTTTATTCGTCTGGCAAAAGTAAAAGATCTGTCGATAAAAGCCGACTTCTCGCTGGCAAAACCGCTGATCGTCTCCAACATACTGCTCTCCGCGCTGGGCGGTCTGATGTGGTACTTACAGTTCTTCTTTTACGCCTGGGGCCACGCGCGTATTCCGGCGCAGTACGACTACATTAGCTGGATGCTGCACATGAGCTTCTACGTACTCTGCGGCGGGATCGTCGGACTGGTACTGAAAGAGTGGAACAACGCCGGACGTCGTCCTGTCGGCGTACTGAGTCTGGGCTGTGTGGTCATCATTATTGCCGCCAATATCGTTGGTCTGGGAATGGCCAGTTAATCGGTTTGAGTACTGAGATGACGCCACTGACTGGGCGTCATCCCGGTTTCCCGGGTGAACACCACCGAAAAATAGTTACTGTCCTCAAACCCGCACTGCATCGAAATTTCACTGATCATCAGGCGGCTGTGCTGAAGCAAATATTGCGCATGGCAGACGCGCACCTGGCGCTGATACTGGTTGATGGTCATACCGGTCTGATTGCGGAACTGCTGGCGCAGCACGCGCTCGCTACACCCTTCCCGATCGCAAAATGCATCCAGCGCGAACGGTCGCTCAAGGCTTCCCGCCAGCGCGGTGATCAGTTTATCAAGCAAGGTTTCGCTGGAAGTGGCTGGCAGGTTGTCGGTAGCGTAGCGGTGACGCTTCAACGTCATCACCAGTTGCCCGAATAACAGTTCCGCCATGTCATTAACCAGCGGATCGTGCTGATGACTTTCATGCTCAAGCTGGTTAATCACCTGGCGCGCCTGGGTCATTCCGGCGCTGCCCAATCGCCAGTGCGGCTGTCTTGGCGTACCGTTGAAACCGGGAATGGCGCTCTCCCAGGCAAGGTTCAGCTTAAGCCGCTCCGGGCAATAGATAATATTCTGCAGCACGAGGTCATTAACCGAGGTGTAGGAGTGCTTGTCTTCCGCGCGAATGTAAAACAGATCGCCACGCGTAATCCGGTACGGACGATCATTGAGCACGTGCAGCCCGTTACCACGCCACACCATTACCAGTTCACAGAATTCATGGGTATGTGCAGCAAACACGCTCTGCGGATAGCGATCGGCGACGGCGACAGCCTGTTCATCACCGGCAAAAAAGTCTTTTTTTAACAGGACTAACTGATTCGCCACCAAAGTCTTCCCTGCCGGATGACGGTTATCGCCTTACCCGGCCTACAAAAAGCGTGACACGCAGGCCGGATAGAACGCTAACGCGTCGCTATCCGGCCTCATCATTGCATCATTACTAACAAATCTCGCAGCAAAAAACGGTGACTGCATTCGCGTTACTGAAGTAACGCATCGCGCCCCTGACGGATATCGCGTGGCGACCAATTAAACTCGCGACGAAATAGCGTCGAAAAGTGGTTACTGTCGCCGAAACCGCAGTGATAGGCGATGTCCGTTACGCTTTCATCACTGTGTCGCAGGAGGTGGCGGGCTTTGATAAGACGCAGACGATTAAGATAGCGCTGGGGCGTCAGCCCGGTGTGCTGCTTGAGCTGACGATGCAGAGTACGCAGCGACAGCGAGAACCGGTCAGCCAGCGCCTCCCAGCATATTTCTTCGGCGAAATGGTCTTCCAGCCACGCCATCAGTTGATTCAGTCGCGCGTCGTTATTTTCCGCCCCTTCCATCAGACTGCTTCTGCGCAGTAATACCAGCAGTTGCATAAACACAATTTCGCGGTTCGCCAGCGCGGGGAGATCCATTTCTTCATCGCGTTGTTCCATCTGCGCCACCAGGTGGCGCACCTGTTGAAGCACGCTTTGGTTCACCCGCCAGTGCGAAGGGTACGCCCCATCCTGTTCCTGGGGCAGCAGTTGATCCAGCCCGGACAAAAACTGGAACGCATCGGGCGAACGGTAGAGCACATTGGTCAGGCAAAGGTTATCGGTGTGTTCATATAAGTGCCGATCGTGATCGCGAACAAAACAGACGGTGCCGCCGCTAATGGTATACGGCTGTCCGTTAAACACATGGATGCCTGTGCCGTGTTCCACAATCACAATTTCATGAAAATCATGGTGATGCTCCGGAAAGGCAGACTGTGGCAGCCGGGGCTCAATGGCGACAGGCGCTTTACCTGATGGGAAAAAATCCACGCTGTGCAGTACGGTCATGATGATCCCTTCCGGATGAAATGAACATGGCAAAATAGTAATTAAGGGTTATCAACCTCACCTTAAATTTTCGACACGAAACTGAGCAAACAGCGTCAATTTTTCAAGAAAAGGCGGGAAAGATCCGGAAATGCGGTCGACATCACATCAGGAAAACGGGGCGGTATAACTGGAAACTGTGAACGCTATCACGTTCATCTTTGCTTTCTTGCCAGCGGCTAATTATGGCTGTCAGTAACAAGAAGGTGAGCCATGACGAGGTTTTTTAGACTGAGCGCAATGAAACTCAGAAGGACCTCGCTATGACTTTTCGCCATTGTGTCGCTGTCGATCTCGGCGCATCCAGCGGACGCGTAATGCTGGCGCGCTATGACAGTGAACATCGCACCCTGACGCTGCGTGAAATCCACCGCTTCGTAAACTGCCTGCAAAAACAGGACGGTTTTGATACGTGGGACGTCGACAGTCTTGAAGACGCCATTCGCCTCGGGCTGGAGAAAGTTTGCGATGAAGGCATCCGCATTGACAGCATCGGCATCGACACCTGGGGTGTGGACTATGTCCTGCTGGATAAGCAGGGCCAGCGGGTCGGGCTACCGGTCTCCTACCGCGACAGCCGCACCACCGGCATTATGCCGCTGGCGCAGGCGCAGATCGGTAAAGGCGATATTTATCAGCGTAGCGGGATCCAGTTTCTGCCGTTCAATACGCTTTACCAACTGCGCGCGCTGGTCGAACAGCAGCCAGAACTGGTGTCGCAGGTGGCTCACGCGCTGCTGATCCCTGACTACTTCAGCTATCGTCTTACCGGCGAAATGAACTGGGAATACACCAACGCCACCACCACCCAACTGGTCAATATCAACAGCGACGACTGGGATGAGACCCTGCTGGCCTGGACCGGTGCGGAGAAAACCTGGTTTGGCCGCCCTACGCATCCCGGCAATGTCATTGGCTACTGGATTTGTCCGCAGAAGAACGCAATTCCGGTGGTTGCCGTCGCCAGTCATGACACCGCCAGCGCGGTGATCGCCTCTCCGCTGGCCGATACCCATAGCGCCTACCTCTCGTCGGGAACCTGGTCGTTAATGGGCTTTGAAAGCCGTACGCCGTACACCAACGACGCGGCGTTGGCGGCCAATATCACCAACGAAGGCGGCGCGGAAGGCCGTTACCGGGTACTGAAAAATATCATGGGGCTGTGGCTGCTCCAGCGCGTGCTGAAAGAACGCCAGATCGGCGATCTCCCTGCGCTGATCGCCGAAACGCAGACGTTAAAAGCCTGCCGCTTCCTGATCAACCCTAACGACGATCGCTTTATCAACCCGGACGACATGTGCGCGGAAATACAGGCGGCCTGCCGCGAATCCGGACAGCCGGTACCGGTCAGCGACGCGGAGCTGGCGCGCTGCATTTTCGACAGCCTGGCGCTGCTGTACGCCGATGTGCTTGAGGAACTGGCGGCCCTGCGCGGCGAGGCCTTCACCCAGTTACACATCGTCGGCGGCGGCTGCCAGAACGCCCTGCTTAACCAGCTCTGCGCCGACGCCTGCGGCATCCGCGTGATGGCCGGTCCGATCGAAGCCTCTACGCTCGGTAATATCGGCATTCAACTGATGACCTTAGATGAACTGAGCAACGTCGATGACTTCCGCCAGGTGGTCACCGCCAACTATAACCTGACGACTTTTACCCCTCATCCTGACAGTGAAATTGCCCGCTATGTCGCGCAATTTCACGCAAAACGACAGACAAAGGAGCTTTGCGCATGACCACTCAACTGGAACAAGCCTGGGAACTGGCGAAACAACGCTTCGCCGCTGTAGGTATTGATGTCGAGGAGGCGCTGCGCCAGCTCGATCGTCTGCCGGTATCCATGCACTGCTGGCAGGGCGATGACGTAGCCGGTTTTGAAAATCCGGAAGGATCGCTTACCGGCGGCATTCAGGCCACCGGCAACTACCCGGGTAAAGCACGTAACGCCACGGAGCTTCGCGCCGACCTTGAGCAAGCGCTGAGCCTGATCCCAGGGCCGAAGCGCCTGAACCTGCACGCCATTTATCTGGAGTCGGAGACCCCGGTTTCCCGCGACCAAATAAAACCGGAACACTTTAAAAACTGGGTGGAATGGGCAAAAGCGAACCAGCTCGGGCTGGACTTTAACCCATCCTGCTTCTCGCATCCGCTGAGCGCGGACGGCTTCACCCTTTCCCATGCCGACGACAAAACCCGTCAGTTCTGGATCGATCACTGCAAGGCCAGCCGCCGCGTTTCCGCTTACTTTGGCGAACAACTGGGCACGCCGTCGGTGATGAATATCTGGATCCCGGACGGCATGAAAGACATTACCGTTGACCGCTTAGCGCCGCGCCAGCGTCTGCTGGACGCACTGGACGAGGTGATCAGCGAGAAACTCGATCCGGCGCATCACATCGACGCCGTGGAAAGCAAACTGTTTGGCATCGGCGCGGAAAGCTACACCGTCGGCTCCAACGAATTTTATATGGGCTATGCCACCAGCCGCCAGACCGCGCTGTGCCTGGACGCAGGCCACTTCCATCCAACTGAAGTGATTTCCGACAAGATCTCTGCCGCGATGCTTTACGTGCCGCGCCTGCTGCTGCACGTCAGCCGCCCGGTCCGTTGGGACAGCGACCACGTGGTGCTGCTGGACGACGAGACCCAGGCGATCGCCAGCGAGATCGTACGCCACAATCTGTTCGACCGCGTCCACATCGGTCTCGATTTCTTCGACGCCTCCATCAACCGCATCGCGGCATGGGTTATTGGCACCCGCAACATGAAAAAAGCGCTGCTGCGCGCGTTGCTGGAGCCAACAGAACAACTGCGCCAGCTGGAAGCCAGCGGCGATTACACCGCGCGTCTGGCGCTGCTGGAAGAACAAAAATCACTGCCGTGGCAGGCGGTTTGGGAAATGTACTGCCAGCGTCACGATACGCCAGCCGGTAGCCAGTGGCTGGAAAACGTACGCGCATACGAGAAAGCGATCCTCAGTCAACGTCGTTAAGACAAATCGTAGGCCCGATCGGCCCAGCGCCATCGGGCAAATAATGAGACAGGTACACTATATTATGCAAAACATTACCGATTCCTGGTTTGTTCAGGGGATGATCAAAGCCACCTCCGATGCCTGGCTGAAAGGCTGGGACGAGCGCAACGGCGGCAACCTGACGCTGCGTCTCGACGAGGCGGATATCGCGCCGTTCAGCGCAGACTTCCACGCCACGCCACGTTACATCGCCCTGAGCCAGCCAATGCCGCTGTTGGCGAACACGCCGTTTATCGTGACCGGTTCCGGTAAATTTTTCCGCAATGTGCAGCTCGACCCGGCAGCCAATTTAGGCGTGGTGAAAGTCGATAGCGACGGCGCGGGCTATCACATTTTATGGGGACTGACCCACGAGGCGGTGCCGACCTCTGAACTGCCGGCGCACTTCCTCTCCCACTGCGAGCGCATCAACGCGACCCATGGCAAAGACCGTGTGATCATGCACTGCCACGCGACCAACCTGATCGCCCTGACCTACGTGCTGGAAAACAGCACCGATCTCATCACCCGCAAGTTGTGGGAAGGCAGTACAGAGTGTCTGGTGGTGTTCCCGGACGGCGTCGGCATTCTGCCGTGGATGGTGCCGGGCACCGACGACATCGGCCAGGCCACCGCACAGGAAATGCAAAAACATTCGCTGGTCCTGTGGCCGTTCCACGGCGTGTTTGGCAGCGGCCCGACGCTGGATGAAGCGTTCGGCCTGATCGACACCGCAGAGAAGTCCGCCGAAGTGTTAGTCAAAGTGTTGTCGATGGGCGGTATGAAGCAAACCATCAGCCGTGAAGAACTGATCGCGCTGGGTAAACGTTTCGGCGTCACCCCGCTCGCCAGCGCATTAGAACTGTATTAATCGCAACATCGCGCCCCGCTCACCGTTGCCGCGCTGAAACCTTACCAGAGCGGCAATATGTGGATCTCCCGTTTCGCTGTTGCATATGTCGATGTGGCTAACGGTTTTGAGTGGCAGGCCGTGGCAGCCTGTGGGGTACTGAGCGGCATCCCTATCCCTGGCGGTTCCGGCGCCATGCAAGCGCAGCGCCGCCGGACATAATTTCATCGTAATTAAGGAGAATAACATGAGCTTTATGCTGGCACTTCCCAAAATCAGCCTGCACGGCGCAGGGGCGATTGGCGATATGGTGAATCTGGTTGCGAACAAGCAGTGGGGAAAAGCGCTGATCGTCACCGACGGTCAATTGGTGAAGCTTGGGCTACTCGATAGCCTGTTCACCGCGCTGGATGCGCACCAGATGTCGTATCATCTGTTTGACGAGGTGTTCCCGAATCCAACCGAAGCGCTGGTGCAAAAGGGTTACGCGGCGTATCAGGAGGCGAACTGCGACTACATCATCGCATTTGGCGGCGGCAGCCCAATCGATACCGCCAAAGCGGTGAAAATCCTTACCGCTAACCCGGCGCCATCCACGTCCTATTCCGGCGTGGGCAAAGTGAAGAACCCGGGCGTACCGCTGGTCGCGATCAACACCACCGCCGGGACAGCGGCTGAGATGACCAGCAACGCGGTGATTATTGACGCCGAACGTCAGGTAAAAGAAGTGATCATCGACCCGAATATCATTCCGGATATTGCGGTAGACGATGCCAGCGTGATGCTGGATATTCCGGCGTCCGTCACCGCGGCGACCGGTATGGATGCCCTGACCCACGCGGTGGAAGCCTACGTTTCCGTTGGCGCGCACCCGCTAACCGACGCTAACGCGCTGGAAGCTATCCGTCTGATCAACCTGTGGCTGCCGAAAGCCGTGGATGATGGCCACAACATGGAAGCCCGTGAGCAGATGGCGTTCGGTCAGTATCTGGCGGGGATGGCATTCAACAGCGCCGGCCTGGGGCTGGTTCATGCGCTGGCGCATCAGCCGGGCGCGACTCACAACCTGCCGCACGGCGTTTGCAACGCCATCCTGCTGCCGATCATTGAAAACTTTAACCGCCCGAACGCCGTCGCGCGTTTTGCCCGCATCGCCGGAGCGATGGGGGTGGATACCCGCGGCATGAGCGATGAAGCGGCAAGTATGGAAGCGATTAATGCGATCCGCGCCCTGAGCAAACGCGTGGGTATTCCGGAAGGGTTCAGCGCACTCGGCGTAACCAAAGAGGACATCGAAGGCTGGCTGGATAAAGCGCTGGCTGACCCGTGCGCGCCATGCAACCCGCGCACTGCCAGCCGCGATGAAGTCCGCGAGCTATACCTGGAGGCGTTATGATCCGTAAAGCATTCGTGATGCAGGTTAACGGCGACGCGCACGAAGAGTATCAGCGCCGCCATAACCCCATCTGGCCGGAGCTGGAAGCGGTGCTAAAAGCGCACGGCGCGCATCACTATGCGATCTATCTCGACGAAGCGCGCAACCTGCTGTTCGCCACCGTGGAGATTGAGTCCGAAGAGCGCTGGAACGCGGTCGCGAATACTGACGTGTGTCAGCGCTGGTGGAAACATATGCGCGACGTGATGCCCGCAAACCCGGACAACAGCCCGGTCAGCGCGGAACTGAAGGAAGTGTTTTATCTGGCGTAAGCGCCAGTGAGTCCAGGCCCGGTGAATACCGGGCCTTTTTGCATCAGAAGTAATATTTGAAGCGAACGCGGGCGCCGTAGCGGTCGTCGGAATCGTCGCCGTGAACGTCATCGCCGTCGCTGTTCATGATGGAATAATAGGTACCGAGATAGATATTGAAGTTCTCCATATCCATCACGTTGGCGAACTGATAGGACGCATGAATAGTATGAATGTCATAGGTGCCTTCATCGTTAATCCAGCAATCATCGTCGCAGACGACACCTGAATATTCATCAATCTTGTTATGCGCGTAAATATACCCCAGCTCAAAGCGCTTCCACAGGGCGTTCACCCCGGCGGTAAAGTCTTTTTCACTGCTGGCATCCAGATACGCGGTGTTGACGTTAAGCACCACACCGTTGTCCGGATCGGTCTTTAAGCCGTCCCAGGTCATGGTTAAGCCATAGCCGGTGCGGTCGGACTGATCGACAAAGTCGCCCTGTGCGTCGGTGTAGCCGTAGGCGTTATTGACCACGTTCGATTCCATCGCCGCGGCCACCGAGAACTCATCTTTTGACCACGCGATAACCGGGCGCAGATAGGCAACGTTTTTCTGTTGATCCATCTCACGACCATGGTAGTCACCCTCATTAAACAGCGCGGTACCGTCTTCCAGCAGGGTGTTGAGTTCGAAATACCAGTTATCGATTTGCTTGCTGACAAGGAAGTTACCGCCCGCGTCGGAACGTCCGCGCCCTTCTTTCATCATGTAGATATAGCCGCTGCCGTCGTCGTACAGATCGTTAGCGGTATTGCCGGAATGTTCGACAAACGTATCCTGATTCAGCGGGAACATATCGTAGGCTTCGAAACGCCCGACTTTCACCTTCCAGTCGTTTTCCTTGCCGAAGAAGAAGACCGCGTCATCAATGTCCACCGTGCCGGACATGTCTCCTAACGGCTGCGCCGAGAAGCCAGCGAAATAGCCGTTATCCAGCTTCCGCATCCCGTCAAAACCCAGCAGGATACGGCCATTCAGATCCCATTGTTCATTCGTTGTGTCAGGATCCATATTGGCATTGGTCATCGCCAGCAGGCCATGTTTGCTTTCGGCATCCATGTTAAATTCCACATCGCCGTAGATCTTCAAATCACCGTAGCCGGAGAGCTGCAGATTTGGCGTCGCGGCGTTTTTCTGCGTTTCTTCCGTCGGTGTCTGTCCGTTAACCGGAGTGTTGCCCTGAGCGGCTTTGATTTCGCGGATCTCCGCAGCCTGCTGGACCTGTAATTGTTGTACCTGGCTTTCCGCCTGGGCCGCCCGGTTTTCCGCCGCCGCCAGTCGGGCCTCTAATTGCTCAAGCCGTTGTTCCAGAGTCAATTGCGCTGTTTTAGCAAAACCGGTATTTGCCACTAATAATAATCCGATTGCTAAAGATAACGTCGATTTCTTCATTTATTCGCTTTCCTTGAAATAAAGAATGATCAGCGTTTTCCTGTAGGAATACGCGTGGTGAATAATGAGATAAGAACAATTTTATTTTTATATATATTGACACCAGCAATTGAACCCATGAATGATTAAACAGCGATTGCGGGTGCTTTCACAGGCTAATAATTATTAGCATTCTGATTTATTGGTGTAAATGCAGCAAATACACAGTTCGTGAGGAATCTAACAAAAGCGGGGAAATAAACGAAATATCGTAAAAAGTTATAAATATAGATTTAATGAAAATATAATTTTGATTAATCATTGAGCGTGACGTTATTACACCACGCTCGAATTAATCGAAATAATCTTAATTTTGTTCGGCGACCAGAATTGCCTGCGTATCCGGTGCCAGCGCCTTAAATATATGTTCCCGATCGGCGGGGTAACAAATATAGTCACCCACACCTAATTCTTCCGGCGCGTCGGTCAGACCAACCAGCGCTTTTCCCTGCGTCACGATGATATGCTCTATCGACCCAGGCGGATGGGGCTGTGAAACGCGGTCGGCACCCGGCTGGGTCAGCAGTAAATAGATATCGCGACGTGCGCCAGGGGGGCACGCAGCCAGCAAAATGGCCTGATAGTGCGCCTGCTCCGCCACCACTTTTGTCCCTTCGCCCCGCCGAATCACCTGCGTTTTTTGCACCTGCGGTTCCAGCAGCCGCGCAAAGGGGATATCCAGCGCCACGCAGAGCGACCAGAGCGTTTCCAGGCTAGGATTACCGTTTCCCGCTTCCAGCTGTGAAAGTGTGGATTTGGCGATGCCTGCCCGGCGGGCGATTTCCGCCAGCGACAGTCCTGTCCGCTGACGTTCGCGTACCAGACTTTTAGCAATCACGCTGATGGGCTGTGTCATTCACGTCTCCGCGTTTTTTATAACGAACGATTCGTTCGTCTTGTAAATCGATCATGTTCCGTTCATTATAATGGAAACTCGTTCGATATGGCTAAAATGGATGAAACACCTCTTTTCCAGTCTGAAAGCAGACACGATAAAAGCGATATTTCTGGTATGCCTGGCCGTCGGCGTAGTGGGCATGTCCTACGGCTCGCTGGCGATGGCCTACGGTTTCCCGGTCTGGGTACCGTTTGTGCTCTCGATTTTTGTTCTGGCCGGCGCGTCAGAATTCATGTTCATCGGCATTGTCGCCAGCGGCGGAAACCCGTTAGCGGCAGCGGCAGCCGGTTTACTGGTTAATGCCCGCCACGTACCTTTCGGCGTGACGGTGCGCGATCTGGTCGGCACCCGCGCCGCCAGCTTTTTGGGCTGCCACATTATGAACGATGAGAGCGTGGTGTTTGGCCTGTCGCAGAAAACGCCGGAGCAGCGTAAAGCCGCTTACTGGCTTTGCGGTCTGGGCGTTGCCATTCTCTGGCCGGTAGGTACCCTGCTGGGTACGGTGGTGGGACAGTTGCTGCCCGCGCCGGAAACCATCGGTCTCGACGCCGTGTTCCCGGCGATCCTGCTCGCGCTTGTGGTACCTGCTTTCAAAAACCGTACTACTTTAATTCGCAGCCTGAGCGGCGCCGCCGTGTCGCTTGCTGCCGTGCCTTTTGCGCCGGTCGGGCTGCCGGTGCTGCTTTCCCTGCTTGGCTTACTGACGAGGAAAAAATAATGGGCAACATGACACTGTTTATCCTCGGCATCGCAATTTTATCGGCGGGTACTTACCTGATGCGCCTCGGCGGCGCAAAGCTGGGGAGTCGTCTGGCGCTTTCCGAGCGTTCGCAGGCGCTGCTTTCCGATGCCGCGACGGTATTGCTGTTTTCCGTTGCGCTGGCGACCACCTTCTACGAAGGCGAGCACTTTGCGGGTATGGCGCGCGTATTGGGCGTGGCTTTCGCGGTATTTCTCGCCTGGCGGAAAATGCCGCTGATTGTGGTGATTATCGCTGCGGCGGTGGTGACGGCGCTCTTGAGAATGGCGGGAGTGCACTAATTACCGGATGGCGCAGTTGAACTGCGCCGTCCGGCAAGGCTTATTTCAGCAATTCAGCAGTCATGTGCACACGGTTACCAGTATAAGCCTGGGTAATTTTGTAGGCGCTGGCGCCAGCTTGTTCAGCCTGAGCGGCGATTTTCGCTTCCGCGCTTTCCAGTGTCGAGCCGGTTGCGGTCACGGACTGCGCGGCGAAAGTCCCGAAGGACGTAGCGAGAGCGATAACTGCGACAAAAGTTTTGATGCTTTTCATGATATAAACCCTTTCACTTGGTTGTTTGAGTAAGGCACTGTGCCTTGATGTGATAAATAATAGGCCGTTACTCAGACAACTGAAAGCGGAAGGATTTGCCAATCTAATTCAAATAAACTGAATGTGTTATCCGGCAATTAGCCGCTGCGGGTGCGTATAAACGGTCGCCCTGCCCGGCTTACAGAAGCCCACCAGCGTCAGGTTGCAGCGCTCGGCTACTTCCACCGCTAATGTAGTGGCGGCAGAGAGCGCAAATAAGATTTCAACGCCGCACATCGCCGATTTCTGCACCATCTCATAGCTGGCGCGACTGGATACCAGCGCCGCCCCCTGTTCCCAGGCTTTTCCTTCCCCGGCACGACGCCCGAGCAGTTTATCCAGCGCCACATGACGTCCCACATCTTCATGACCGCCCGCCAGTTCGCCACAAGGCATAACCCAGGCTGCGGCATGGGTACATCCGGTCAGTTTTCCGATGGGCTGAAAGTCCTTCAGATGCTGTAAAGCCGGGTCGAGACTGGCGAGATGAAACGTCTGGGTGAATGGCAGCGGCTGCACCGGTTTACCAATGTCGTTAAGCTGTTCCACGCCGCAGACGCCACAGCCAGTCCGTCCAGCCAGCGCGCGGCGACGTTCTTTCAACCCCATAAAGCGGCGGCTGGAAAGCTCAATCCGCACCTCAAGCCCGTTACAGGACGGCACGACATCCATACCAAAAATATCCCGCGGGCTGGCGATGATTCCCTCAGAAAGGGAAAAGCCAACGGCGAAATGCGTAAGATCTTTCGGCGACGCCATCATCACAACGTGCGAAATGCCGTTATAGACCAGCGCAACCGGGACTTCTTCCGCGACCTCATCCCGCTGAGGATGTTGCAAATCCTCGCGCGTCCAGAGGCTAACCTCGCGATAACCCGTGACATTTGTCACATATTCGACTTCTTCTGGATGTATCTTATTCACTTTCTTTTAACCGTATAAGAACAGACGTACCAACATTGTGGTATTCTGTCACAAACCCCACCGGGACAAGGGGAAATTGACCCAATTCTGGACCTTTGCGGTCCTCTCCGCAAAGAAAAATAACAACCACTCCCTGAGCATTCAGACTGAATGTGAATGAGAAGTGACAATGTCGAAACAAGGAGCAAACCATGCAGGTCAGCAGAAGGCAGTTCTTTAAGATCTGCGCTGGCGGTATGGCAGGCACCACGGCGGCGGCACTGGGCTTCGCGCCCGGCGTAGCGCTAGCGGAAACACGGCAATACAAACTGCTGCGCACCCGCGAAACCCGTAATACCTGCACTTACTGTTCCGTTGGCTGCGGGCTGTTAATGTACAGCCTCGGCGACGGGGCGAAAAACGCCAAAGCATCTATCTTCCATATTGAAGGCGATCCGGACCATCCGGTAAACCGCGGCGCACTCTGCCCGAAAGGGGCCGGTCTTGTGGACTTCATCCACTCCGAAAGCCGCCTGAAGTACCCGGAATACCGCGCGCCAGGCTCCGATAAATGGCAGAAGATCAGTTGGGACGAGGCGTTTGACCGCATCGCGAAGCTGATGAAAGAAGACCGCGACGCCAACTACGTTGCGCAGAACGCTGAAGGCGTGACCGTCAACCGCTGGCTGTCGACCGGCATGCTGTGTGCTTCAGCCTCCAGTAACGAAACCGGCTATTTAACGCAAAAATTCTCCCGCGCGCTGGGTATGCTCGCGGTCGACAACCAGGCGCGTGTCTGACACGGACCAACGGTAGCAAGTCTTGCTCCAACATTTGGTCGCGGTGCGATGACCAACCACTGGGTCGACATTAAGAACGCCAACCTCGTCGTGGTAATGGGCGGTAACGCCGCTGAAGCGCACCCGGTCGGGTTCCGCTGGGCGATGGAAGCGAAAATTCGCAACGGCGCGAAGCTGATTGTGATCGATCCGCGCTTTACGCGTACCGCGTCGGTGGCCGACTTCTATGCGCCGATTCGTTCCGGTACTGACATTGCTTTCCTGTCAGGCGTGATGCTGTACCTGCTGACAAACGAAAAATACAACCGCGAATACACCGAAGCTTACACCAACGCCAGCCTGATCGTGCGTGAAGACTTTGGCTTCGACGATGGCCTGTTCACCGGCTACGACGCGGAGCAACGTAAATACGACAAAACCAGCTGGAACTACGAGCTGGACGAAAACGGCTTTGCGAAACGCGACACCACCCTGCAGCACCCGCGCTGCGTCTGGAACCTGCTGAAACAGCACGTTTCCCGCTATACGCCGGACGTTGTCGAAAATATCTGCGGCACACCGAAAGCCGACTTCCTGAAGGTGTGTGAGTACATCGCGGAAACCAGTGCGAAAGACAAAACCGCGTCGTTCCTGTATGCCCTCGGCTGGACGCAGCATTCCATCGGCGCGCAAAACATCCGCACCATGGCGATGATCCAGCTGCTGCTCGGCAACATGGGGATGGCGGGCGGCGGCGTTAACGCCCTGCGCGGTCACTCTAACATTCAGGGGCTGACCGACCTGGGCCTGCTGTCGCAAAGCCTGCCGGGTTACCTGACCCTGCCGAACGAGAAGCAGACCGACCTGCAAACCTACCTTACCGCCAATACGCCGAAGCCGTTGCTGGAAGGCCAGGTCAACTACTGGGGCAATTATCCGAAATTCTTTGTCTCGCTGATGAAGTCCTTCTTTGGCGACAAAGCAACGGCGGAAAACAGCTGGGGCTTTGACTGGCTGCCGAAGTGGGACAAAGGGTACGACGTGCTGCAGTACTTCGAGATGATGAACGAGGGCAAGGTCAATGGCTATATCTGCCAGGGCTTTAACCCGGTGGCGTCATTCCCGAACAAAAACAAAGTGATCGCGTCCCTGTCGAAACTGAAGTTCCTGGTGACCATTGATCCGCTCAACACCGAGACCTCAACCTTCTGGCAGAACCACGGCGAGTCGAACGATGTCGATCCGTCGACAATTCAGACCGAAGTGTTCCGCTTGCCGTCCACCTGCTTTGCGGAAGAAAACGGGTCTATCGTTAACTCCGGTCGCTGGTTGCAGTGGCACTGGAAAGGTGCCGACGCACCGGGAATAGCCCGTACCGACGGTGAAATTCTGGCGGGTATTTTCTTGCGTATGCGCAAGATGTACGCCGAACAGGGCGGCGCCAACCCGGAACAGGTGCTGAACATGACCTGGAACTACACCAAACCGGATGAGCCAGATTCGGAAGAAGTGGCGCAGGAAAGTAACGGTAAAGCGCTGGCGGATATCGTCGACCCGGCAACGGGCGCGGTGATCGTCAAGAAAGGCCAGCAGCTCAGTTCGTTCGCCCAGTTACGTGACGATGGTACCACCGCCAGCGGCTGTTGGATTTTTGCCGGTAGCTGGACACCGGAAGGTAACATGATGGCGCGTCGCGATAACGCCGATCCGTCAGGCCTCGGCAATACGCTGGGCTGGGCGTGGGCATGGCCGCTTAACCGTCGTATTTTGTATAACCGCGCCTCCGCTGATCCACAAGGCAACCCGTGGGATCCGAAACGTCAAATCCTGAAATGGGATGGGACGAAATGGAGCGGGATGGATATTCCGGACTACAGCGCCGCCGCACCGGGTAGCGATGTCGGACCGTTTATCATGCAGCCCGAAGGGATGGGGCGCCTGTTTGCTGTCGATAAGATGGCGGAAGGTCCGTTCCCGGAACACTATGAGCCGTTTGAAACACCGCTGGGCACCAACCCGCTGCACCCGAACGTGATCTCTAACCCTGCCGCTCGCATCTTTAAGAGCGACGCCGAAGCGCTGGGTAAAGCCGATAAGTTCCCGTATGTCGGCACCACTTACCGTCTGACCGAGCACTTCCACTACTGGACTAAGCACGCGTTGCTTAACGCTATCGCCCAGCCGGAACAGTTTGTGGAAATTGGCGAGAAGCTGGCGAACAAGCTGGGCATTGCCCACGGCGATACGGTGAAAGTCTCCTCTAACCGCGGTTACATTAAGGCTAAGGCGGTAGTGACCAAGCGTATCCGCACGTTGAAAGCTGACGGCAAGGATATCGATACCATCGGTATTCCGATTCACTGGGGCTACGAGGGTGTGGCGAAAAAAGGGTTTATCGCCAATACGTTAACGCCATTCGTTGGTGATGCGAACACGCAGACGCCGGAGTTTAAGTCCTTCCTGGTGAATGTGGAAAAGGTATAACGGAGACGACTTATGGCTTATCAATCGCAAGACATCATTCGTCGTTCCGCGACTAACGGTTTCACCCCCGCGCCCCAGGCGCGGGATCACCAGCAAGAAGTGGCGAAGCTTATCGACGTAACCACCTGTATCGGCTGTAAAGCCTGCCAGGTGGCCTGTTCGGAGTGGAATGACATTCGTGATGAAATCGGCAGCAACGTCGGGGTTTACGATAACCCGGCGGATTTGACCGCCAAATCATGGACGGTGATGCGCTTCTCGGAAGTGGAACAGAACGACAAACTGGAATGGCTGATCCGCAAGGACGGCTGCATGCACTGTGCCGATCCGGGCTGCCTGAAGGCGTGCCCGGCGGAAGGGGCGATCATTCAGTATGCTAACGGCATTGTCGACTTCCAGTCTGAACAGTGCATCGGATGCGGCTACTGCATCGCCGGATGCCCGTTCGACGTGCCGCGTCTGAATCCGGAAGACAACCGCGTGTATAAATGTACGCTGTGCGTCGACCGCGTCAACGTCGGCCAGGAACCGGCCTGCGTGAAAACTTGCCCAACCGGCGCTATCCACTTTGGCTCAAAAGAGGATATGAAAACGCTGGCGGGCGAGCGCGTCGCCGAGCTGAAAACTCGCGGTTACGACAACGCAGGCCTGTACGATCCGGCAGGCGTCGGCGGTACGCACGTGATGTACGTGCTGCACCATGCCGACAAGCCGAATCTGTACCACGGCCTGCCGGAAAACCCGGAAATCAGCGCCACCGTGAAGTTCTGGAAAGGGATCTGGAAACCTCTTGCAGCGGTCGGCTTTGCGGCGACCTTTGCGGCCAGCGTCTTCCACTACGTCGGGGTCGGTCCGAACCGTGCGGAGGAAGAAGATGACAACCTGCATGAAGAGAAAGACGAGGTGCGCAAATGAAACGTCGTGACACCATCGTGCGCTACACCGCGCCGGAACGCATCAACCACTGGGTCACCGCCTTCTGCTTCGTGCTGGCGGCGGTGAGTGGACTGGGCTTTTTCTTCCCGTCCTTCAACTGGCTGATGCAGATTCTCGGCACGCCGCAGCTGGCGCGCATTCTGCACCCGTTCGTGGGCGTGATCATGTTCGCCTCGTTCATCATCATGTTCTTCCGTTACTGGCATCACAACCTGATCAATCGGGACGATATTTTCTGGGCGAAGAACATCCGCAAGATTATCGTCAACGACGAGGTTGGCGACACCGGACGGTATAACTTCGGCCAGAAATGCGTGTTCTGGGCGGCGATTATCTTCCTGGTGCTGCTGCTGGTGAGCGGCGTGATCATCTGGCGTCCGTACTTTGCCCCGGCGTTTTCCATTCCGGTGATCCGCTTTGCGCTGATGTTGCACTCCTTTGCCGCCGTCGCGCTGATCGTGGTGATTATGGTGCATATTTACGCTGCGCTGTGGGTGAAAGGCACGATTACGGCTATGGTTGAAGGCTGGGTTACCCGCTCGTGGGCGAAGAAACATCACCCACGCTGGTACCGCGAAGTGCGTGAAAAGCAGGACAAAACATCGTCCTGACCCGCTGATTATCCATCCCAATGACTCTGGCGCCGGGAACATTGTTTCCGGCGCTATTTCGTGTCAGGCTCCGCCAGCTAATCCGAACGGTGAATAGTCTGCTCCGTTAAGATCGGGTATCGTACCGCACACATTGCGATGTCACCGGTATATCCCGCAGACCGATTGCGGTTATCATTACTGATATTCACCAGAGCGGGCGCGTGGCAGGCGCCAAATCAAGAGCGGATGACAGACCACCGATCCGCCCAACCAGGAAGCACTCAATGAGCATTCGTATCATCCCGCAAGATGAGCTGGAAAAAAGCGAGAAGCGCGCGACGGATATGATCCCACCGTTATTATTTCCCCGGCTCAAAAATTTATATAACCGTCGCGCCGAACGCCTGCGCGAACTGGCAGAGAACAACCCGCTGGGCGATTACCTGCGCTTTGCTGCGCTGATCGCCCACGCGCAGGAAGTGGTGCTGTACGATCACCCGCTTCAGATAGACCTGACCGCACGCATTAAAGAAGCGAACGAACAGGGCAAACCACCGCTGGATATTCACGTTCTGCCGCGCGATAAACACTGGCAAACGCTGCTGCATTCGCTGATTGCGGAGCTGAAGCCCGAAATGAGCGGCCCGGCGCTGGCGGTGATCGAAAACCTGGAAAAAGCCTCCGAACAAGAGCTGGAACAGATGGCGAGCGCGCTGTTCGCTGCGGATTTTGCCTCTGTAAGCAGCGACAAAGCGCCGTTTATCTGGGCTGCGTTGTCGCTTTACTGGGCACAGATGGCTAACCTGATCCCGGGCAAAGCCCGCGCCGAATACGGCGAACAGCGCCAGTATTGCCCGGTGTGCGGCTCAATGCCGGTCTCCAGCATTGTGCAAATTGGCACCACACAGGGGCTGCGCTATCTGCACTGCAACCTGTGTGAAACCGAATGGCACGTGGTGCGCGTGAAATGCAGCAACTGCGAGCAGAGCCGCGATTTGCACTACTGGTCGCTGGAAAATGAGCAGGCGGCAATCAAAGCCGAAAGCTGCGGCGACTGCGGAACCTACCTGAAGATTCTCTATCAGGAAAAAGACCCGAAAGTCGAAGCGGTGGCTGACGATCTTGCCTCGTTGATTCTGGACGCCAAAATGGAGCAGGAGGGCTTTGCCCGTAGTTCTATCAACCCGTTCCTGTTCCCGGGTGAAGGGGAGTAAAGCTTACCTGGACCGGATGGCCCCCGTCGTCCGGTCTACAAGTGATATGGCGTGATCACCCCCGTATCCCGGCAAAGTCTTTTGTATTACGCGTCACAAGCTGACAGCGATGGATTTGGGCGGTTGCCAGGATGATCGCATTCGGCAGTTTCATACCATACTCCTGCATCAGGCTGACGCTGCGTTCTGCGATATCCTGTGTAACGCCAATCACGTTGAAGACGCTTAAAGCTATACGCGTGCGGTTTTCCTGATGATATTTCTTCGCACCGATTATTACTTCCATCCATGTGATAAGGCTAATCGCATTTTGTGGGGGATACGTTTCAAGCGCCTGTTTCGCCTCACGACGACCGCTAAACAAATCGATCTATGGGTATCAAATAATACAGCCCCTTGCGGCATCACCATTCCTCGCGCAATTTCCTTTCGTATTCGATACCGTCTTCTTCGCAGCCCTGCCACAGTCCTGACGCGTTAGAAAGGGTATTTTCTGCCAGACCTTGTCTTTCAAGGTTTTGTTCTACTGCTTCGCGTAATAGCTCAGCACGCGGTAGGTTGCGCTGCTTTTTGAGATCATCAAGACGCTTGATCACATCGTCTGGCAGGTCGAGTAAAACCCTGCCCATAACCATTCCAACCATCATACTCATATATCTCTCCGGCATATCGTTTGCAGCTATTTTTCGCACAACATACAGCCGTGGCGGCAGGGAAAAAAGCGCTTTCAGACGTGACTTTCACTTTTGCGAGGCGCTTTCCAGAATCGCTATCACGGTAAAATTCGTCATTTTATTTCGCCGCTATCCAGGCTATAACACTGTGTATTCATACAGATAAAGGGTGAGAAATATGGCGCTGGAAAAGGGCATTGCAAAGTTGGTTGGAGACTTTATCGCCGCGGGACGCCCCTCTGTTCGCGGTCAGCGTATTGATGACAGGAGGGCGGGCTATGTCGCCAGTACGGTGCTCGCTGGCGACACGGAAAGTCGTGTCGAAGTGGAAGTGTGTGTACTCGAAGAAATAACGTTTCGGGTGGTTTCTCCCCGTCACGCATCAGGCGCGCTGCCCTGTGTGATCTATTATCACGGCGGCTGTTTTGTCAGCGGAGGATTTGCCACCCACGATAAGCAACTACGCCAGTTGGCTTACCGCAGCAACTGCCGGGTAATCGCCGTCCAGTACCGTCTCGCGCCAGAGCATACTTTCCCGGCGGCGCATGACGATGCCGAAAAAGGGGCAAATCTTGTCTGGACCTACCACGAGCGATTTGGCATCGACCGACAGCGCATTACGCTTGCCGGAGACAGCGCGGGTGGGCAGTTGGCGCTGGTAACCGCGATGCGCCTGAAAGCGGCGAAACGCTGGCTGCCTGCGCAGTTGTTACTCATTTACCCTATGCTCGACGCCACGGCGCATTTTGAAAGCTATACCCGCAATGGGCTGGATTACCTCATCACGCGTGACACATTACTTACCGGCTATGAGATGTATTTATCACACACCGACCGCCAGCACCCCGAAGCCAGCCCTTTGTGGAGAGAGGATTTCAATGGCCTGCCGCCCACTCACATTATTAGCGCAGAGTACGATCCACTGTGCGATGAAGACGAAGCGCTGTATGACCGCCTTACGGCACAGGGCGTAGATTGCACCTGCCAGCGTTACCTCGGCGTTATTCATGGATTCTTCCAGCTTGGCGGAGTAAGCCAGGCCGCGCGCAGCGCAATGCAGGATATCGCCTGGCGCATTGGACAGCAGAAGGCAGCCTACTCCTCCTCGTTCCCACCTTCTTCATAGGGACCGAAGGGCTTTGCGGGCAGGACGATATAAATGCCTTCAAATATCGCGCCGGTTGTTTCATCGCCCAACAGTTCGACCTGCAGCTGGACGCGCGCTTTTTTACCTCGCGCCAGTCGGTCAAGATCGCCGCTCAGTGAGCCGAGATCGGCTACCGCGCTGGGTCTGCCGCTGATGGGCTTGCTGTAGCGAATATGGGCGTCGGCAAGAATAATGGTGCCGCCGAGGTGGCGCTCACGCAGCATTAGCCAGATAAGCCCCCAACCGGTGAGTGTCGCCAGCGAAAACAGACTTCCGGCGAACAGCGTGTGGTGCGGGTTTTGATTGCCCGTCTCCGGCATGGTAGTAATGAATTTTTGCCCGGTGTACTGCTGAATACGTACGCCCATTTTCTCGCTTAGCGGGATATGTTCATACCAGGCCTGCTGTAGCTGTCCGCACCAGTCGCCGCGATGCAATATGTCGTCGAGCGAAGCGACAGGCTTAATCATCAAAAAATGGCGTACCGGCGTGGTTTGCGGCGTGGTAATTTCGCCCTGATTCACAAAGCCCAGCTTGGCGAAGAAGTCGACCGCGTCCTCGCGAGCGCTACAGGTCACTCGCTTAACGCCCTCCTGACGCGCCACCGACTCCAGCGTCATCGCCATCAGCGTCCCCAGTCCTTTTTCCTGTACTGCGGGATCAACGGCCATAAAGCGGATAGAGGCTTCGTTATCGGCATTAATGTACAACCGTCCCACGGCAACCAGGTTACCGTCTTCATCCACGACCATCTGGTGATGCGCCATCGCGTCCCAGGCGTCACGTTCGGAACCTTTTGGCTGATGCAGCGGTTTACGCAGCATTTCCCAGCGAAACTGATAGTAACGCTCTAATTCTTCTTCTGTTTGCGGTACACGAAGGTGATACATAGCTGTACTCTCTCTTGTTACCCGCGGCCACGCCGGAAGCTGATTCATACCTGAAGCCAGAACGTCACGGGACCATCGTTGACCAGCGCAACCTGCATATCCGCAGCGAAGCGTCCGGTTTGCGTGTTCATTTCCTGCTGGCGGCAGCGCCCGACGAAATAATCGTACAGCGCCTCAGCACGTTCCGGCGTTGCCCCTTTGGAGAACCCGGGACGCATGCCGCGTTCCGTATCGGCCGCCAGCGTAAACTGCGATACCACCAGCACGCTTCCGCCCGCCTGCTGCACGTTTAAGTTCATCTTGCCGTCAGCATCGCTAAAAATACGGTAGCCCAGTACGCGCTCGCATAAGCGATTCGCTTTCTGCTCGTCGTCATCCTTTTCGACACCTAATAAGATTAAAAGTCCGTTGCCAATTTCACCCGTCACCTCTCCCTCCACGGTGACGCTGGCACGGGTTACGCGCTGAATGAGTGCAATCATGGTTGGTCTGCTTCTTCTTGTTCTGCGGCTTGTTTGAGTTTGCGGTATTCCCCGAGAGTGACAGTTATTTCCGCGCCAAGCAAGACGATACACCAGGTCCAGTATACCCAGACAAATAAAATCGGGATCACCGCCAGCACGCCATAAATGAGCTGATAAGACGGAAACATGGTGATATAAAGCGCGAAACCTTTCTTTCCTGCTTCGAACAGCACCGCAGCGACAAATGCGCCGACAACGGCATCACGATTGGGTACGCGCGTAGTCGGCACAATACTGTAAAGCAACCAGAAAGAGAGCCAGGAAAGGATCAGCGGGAAAATGCGCAGGACATCATCAATCACCGAATTGAGATCGCTTGCCCAGCGCAATGAAAGTAAATATGAGCTGATGGCAAGACTCGCCCCGGCCAGTAGCGGCCCGAGCGTCAGGATCATCCAGTACACGGCAAAAGAATAGACCTTTGGCCGCGTACGCTTGCTGCGCCAGATGGTATTGAGGGCGCTGTCGATGGCGTACATCAGCAGCAGCGCGGTAACGATCAGCCCACACGCCCCGACGGCGGTCATTTTGTTGGAATTCGCCACAAACTGTTCGATATAGCGCTGAATCACATCGCCTGTAGCGGGGATAAAGTTAGCAAAAACAAAGTGCCGGAGCTGAACGCTGACTTCGGAAAACATCGGAAAGGCGGCAAACAGCGCAAAAACAACCGCGATCAACGGCACTAAAGAGAGCAACGAGACGTAGGCGAGATTTCCTGCCAGCGTCGTCATATTGTCTTCATCAATGCGCCGCCAGAGCAGCTTTAGCCAGGCCCGGATCGGACGCGTATGGTGCCTGGCTTTTTGATGCGCGGTTTTTAGCATAACAGCGTCGCGAAATAATCAGGAATGGTGGATTTATCGGTCACCAGAATGCTGGTCATCCCAACCTGGTTAGCCCCTTCTATATTATCGGCGTTATCGTCAAAAAAGACCGCATCGCTCGCGGAAAATCCTTCCTGCTGGAGAACGTGCTGATAGATACGCGTTTCCGGCTTGCGCATACCGAGATCCTGAGAAAGATAGATATGATCCGCCGCCTGGCGAATCTCAGGGTACTCTTCCGGCCAGAACGTGGTATGCAGACGGTTAGTGTTCGACAGAACAACCACGCGATGTCCCTGCTCACGCAGTTTATGCATGATGTCGATCACCTCAGGCCGCAGCGCGACAAACACCGCTTGCCAGCCGTGAGAAAATTGCTCATAGCTCAGCGACAGTTCCATCTCCTGACACAGCGCTTCGGCAAACGCTTCGTCAGTGATTTCTCCGCGCTCATGCTGGTGGAAGACGTCTCCCATCGTAAAACTTTGCTTTAATGACGCCAGCGGTACACGGCTCAAATCACTCCATGCCCCTAACACGCGGTTGAAGTCGATATCGACAATCACATTACCTAAATCAAAGATATAGAGCATGTTCATCTCCTTACTCGCCGTGGATGAATAACTGTAGCGGGAAAGGCGAAGTTTGACTATCCGTCTGACCGGGAAGATCAGCGAAAAAAAAGGCGATGCATTTTCAGCATCGCCTCTGGTGACATCACCCGATTATCGGGCCTGTGGCTTCAATCTTTACAACGATTTATGGCAGCCTGTCGTATCAGAAAGTGTACTTCACGCCAAGCATCGCGGAGGTATCGCTGTAGCTGTTGTCGCCCACCTGCTGCGCAACGTTACCCCAGACCTGCAGCCGTGGCGTCACCTGCCCTTCCACACCCACTTTTAGTTCGCCAATATTGCGCGTGCCGCTGATTTCATCCGTGATGGAGCCCATCTGCACGGCCTGGTTATTGGTATTGTGGATCCAGTTTGCCTCTACGAACGGCTGGAACTCACGACCTTTACCGGCGTCTTTTTCCGCGTGCCCTTTCAGGTAAGCGCGAACGCCAAGACGGGTCATCAGATTGCCGTCAGTTTTATCTTTGACAACCGTTCCGTTATTTTCACGGTGGGTATCAGCCTGCACATCCATCCAGATAACCTGGGCTTTCGGCTGGATCCAGTAAGTTGCGTTCTCACTTTCACCGACCAGGAAGCTGTAACCGCCTTCCACAGACGCCGTGATACCGTCGGATTTGTAGCTTTCGCTGGCCAGATGGTCACCGCGAACGGTGTTATCGAACCAGTTGTACAATACCCAGCTGTCCAGGTAGGTGCCGGTTTTATCGGCTTCGTTCGCATACCAGGTGGCGTACAGGCCAACGCTATAACCGTCTACGGAACCGCGAGAGGCATAGCCTGTCTGGCTATTACGGGTTTTGCTTTTCTGGTTGGCATAGCCCGCCATCGCGCCGAGATGCCAGCGGTCAAGGCCGTCACTGCTCCATTGCGCCAGGTCGCCGCCAATTTGCAGGACGTAGCGGTTTGCCGTGGTTTTCAACTGCCCGCTGGCGTCGTCGAAGCGAGTATGACCGCCCTCGTTGCGCATCCACATACTGGTGACTTTTTCTTCTCCGGTCAGCACGTCGGTGTACTGCGTCTCACCCAGACGGTCGTGCAGACGGGTGATAAACATCGTGTTGGCTGCGTAATTGTTCGCCAGATAGCTGCCAAATTCCGGACGATACTGGTGCTCAACCGGCGTGGGTTCAGGCGCAGGCGGCGTCGGTGGGGTTGGAGGTTCCGGCGGCTCAGGAGGGTCAACCGGATCGACCGGGTCTGGCGGTGTCGGAGGCTCTGGCGGATCGACCGGATCGGGATCCGGTTCTTCCGGCGGATCCACAGGCGTCAGTTCGCTGGTCAGATACCAGTCGCTGGCTTTCTTCACCACATCGTAGTCATACGCGCCCGCGACAATACGTCCGGCTTTGGTGAAGGTACCGTCAGAGTTCCCTGCGACCTCAACGATTTTGATACCGTCAACGGTCAGCTCGCCCATGCCGCCAATGTTGTTAATGCCGACGTTGGTATTGCCGGAGGTATCGCCCTGTACAATCAGCTTATCGGTAAATGAACTGTCGCCTTCCAGAACCGTGTTCAGTACCAGCAACGCGTTAGTACCAATATAGTTACCCATCACGGTCAGGGTCTTGAAGGTGGACTGATCGTCGCGGGATACGCCGTCAGGGCTGTAGCGCAGCGTCGCCTGATCCAGCGTCAGGTTAGTCAGCGTGGAGTCTTTGGTCATCGTCCACAGGCTGTCGCCGCCTTTCATGTTCAGGTTAACTTTTGACGTGGCGTCTACGCTGGACGAGCCGACGAACAGGGAAGTATCTGCCATATTCAGCGCCACGGTACCGCCATTGATGGCGTTGATATTGCCTTCAATATCAAACACGCCTTCGCTGTCGGTCAGCGCCGTTCTGTCGATGTTTAACCGGTCGGTCCTGAGATACGTATCGGCAATCTCCGGCACTGCCAGCGCCTGGCTGGCAATGATTGAATCAACGCCGTTGGCCTGAATCACATCGGCGCTGTCAGCCACTCTCAGCTTCGCGCCTCCCGCCAGATACACCGTACCCGGACGGATATTATCCGTGTAGGTACCTTGCTGTTCCGTAGAGGCGTAAATAGCGAATGCGTTGGTTCCCGTGGTTGAAATATCCACCCCGTCACCTAGCTGGATAAGGCCGCCCTTATTGGCGTAAACAGCATGCCCCGCTTTGGTGGTGGTAGAAATTTCAGAGTCATCGCCGATAAAGACATACGCATTACCTTTGGTGTTATGGCTTTTCCCTTGCAGAATATCCACAATCCCCATGCCGTTGGTATCTCTGTCCCGGTTACCGGCGTAAACAGCGTAGCCTTTACTGTCTGCCACATTCGCCGCAGTACCCGTGCCTGTGACTTTCAACACGTTTTTTCCGGCCAGGACAATAATGCTGTTTGCTCCCGCGTTCTGGAAGTTATTCGCCCGGACGGCAACGCCATCTTTTACCGCAATATTCGCAGATTCAGAGACATAAACCAGAGAGTCGTAGTTATTATTAAAATCGGACGCCGCATTAATGCCGTCAGCCGACGACCCCGTGGTTTCAATGGTTAAATTTCTGGCTTTAAAAAAGACCGCTTCGCTGTTGCCCCTAATCGCATCGGCAGCAGAACCGGACGTTTTAATAGTAATGTCTTTCAGACTTGGCGCATTCATGCCGTTCGTCTGTAGATAAACACCAAAGCCCCCGAGCGGGGATGTAGCGCCTGTCCCGGTGGTTGTGACGTTAATCAGATCGTAATCACCAAGGGGGGTAGCACCTGCGTAATAATAAAGTACGTTGTTATGGTCCAGCGTCAGCTCCGCGTCTGCTATCGGAACATGGCCGCCTACAGCAATAAGCGCAACGGCAATGCTTAATGCCGTCTTATTAAAAAGCGCGCTCTTTTTCAGATCTTTATTCATGGTTTTCATATTTCCACCTTTTCCTTAACGTTTGTTTTTACACGTACTCGTCAGGAATCAGGACTCCGTTTTCTAATGAAAATAACTGCTTGAAAAAACCAAAGGTAAAAGGACCGCGCTCTTTAAATTAAAGCGACGCCGAACTTAAAAATTTATGTACCTTACCTTTTACGGCATAAATATCTTTAATTAATCGGGCTGTCAATGGGTGCTAAAACGCAGAAATATATAACCAAGAAGATTTTTATATAATTATTTGCATTATTCCTGGGCACTTTTTTTGCTGAAAAAAAAACGGCGTGCCAAAACGCAAATTCATAAAAAAATCAAATGGTAAAAAAAGCATTTTTTGCTTAAAGGAGAGGATTTTAAGAATAGTGCGCTGAATATTAGGATGTTTATCTATTTTTTATTTTTGTGATAAAAAAACCGCCAGCATCGGCGGTTGATATGAAAAGTGCTGTCAGGCATTCACGGCATCGTCCTGACCGGGGCTCACTTGAACGATTTCGATCTGCTGGGAGGTAAGCAAATTATGCAGGGCGGGTCCGGGCAGTTCATCGGTAAACAAGGCTGTTACCTGCGAAACATTACCAATTTCTACCGCGGCAGAAGCATGGTATTTGGTATGGTCGGCGGCGAGGAGAATGTGCCGTGAGTGCGCCATCATGGTTTTCACCACGCTGGCCTCGTTGACATCAAACTCCAGCAACGCGCCATCACCCTCTATCGCCCCGACGCTGGTGACCAGATAGTCGGCGCGAAATCCGGCGACAAAGGCTGTCGCGGAAGGTCCGATAATCCCGCTGTTGTGCGGACGCAGCGTTCCGCCGGGCACCATCACTTCAAATCGCGGATTGTTGTAGAGAATATGGGCGACGCGCAGACTGTTCGTGATAATGCGCAGATGGTTGTGGTTCAACAACGCCCGTGCGACCTGCTCGACGGTGGTGCCAATGGTGATAAACACGGTGGAACCGTCCGGGATATAGTCAGCGACCGCTTCCGCAATGGCTTTTTTCTCCTGCGTCCACGAGACCTCACGCTGCTCGAATGCCGTATTGACGACGCTGGATGCGCGCCCCGCACCGCCGTGATGACGAGTGATCAGCCCCTGCTCGCTTAATTTTCGGATATCGCGACGCACCGTCTGGGTTGAGACCTCCAGCAAATCCGCCAGCTCATCAATGTTCATATACCCGCGCTCCCCAATGAGCGCGAGCAGTTGATCGTGACGGGGATTGCCGGTCAGTTCAGTAAGACTCATGAAATTTCCTCGAAAAACCATTGCCCTGCAATTTTATACAAAAAGTGACAGAAAAGAGCGGGTTTGATCACAGTCGGGGATCCCAGCGCGTCCACCGGGTCGGGTACACTTCAGCGCCGCCACGCCACTGGCGAATCTGACCGCCTCTGGCTGCGCCTCACCGCAAGCCAGGCTAAACGCCAGCGCGCCGTGAAAAACGTCGCCCGCGCCAGTGGTATCGACAACCTCAACGGCGAAGCCGGGCTGATGCCGTAGTAGGTCCTTGTCGAGCCAACTGCATCCCTCGCTACCGCGAGTCACATACACATGACCATTTGTGATCGTTTGTGCGTATCTTAGCGCATCAATGACATTTTCTGTCCCCGCTAAACGCGTCAGTCCCGGTTCAGAGAACGCTGCGTGATCGCACATTGCCACCAGCTCGCGAATGTCTTGCGGCGTGACATCGCCATCCAGTACCGTTATGACGCCCGCCTCGCGCGCCAGCGTGAAGGCCTGTCTTGCGCCTTCATGCCAGCGAACGTCGGCCAGTACCACGTCCCACTGCGAAAAGTCGATTTCCCTGAGCCAGTCGGCGTCTGGCGGTAAATCCGGACTGGGAAAGTTGACAATAATCCGCTCCCCTTTGGCGTCGACGGTAATCGCCGACTGGGATGACTTCGCCCCCGCGTAGCGCCGGGTATAGCGCGTGTTCACCCCCAGGGACTCCAGTTCCGCCAGCAGGGTGTTTCCGGTGGCGTCATCGCCCACACGGCCAATAAAGTCCACCTGCGCGCCCAGCCTCGCCGCAGCCACTGCGGCAGTCGCAGCAGGCCCGCCGCCCACTTCCGTATAGCGATTTGCCACATATTTACCTCCTTCTGTCGGTAACGCTTCTACGTAATAGATGCGATCCATCACGGTAATTCCTACACAAGCAATGCGAATCATGGTCGTTCCTTAAGCAGTTCGGGATGGGATTTATTTTAATTTCACAAAATGTTTAAAAAGTGACGGCTGTCAATTTTTTGACCATAAATTACAAATACGATCAAAAACAGACAAAACAAGCGGCAATGAATGACAAAAAATGACATCCACGTCTCAGGAGGACGTTATGGCAGCAGTAGCATTTATCGGATTAGGGCAAATGGGTTCGCCGATGGCGAGCAACCTGTTGAAGCAGGGTCACCAACTCAGCGTCTTCGACGTCAATCCGGACGCCGTACAGCGCCTGGTGGAAAAAGGCGCTCAGCCAGCCAGCAGTCCGGCGCAGGCCGTGGAAGGCGCTGAGTTTGTTATCACCATGCTGCCGAATGGCGATCTGGTGCGCAGCGTGCTGTTTGGCGCACAGGGCGTTTGCGAAGCCCTGTCGCCGCAGGCGCTGGTGATTGATATGTCGACCATTCATCCCTTACAGACCGATAGCCTGATTGCCGACATGCGCGCCAGAGGGTTCGAAATGATGGACGTGCCCGTTGGCCGTACCTCCGATCACGCCGTGGCCGGCACGCTGCTTCTGCTGGCGGGCGGCACCGCGGAACAGATAGAACGGGCCATGCCGTTGCTGATGGCAATGGGTGACGAGCTGATTAATGCCGGAGGGCCGGGCATGGGTATCCGCGTGAAGCTCATCAACAACTACATGAGCATTGCGCTCAACGCCCTGTCCGCCGAAGCCGCTGTGCTCTGTGAAGCACTCGGTCTCTCTTTTGAGGTGGCCCTGAAAGTCATGAGCGGGACCCCCGCCGGGAAAGGCCATTTCACAACCTCCTGGCCGAACAAGGTGCTGAAAGGGGATCTTTCCCCGGCCTTCATGATCGATCTGGCACATAAGGATCTGGGCATCGCGCTGGATGTCGCCAACCACCTGCACGTCCCGATGCCGCTCGGCGCCGCCTCCCGTGAGGTTTATAACCAGGCGCGGGCGGCTGGCCGCGGCCGCGAAGACTGGACAGCGATTCTCGAACAGGTTCGCACTTCTGCCGGACTGAAATAACCATTTTGATACGCAAAAGGACTGAAGAATGACGACGTACACCCTGAAAGATATCACCCGACCTTCCGGCGGTTTTGCCATGCTGGCGGTTGATCAGCGCGAAGCAATGCGCCTGATGTTTGCCGCCGCAGGCGCGCCGACGCCGGTGACGGATCAGCATCTGACCGACTTCAAAGTCAACGCGGCAAAAATACTGTCGCCGTATGCCTCGGCGATTCTGCTGGATGAGCAGTTCTGTTACCGCCAGGTGGTGGAACAAAACGCGGTCGCCAAAAGCTGCGCGATGATCGTCGCCGCCGATGCGTTTATTCCGGGTAACGGCATTCCCGTCGACAGCGTGACAATCGACAAAAGTATTAACCCTCAGGCCGTGAAGCAGGATGGCGCAAAAGCGCTGAAGCTGCTGGTGCTGTGGCGCAGTGATGAAGACGCACAGCAACGTCTGGATATGGTGAAAGAATTCAACACGCTATGCCACAGCAACGGCCTGTTGAGCATTATCGAACCCGTGGTTCGCCCACCGCGTCGCGGCGATAAATTCGATCGCGAGCAGGCCATCATCGACGCCGCGAAAGAGCTGGGCGACAGCGGCGCCGACCTCTACAAAGTCGAAATGCCGCTGTACGGCAAAGGTTCACAGCAGGAACTGCTGTCGGCCTCCCAGCGGTTGAATGAGCATATCGCGATGCCGTGGGTGATTCTCTCCTCCGGCGTGGATGAAAAGTTATTCCCGCGGGCGGTCAGTGTGGCGATGCGTGCTGGCGCATCCGGCTTCCTGGCTGGCCGCGCGGTCTGGTCGTCAGTGATTGGGCTGCCGGATACCACCATGATGTTACGCGACATCTCTGTACCGAAACTGCAGCGATTAGGCGAAATCGTCGACGAAATGATGGCTAAACGTAATTAAACGAGGAATGCACATGAAATGGTTTAACACCTTAAGCCACAACCGCTGGCTGGAGCAAGAAACGGATCGCATCTTTGATTTTGGTAAAAATGCAGCGGTGCCAACCGGCTTCGGCTGGCTGGGTAATAAAGGCCAGGTAAAAGAAGAGATGGGGACCCATTTGTGGATCACCGCTCGTATGCTGCACGTTTATTCTGTCGCCGCCGCGATGGGCAGACCGGGGGCTTACGATCTCGTTGAGCATGGGATTAAAGCCCTCAATGGCGCACTGCGGGATAAAAAATATGGCGGCTGGTACGCCTGCGTTAATGATCAGGGAGTGATGGATGCTTCCAAACAGGGTTACCAGCATTTCTTTGTCCTGCTCGGTGCCGCCAGCGCGGTCACCACTGGCCATCCGGAAGCCAGAAAGTTACTCGATGATGCCATTGAAACCATTGAAAAATACTTCTGGAGCGAAGAAGAGCAGATGTGCCTTGAATCCTGGGACGAAGCCTTCAGCAAAACCGAAGATTACCGCGGCGGTAACGCCAATATGCATGCCGTCGAAGCCTTCCTGATCGTCTATGACGTCACACATGACCGTAAATGGCTTGACCGTGCGGTGCGTATCGCGTCGGTGATTATTCACGACGTCGCGCGTAAAGGCGAGTATCGCGTCAATGAGCACTTCGACGTCAACTGGAATCCCATCCGCGATTACAACAAAGACAATCCGGCTCACCGCTTCCGCGCCTACGGCGGCACGCCCGGCCATTGGATTGAATGGGGCCGCTTGATGCTGCATATCCACGCCGCGTTTGAAGCCAGATGCGAGCAACCTCCCGCCTGGCTGCTGGAAGACGCCAAAGGGCTGTTCCACGCCACTATCCGCGACGCCTGGGCGCCGGATGGCGCTGACGGCATCGTTTACACCGTAGACTGGGAAGGTAAACCCATCGTGCGGGAACGTGTACGCTGGCCGATCGTGGAAGCGATGGGAACGGCATATGCGCTCTATACCGTGACAGGCGATCGCCAGTATGAAAACTGGTATCAGAAATGGTGGGACTACTGCATTAAATACCTGATGGACTACGAAAATGGTTCCTGGTGGCAGGAGCTTGATCCTGACAACAAGGTCACCACCAAAGTCTGGGACGGTAAACAGGATATTTACCACCTGCTTCACTGTCTGGTGATTCCACGCATCCCGTTAGCGCCGGGCCTGGCGCCCGCCGTCGCCGCCGGGTTACTGGACATAAACGCTAAGTAAAACCAACGTAATACGGCATATCAACATTCTGCGTTGATATGCCGTCAGGGGATAAGTATGCAGCAAATACGTTTGCATAGCGGGGGGAAAACCCTTTCCCTTACAGCAGGCGATTACCGCGCAAAAATTGTGACCGTTGGCGCCGGACTTGCGGAATTAACATATCAGGGCTGCCACCTGGTGATACCGCATAACCCGGAAGAAATGCCGCCCGCACATCTGGGGAAAGTGCTTGTTCCCTGGCCTAACCGTATTGCGAATGGCTGTTATCGGTATCAGGGGCAGGAATTTCAGTTGCCGGTGAATGAGCACGCTTCACGCGCCGCCATTCATGGTTTTCTGGCCTGGCGCGACTGGCAGGTCGCTGATGCGGCACCGGATAACGTCACTCTGACGGCATTTTTACCTCCCAGCTATGGTTATCCTTTCTCTTTATTTACAACGGTGATTTATTCGCTGGATCGGGAAAAAGGCCTGTCCGTAGAGATAATCAGTGAAAATGCCGGACAACTTCCGGCCCCCTATGGCGCGGGCATTCACCCTTATCTCACCTGTAACCTCTCGCCTGTCGATAACTACCGGGTGCAAATTCCGGCAAAACAGGTTTTTGCGGTAGATAGTCGTTCAAATCCCACATCGCTACATCCGGCGCAAGAACTGGACCTGGACTTTTCCCTTCCACGGACTATTGGCACACGGAAAATCGATCACACATTTAAAACCGATTCCCGCACGTGGGAAGTCAATATTACCGACCCAGCGCAAGGACTTTCTGTAACTCTGTACGCCGATCAGCCGTGGTTACAGATATACAGCGGTGAAAAGTTAAATCGTCAGGGACTGGCGGTTGAACCTATGAGTTGTCCACCGAATGCTTTTAATTCGGCAATCGATCTCATCTACCTGCAACCAGGGAAACATCATCGTCTCTTTTTATCTATTAAAGGCGAACGCCAGGAGCCCGGAGTTCAATAAAAGTAACCGAATAACAATTAAAGGCTTCAGCGCGTCATTTGCGTCGCCAGGTTTAGGTCTGGATTAACTATAAGGAATTACCATGGATTTTTTTAATTTATTCACGCCTGATGGCGTCATGTTAGATACCAACGTGGTATTAATCGTCATTGCATTAATGTTCCTTTATACCTTTGTGGGAATTTGCGCTGGCTTTGGCGGCGGGCTGACGACGATGCCGCTTATCACCCTAATGTTGCCGGTAAAAATGGCTACGCCCTTATCGGTTATTGTCGGCACCGCAACCGCTATCTATGCAACCTGGCTTTCGCGAAAAGAAACGGACTGGCGCTCCGCTGCGGTGTTAATTGGTTTTTCATTTCTCGGCATTCCGGTCGGCTTATATGCGCTGACGTTTCTGCCCGATCATATGATGAAAATAGGGCTTGGCGCGTTTCTGATCCTGTACTCGTTTTACAGCATGTTCATTCCCCGCCTGCCCGTTTATGACCGCAGATGGATCGCCGCGCCGCTTGGCGCAGTCGCCGGTGCGCTGGGTGCCGCGTTCTCCACCAATGGTCCGCCGGTGGTGATGTATGGCATGTTACGTAATTTAGGACCGGCGGCTTTTCGTGGGACGCTGAATGCCTTCTTTACTGCAAATAATATTGCCGTGGTCGGCGGCCTGGCAACCAGCGGAATATTGACTATTTCGACCTTCAAGCTGGTGATTTTCTGTATTCCGACGATGATTCTGGGATCGCTGGTAGGTCAATACGTTCATAAACGTATCTCAGTGAAGGTATTTCGTGTGCTGGTCTTTTTATTACTGATTGCCTCTGGCGCGATGTTAATCAAAGGCGCAATGGGAATTCCTGCGATTGTTGCCCTGTTACCGCCATTTCTATTACTGGCGCTGTTACAGCTGTTGTTTGGTAAAAAAATCGCCGAGATTCGCAAAGCTGATGAGGCGAAATAAAACATGCTGATCGTTATGTTTTAGCACTTATTAAAAATCTAAAAAACATAAATACATTACCCGTCCCACGCTCCTCAATGAATGGAGATATTGATATGAGTCTGAAAGATGAGTTTTTACTGAATATCCGGTTAGAGAAAAGTGAGAACGGTTTTACTTTATTCTACCAACAACGCCCTCTCCTTCACCACAGCACGGCATCCCCGTGCCTGTGGATTGGCGCAGGCGTGGCCGATATCGACATGTTCCGCGGCAACTTCAGTATTAAAGACAAGTTGAACGAAAAAATCGCCCTGACCGAGGCGACCGTCAGTGAGTCCCCGGACGGCTGGCGGATCCTGTTCAGCCGCGGCGACGCGGTCAATGCCACCCTGAACGTCTGTGCCGACGACAAAGGCCGCCTGACGCTGAACCTGCAAAACGGCGAACGCAGCCATAACCGTATCTGGCTGCGGCTGGCCGCGAAGCCGGAAGACCATATCTATGGTTGCGGCGAGCAGTTCTCTTACTTCGATCTGCGCGGCAAACCGTTCCCGCTGTGGACCAGCGAACAGGGCGTGGGACGTAACAAACAGAGCTATGTCACCTGGCAGGCCGACTGCAAAGAGAACGCGGGCGGCGACTATTACTGGACTTTCTTCCCGCAGCCCACTTTCGTCAGCACCCAGAAGTATTACTGCCACGTCGATAACAGTTGCTATATGAATTTCGACTTCAGCGCGCCGGACTATCACGAGCTGGCGTTCTGGGAAGATAACACGACTCTGCGCTTCGAATGCGCGGACACTTACATTTCTCTGCTCGAAAAACTGACGGCGCTGCTGGGCCGCCAGCCCGAGTTGCCGGACTGGGTCTATGACGGCGTTACGCTCGGTATTCAGGGCGGTACCGAGATCTGCCAGCAGAAGCTGGACACCATGCGTAACGCGGGGGTGAAGGTAAACGGTATCTGGGCACAGGACTGGTCCGGGATCCGCATGACCTCCTTCGGCAAGCGCGTGATGTGGAACTGGAAGTGGAACAGCGACAACTACCCCGGGTTGGACAGCCGGATAAAACAATGGAACGCCGAAGGGGTGCAGTTCCTCTCCTACATCAACCCGTATGTCGCCAGCGACAAAGATCTTTGTGCCGAAGCGGCAAAACGCGGCTATCTGGCGAAAGATGCCACAGGTGGCGACTATCTGGTTGAATTTGGCGAGTTCTATGGCGGCGTGGTCGATCTGACCAATCCGGAAGCCTACAACTGGTTCAAAGATGTGATCAAAAAGAACATGATCGCGCTCGGCTGTGGCGGCTGGATGGCGGACTTTGGCGAGTATCTGCCGACGGATACGTATCTGCATAACGGCGTCAGCGCCGAAATTATGCATAACGCCTGGCCTGCGCTGTGGGCGAAGTGTAACTACGAAGCGCTGGAAGAGACCGGCAAGCTCGGCGAAATCCTGTTCTTTATGCGCGCGGGTTATACCGGCAGCCAGAAATACTCCACCATGATGTGGGCAGGCGATCAGAACGTTGACTGGAGTCTCGATGATGGTCTGGCGTCGGTTGTTCCTGCCGCGCTTTCTCTGGCGATGACCGGTCACGGCTTGCACCATAGCGACATTGGCGGTTACACCACGCTGTTTGAGATGAAACGCACGAAGGAGTTGCTACTGCGCTGGTGCGACTTTAGCGCCTTTACGCCAATGATGCGTACCCACGAAGGCAACCGCCCGGGCGATAACTGGCAGTTTGACGGCGATGCGGAAACCCTTGCCCACTTTGCCCGTATGACCACCGTCTTCACAACCCTGAAACCGTATCTCAAAGACGCCGTCGCGCAAAACGCGGCGACAGGCCTGCCGGTGATGCGTCCGCTGTTCCTGCATTACGAAGACGACGCGACCACCTACACCCTGAAATACCAGTACCTGCTGGGCCAGGACCTGCTGGTTGCGCCCGTTCATGAGCAGGGACGCTGCGACTGGACGCTGTATCTGCCAGAGGACAATTGGATCAACGTCTGGACCGGTGAAGCTCATCAAGGCGGAGAGATTACCGTGGATGCGCCTGTCGGCAAACCACCGGTTTTTTATCGCGCCAGCAGTGAGTGGGCGTCGCTGTTCGCGTCGTTACGCCAAATCTGATCAGGCTCGCCCGTGGGAGTACCCCGCGGGCGAATGAGGGATAATCATGAGTCAAAATACAGCCAACCCAGCAACATTACGTTTGCCATTTAAAGAAAAAGTCGCCTATGGAATAGGTGATTTAGGGTCTAATATCCTGTTGGATATCGGTACGCTTTATTTACTTAAGTTTTATACCGATGTCTTAGGTTTACCGGGGACGTACGGCGGGATCATTTTCCTTATCGCAAAATTTTTTACCGCATTTACCGATATGGGAACCGGGATTATGCTCGATTCGCGGCGTAAAATCGGTCCAAAGGGTAAATTCCGTCCTTTCGTGCTGTATGCCGCGTTTCCGGTGACGCTGCTGGCTATCGCCAACTTTGTCAGCACGCCCTTTGAAATTACCGGGAAAACGGTGATGGCGACGGTACTGTTTATGCTGTATGGACTGTTCTTCAGCATGATGAACTGCTCTTACGGCGCAATGGTGCCTGCGATTACCAAAAACCCGGACGAACGCGCCTCGCTTGCCGCCTGGCGCCAGGGCGGCGCTACGTTGGGCCTGCTGCTTTGTACGGTCGGGTTTGTGCCAGTGATGAACCTGATCGAAGGCAACGCGCAGTTAAGTTATATCTTTGCCGCCACCCTGTTTTCGCTGTTTGGTCTGTTCTTTATGTGGTGGTGCTATGCTGGCGTCAAAGAGCGTTATGTCGAGGTGAAACCGGCTGACGCGACGCAAAAACCGGGGCTGTTGCAGTCTTTCCGCGCCATCGCCGGTAACCGTCCGCTGTTTATTCTCTGTATCGCCAACCTGTGCACCTTGGGCGCGTTCAACGTCAAGCTGGCGATCCAGGTCTATTACACCCAGTACGTGCTGAACGATCCGATTCTGCTCTCGTGGATGGGCTTCTTCAGCATGGGCTGTATCTTCATTGGTGTGTTTTTGATGCCGGGAATGGTACGCCGCTTTGGCAAGAAAAAGGTCTACATCGGCGGCCTGCTGATTTGGGTCGCCGGAGATTTACTGAACTATTTCTTCGGCGGCGGTTCGGTCAGTTTTGTCGCCTTCTCGTGCCTGGCATTCTTTGGCTCCGCTTTCGTCAACAGCCTGAACTGGGCGCTGGTGTCCGACACGGTGGAATACGGCGAATGGCGCACCGGCGTGCGTTCAGAAGGGACGGTGTACACCGGATTCACCTTCTTCCGTAAAGTTTCGCAGGCGCTGGCGGGCTTTTTCCCCGGCTGGATGCTGACGCAAATCGGCTATGTGCCGAACGTGGTGCAGTCTGCAGGGACGGTCGAAGGGTTACGCCAGCTGATCTTTATTTATCCGTGCGCGCTGGCGGTTGTCACTATCATCGCGATGGGCTGTTTCTATAACCTCAATGAAAAAATGTACATCCGCATCGTTGATGAAATCGAAGCCCGTAAACGCGCAACCGCATAATGATAATGAATGGCGCCCTGCGGGGCGCTACGGGGATTTATTATGTCTGATCACGATCCGCTAACACGTAAACTAAGCCTACGGGAAAAAATCGCCTACGGACTGGGCGATATTGGTTCCAATCTGATGTTAAGCATCGGCACGCTATATCTGTTGAAATTTTACACCGATGAACTGGCAATGCCTGCATGGTACGGCGGGATTATTTTCCTGGTGGCGAAATTCTTTACCGCCTTCACCGATATGCTAACCGGTATTCTGTTAGATTCGCGGAAAAATATTGGTCCAATGGGAAAATTCAGGCCATTTATCTTATATGCGGCGATTCCGACCACTATTATTACGACGGTACAGTTCATTGCCACGACATTTAGTTTGCCAGTGAAAACGGCGATTGCCACCGGTCTGTTTATGTTGTTTGGCCTGTTTTACAGCCTGATGAATTGTGCATATGGCGCGATGATTCCCGCGATAACCAAAAACTCACATGAACGGGCTCAACTGGCTGCCTTTCGTCAGGGAGGCGCAACGCTGGGTTTACTCGTCTGCACCGTGGCGTTTATGCCTTTACAGGCATTATTTTCGTCGACCTCGTTGGGCTACGTCTGCGCGGCGTTAATTTTTTCCGTTTGCGGTTTTGGATTTATGCTGCTGTGCTTCAAAGGCGTTAAAGAACATTACATCGAGCGGCCGTCAACAGAACATAAAATCAGCATCTTTAAATCGTTTTACGCCATATTCCGCAATCCCCCTTTATTTGTGCTCTGCCTGGCGAATCTATGCACACTGGCCGCCTTCAACATTAAGTTAGCGATTCAGGTTTATTACGCGCAATACGTACTGAACGATATCCATCTGTTATCGTGGATGGGATTCTTTAGCATGGGATGCGTTTTAGTGGGCGTTATTCTCGTCCCCTGGACTGTAAAATGTTTTGGCAAAAAGCAAGTCTATCTGGGCGGGATGGTGCTGTGGGCACTAGGTGATATCCTTAATTATTTCTGGGGCAGTACCTCGCTGACCTTTATTATTTTCTCCTGCATCGCCTTTTTCGGTACTGCCTTTGTAAACAGCCTGAACTGGGCGCTAGTCCCGGATACGGTGGACTACGGTGAGTGGAAAACAGGCATTCGCGCGGAAGGTTCGGTGTACACCGGTTATACCTTTTCGCGCAAGATCTCCGCGGCGCTGGCAGGATTCTTACCAGGGATCATGCTCACTCAGATTGGCTATATCCCCAATATCGCGCAAAGCGATGCCACGCTGTTGGGTTTACGCCAGTTGATATTTCTCTGGCCTTGCGGGCTGGCAATTATTGCCGCATTAACCATGGGGTTCTTCTATAAACTGAACGAAGCGCGTTTCGCTTTTATTATTGAGGAAATTAATCAACGGAAAAAAACCAAACATCCTGAAAGCCTTTCACATAATAATAAAGACATCGCTACTGTAGATATTTAATCAGAGCCCGCCGCTATTTCCATTTTAGGGATGGCGGCTTCCCTACGCTTATAAAATGGATTTATGATGAAAACACTAAACACAATGATGCTGTTGTCTTCGGTGATATCCACCTCTGTTTTTGCTGGCGCCTATGTCGAAAATCGTGAGGCGTACAACCTAGCTTCCGATCAGATGGAGTTCATGCTGCGCGTGGGCTATAACTCCGATACGGGCGCAGGTATTATGCTCACCAACACTTATACCCTGCAACGCACCGATGAACTCAAGCATGGCTATAACGAGATTGAAGGCTGGTATCCGCTGTTTAAGCCAACGGATAAACTCACTATCCAGCCCGGTGGATTGATTACCGATAAAAGTATTGGTTCCAGCGGTGCTGTTTATTTGGATGTGAATTATAAATTTACCCCCTGGTTTAACCTGACAGTACGCAACCGCTATAACCACAACAATTACAGCTCCGCCGATTTAAACGGCGAGCTGGATAATAATGATACCTATGAGATCGGTAATTACTGGAATTTTATGATTACCGACAAATTCTCTTATACCTTCGAGCCACACTATTTTATACGGGTGAATGATTTCAACAGCAGCAACGGTAAAGACCATCATTGGGAAATAACCAATACCTTCCGCTATCGTATCAACGCGCACTGGTTGCCGTACTTAGAGTTACGCTGGCTGGACCGTAACGTCGAGCCCTATCACCGGGAACAAAACCAGATACGTATTGGCGCGAAGTATTTCTTCTGATAAAAAAGCCGCTGAAATTCAGCGGCTTTTTTGTTTGCTGGAGAGTAACGTAAACGCCTAATCCAGCCAACCCGTTATAACCCGATTAGCGAAGCGCCATCGGGATTCAGTCGGGATTACTCTTCTTTCGGACCGCGCATCGCGCGACGGCGATCGTTTTCCGTCAGATGACGCTTACGAATACGGATAGACTGTGGCGTCACTTCTACCAGTTCGTCATCATCGATGAATTCCAGCGCCTGCTCCAGGGTCATCTTAACCGGCGGAACCAGAACCGTTGCTTCGTCCGTACCGGACGCACGCATGTTGGTCAGTTTCTTACCGGTCAGGCAGTTTACCGTCAGGTCGTTGGAACGGCTGTGAATACCGATGATTTGGCCTTCATAAACTTCCGCACCGTGTCCCAGGAACAGCTTACCGCGATCCTGCAGACCGAACAGCGCAAACGCCACCGCCTTACCCTGACCGTTGGAGATCAGTACGCCGTTGTTACGCTGGCCCACTTCACCCGGACGCACGTCGTCGTAGTGGCTGAAGGTGGAGTACAGCAGACCGGTACCGGACGTCATGGTCATGAATTCGGAACGGAAGCCGATCAGGCCACGGCTTGGGATCACGTAGTCGAGACGCACGCGGCCTTTGCCATCCGGATTCATGTTTTTCAGGTCGCCTTTACGCTCGCCCAGCGCCTGCATCACGGAACCCTGGTGCTGTTCTTCAACGTCCAGCGTCACGTTCTCGAACGGCTCTTGTTTACGGCCATCGATTTCACGGAAGATAACTTTCGGACGGGAAACCGCCATTTCGAAACCTTCACGACGCATGTTTTCGATAAGAACAGACAGGTGAAGTTCACCGCGACCGGATACACGGAACGCGTCCGCATCTTCGGTTTCTTCAACGCGCAGCGCAACGTTGTGTACCAGTTCTTTGTTCAGACGGTCAAGGATCTGACGAGAGGTAACGTATTTACCTTCTTTACCACAGAATGGCGAGGTGTTGACGTTGAAGAACATGGTGACAGTCGGTTCGTCAACAGACAGCGCAGGCAGCGCTTCCACATTCTGCGGATCGCAAATGGTGTCAGAGATGTTCAGCTCACCCAGACCGGTGATGGCAATGATGTCGCCTGCTTCCGCCAGATCGCTGTCGATACGCTCCAGACCCAGGTGAGTCAGTACCTTACCGACTTTACCGTTACGGGTTTTACCTTCGCTATCAATGATAGTGATCTGCTGGTTCGGCTTCACTTTGCCGCGTTTGATACGGCCAATGCCGATAACGCCAACGTAGTTGTTGTAGTCGAGCTGGGAGATCTGCATCTGGAACGGACCGTCAAGGTCAACGTCCGGCGCAGGTACGTGGTCAACGATCGCCTGGTACAGCGGAGTCATGTCTTCCGCCATATCTTCGTGATCCAGACCAGCGATACCGTTCAGGGCGGATGCGTAAATGATCGGGAAGTCCAGCTGTTCGTCGGTCGCGTCAAGGTTTACAAACAGGTCGAATACCTGATCGACAACCCAGTCCGGACGCGCGCCAGGACGGTCAACTTTGTTGATAACCACGATAGGCTTCAGGCCATGAGCAAAGGCTTTTTTGGTCACGAAGCGCGTCTGCGGCATCGGGCCGTCAAATGCGTCAACCACCAGCAGCACGGAGTCGACCATGGACATGACACGCTCAACTTCACCACCGAAGTCTGCGTGCCCAGGGGTATCAACGATGTTGATACGGTAATCATTCCATTTAATAGCGGTGTTTTTCGCGAGGATAGTAATCCCACGCTCTTTCTCCAAATCGTTGGAGTCCATCACACGCTCTTGAGTTTCGGCACGAGAGTCGAACGTACCGGATTGCTGCAGCAGCTTATCAACCAGGGTAGTTTTACCATGGTCAACGTGCGCGATGATGGCGATGTTACGCAAATTTTCGATCACAACTTTGCCTCAGGCATTAGAAATAGCGCGTTATTGTACACGGATTAATCGCACTACAAAACAGGATCACAAACATCCTCCGCAAACAAGTATTGCAGAGTTTCTTTGTGATCGCTTTCACGGAGCGTTAAAAGGGTTATTCATTGTGCATTGCACCAACATGGTGCTTAATGTTCACATTAAAGCACTATTTTGGTGCAACATACGCAGTATGGTGCAGCCCTTTTGCACGATGGTGCGCATGATAACGCCTTTTAGGGGCAATTTAAAAGTTGGCACAGATTTCGCTTTATCATTTTTACGGCGACACGGCCAAATGATGAAAGAATTGAACACCTCGTTACCACGACGACCATGACCAATCTGGAGAGTTAAGTATGTCCGCTGAACACGTTTTGACGATGCTGAATGAGCACGAAGTGAAGTTTGTCGATCTGCGCTTCACTGATACCAAAGGTAAAGAACAGCACGTCACAATCCCTGCTCATCAGGTGAATGCCGAATTCTTTGAAGAAGGCAAAATGTTTGACGGCTCCTCGATTGGTGGCTGGAAAGGTATCAACGAATCTGACATGGTGCTGATGCCGGACGCCTCTACTGCGGTTATCGACCCGTTCTTCGCAGACTCTACCTTGATCATTCGTTGTGACATCCTGGAACCGGGTACGCTGCAGGGCTATGACCGCGATCCGCGTTCTATCGCCAAGCGCGCGGAAGACTACCTGCGTTCTACCGGCATCGCCGACACGGTGCTGTTCGGGCCAGAACCGGAATTCTTCCTGTTTGACGACATCCGTTTCGGCAGCTCTATCTCCGGTTCCCATGTCGCTATTGACGATATCGAAGGCGCCTGGAACTCTGCCACCCAGTATGAAGGCGGCAACAAAGGCCACCGTCCGGCAGTGAAAGGCGGTTACTTCCCGGTTCCGCCAGTAGACTCCGCTCAGGATATCCGTTCTGAAATGTGCCTGGTGATGGAGCAGATGGGTCTGGTCGTTGAAGCGCACCACCATGAAGTGGCAACCGCAGGCCAGAACGAAGTGGCAACCCGCTTCAATACCATGACCAAAAAAGCGGACGAAATTCAGATTTACAAATATGTGGTTCACAACGTTGCGCACCGCTTCGGTAAAACCGCGACCTTTATGCCAAAACCGATGTTCGGTGATAACGGTTCCGGGATGCACTGCCACATGTCGCTGTCGAAAAACGGCACCAACCTGTTCTCTGGCGACAAGTATGCCGGTCTGTCCGAGCAGGCGCTGTACTACATCGGCGGCGTGATCAAACACGCGAAAGCGATCAACGCCCTGGCGAACCCGACCACCAACTCCTACAAGCGTCTGGTTCCGGGCTACGAAGCGCCAGTCATGCTGGCCTACTCCGCGCGTAACCGTTCCGCATCTATCCGTATCCCGGTAGTGGCTTCTCCGAAAGCGCGTCGTATCGAAGTGCGTTTCCCGGACCCGGCGGCGAACCCGTACCTGTGCTTTGCCGCCCTGCTGATGGCGGGTCTTGACGGTATCAAGAACAAGATCCACCCAGGCGAAGCGATGGACAAAAACCTGTACGACCTGCCGCCGGAAGAAGCGAAAGAGATCCCGCAGGTTGCTGGTTCTCTGGAAGAAGCCCTCAACGAGCTGGATCTGGACCGCGAGTTCCTGAAAGCGGGTGGCGTCTTTACCGATGAAGCTATCGATGCCTACATCGCCCTGCGCCGCGAAGAAAACGACCGCGTACGCATGACGCCGCACCCGGTAGAGTTTGAGCTGTACTACAGCGTTTAATCGTTTTAAGTTGCCGTGGAAACTTTTGCCTGCTCCGGCAGGTTTAAGACTGATGTCGACCCTCATCGCCGCCATTCGGCGTGAAGGTTGTCAGCAATCTGTAGCCCATCATCTGATGGGCTTTTTTCTCCGCCAACAACCTGATCCTTCGCGCTTTTTCTGCGTAAAAGCTATAATGCACTAAAATGGTGCAGACTGTCAGGAGACTGCTGTATGGCAACAGGCACGCCGCCCGATGCTGGGCAGATCCTCAATTCGCTTATCAACAGCATCTTGCTGGTCGACGATGAGCTGGCGGTACACTACGCCAACCCGGCTGCTCAACAGTTGCTCGCTCAAAGCTCACGCAAACTGTTTGGTACGCCGCTTCCTGAACTCCTGAGCTATTTCTCCTTAAATCTTGAACTCATGCGCGAGAGTTTAGAGGCGGGACAAGGTTTTACGGATAACGAAGTGACGCTGGTGATTGACGGGCGTTCGCATATTCTTTCCGTCACCGCGCAGCGTATGCCGGACGGCCAGATTTTACTGGAGATGGCGCCGATGGATAATCAGCGCCGTCTGAGCCAGGAGCAGCTTCAGCACGCTCAGCAGGTCGCCGCACGCGATCTGGTACGTGGGCTGGCCCATGAGATAAAAAACCCGCTCGGCGGCTTACGCGGCGCGGCGCAACTGTTGAGTAAAGCCCTGCCTGACCCGGCGCTGCTGGAATACACCAAAGTGATCATTGAGCAGGCCGACAGGCTGCGTAACCTGGTCGACCGGTTGTTAGGTCCGCAGATGCCAGGCACCCATGTCACGGAGAGTATTCATAAGGTGGCGGAGCGTGTGGTAGCGCTGGTGTCGATGGAGCTACCGGATAACGTCACGCTGATCCGCGATTACGACCCCAGCCTGCCGGAGTTGCCGCACGACCCGGAGCAGATCGAACAGGTGCTGTTGAATATTGTTCGCAACGCATTACAGGCGCTGGGACCGGAGGGCGGAGAGATCGTGCTGCGCACCCGTACCGCCTTCCAGCTTACGCTGCACGGCGAGCGCTACCGTCTTGCGGCGCGTATTGACGTGGAAGACAACGGGCCGGGGATCCCTTCCCATTTACAGGACACGTTGTTTTATCCGATGGTCAGCGGTCGCGAAGGCGGCACCGGGCTGGGCTTATCCATCGCCCGCAATTTGATCGATCAACATTCCGGCAAAATTGAATTTACCAGTTGGCCAGGGCACACCGAGTTTTCGGTTTATCTGCCTATCAGGAAATAAGGTGACGTTTATGCAACGAGGAATAGTCTGGGTAGTCGATGACGATAGTTCCATCCGTTGGGTGCTTGAACGTGCTCTCGCTGGGGCGGGTCTGAGTTGCACCACATTTGAAAACGGTAACGATGTACTGAACGCACTGGCGAGTAAAACGCCGGATGTATTGTTGTCCGACATTCGGATGCCTGGCATGGACGGGCTGGCGTTGTTAAAGCAGATCAAGCAGCGCCATCCAATGCTTCCGGTCATCATAATGACTGCGCATTCTGATCTGGATGCCGCCGTCAGCGCCTATCAGCAGGGCGCGTTTGATTACCTGCCAAAACCGTTTGATATCGACGAGGCCGTCGCGCTGGTTGAGCGCGCCATCAGCCATTATCAGGAACAGCAGCAGCCGCGCAATATTCAGATCAACGGCCCCACCACCGATATCATCGGCGAAGCGCCCGCCATGCAGGACGTGTTCCGCATTATCGGGCGGCTGTCCCGTTCTTCTATCAGCGTGCTGATTAATGGTGAGTCCGGAACCGGTAAAGAACTGGTCGCCCACGCGCTGCATCGCCATAGCCCACGGGCGAAAGCGCCGTTTATCGCGCTGAACATGGCGGCGATCCCAAAGGACCTGATTGAATCCGAGCTGTTTGGTCATGAAAAAGGGGCGTTTACCGGCGCGAACACCATTCGTCAGGGTCGCTTTGAGCAGGCCGATGGCGGTACGCTATTTCTTGATGAGATCGGCGATATGCCGCTGGATGTGCAGACACGCTTGCTGCGCGTGCTGGCTGACGGTCAGTTTTACCGCGTAGGCGGCTATGCGCCGGTGAAGGTGGATGTGCGAATCATCGCCGCCACGCACCAGAACCTCGAACAGCGGGTACAGGAAGGTAAATTTCGTGAAGACCTGTTCCACCGTTTGAACGTGATACGCGTTCATCTGCCGCCGCTGCGCGAACGGCGGGAGGACATTCCACGACTCGCCCGCCACTTCCTTCAGGTCGCGGCGCGTGAACTTGGCGTTGAAGCTAAACTGCTGCACCCGGAAACCGAAGCCGCGCTGACGCGTCTGGCGTGGCCGGGCAACGTTCGACAACTGGAAAATACCTGCCGTTGGTTAACGGTGATGGCGGCAGGTCAGGAGGTGTTGATCCAGGACCTGCCAGGCGAGCTGTTTGAAGCGACAGTGCCAGACAGCCCTTCCCACTTGCAGCCAGACAGTTGGGCGACCCTGCTGGCGCAGTGGGCGGATCGGGCGCTGCGTTCCGGTCATCAAAACCTGCTGTCTGAAGCGCAGCCGGAAATGGAGCGCACCCTGCTGACAACTGCGTTACGCCACACCCAGGGGCATAAGCAGGAAGCCGCGCGACTGCTCGGCTGGGGTCGAAATACCCTGACGCGGAAGTTAAAAGAGCTGGGAATGGAGTAAGCGTCGGCGCGCGCGTGTAAAGATTAATAATTGAGCGCAAATTGCCGTTATTTTGCGCTTTACTGTTCCGATGAGTTGAGTATGATCGTGCCCGGCAAACGGGGGACACATTATGCTGGAATCGATTATAAATCTGCTATCAAGCGGAGCGGTCGACAGCCATACGCCACAAACTGCGGTCGCCGCAGTACTGTGCGCGGCGCTGGTTGGGCTGTTCAGCTAACGGAGTGCCGGATAACGCTTACGCTTATCCGGCTAACTCTTTACTGTTCGGCTTAAATCACCCGCGAGAATTGCTGCATCCGCGCTTTCTGACGTAGATAAGCATCGAAGCACATGCAAATGTTGCGAATCAGCAAACGGCCTTTCGCCGTCACCTTAATCCCTTTCGCATTCACATCCACCAACCCATCTTTCGCCAACGGCGCCAGCAGTTTCAGATCTTCCGCGAAGTAGTCGGCGACATTGAGATCCCATTGCTGTTCAACGGCAGAATAGTCGAGACGGAAATTGCAAATCAGCGACTTGATGACATCACGACGAATACAGTCGTCACGCGTCAGGGCTATGCCGCGCCACAGCGCATTTCCCTGTTCATCCACGTGCTGATAATAGTGCTTAAGCTCTTTCTGGTTCTGCGCATAGCAGTCGCCAATCATACTGATGGCGGAAACGCCCATCCCCAACAGGTCAGTATCGCCCTGGGTGGTGTAGCCCTGGAAATTACGATGCAAAACGCCTTCACGCTGGGCAATCGCCAGCTCATCGTCCGGACGGGCAAAGTGATCCATGCCAATGAACTGATAGCCGCTCTCTGTCAGCGAGGCGATGGTCTGCTGGAGAATATCCAGCTTCTGCTGAGCACTCGGCAGATCCGCGTCTTTAATCTTACGCTGGGCGGCAAACAGCGTCGGCAGATGCGCGTAGTTAAAGACGCTCAGCCGATCCGGATTCAGTTCCGCCACCCGCTTCAGAGTAAAAGCGAAGCTTTCCGGCGTTTGTTTCGGCAAACCATAAATCAGGTCAATATTGGTGGAGGTAAAACCGATTTCACGGGCATGGTGAAGCAGCGCAAAGATAAACTCTTCGTCCTGTTCGCGGTTGACCAGACGCTGCACCTCTTTATTGAAGTCCTGCACCCCCATGCTCAGACGGTTAAAGCCTTCCGCACGTAAATGATCGAGCACATCCAGTTCAATTTCGCGCGGATCAACTTCGATCGAGATTTCCGCATCGGCGTTGAAATGGAAATTATCGCGCAGCAGAGTCATTAAGCGGCTGATTTGCGCTTTATTCAGATAGGTTGGCGTACCGCCGCCCCAGTGCAGTTGGCTAACCTGCCGACCAGCAAACAAGGGCGCGCGGTGCAGAATTTCCTGTTCCAGGGCATCCAGATACTGATCGGCTTTGTGCTGCTGGCGGGTGACAATCTTATTGCAACCGCAGAAGTAACAGAGTTTGTGGCAAAACGGAATGTGGACGTACAGCGAGAGCGGACGCTCAGGATAACGCGCAACGGCCTGCAAGAATGCCTGCTCATCAAACGCTTCAGAAAACTCGAGCGCGGTCGGGTACGAGGTATATCGTGGCCCGGAATAGTTATATTTCTGGATCAGGGCCAGATCCCAGTCTATTTGTTGTTCAGACATGCTCACTCCTTCCGATGGCGTCTCTGGCGGGTACGGCGTACCGGCCTCACTCCATTGCGAGTGATAAGCCGGTTGCGCAGCCACTTTTGTCGCCGCGACAACCGTTGTAGTTTAACGAATAACCACACCAGATAACATATAACCGGAAGGGTTATAAGCAGGACGGGAAGGCCCACGGTGTAAACCGTCAGTTACCCCCGCGAAGCAGGCGCATCATATCTTCCTGCTGCTCGTCTTCTTCCTCTTCTTCGTCATCATCGTAGGAGAGGCCCAGCTTCTGCATCAGTTCGTCGATGCGATCCAGTTTGGCATCCACCCAGCTCTGATCTTCGGCGCTCAGGGTTTCGCCAGCTTCCAGACGTTCTAACAGCGCATCCAGGCGCTCATCCGTTTCCAGTAAATCCAACTCAGCCTGCGGTGAAAGCATAGGTTTCTCGCTCTTCGGTTTGTGCTGTTTGGTGACTTTTTCCGTCACGCCCAATGGAATGGGGGTTTTACTGCCAATACGTGGATCTTTTGCTTTTTTCTGGTTTTTTGCGCCCGTCGCCGCGTCGCCACCCGTCGCACGACTACCCGCCGCGTGACCACGGTGTTTTTTCTGGCGCTTGCGGTCGCGAGCTTCCTGATTCAGCTCTTCGCGGGTTTTACGGCGCGCCTTTGCAGGCCCTTTGCCGCGTGGTGTAGATGTGGATTTCATAGTGATTCGTCTTTGGCTGTTTTATTCAGTATACATTTGCGCCGGAATCTAGCAGAAATAAAGAAAAAAGGCGACAGATTGCTCTGTCGCCTTTTAACCTGACTCACAACCCTTAACGGGTTCTACATTCCGTGTCGGCTCTCAACGCACCCTGTTTTTCCTTCAGCCTGGAACGTTCCGTGTCTTTTCCATTTCCGTAATCTCAACGTCTCCGGACGTCTGTCTTCCTGACAATCCTGTGTCTTCGCCTCCTGGCGCTCCTGACCCTCATCCTGAGTCGTTTATCCTTCCAGCGTCCTCGCTATAAGTAATACTCTACTCTTTTGACGAAAACAGACAAGCCATCGGGCGTGTAATACAGACATTTTCAGATTATTACACAACGTTAATAGATTGATTTAGCTAATTTAATTGATTTTCAGCCCTGCAATTATGCCTAAATTTCGTATAAGAATTGTCGGCAATGTCTCACAAAGCACAGGGTTTTTGCTTACAGACGTCGCGCGCCGAAAAATCCGTCTTTTGCTGCCGTTCAGGTATAATCGCCGCAAAGCTTTGACTGACGGAGACGACCGCTTTGATTAACTTGAATTATCAACAGACGCATTTTGTGATGAGTGCGCCTGATATTCGCCATTTACCTTCCGACACCGGAATTGAAGTGGCTTTTGCTGGCCGTTCTAACGCAGGCAAATCCAGTGCGCTGAATACGCTGACCAATCAAAAAAGCCTGGCGCGGACATCAAAAACGCCTGGCCGTACCCAGCTTATTAACCTGTTTGAAGTGGTCGACGGTAAACGCCTCGTTGACCTGCCTGGCTATGGCTACGCCGAAGTACCAGAGGAAATGAAGCGTAAATGGCAGCGCGCGCTGGGTGAGTATCTTGAAAAACGTCAGAGCCTGCAGGGTCTGGTTGTGCTAATGGACATTCGCCATCCGCTGAAAGATCTCGATCAGCAAATGATTCAATGGGCGGTTGAAAGCAATATCCAGGTACTGGTTCTGCTGACCAAAGCGGACAAACTGGCAAGCGGCGCGCGTAAGGCGCAGTTAAATAAAGTACGCGAAGCAGTGCTGGCTTTTAATGGCGATGTACAGGTTGAAGCGTTTTCGTCGCTGAAGAAACAGGGCGTGGATAAGTTGCGGCAGAAACTGGACAGTTGGTTTAGCGATTTGGCGCCGGTAGAAGACGTACAGGACGAAGCGTAAGTTTCGTCATGCCGGATAGCGGCGTGAATGCCTTATCCGGCCTACGGACTCATCTTTATAGCAGAAAGAACGCAATAAAAAACGCCCCAGTCAGAAACTGACTGGGGCGGCTAAAATATTCAGCCAAATCCGATTACGTGAAGTAAAAGGTCTGAAAGATAGAACATCTTACCTCTGTACCCTACGCGAATAACTTTACTCTTTTTTAAGCAGCTCAGAAAGCACTTTTTGTAATTTTTTTTCATTCTTTACATAAGGAATTCCAATACTCATCACAAAATGCTTCCGCTTATGTTGCTTACTTACGAAAAAGGTGAGTTATTCCGCGTCCTCTTAGTGCGCCTGATCCCAGTTTTCACCGCTACCGACTTCCACCAGCAACGGTACGTCAATGCGCGTACAGTTTTCCATCAATTGGTGGATCTGCTTCGACACAGCATCCAGGTCGTCTTTATGCACTTCGAACACCAGTTCATCGTGCACCTGCATGATCATGCGAACGCGCGGCTGCTCGCTTTCCAGCCAGGCATCAACGGCAATCATCGCACGCTTGATGATATCGGCGGCGGTGCCCTGCATCGGGGCGTTGATCGCCGCACGCTCAGCACCTGCGCGGCGCGCGCCGTTGCTGGACTTAATATCCGGCAGATAGAGACGGCGGCCCTCCAGCGTTTCAACGTAGCCCTGCTCTTTCGCCTGGGCACGCGTACGCTCCATATACTCCAGAACGCCAGGATAACGCTCGAAGTAGAGATCCATATACTTCTGCGCTTCCTTGCGCGGAATGTTGAGCTGGCGCGCCAGACCAAAGGCGCTCATGCCGTAGATCAGGCCAAAGTTGATCGCTTTCGCGCTGCGACGCTGTTCATTCGTCACGGTGTCCAGCGGCAGGCCAAACACTTCCGCCGCGGTGGCGCGGTGGATATCTTTGCCTTCCGCAAACGCGGTCAGCAGCCCTTTGTCACGCGACAGATGCGCCATAATGCGCAGTTCAATCTGCGAATAGTCGGCAGACACAATAACGTAGTCCTTCGGCGGGATGAACGCCTGACGGATACGACGTCCTTCTTCGTTACGTACCGGAATATTTTGCAGGTTCGGGTCGGTGGACGATAAACGCCCGGTTGCGGTGACGGCCTGATGATACGACGTATGTACGCGCCCGGTTTTCGGGTTAATCATTAACGGCAGTTTGTCAGTGTAGGTCGATTTCAGCTTCGCCAGGCCACGATACTCCAGTATCACCTTCGGCAGTGGGTAATCCAGCGCCAGCTCTTCCAGCACTTCTTCCGACGTTGACGGCGCGCCTCCTGGGGTTTTCTTCAACGGCTTGATCCCCTGTTTTTCAAACAGGATGGTTTGCAGTTGTTTGGTTGAAGAAAGATTAAACGCTTCTCCTGCGATGTCGTGCGCTTTCTGCTCCAGCTCCGCCAGACGCAGCGTAATCTCTTCTGAATGCTTGTGCAGAACCGCCGGGTCGATCATCACACCGTTGCGCTCAACGCGGGAAAGCACCGGCACCAGCGGCATTTCGATGTTTTCAAAAACGTTCAGCGGTCCTTTATGCTGCTGAAGTTCTGGCCACATTTTCAGATGCAGTTGTAACGTGACGTCCGCATCTTCTGCCGCGTAGCGCCCCGCCTCTTCCAGGGCAATCTGGTTAAAGGTCAGCTGATTTTTGCCTTTGCCAGCAATCTCTTCGAAGGTGATGGTTTTGTGTTTCAGCCAGCGATCGGAGAGGCTGTCCATATCGTGACGTCCGGCCACGCTGTTCAGGATGTAGGACTCCAGCATGGTATCAAAGGCAATGCCGCGCAGTTCGATGCCATAGTTCGCCAGAATGCCGCGATCGTATTTCAGGTTTTGCCCAACCTTGCGGACATTTTCGTCTTCCAGCAGCGGCTTGAGCAGTTCCAGCGCGCGGTCACGGGCGATCTGATCCGGCGCATCCAGATAATCATGCGCAACCGGAACATACGCCGCCACGCCGGGTTCAATAGCAAACGACAGTCCCACCAGGTTGGCGGTGAGGTTATCAAGGCTGTCCGTTTCAGTATCAAAAGCGAACACAGGCGCTTTTTTCAACTTCGCGATCCACGTTTTCAGCGTCGCTTCATCAAGGATGGTGACGTAGTTGTCATAAGAGAGCGCGGCGGCAGGCACGTCAGCGGCTTCATCAATCACAATCGTCTCTTGCGGTTTAGCCGCAGGCTTCGCGCCCTTCGCTTGCAGCCATTTTCCAGCCTCGACATCGGCGGTCCAGCGTTTGAACTCGTATTTGCGGAACAGGCCCAGCAGCTCATCGGCAATCGGCTGCTGTACAGCCAGTTGTTCACAGGTCAGTTCCAGTTCGACGTCGGTTTTAATGGTTGCCAGCTGGTAAGAGAGATAAGCAACTTCTTTATTTTGCTCAAGTTTACCCGCCATCGTTTTCGCCCCGCGAAAGGTCAGTCCGGCGATTTTCTCCGGCTCGGCATAGAGAGTATCAAGTCCTCCCAGCCCCTGGAGCAGCGCCTGGGCGGTCTTCTCGCCGACCCCCGGTACGCCCGGTATGTTGTCCGAGGAATCGCCCATCAGCGCCAGAAAGTCGATGATAAGCTCTGGCGGTACGCCATATTTATTGACCACTTCCTCCGGGCCCAGAATCGTGTTGGTCATGGTGTTGATCAGCGTAATATTGGGCGTAACCAGCTGCGCCATATCTTTATCACCGGTGCTGATCAGCACCGGACGGCCCACCTTCTCGGCCTCGCGCGCGAGGGTGCCGATCACATCGTCCGCTTCCACGCCCGATACAGCCAATAATGGCAGGCCCATCGCTTTCACCATCGCGTGCAGCGGCTCGATTTGCGCACGCAGGTCATCCGGCATCGGTGGGCGATGCGATTTGTAATGCTCGAATAACTCGTCACGGAAGGTTTTGCCTTTAGCATCAAACACCACTGCGGCATGCGTTGGCTGATACTGCAGGATCAGGCTGCGCAGCATGTTGAGGACGCCATACATCGCGCCTGTCGGCTCCCCCGCGCTGTTGGTCAGCGGCGGGAACGCATGGTATGCGCGATAAAGATAAGAGGAGCCATCTACAAGGATAAGTGGGTTTTCTGGGATCTGAACCATAATGTCCGTGCCTGTTTATCAGATTATGGGTAAAGGATGCCACAGACGGGATGAAAACATCAGTTTTTCGCCGCATTTGTAGGAATTCTTTTGTCGATCTTCGGGATCGCTCGCAACATTATCTGTGGATAACTTTGTGCATAATTAGTTTTCTTCGATTTAATTTCAAATGCATATTTTTGCGATAACTCATTTTACATATTACTTTCAATAGGTTATAAATTTATCCAGGAATTTTCCTCACCTTTTCAGTGAAATATGAAATGTGGATAGATAAGCCGTCTTTTTTGAATCAGCGAAGAACCGTCATTTGGATCGTTTTCTGATAAAATCAGCCACCTTGCGCATTTAAGCGCACTGTTTATGGCTAATCCTTTGAATACATTATTGATGACGAGATTGCTCGCTTCGCTGACGTTATTGCTGAGCATCGTACTGACCATTTTAGTCACTATTATCTGCTCTGTGCCGATCATCGTTGCTGGAATCGTAAAGCTTCTGCTCCCCGTCCCCAGCGTTTGGCGCAGGGTCTCCCTGTTTTGTAATTTTATGATGTACTGCTGGTGCGAAGGGCTGGCGCTGCTGCTACATCTGAATCCCTGGCTGAAATGGGATGTGGAAGGTCTGGAAGGGCTGAGCAAGAAAAACTGGTATCTGCTGGTTTGTAATCACCATAGCTGGGCAGATATCGTGGTACTTTGCGTACTCTTTCGTAAACACATTCCCATGAATAAGTACTTTCTCAAGCAGCAGTTAGCATGGGTACCTTTTATTGGCCTCGCCTGCTGGGCGCTGGATATGCCGTTTATGAAGCGTTATTCGCGCGCTTATTTGCTGCGCCACCCGGAGCGGCGCGGTAAAGACGTGGAAACGACCCGCCGCTCGTGCGAGAAATTTCGTGCGCATCCGACAACCATCGTAAATTTTGTCGAAGGTTCCCGCTTTACTGAAGAAAAGCGCCAGCAAACCCGTTCACCGTATAAGAATCTGCTGGCGCCTAAAGCCGCGGGGATCGCAATGGCGCTAAACGTGCTGGGCGCCCAGTTCGACAAATTGCTTAATGTCACATTGTGCTACCCGGAGAATGACCAGACGCCCTTCTACGACATGTTGAGAGGTAAGCTGACGCGCATTGTGGTTCGCGTGGATATGCAGCCCGTTACCCGGCAACTGCACGGGGACTACGTTAACGATAAAGACTTTAAGCGCCATTTCCAGCGCTGGCTGAATACGCTGTGGAGTGAAAAAGACGCCCAAATAGAGGCAATAAAAGCTGAAAATAATAAAGCCGGTCAGTGACCGGCTTTATTATTATTTTTTGCTGACCAGATATTTCACGGTATCTGCGTACTGCTGTACAAAGATATCCATGCTGCTGGTGTCCATCCCCTGCGGATTCACCTGATATTTGCCGTTAACAAACATCGCCGGAACGCCACTCAGTTCCAGGTCGGCCGCCGCTTTTTCCTGCTGTGCGACCAGTGATTTCACCACAAAGCTGTTCCACGCCGCGTCGTAGTCTTCACCCTTAACGCCAGCATCAACGAACACTTTACGAATATCCGCTACGCTTTGTACTGTCTGGTTTTTCTGTACCGCTTCGAACATCGGCACGGTTACTTTATCTTCCACACCCAGCGCCATCGCTACGGCCCACGCCTGGGTCAGATCTTTACCCAACGGGCCGAGGAATTCGACGTGGTATTTGGTCATTTTGACGCCTTCCGGCAGTTTTTTCTTCACGTTATCAGAAACATGAAGCACTTCTTCGAACTGGTAGCAGTGTGGGCAATAAAAAGAGAAGAATTCCAGCACCTGCGGTTCACCGGCAACGGGCTTTTCCAGTGTGGAGTACTGCTTGCCATCCTGGAATTGCGCTGCCGATGCGCTAAAAGCTAAAACCATACCAGCCAGCGCCAGCCAAATCTTTTTCATGATTGCGTCTCCGATTAATACATAGGTGTTAATTGTAATGGGGGTTCGTGCAGGATTTTAGTCTGCTCGATGAACGTCGCGGTCTGACGCTGCCAGTAATCTTCCCCGGTTAACCACGGGAAATTCTTAGGAAAGGCAGGATCGTCCCAACGACGCATCAGCCAGGCCAGATAATAAACTAAACGCATCGCGCGTAAAGGCTCTATTAGCCCGATTTCAGCCGGATTAAATTCACTAAATTCTTCATACGCTTCGATAATCGCTTCCAGCTGCATGCGCTGTTCCGCTTTGTCTCCATTCAGAAGCATCCAGAGATCCTGTATAGCCGGACCATTACGGGAATCATCTAAATCCACAAACAGAGGCCCATCGCGCCAGAGAATGTTCCCGGCATGACAGTCGCCATGCAGTCGCAGCATGTCAAACGATGTATGCCAGCGATCCGTCACCGCTGCGATCAGCGCATCGGTCGCTTTCAGGAAGGCCGCTTTCTGTCCGGAGGGAATAAGTACGGCATGCTCAAACAGTTTGCGCGGTTCAGTGAGGTATTCTTCCAGACCGATGGTGGGGCGGAACGTAAAAGGCTGACGTCGTCCGGTACGGTGCATACGCCCAAGATAGCGGCCAACTGACTCCATCTGATCGATATTATCCGCTTCAAACTGTCGGCCGCCTACGCTCGGGAAGATGGCGAAGTGGAATCCCTGATGATGCAACAGCGTCTGGCCATCAAAGGCCAGCGGTGCGGCCACCGGGACATCATCATTCACCAGTTCCTGCGCAAAATGATGCTCTTCCAGGATCTGTTCAACGGACCAGCGCTCAGGGCGATAGAATTTCACAACAAAACGCTGGCGATCTTCATCCTGAAACTGATAGACGCGGTTTTCGTAGCTGTTCAGCGGGGTCAGTCCGGAATCCACCCGGATCCCCTGTTCAAACAGCGCATCCATGATGGTATCCGGGTGTAATGTCTGGAAAGTAAAAGCGTTATCGTTCATCCCATCATCCGGAAAATGCTTTGAATGATTCAGGATATCATTTCATGACGGTTTCGGTTGCGCCGCTTACAAGCTTTTACTCTTTAATTACGCCGCGTGCGCGCAGCAGCGCCGTTTTGAAATCTTCCTCGTAGTCTTTCTGAATCCCGGGAATAACGGCGTCTTTGGCAGAGTCGCGCATTTTCAGGTGATAGATCAGAATGTCGTCAGTTAAATCCGCCAGCTCGCCGTCAAAACCTGACTCTTTGGCCAGTTTCTGCAAAAATTGCAGCAGGTTCAGGTCTGGCTCCTTTTGCCAGGCAGGCTGGAGGAGTTCAATAACTTCATTCAGACGTTTACATTTCATGGTAGTGCTCCTTACTCTTGAGACAGACACGTTAGCAGGGTCAATCCCACAATAAAAGAGGCGATATCAGTGAATGAGGATAGTGCAATAACAGGGGTTGTGCTGGCGGGCGGAAAAGCCAGGCGAATGGGCGGAATAGATAAGGGGTTACTTGAACTGCAAGGGAAGCCGCTGTGGAAACACGTTGCCGATACGCTCTTATCGCAACTGGATAGTGTGATGGTGAACGCAAACCGCCATCTTGATCGCTATCGCGCCGGTGGGCTGAAGGTTATCACCGATTCACTGGAGGATTACCCTGGTCCGCTCGCCGGTATGCTTTCCGTTTTTCAGCAGGCGGAAGGCGACTGGTTTCTGTTTTGCCCGTGCGACACGCCGTTTATTCCTGATGATTTGGTCGCTCGCTTGCGACATCAGCGACACAATGCGCCAGTGGTATGGGTTCACGATGGCGAGCGGGATCATCCTACCATCGCGCTGGTAAACCGCTCGGTTCAGCCATTTTTGCAGCAGTATTTGTGCTCTGGTGAGCGCCGGGTAATGGTTTTTATGCGCCAGGCAGGCGGACATGCCGTTGATTTCAGCGATTGCAAAGAAGCTTTCGTAAACGTGAATACACTTGAGGAACTTGCCAGATGGCAGGACAAACCATAATCCCTTTACTGGCGATAGCTGCATGGAGTGGAACCGGAAAAACCACGCTGTTAAAAAAGCTGATTCCAGCGCTTTGCGCCAGCGGCGTCCGTCCGGGTTTGATCAAGCATACCCATCATAATATGGACGTGGATAAGCCAGGCAAAGACAGTTATGAACTGCGTAAAGCAGGAGCCATGCAAACCCTGGTCGCCAGCCAGCAGCGTTGGGCTCTGATGACTGAAACGCCAGAAGAAACAGAGTTGGATTTAGCGTATCTGGCAAATCAGATGGATGCTTCTAAGCTGGACCTGGTGCTGGTAGAAGGGTTCAAGCATGAAACAGTGGCGAAGATCCTATTATTCCGCCAGGAATGCGGTCACGGGGTGGATGAACTGGCTGTAGACGAGCATGTCATTGCGATTGCCAGTGATGTGCCGCTTGACGTGAGCGTACCCGTTCTGGATATAAATGATATACCGCAGATCGCCACCTTTGTTTTGGACTGGCTGAAGGGGTATTCCTCGCCGTCGCCCGAATAAGGCAAAGCCGCCATCCCGTGCCGGATGGCGCTGCGCTGAGATGGCCTGTACCAGAAACGCAAAAAGCCCATCCGTCAGGATGGGCTTTTCACTTGTTTGATGCCTGGCAGTTCCCTACTCTCGCATGGGG
>NZ_JAOWIB010000043.1:0-224 GCF_030332325.1 Citrobacter sp. Cs237 | reverse complement strand
AACGGGCGAAGCCCGTTGGACAGACCGGACGCGCAGCGAACGGGCTGCCCGCAGGGCGAGCGAAGCGAGTCAATCCCCCCTCACCGCCATGTTTAAGAAAGAGCGCGTACGAAGGTACGGGCTTTTTTTTTGCCTATTGCACACTCCGGGGGGATGAGAACCCCCGACCGGGGTCGACAACGGGCGAAGCCCGTTGGACAGACCGGACGCGCAGCGAACGGGCT
>NZ_JAOWIB010000042.1:0-858 GCF_030332325.1 Citrobacter sp. Cs237 | reverse complement strand
ACCCTTTCCCGGTCGGCGCGGGGTTGGACAAGCCGCAGGCGCGTCAGGCTTTTGGCGGGTTTCGGGGCGCAGCCCTGAACCAGTCACATAGCGCTAGCGGAGTGTATACTGGCTTATCTATTTTAACACTGTGCGGAAATTGACAGAAATCGGGCTATGTGGCAGAGGAAAATGCGGCTTCGAAGCATAAGCAGAATGATGGGCGGACGGTGAAAATGACGCCTCCTCGCTCATTCGCTCACTACGTTCGGTCATGAAGCTGTGGCGGGCGTTGCGGTGATCTGACTGAGTGATAATGATTTTTCTGGCTCTAGATGTACAAAAGCCCCGTGACAGAATCACAGGGCTTGAGTACTCTAATTCGTGCAGATACCTGCTCGGATCAGACCGCAATCAAATCCTAGCAGGGCTGGCTAGGAATGTCACTACCAGCTTAATACCATTCAACGACATTAAACCCATATCTGCACCTTGACTCTCAGGTCTACGCCCCGGACTCCGGCAGGATAAACAGGCAAGCGGTGGGAACCTGACCAGCTCGGGAAAGAAGCTGGCTCTACCCGGTCTCACGTTAACCAATAACGTACCTGATAAAGTGAGAGTGAAGGCAGCGGTTGCGGTGAAGCGTGATTGCCAAGGTCTGGCGCAACACCCACAAAATCGAAGCAGCATACGAACGGCCTGATGCTGGTCGCTTCGCTCCCCGTTTTCTGGTGTACCCACCACGGGGGCATTAGGCTTTCTTTGCCCTAATATGGGTTTGCGACTCTCAAATCCGGGTAATGCTGCCAACTTACTGATTTAGTGTATGATGGTGATTTTAAGGTGCTTGCGTGGCTTCCATTTCCATCAGATGTC
>NZ_JAOWIB010000041.1:0-483 GCF_030332325.1 Citrobacter sp. Cs237 | reverse complement strand
ACCCACGACTACAGCGTGGATACGGGGGCGCCGGTGATCGCCATCAGCACCATCGCGGCAGACGATATCCTGAACGCCACGGAAGCGCAGGCGGATCTGCTGATCGGCGGCACCACCACCGCCCCGGCAGGGCAGACGGTGACCGTGACGATTGGCGGCACCGGCTACATCACCCAGGTGCAGGCCAACGGCAGCTGGAGCGTCACCGTTCCGGCAGCGGATGTTCCTGCGCTCAGCAGCGGTGCGGTCACCGCGACCGTCTCCGACGCCGCCGGTAATACCGGTTCGGCCAGCCATACCCTGACCGTTGACACTGCCGCCCCGGTGGTGACCATCAACACCGTGGCGACGGACGACATCATCAACAGCGCCGAACACGGCCAGACGCAGCTGGTCAGCGGTACCGTCAGCGGTGCGGCGGCGGGCGATGCGGTCGTCGTCACCATTAACAACAAAACCTACACCACGGTGGTGGATGCATCC
>NZ_JAOWIB010000040.1:0-472 GCF_030332325.1 Citrobacter sp. Cs237 | reverse complement strand
TAAGTCTCCGGCTTAAACCCGGGAAGATATTCCCGGGTATTTCAGGGAAGGATAAAAGACAATGTCATTACCGAGACGAATATACTGTTCAGCAGGCGTATTGCTGACCTGCCTGTTGCTCGCGGCCTGCGATCAGACAGCAGCCGCTCCGGCCAGCCATAAACCCGCCGTGGACCCGTTACCGACGATCAATACCCGGCTGGCGTTCACCTGCAAACATGAAAATATTCCGCAGCCCTCTGCGGATACGGATGTGTTGTTTAAATACGCGCGCTGGCTGCAGAAGAATAACCAGTTAAAGGAAGACGTAAAAATCGATGCAGAAATTGAACGGCTTTACCGTATAGCGGCAGAAAACGGGCACTACAGGGCCAATATTAATCTGCAGAATAGTGCGATGCGGGGGCATTTTCATCTCAGCGGCGCTGAGCGTCTGCGGATGAGCCAGGCGCTAATCGATGCCGGTGTGGCT
>NZ_JAOWIB010000039.1:0-354 GCF_030332325.1 Citrobacter sp. Cs237 | reverse complement strand
GTGACGGTCACTGACACAGTGGTGGTGCCGTCGTTCAGGGCGGTGATATCTGCCGCCGGAACGCCGACGCTCCAGTTGCCCGCCGCATCCACCACCGTGGTGTAGGTTTTGTTGTTAATGGTGACCACTACCGCATCACCCGCCGCCGCACCGGTGACGGCGCCGCTGACCATCTGCGTCTGGCCGTGTTCGGCGCTGTTGATGATATCGTCCGTCGCCACGGTGTTGATGGTCACCACCGGCGCGGCGGTGTCGGCGGTCAGGGTATGGCTGACCGAACCGGTGTTACCGGCGGCGTCTGCCACGCTGGCCGTCACTGCCCCCGTTGTGATGGACGCCACGTCCGCTGCCGGA
>NZ_JAOWIB010000038.1:0-376 GCF_030332325.1 Citrobacter sp. Cs237 | reverse complement strand
CGGGTATACAGCGTCCACCCCAGCCGGGACAGAAATCTTGTCTGGCCAGAGCACCGGTAACGTAACGGGTGCCCAGAATGTCCACCATGCAGCTGGTCAGCAGGAAAGCCCTCAACCCTTCACCGGGAGCCGCTCCGGCGGGTACACAGCGCCCACCCCAGCCGGGACAGAAATCTTGTCTGGCCAGAGCACAGGTAACGTAACGGGTACCCAGAATGTCCACCATGCAGCTGGTCAGCAGGAAAGCCCTCAACCCTTTACCGGAAGCCGCTCCGGCGGGTACACAGCGCCCACCTCAGCCGGGACAGAAATCTTGTCTGGCCAGAGCACCGGTAACGTAACGGGTGCCCAGAATGCCCGCCATGAAGCTGTTCAG
>NZ_JAOWIB010000037.1:0-473 GCF_030332325.1 Citrobacter sp. Cs237 | reverse complement strand
AGATGGTGGCTACGACGGGATTCGAACCTGTGACCCCATCATTATGAGTGATGTGCTCTAACCAACTGAGCTACGTAGCCAGAGTATTTCTTCGATGGCTGGGGTACCTGGATTCGAACCAGGGAATGCCGGTATCAAAAACCGGTGCCTTACCGCTTGGCGATACCCCAATGACCGTCGCGGTGATCCGCAAACTCGAAGAAATATGGCTGGGGTACCTGGATTCGAACCAGGGAATGCCGGTATCAAAAACCGGTGCCTTACCGCTTGGCGATACCCCATCCGTGCAACGCGTACTGGTGAATGGTGCGGGAGGCGAGACTTGAACTCGCACACCTTGCGGCGCCAGAACCTAAATCTGGTGCGTCTACCAATTTCGCCACTCCCGCAAAAAAGATGGTGGCTACGACGGGATTCGAACCTGTGACCCCATCATTATGAGTGATGTGCTCTAACCAACTGAGCTACGTAGC
>NZ_JAOWIB010000036.1:0-302 GCF_030332325.1 Citrobacter sp. Cs237 | reverse complement strand
AAGGCCACCCGGCCGGTGGCCGGGTGACGTTGTTTGTGGGGCCTCCGGCGGCCGCTGCGCAGCCTTGGGGCGGTGGGCGCTGCCCCCCGCCACCCCCCGCGTTCGCCACGTGGCAGGGGTGCAGGGGCTACGGGCCTGCGGCCCTTCACTCCTGCACCCCTACCGGGGAGCGTGGGTCGTTCCAGGCGCGTCAAGGGCCGCTGCGCTCTCCGGGGGTGGCCCGTGTCCTCGCCCTGCGGGCTGCGGGCCGCGCCAGCCACCCCCTGCGCCCTTGACCCGCCTTCCACTCCGGCGCTGTCGGA
>NZ_JAOWIB010000035.1:0-204 GCF_030332325.1 Citrobacter sp. Cs237 | reverse complement strand
CTGCCGCATTGCTGACGCTGGCCTCCACGCGGGCGCTGCCGTCGGTCAGGGTCGCCAGTTCCGCAGCCGGGACGACCAGCGTCCATGCTCCGTTACTGTCAACGCTGGCGGTGTATGTCTTATTGCCAAAGGTGACGGTGACGTTCTGGCCGGCTTCCACGTTTGTGGTGGCGCCGGAGAGCGTCAGGTCCGCGCCCTGCTCGG
>NZ_JAOWIB010000001.1:0-203 GCF_030332325.1 Citrobacter sp. Cs237 | reverse complement strand
AGGTGGAAACGGTCGGTGTTGTCGGAAGACCACTGGGCGATGTCGCCGCCAAGCTGCATCACATAGCGGTTGGCCTGCATATCCAGCTGGCCGCTGCTGTCTTTCTGCCGGGTGTGACCACCTACGTTGCGCAGCCACAGGCTGGTCACCGCTTTCTCGCCGGTCAGGGCGTCGACGTAGTGGGTTTCGCCCAGGCGGTCGTG
>NZ_JAOWIB010000034.1:0-315 GCF_030332325.1 Citrobacter sp. Cs237 | reverse complement strand
GTCCGTCACCCCGGAGCAGCCGCTGGCCGACGGCGGACACACCATCACCACCGAAATCACCCGTCCGGACGGTTCGCAGAGCAGCAGCGACACCTCTCTGGTTGTTGATACCAGCGCTGAACCGCAACCTGAACCAGAGCCGGAACCGCAACCTGAACCAGGGCCGGAACCGGAACCAGAGCCGGAACCGGAGCCACAGCCCGAACCCGAACCGCAGCCGGGCATCCCGCCGCTGATGACCGACGATGAAGGCAACCCCATCGCCGACGGCGCCACCACCAGTGACAACACCCCGACCTTCGGCGGCAGCGGCGA
>NZ_JAOWIB010000033.1:0-227 GCF_030332325.1 Citrobacter sp. Cs237 | reverse complement strand
AGCTAACCGGTACTAATGAACCGTGAGGCTTAACCTTACAACGCCGAAGATGTTTTGGCGGAATTGAGAAGATTTTCAGCTTAGATTCAGAGTTAAGTACGCAATAGTTTGCGCAGCCAGCGCCGCTGATGCGATAAAGTATTGCGTACAGAGCACAAAGAATTTGCCTGGCGGCCTTAGCGCGGTGGTCCCACCTGACCCCATGCCGAACTCAGAAGTGAAACGCC
>NZ_JAOWIB010000032.1:0-192101 GCF_030332325.1 Citrobacter sp. Cs237 | reverse complement strand
CCCATGCGAGAGTAGGGAACTGCCAGGCATCAGACAAGTGAAAAGCCCATCCTGACGGATGGGCTTTTTGCGTTTCTGGCACAGGCCATCTCAGCGCAGCGACATCCGCCGCGAACAAGCATCCTTCTGGCGCCTAAGTTGACCAACTGCTCTGCAGACCGATTGCCGTCAGGCTATGGTAAAAGTCGGGTCCTGTACCCCCTTACACACTGAGCTTCCTCTGAATTCCTTCTACTGCTAATTAAATCCTCGACCCCTGTCACATAATAATATATAACAATTGAATAACATTTTATTTACCAAAATGACAGCAAACACAACTGATGATCACAATCAGATCTTTGGCAGGAGTACAATTCTAATGACAGAAAGCAGTGTAACTGTGAACGGGTCACTGACCGACAGTGATACCCGTCGCCGCGTATGGGCAATTGTCGGTGCCTCATCCGGGAATCTGGTTGAATGGTTTGATTTCTACGTCTATTCCTTCTGTTCCCTCTACTTTGCGCACATCTTCTTCCCCTCGGGTAACACCACAACTCAACTTCTCCAGACCGCAGGCGTCTTTGCCGCAGGCTTTTTAATGCGCCCTATTGGCGGCTGGCTGTTCGGTCGGATAGCCGATAAACATGGGCGAAAAAAATCCATGCTGTTATCGGTGTGTATGATGTGTATGGGATCGCTGGTGATCGCCTGTCTGCCCGGTTATGAAACCATCGGCACATGGGCGCCAGCGCTGTTACTGCTTGCCCGTCTGTTTCAGGGGCTGTCTGTTGGTGGAGAATATGGCACCAGCGCAACCTATATGAGTGAAGTCGCTGTAGAAGGACGAAAAGGTTTTTATGCCTCGTTTCAGTATGTGACGCTGATTGGTGGGCAATTGCTGGCACTGCTGGTTGTAGTAGTCTTACAGCACACCATGGAGGATGCTGCGCTCAGAGAATGGGGGTGGCGTATACCCTTTGCGTTAGGCGCAGTACTGGCCGTGGTCGCGCTCTGGCTGCGTCGTGAGCTAGATGAAACGTCAAAGCAGGAAACCCGAGCTCTGAAAGAAGCAGGCTCGCTGAAAGGACTATGGCGAAACCGCAGAGCATTTATCATGGTGCTCGGATTCACTGCCGCAGGTTCCCTCTGTTTCTATACCTTCACGACGTACATGCAAAAGTATCTGGTGAATACCGCCGGGATGCATGCCAACGTGGCCAGCGGAATTATGACTGCCGCTCTGTTTGTATACATGCTTGTTCAGCCGTTGTTTGGCGCCCTGTCTGATAAAATTGGTCGACGTACCTCGATGCTGTGTTTTGGCGCGCTGGCGACACTGTTTACCGTACCCATTTTATCCGCGCTACAGAACGTGACATCGCCTTACGCAGCCTTTGGGTTGGTCATGTGCGCATTGCTAATTGTCAGCTTCTACACTTCAATCAGTGGGATTCTGAAGGCCGAAATGTTTCCGGCGCAGGTTCGCGCGCTGGGTGTTGGTCTTTCCTATGCGGTGGCGAATGCGCTGTTTGGTGGTTCCGCGGAATACGTCGCGCTCTCGCTGAAGTCTGTCGGCATGGAAACCTCTTTCTTCTGGTATGTCACAGTGATGGCGATCATCGCGTTTTTGGTCTCGCTGATGCTGCACCGCAAGGGTAAAGGGCTGCGCCTTTAGTTATGCGCCAGTTGCCAGACGGCATAGCCAGTGGTTGCCCCGGCGACATCCCAGGCGAAATCTTTCCAGCTCCAGCCGCTCCCTTCAGGGCGGCTGTCCCACAGTTCTTTTGACGCGCCAAGGCTGAGCGAAAACATCAAACCAAATGCGGCGCTGCGATCGCGGCTTATACCCTGATGTTGCGCATATTCGTTACCTGCGGCTGAAAGCATCGCGGAGGCGATAAAATGCTGAGCCTTATCCTGCCCGTGCCAGCTGTCCTGAGCCAGATGGCTACATCCCGAAAGAACAAAGACGCTCAGAACAAGAAGTATACGCACCGGCACCTCCATACAGAAAACCCCGTACAGGACGGGGTTTTGATTACAGAATACGACTAATAAGCCTGTCGATCCGAATCCGGCGAAGTCGGCGAATAAGTTTACGGACTTTGACCGGATAATCAGCGATGCTTTGAAGATCGCGATAATGTTTAACGATCGTAGTATGCGTACGGATCAGATCCAGTTCTTTTTCTCTTTGCGCCGCCAGTTCTTGCTGAGGATCGTGAATCAGGATCGCATTTTCCAGATCCAGACGCCAGGCGCGCGGATTGAGGTTATTCCCGGTAAGCAACATCCAGTTGTCATCCACCCACATGCCTTTGAGATGATAAGAATTATCTTCGTCTTTCCACAGACGGACGACGAGCTGATCGGTATTCACATAGTATTGCAGACGGCTCAGGAAACGCCGCAGGTTAATCTCATAGAGATAGGGCAGAGCGCCGATAATCTTAAACGGCTCGTTTTCCGGAATATAAAAATCGTTGGCGGTTTTATCTCCGACGATGATCTCCACCTTTTTACCTTCACGCAGCAACTGAATAATGTTGCGCACCAGAATCGCTGGCAGGTTGAAGTAAGGCGTGCAAATCGTAAGCTTATGTTCCGTGCACGGCATCAAATGAAAGATGGTTTTATTGAGCAGGCTGGATTTACCCAGGCCTACTAATGGCGTCACGGAAAGCTGATCGTTGTTCGCATCGCCCTGAAAATGGTAGGCCGCATCGCGTAACTCCTGGCGATACAGACGAATATCATTTTTGATTTCCGGACTTTTTGGACGTTGAGTATCATCCAGTCGATTAACGCCACGACCCTGCATCAGGTTCTGGGTGACCCATTCGAACATGATGTCAGCCATTTTGGCGTTACGGATCAGGTGATAGCGATCATAACGATATTTATCATGCTGATGCAGGTAGACGTCGTTCAGGCTAGCGCCGCTGTACAGCACGCTGTCATCAATGATAAAGCCTTTGAAATGGAGAACGCCAAGGGCTTCACGAGTGTTGATGGGAACGCCGTAGACCGGTACGTCGACGCCGGGGTTTTCATGTGCCATCCGGCAGTACCAGTCGGCATTGGTATTCGATGCCGCCGCGCCGATTCGTCCACGTTGCGCACGATGCCAGTCGACAAGCACCCGAACGTCGAGTTCCGGCCGCTGCCGTTTCGCCTCATAAAGCGCGTTGAGGATGCCTTTGCCACCGTCATCCTGTTCCAGATACAGGGCGATGATGCAAATGCGTTGCTTCGCGCCGGCTATTTTCTCCAGCAGAGTCTCCCTGAACCTGGCAGGAGCATAAAAGAAATCGACATCATCAACTGATTGAGAAATCTTCGGTAGTTGGGCAAGGTGTTGTTGATGTTTATTACGCTTAAATTTTGACAACATCACAGTGCATTTCTTCTCTGTTCATTGAAGGGTCCTCTGTGCTATGCAGACGACATAAGCGGGCAATGATAACACCGTCCCCGTTAAAGTGGTCAACATTTCCAGTACCTTACTCACGATTCCTCGGGCGGCGCAAGCTCAAGCGTTAGCCCAACGATACCCTCTTCAAGCTGGATATCCACGTGGAAACCGAGCTTACGAGCCAGCGCCACCATGCCGCGATTGTTAGGCATCGTAATCCCATTCAGCCGTCTGAGTCCGTGATCCCGGGTATAGGTAATTAATTTTTCCAGCAATCGACGACCTAATCCTAACCCTTTGAGATCGGAACGCACCAGGACGGCAAACTCCGCATCAACGTTATCCGGATCGGAAATCGCGCGGGTGACGCCGAGAATTTCTTCCGTTTGCTCAACGCGTCTCACTGCGACAAATGCCATTTCCCGATCGTAGTCGATCTGCGTCATGTTAGCTAAATCTTCGTGGGTAAATTCATTGATCTCACTAAAATAGCGGTAATAAAGATCTTCTTTGGTGACCTGGGAAATGAACTGCTGAAGATGAGGCTCATCCTCCGGCAGGATAGGTCGGAACAGGCAGCGCTCGCCATTTTTCATCTCGACCCATTCTTCTAATTGATGAGGATAGGGACGCACGGCAAGGCGACTTTCGTTATCACCTTCAAAGGGCGCGATATCCAGAGTGACATCCAGCGCGGTAAACTCTCCAGCTGAGGCCAGCAGCGGATGGATATCCAGTCGCTGGATCTCCGGGCAGTCGACAATCAGGTTCGACACCTGCACCAGTAACTGGCTCAGACCCGCCACATCCAGCGGACGCAAAGCGCTACGCCCGCGGATCTTCTTACTTTTTATTCCCTGAATAACCAGGTAACGCGCCAGATTCATGTTCAGCGGCGGAAGCGCAACGACAGCCTGTTCTTCAGGGTGCCACTCCACGCCGCCTTCGCCCAACATAATCAATGGGCCAAACACCGGATCGTGCTCCACGACCACGCGCAACTCCTGCGCGCCCGCGCGGTTTGCCATGCTTTGCACCAGCAGACCGTGTATGCGCGCTTGCGGCCAGGCCATTCTTACCCGATCAAAGATAGCATTGGCCGCCTGCTGAACCTCATTCGCCGTGCGCAGATACAGCATGACCCCCTGTACTTCTGATTTATGAGGAATATCCGGCGAACGCAGCTTGAGCGCGACCGGGTAGCCAATCTGCTCGGCGATATGCACTGCTTCGGCGCTGTCGCTGGCAATCCAGGTGGGAAGCGTATGCAACCCATAAGCTTGAAGAATGGGCTGAACTTCATGAGTATCTAATGATGTCGCACCCTCGTGAATCGCCTGCTGAAGCAGGTCATGGGCTTGCGTCGTATTGGCGGTGAGATTGCTGGGCAACGCGGGCGTTTCCCGCAATTGTTTCTGGTTTCGCCGGTATTCCACCATATGCATAAACGCGGTAATGGTGCCTTCCGGGGTGCGATAGGTTGGCAGTCCGGCTTCGCTAAATAACCGTCGGGCTTCCTGAGAGGAAAACTCTCCGCACCAGTTGGTTAACAATGAAACAAACTTGCCGCGCGGATGGTGGCTAACGGTTTCTATCAGCGCCTGAGCGGTCTCGGTACCCGGCGCGGTAGCGCTGGGGGAGTGTATAACCATCAACGCGTCAAAATCCTGACTGGCGAGGAGGCATTCCAGCGTTTTAGTGTAATGCGCAATGCTGGCATCATCGCGAAGATCCAACGGGTTAGCTACTTCAACGTGCGCAGGGAGAAGATCGCGTAGCTTCTGGCACGTCTCTTCACTCAGCGTGGCCAGTTTGCCGTTACGCGACCAAAGTTCATCCAACGCCAGCGCCGCCGGCGCTGCGCCATTGCTGATAATCATTAGCCTGTCGCCGCGCAAAGGACGCATATGACTCAGCGTTTCTACCGCAGAAAACAGTTCGTGAGTATCCTGCACGCGCAGCAAGCCTGCGCGCTGAATAGCGGCATCCCAGGCAGGGTCCATTCCGGCGCTGGTCTGTAATAAACGCTGGGCAGCCGGGCTGCGACCGCTTTTGATCACCAGAATCGGTTTATTGCGCGAGGCGCTGCGGGCGGCAGAGACAAATCGTCTGGCATCGCTTAAGTGTTCCAGATAAAGCAGAATGGCGCTCGTTTTACTGTCACGGGAGAGATAGTCAAGCAATTCGTCGACATCAATGTCGAGGCTATCACCAAGTGCAATAAAGTAGGAAAAGCCCATTTCGCGCTGCTGCGCCCAATCGAGAATAGTGTTCGACACCGCAGCGGACTGGGAGATAAACGCCAGCTTACCGCGTTTAATCGGTACCGGAGAAAAGCTGGCATTGAGCCCTTGCCAGGGCGCGAGCAGCCCAAGGCTGTTAGGGCCAAGCAGACGCATTTTATAGCGCGCGGCACAGGACAATAATTCAGCATGTAAAGACGCGGGGGCGGAAAGAATAATACAGGTTTTACAGCCCTTTTCTCCCAGCGCTTCCAGCAGCGCCAGATTGCGGCTGGCATTGGTGCACAATACGGCGAGGTCAGGCGTAAAAGGCAGACTGTCGACGTTCGGCCAGGCCAGTACGCCTAATACCGCTTTCCAGGCGGGCGTGACGGGAAGAACCGGGCCGTTAAAGCCGCCTGCCAACAGATTGCGCATCATCAGGTAACCCGCCCGGTTGGGTTTCATCGATGCGCCAATCACGGCTATCGATTTGGGTCGCAGTAGCGCTTCCAGCCCTCGCTGACTCATATCGGTTTCCCTTACGTAGAGATGACCGAATGATTTTAAACGCTTTCTGCTAATTGTGCTGTGACGCTTCCCTGATGTTGGGTTTTTCCTGCGAGATAGCGGGTTTTGAAGCGGCTAAAATGTTCGCCAAGCGCACCTGCGGCGTCGGTATCACCGGCCAGATCCAGCAGGGCGATAGCCACCTCGGCGGTGCAATATTGCCCTTCGGCATGGATGCCGCGCAGGTGATAGGCCGACAGGCGCGACAGGTCGACGGAAATCACCGGCAGGTGGTCGAGGTAGGGGCTTTTACGGAACATTTTGCGCGCTTCCGGCCAGGTGCCGTCGAGCATAATGAACAGCGGTGGTTTACCGTTGGGGGGCGCCAGGATCACTTCACGTTCTTCGCTGGCATACGAGGCGGGAAAAACCACCATCGGCTGATACGCGGGGTCTTGCACTAAATCCAGCAACGCCTGCGGCGGTTCGGTTCGCGACCACTGAAACGCCGCGGTATCCGGCAACGTATCGGCAATCAGTCGTCCGGTATTACTGGGCTTCATCGGTTCGGTATCAAACATCACCAAACAGAAACGACTCTTCGCCCACGAAGGCGACAGGGTTGCGCACAGGCACAGTTTCAGCGGCAGTAAACAGCGCTGGCAGCGACGAATGCGATTACCGCGGGCGAGAAAAGGGCGCGTGGCGCGTGCAAGGCGTTCAGCACGAAGCTTAAGAACAGCGTTTTCAGTCATTAGGGATTGAGAAGTGCGTCGAAAAACGCCATTGTCGCAGAGGTAAAAACGGGGCACAAGATGCGCCCCGACGAGATTACAGCGATTCGTTCAGCCAACTATCAAATGGCGCTTTTGGCACCGCGCCATTGAGCATATCCACAACCTGACCGTGCTTTAAGATCATAATGGTTGGAATGCTGCGAATGCCGAAGCGGGCGCTGAGTTCTCGCTCTGCTTCAGTATTCACTTTCACGAAACGCACTTTACCGCTGCGTTCTTCGGCGACGTCTTCAAAGATGGGGGCGAAGTTACGGCATGGGCCACACCACGGCGCCCAGAAGTCGATCACAACAGGCAGATCGTCCTTCAGCAGTTTATCCAGCGTTTCACCGGTCGCATTGATCACCTCTCCGTCAAACAGGTCGTGACCACAGCGTCCGCATTTTGCCGCATCCTCAACCCGATCGTCGGGAATGCGGTTGATGGCCTGGCAGCTGGTACAAACGGTATTCATAACTAACCTCTGGATGAGTAGGGATAATGAACGGCACGAACGCCGATATGTTTCCAATATGTTACATATTATCGACGAGACTGTTTTAAACAACAATGTGTTTTATTCAATGAGTACAATAGTCATAAGCTTTTAAATGAAATAATGGCTAACTCAGTGTACATCGGGTAATCTGCGCGCTTCGCGCAGCGCTGGTGGAGAAAAGCATGAACGATGAATTGAAAAACAAAAGCGGCAAGGTCAAAGTGATGTATGTCCGCAGTGATGATGATTCTGATAAACGTACCTATAACCCGCGTACCGGGAAAGGGGGCGGACGTCCAGGAAAATCTCGTGCTGACGGTGGCCGTCGCCCCGCCCGCGATGAACGACCCTCTCAGAACCGCGATCGCAAGCGTGAAGATTCGCCGTGGCGTACTGTGTCCCGGGCTCCCGGTGACGAGACGCCGGAAAAAGCCGATCACGGTGGGATCAGCGGTAAAAGTTTTATCGATCCTGAAGTGTTGCGTCGTCAGCGCGCGGAAGAGACCCGCGTTTACGGCGAAAATGCCTGCCAGGCTCTGTTCCAGAGCCGTCCGGAAGCCATTGTCCGCGCATGGTTCATTCAGAGCGTTACCCCTCGTTTTAAAGAAGCGCTACGCTGGATGGCGGCGAACCGCAAAGCGTATCACGTGGTAGATGAAGCGGAGCTGGCGAAAGCCTCGGGTACTGAACATCACGGCGGCGTTTGTTTCCTCATCAAAAAACGTAACGGCACCACCGTTAAGCAATGGGTGAGTCAGGCGGGTGCGCAGGACTGCGTGCTGGCGCTGGAAAAAGAGTCTAACCCGCACAACCTGGGCGGCATGATGCGCAGTTGCGCCCACTTTGGCGTGAAGGCCGTCGTGGTGCAGGATGCAGCATTGCTGGAATCCGGTGCGGCAATTCGTACCGCAGAAGGCGGCGCGGAGCACGTGCAGCCAATCACCGGCGACAGTATTGTGAATGTGCTGGATGATTTCCGTCAGGCGGGGTACACCGTCGTGACCACCTCAAGCGAACAAGGTAAACCGTTGTTCAGCACTGCCTTGCCAGAAAAAGTGGTGCTTGTGCTGGGTCAGGAAGCTGATGGTCTGCCGGACGCTGCGCATGATGCCAGCGATTTGTGCGTGAAGATCGATGGTACCGGGAAGGTCGAAAGTCTGAACGTCTCAGTCGCGACTGGCGTACTGCTTGCCGAATGGTGGCGTCAGAATAAAGCGTAACGACACGTTGCCCGGCGGCAAGGGCTTGCCGGGCATGCATTCTCTGATTTACTCGCTCTCTGCCGGTAATACCGGCATCCAGTCAACAGGCTTCTCGCCACGCTGCTCCAGCCATTGATTCGCCAGAACAAAATGATTGCAGCCAAAAAATCCGCGATGCGCCGACAGCGGAGACGGGTGAGGCGCTTTCAGCACATGATGACGTTGCTTATCAATAATTGCCCCTTTTTTCTGGGCGTGCGATCCCCAGAGCAGGAACACCACTCCTTCACGATGCTGGTTGATCAGTGCGATCACTTTATCGGTGAAGGTTTCCCATCCAAGACTGGCGTGTGAATGCGCCTGGCCGGCCCGAACGGTTAATACCGTATTGAGCAACAGCACGCCCTGACGCGCCCAGCTTTCAAGATAACCGTGTGAGGGGCGGGTAAAACCCGGGATCGAGCCTTCCAGCTCTTTATACATATTCACCAGCGACGGCGGCGGCGCAATGCCCGGACGAACGGAAAACGCCAGCCCGTGCGCCTGGCCGGGGCCGTGATAGGGATCCTGTCCGAGAATAACGACTTTTACCTCGCCCAGTTCGGTGAAGCGAAACGCGTTAAACACATCTTTTTGCGGCGGATAAATCGTCATTCCTGACTGTCGTTCTGCAGCAACGGTGTGAAGCGTATTCACAAAATAGGGCTGCTGTTTCTCTTCAGCCAGCACATCGTGCCAGGTTAATTCGGTGGCCATCTCGCTCTCCTGCGAATTTTCAATCAACATAGCTTAACTGCTTCTTTGCATGGCGCAAACTGCTGTCGCCCGGCAGCGTGCGCTATGCCTCTAATAAAGTTGAAAATTTATGTAAAAAGTTTATGCCTTTGTCAGGCGTAAGTTGATGTAAAACAATAAATTCATCGTATCACCACTTTTGTGGTGTGGTTTTTGTTGATTTAAATCAAAGAATCAAGGGTGTCAGGGGGGTATATATACACTCAAGCAACAATGGTTTTACCAATTGGCCGCGAGACGGCCAACCCTAATCAAATAATTTGCCGGGGAGGCATCACATGATTACAGGTATCCAGATTACTAAAGCCGCTAACGATGACCTGCTGAATTCCTTCTGGTTGCTGGACAGCGAAAAAGGCGAAGCACGCTGCATCGTTGCAAAAGCAGGTTTTGCCGAAGACGAAGTGGTTGCAGTAAACAAACTGGGCGACATTGAATACCGCGAAATTCCGATGGAAGTGAAACCGGAAGTGCGTGTGGAAGGGGGCCAGCACCTGAACGTTAACGTACTGCGTCGCGAAACGCTGGAAGATGCGGTTAAGCATCCGGAAAAATACCCGCAACTGACCATCCGTGTTTCCGGTTACGCCGTGCGTTTCAACTCTCTGACGCCGGAACAGCAGCGCGACGTTATCGCTCGTACCTTTACTGAAAGTCTGTAAGCACACCGCTCAGACTGATTCATCAACCCCGGTCACGCGCTGCGACCGGGGTTTTTTATTGTTTGCATTAATCACCCGCGTGATTAAAAGTTTGGCGATAATTAAACTTTTATTATTCCTCCTCATTCAACACATATATCAGCGACGTTATTTTTCGCGCTGGTAAGTATAGTTTTGTCAGTTTTTTCGTGGTTTAGGTTTGGTTTAAATAAACATGCGGGAAAACGGCTATTATCCGCGCAATTAAGAAATACCCTCCGTTCAACTCTACTTCAATTTTCTGTCTGCTTTAGTCGGACAACGTTATTTCTATAAATTTGTAATAATATCTTTGGGAAAAATATGAGACGCAATAAGGTCGCCTTTTTTTGCCTGTCGGCTATATACGGCACAGCGTTTAACGCCAGTGCTGAATATCTTCAGGACGGTCTGAAGGTTTCTACAGAAGATGTTTCACTGAATGACAGCGGAAAAATTATTAATACGTCCGTTTCTAAATCGAAGACGTTAACGCTTGGCGGTGATATTCAGGCAGAATCCACTCTGCTTGATGTCGGTAATCTGACTGCCGGAGACCGTGTCTCCTTAGCAGACACGACATTGAAGGGGCGCAGTCTCCTGACGCTGAACGATAATACTCTTGCAAATAATACTGTGCTGCAAGGAACCAGCACGACTGTCATTCTAAACAATAACGCGACGGCGACGAATACCACGTTAAACGGCATCAGTTATTTAAATGTTAACGATAATGCGTCAATAAGTAATACTATTATTAATGATAACAGTACAGTGACCTTATCGGGTAAGGCGACGGCGGAATATACCACAACGCATCGTAATATGACGTTAAACGATCATGCCACAGCCACTCACACGCATGTTAAACAACATGGACGGCTTTATCTCAATGGCGATGCCTCGGCCACTGATACGCTTGTTGATGATGGTGGGTATATTTACACCTACGATAATAGCCAGATAAGTAATACCGTATTAAATGGTACATCGTTATTAACGATGTATGGGAATTCTTATGGTGTCGATACAGTTGTAAATAAAGATAGCAAAATTTTTATCAGAGAGCATTCGCTTCTGGAGAACACCACGGTTACGAACGGGGGATATTTGGGTTTTCATGACAATGCCTCGACCCGAAACACGCGGGTGCAATCTGGCGGGAATATGAATATCTCTGCTTCCGGTTCAGCAGAAGACACTTACGTTGAGCAGGGCGGACGTTTAAATATGAACTCAACGGCCAGCGCCAGCAAGACAGTTATTAATGGCGGCACGATGCTGATGAGTATGAATGCGGTGGCCAGCGATACGCAAATCGCCGGTAGCGGTACGCTGGATATCAAAGGCAATGCTGCCTTAACGGATACCACGCTGTTTGATACCGCTGCGCTAACCATGACTGAAAACACCGTGGCGAACGGGACGACGCTCAACGGTACGAGCACGATGAGGCTTTCCGGCGCAGCGAGCGCGCGGAACGCCACCCTCAATGACGCCAGTGTGATGACTCTGGCAAGCGGTACCACCGCGCACGACACGGTAGTTAACAGCGGAGCATTTCAGTTGTATACCTCCGCACGGGCGACGGGGAGTACGGTTGTCAACGGGGCTGGCGAGATGATTATGGAAGCCGGTGCATATGCCAGCGACCTGACGCTGAAAGGCGGTACTCTGTCGATTACTGACTTAAACGACAATACCACCAGTGTGCTGCCTGCCCGAATCGATACGCTGTCGTCGGAGCGAGGGATCGTCTCGTTTCTCCGTGACAGCGATGGCGAGTATGCGGCGTTATCGATCGGTTCGCTGAGCGGGACAGGATCGTTTCTGTTTAATACGTCATTGGCGGAACGTAACGGGAACTTTGTCACTATTGATAATGGCGTTGGCCAGTTCAATATCATCGTCCATGACTCAGGCCGGGAAATTGCCGATCCAGACAATCTGACCGTCAACCTGGTGAATGATAAAGAGGGCAATATTGACTTCACGCTGGTCAGCGCTGCACAACGTCGTGTCGCAATGCTGGATGCGGGGGTGTACATGTACTCGCTTTATCACCAGCAAGGTAAAGATCAACTGGAGGGTAACATCTGGTATCTGGGCCTGGCGAACGGAAATACCGAGCAGCCGGAACCTGAAGAACCGGAGCCGGAAGAACCAGGCACAGAGCAACCGGGTACAGAAATTCCTGGTACTGGCGGTGGAGAGCAGCCCGATACCGGTGGTAATGGCGGTAACGAAAATAAACTGACCACGCCGTCAACGGATGCGATCCTCAACATGGCGTCGGCAATCACGCGCGTGGTGAATGCTGAACTGGATGGCTTCCGCGCCTGGCGCTCAACGCTTTCGGCGGATAATCTTCCGGAAAACAGTGTATGGGGGCATTACACCGGCAGCAACAGCCGCGTTCACAGTAGCAATGGCGCGGCGTATCGGCTGGAGCAAAACGGCATTGAAATCGGTGCGGATAAGACCGCACGATTTGAGCGTGGAAACCTGCTAACCGGCGTCTGGATGTCCAGCTCTGCGAATGAGGTAAGACATGCGCGAGGTGGGAAAAGTACCCTGGATAGCTACGGTCTGGGCGCGTATGCCACGTGGTTCGATCGCTCCGGGATTTACGTTGATGGCGTAATGAAAGGCAACCGTCTGAACAGCGACCTGAAGGCGAAAATGACCAACGGAGGTTACACCAGGGGCGACTGGCATCAGTATGCGCTGAGCGGCGTGCTGGAAAGCGGTTATCGTCATTGGCTGACGGCACAAACTTATGCCGAGCCGTATGTCCGTACCAGCGCCGTTCAGGCAAACCGGGCCAATATCACGCTCAGCAATGGCATGAAAGCGGACACCGGCAAGCCCCGTTCGCTGATTGCGGAAGCCGGTACGCGCGTCGGTAGCCAGTTCACACTGGGGCGCGCGGAAGTGAAGCCTTATTTCCATGCGGCAGTGGTTCAGGAAACCGCGAAGTCAAACGAAGTCGCCATTAACGGCATACGCTTTGATAATAATGTGAACGGGGCGTCTGGACGCTATGGCGCGGGAGCGTCGCTGGAACTGGCGGAAAATACCACGTTCTATGGCGAGGTTAGTTACCGTCAAGGGCGATATATCGAAGAACCGGTACAGGGCGTACTGGGACTGAAAATGCACTTCTGATGGCAACGCAGAAAACAAAAAGCCGGCGCAAATGCCGGCTTTTATCATTAGAAAGAAACGGCGTTCTTATTCTTCGCCGGACTGCTGCGCGACGTCGCTAGCGCTCGGTTTACGGCGCTTACCAATATTTTTGGTATCACGGTGACGTTTTTTCACCCGCGGCTTCTCTTTTTCCTTCTCTTTTTTCTTCTCTGCGCGTTTGGCGAGCACTTTTTTGGACGGTTTCCCGGTCATTTTTTCACTGGGCGCTCGCGTGGTCGGGCGGAGTTCATCAATCACGCGTGATTTTAGCGGTTCCTCAATGTAACGACCGATTTTCAGCAGCAGCAGATGATCGTGCGCTTCAACCAGTGAAATGGCTGTGCCTTTACGCCCTGCGCGGCCTGTACGACCGATACGGTGCAGATAGGTATCCCCGCTGCGCGGCATGTCGAAGTTAATCACGTGACTCACGTCAGGAATATCAATCCCGCGCGCCGCAACGTCGGTGGCGACCAGCACATTCACGCGACCGTCGGTAAGACGTTTGATGCCTTCGTTGCGTTTGATCTGCGCCATCTCGCCTTCAAGATAGCAGTTGTTAATGCCTGCCAGGCGCAGTTGCTCTGCCAGTTCATGAACTCGCTCACGCTTACGCACGAACACGATGGTGCGGGTCGCGTCTTCCTGCTTCAACAAGTGCTTCAGTAGTTCGAATTTATGCTCGTAGTTATCGGCACGGTAGTACCACTGATGAATCTTTTTACGCTCACGCGTGGACGGAGTGGCAGACACTTCAACCGGTTCTTCCAGCAGACGCTCGGCAAAGTCTTTGATCGCCTCGCCTTCCAGGGTCGCGGAAAACAGCATCGTCTGCTTACGCCAGCGCGTTTCTCCGGCAATGTGCTCAATATCCTGAGCAAAACCCATGTCCAGCATGCGATCCGCTTCGTCAAGGATCAAGGTTTCTACCGCGCGGCAGTCAAAGTTCTCTTCTTTTATATACTGCATCAGGCGACCAGTGGTCGCGACCACGATATCCTGGTTTTCGCTGAACACTTCCGCGTGGTTCATGTACGCGACGCCACCGGTAATGGTCGCAATATCCAGATGGGTATGCTTTGCCAACTCGCGAGCGTGATCGGCGACCTGCATTGCCAGTTCGCGCGTCGGCGTAAGGATCAGGATACGCGGCGGGCCGGATTTCTTACGCGGGAAGTCGAGCAGGTGCTGCAACGCTGGCAGCAGATATGCCGCCGTTTTACCGGTGCCTGTCGGCGCAGAACCGAGCACATCACGGCCATCGAGCGCAGGCGGAATGGCGGCAGCCTGAATGGCGGTCGGGCGAGTGAAGCCTTTTTCCTGGAGGGCATCCAGCAGGCTTTCGTCGAGTTCAAGTTCGGAAAAAGTCGTTACAGTCATGTTCTACCTCTGTGTGGGGCGCTGATTATAGACGTTACGGCTGTAATCTTCATCTGTTTGTATGGATATCGCTTCTCAGGTATTGTTTTTACCCGGCGCTGTCGCCGTTTTTTCTGCAAGGTTTGTTATTCATGTCCCAGTCTACATCCGTTCTTCGTCGTAATGGATTTACCTTTAAACAGTTTTTTGTCGCTCACGATCGCTGTGCAATGAAAGTCGGGACGGATGGTATTTTACTTGGCGCATGGGCGCCAGTGGCCGGGGTAAAGCGGATCCTGGATATCGGTACGGGCAGCGGTCTGCTGGCTCTGATGCTCGCCCAACGTACCGATGAAAGCGTCACGGTCGACGCGGTTGAACTGGATGTAGATGCCGCCGAACAGGCGCAGGAGAATATTCTGCAGTCGCCATGGGCCGGGCGGCTGACCCTGCACCAGGAAGACGTTCAGGGCTGGGCCTCCCGGCAAACCGTTAAGTTTGATTTGATCGTCAGTAACCCGCCTTATTACGAGCAGGGCGTCGACTGTGCGACGCCGCAACGGGAACGGGCGCGTTATACCACGACGCTGGATCACCCGGCGCTGCTGGCCTGCGCGGCGGAGCTGATTACGGAAGAAGGTTTTCTCTGCGTCGTCCTGCCGGAAAAGACCGGCAGCCTTTTTACGCAGCAGGCGCATGAAATGGGCTGGCATTTAAGGCTCAGGACCGACGTTGCGGAAAATGAAGCGCGTTTACCACATCGGGTTCTGTTGGCTTTTTCACCAAAACAGGGAGAATGCTTTAGCGACAGGCTGGTAATACGCGGGCCAGACCAGCGTTACTCAGAAGGTTACACGGCGCTGACCCAGGCGTTTTATTTGTTTATGTGAGTATGTAGTGGCGACAGTACCGACGGTCCGGAAACGGCCAGCAGATCCGGATAATCAAGCGTATAGTGCAAACCGCGGCTCTCTTTGCGCATCATTGCGCAGCGTACGATCAGTTCGGCGACCTGCACCAGATTACGCAGCTCCAGCAAATTATTCGACACGCGGAAGTTGGCGTAATACTCGTCGATCTCCTGCTGCAACATGGTAATACGCCGCAGGGCGCGCTCCAGGCGTCGGGTGGTTCGCACGATGCCGACGTAGTCCCACATAAACAGGCGCAGCTCGTGCCAGTTATGCTGGATAACGACAAGTTCATCGGGATTTTCTACACGGCTTTCATCCCAGGCGGGAAGGGCGCTTACGCCACGGGCGTAAGGCATGCGTCTGTCGATATCTTCTGCCGCCGACCAACCGTAAACCAGGCATTCTAGCAACGAATTCGACGCCATACGGTTAGCGCCGTGCAGGCCGGTATAGCTCACTTCCCCAATGGCGTACAGACCATCAACGTCGGTGCGTCCATAATCATCCACCATCACGCCGCCGCAGGTATAATGCGCAGCAGGCACCACCGGCACCGGATCTTTTGTCAGATCAATGCCCAACCCCAGCAGTTTTTCATAGATCATCGGAAAGTGCTGGCGGACAAACGCCTCAGGCTTATGGCTGATGTCGAGAAACATACAGTCCGCTCCAAGACGCTTCATTTCATGATCGATCGCGCGGGCGACAATATCCCGTGGCGCCAGCTCGCCGCGCTCATCGAAATCCGGCATAAAGCGCGTGCCGTCGGGACGTTTAAGATGCGCGCCTTCGCCACGCAGCGCTTCGGTAAGCAGGAAATTTCGCGCCTGTGGGTGATACAGGGCGGTAGGATGAAACTGGTTGAATTCAAGATTAGCGACGCGGCAGCCCGCGCGCCAGGCCATCGCAATCCCGTCACCCGAGGAAATGTCCGGATTCGTCGTGTATTGATACACCTTCGACGCCCCGCCGGTAGCCAACACTACCGACTTCGCATGGCAGGTCTCCACGCTTTCCTTATTACGGTTCCAGATCCAGGCGCCGACCACCCGGCGCGTGCCCGGCAGGCCGATTTTATCGGAAATAATTAAATCGACAGCATTGCTGCGCTCAAGCACGCGGATGTTGGGATGGTTCTGCGCCTGACTGACCAGCGTGGTTTCGACCTCTTTACCGGTAGCGTCCGCAGCATGGAGGATGCGACGATGACTGTGACCGCCTTCACGGGTTAAATGATAGCTTTCCTGACCGTCAGGCTGGATTTGCGTATCAAACAGCACACCCTGATCGATTAGCCACTGAACGCAGGCGCGGGCATTGCTGGCGACAAATTCTACCGCGTGGTGATCGCATATACCGGCGCCGGCGATAAGCGTATCTTCCACATGGGAATCGATGCTGTCGGTTTCATCGAAAACGGCGGCAATCCCTCCCTGCGCATAGAAGGTGGACCCTTCGCTAACCGGGCCTTTGCTCAGGACAATGACCTGATGCTTCTCTGCAAGACGCAGCGCCAGCGAGAGGCCGGCAGCGCCGCTACCAATAATTAACACGTCACAAGAAAGTTCAGGAGTGGTTTTCATGATCTTTGTTTAATTTACTAAACATTGTCTGGCGAGCATAGCATCATAACCTGCGTTTCAGCACGTTTTATTTTCAGTTCCGTTGAGCTGGCTAAACAGAAGTCGGGATTGCAAGGAAATGTCTGGTTAAGGATATATTTTGCGTAGCGGGCCGTAAGCGCCAGATTAGAGGATGAAATAAAGTAGCTGTTGGGGTACTCTGCAACCGGTTTATGGGCATTTCTTATGAGATAGTGCATTGTTCAGACTCGGTAGACTTATAATGAGAGATAATGACCGTCTACAACTTGACACTCAAAAAACAGATGCGTAACGGAACTTTACAAAAACGTGACACTCTAACCTGTTGCTTGCTCACAGTGCAGCTAATGGAGTGGCGTTTCGCGAACGCGTGGAAATTTGGTTTGGGGAGACTTTACCTCGGATGAGCGAGCAGTTAACGGACCAGGTCCTGGTTGAACGGGTCCAGAAGGGAGATCAGAAAGCCTTTAACTTACTGGTAGTGCGCTACCAGCATAAAGTGGCGAGTCTGGTTTCCCGCTATGTGCCGTCGGGTGACGTTCCTGATGTGGTGCAAGAGTCATTTATAAAAGCCTATCGTGCGCTGGATTCATTCCGGGGAGATAGCGCTTTTTATACCTGGCTGTATCGTATTGCCGTTAATACGGCGAAGAATTACCTGGTGGCTCAGGGCCGTCGTCCGCCATCCAGTGATGTGGATGCGATTGAAGCAGAAAACTTCGAAAGTGGCGGTGCGCTGAAAGAAATTTCGAACCCTGAGAACTTAATGTTGTCAGAAGAACTGAGACAGATAGTTTTCCGTACTATCGAGTCCCTCCCGGAAGATTTACGTATGGCAATCACCTTACGGGAGCTGGATGGCCTGAGCTATGAAGAAATCGCGGCCATCATGGATTGTCCAGTGGGTACGGTGCGTTCACGTATCTTCAGGGCGCGGGAAGCTATTGATAATAAAGTTCAACCGCTTATCAGGCGTTGACGATAGCGGGATACTGGAAAAGGTATTAGGCATGCAGAAAGAAAAACTTTCCGCTTTAATGGATGGCGAAACGCTGGACAGTGAGCTGCTCAAAGAACTGGCTCACGACCCGGAAATGCAAAAAACCTGGGAAGGCTACCACCTGATCCGCGATTCTATGCGGGGTGACACGCCTGACGTGCTTCATTTCGATATTTCCGCTCGCGTTATGGCCGCCATTGAAGATGAGCCGGTACGCCAGACGGCGCCATTAATTCCAGAGGCCCAGCCCGCACCGCACCAGTGGCAAAAAATGCCGTTCTGGAAAAAAATGCGTCCTTGGGCAGCGCAACTTACCCAAATGGGGGTCGCTGCATGCGTATCGCTTGCAGTTATTGTTGGCGTCCAGCACTATAATGGGCAATCTGAAACGTCCCAGCAGCCCGAAACGCCAGTGTTTAACACACTGCCGATGATGGGCAAAGCCAGCCCGGTTAGCCTGGGAGTACCTTCTGACGCGACCGCAAACGGTGGTCAACAGCAGCAGGTACAGGAGCAGCGTCGTCGAATTAATGCCATGTTGCAGGATTACGAACTGCAACGTCGACTGCACTCCGAACAGCTTCAGTTTGAGCAGGCGCAAACACAGCAAGCCGCTGTTCAGGTGCCAGGAATTCAAACTCTAGGAACGCAATCGCAGTAATGAAGCAACTTTGGTTTGCCATGTCACTTGTGGCGGGTAGCCTGTTCTTTTCTGTAAACGCCTCGGCCAATGCTGCGTCCGGGGCGTTATTGCAGCAGATGAATCTGGCCAGCCAGTCACTCACTTACGAGCTGTCGTTCGTCAGCATCACAAAACAAGGCGTAGAGTCTTTACGCTATCGCCACGCGCGTCTGGACAACCGCCCGCTTGCCCAACTGCTGCAAATGGACGGCCCTCGCCGCGAAGTTGTCCAGCGTGGAAACGAAATCAGCTATTTCGAACCCGGACTTGAGCCGTTCACCCTTAACGGCGACTATATTGTTGATTCTCTGCCATCGCTTATCTATACCGACTTCAAGCGCCTTGCCCCGTACTACGACTTCATTTCCGTGGGCAGAACCCGTATCGCCGATCGCCTGTGCGAAGTGATTCGCGTTGTCGCGCGTGACGGTACCCGTTATAGCTATATCGTCTGGATGGATACTGAAACCAAGCTGCCGATGCGTGTCGATCTGCTTGACCGTGATGGCGAAACGTTAGAACAATTTCGGGTAATCGCTTTCACCGTTAATCAGGACGTGGGAAACAGCATGCAGATGCTGGCGAAAGCCAACCTGCCGCCGTTGCTCTCCGTTCCGGCCGGTGAAAAAGCGAAATTCAACTGGAGTCCAACCTGGCTGCCGAAGGGCTTTAGCGAGGTGTCCAGCGGTCGCCGACCGTTGCCCACGATGGACAACATGCCGATTGAATCGCGTCTTTATTCGGATGGTTTGTTCAGCTTCTCTGTCAACGTCAACCGGGCGACGCCAACCAGTACCGATCAGATGCTGCGAACCGGTCGCCGGACCGTCAGCACCAGCGTGCGTGATAACGCCGAAATCACCATTGTGGGTGAACTGCCGCCGCAAACGGCGAAGCGAATTGCCGACACCATTAAGTTTGGGGTGATGCAATGATCAAAGAGTGGGCTACCGTCGTCTCCTGGCAAGATGGTCAGGCGCTGGTAAGCTGCGACGTGAAAGCATCCTGCAACAGCTGCGCGTCACGCGCCGGGTGCGGCAGCCGCGTACTTAATAAGCTGGGGCCGCAGACGACGCACACGCTCGTTGTGCCCAGCGCCACGCCGCTGGAACCCGGCCAGAAGGTGGAACTGGGCATTGCTGAAGCCAGCTTGCTTGGCTCTGCCGTACTGGTGTATATGACGCCGCTGGTGGGGCTGTTTTTGTTCGCTTCCCTTTTTCAGGCGCTGTTTGGTTCCGATCTCGCTGCGCTAAGCGGCGCGGTACTCGGCGGCGTCGGCGGGTTTTTGTTTGCACGAGGCTTTTCCCGTCAGCTTGCTGAACGTGAATCCTGGCAGCCGGTCATTCTGAATGTCGCGCTCCCGCCTGGCCTTGTTCGCGTCGATGCCACGTCATCAGAAAGTCGCTAATCCTGTCTCTGCCGGAGGGCGGCTTCCCGTTCCCGCTATCCTTACTCTATGAACATTTCCTCGCCTCACCGTTGTAGTGTAGAATGCGGCGTTTCAGTTAAACAGACGTTAAGCTCAGAACAGCGACTTCTCAAAGCCTGCCACGGCGGGCGTTAAGGCACAATAATTACTCTATATGAAGAACATACGTAACTTTTCGATCATTGCTCACATCGACCACGGTAAATCGACGCTGTCTGACCGTATTATCCAGATCTGCGGTGGCCTGTCTGACCGTGAAATGGAAGCGCAGGTTCTCGACTCGATGGATCTGGAGCGTGAGCGCGGCATTACCATCAAAGCGCAGAGCGTAACGCTCGATTACAAAGCCTCAGATGGTGAAACGTACCAGCTTAACTTTATCGACACCCCAGGTCACGTTGACTTCTCGTACGAGGTTTCCCGTTCGCTCGCCGCCTGTGAAGGGGCGCTGCTGGTGGTGGATGCCGGGCAGGGCGTTGAAGCGCAGACGCTGGCGAACTGCTACACCGCCATGGAAATGGATCTCGAAGTGGTGCCGGTTCTGAACAAAATTGACCTGCCCGCTGCCGATCCGGAACGTGTCGCCGAAGAGATTGAAGATATTGTTGGCATTGACGCGACTGACGCTGTGCGCTGCTCGGCGAAAACGGGCGTTGGCGTGACCGACGTGCTGGAACGCCTGGTGCGCGATATCCCGCCGCCGCAGGGCGACCCGGAAGGGCCGCTGCAGGCGTTGATTATCGACTCCTGGTTTGATAACTACCTCGGCGTCGTGTCGCTGGTGCGGATTAAAAACGGCACCATGCGCAAAGGCGACAAAGTGAAGGTCATGAGCACCGGTCAAACCTACAACGCCGATCGCCTGGGCATCTTCACGCCGAAGCAGGTTGACCGTACCGAGCTGAAATGCGGCGAGGTAGGTTGGCTGGTCTGCGCCATTAAAGATATCCACGGCGCGCCGGTGGGCGACACCCTGACGCTGGCCCGTAATCCGGCAGACAAAGCGCTTCCGGGCTTTAAAAAGGTCAAACCGCAGGTTTACGCAGGTCTGTTCCCGGTAAGCTCCGACGATTACGAAGGCTTCCGTGATGCCCTCGGCAAACTGAGCCTTAACGATGCGTCCCTGTTCTATGAACCGGAAAGTTCTTCCGCGCTTGGCTTTGGTTTCCGCTGCGGCTTCCTTGGGCTGCTGCATATGGAGATCATTCAGGAACGTCTGGAGCGTGAATACGATCTGGATCTCATCACCACGGCGCCGACCGTTGTTTACGAAGTGGAAACCACGGCAAAAGAGACGATCTACGTCGACAGTCCGTCAAAACTGCCGCCGCTGAACAACATCTATGAACTGCGCGAACCAATCGCAGAGTGTCATATGCTGCTGCCGCAGGCGTATCTGGGGAACGTCATCACGTTGTGCGTTGAAAAACGCGGCGTGCAGACCAACATGGTTTACCACGGTAACCAGGTGGCGCTGACCTATGAAATCCCGATGGCGGAAGTCGTGCTCGACTTCTTTGACCGTCTGAAATCCACATCGCGTGGCTATGCGTCGCTGGATTACAACTTCAAACGCTTCCAGGCTTCCGATATGGTGCGCGTAGACGTTCTGATCAACAACGAACGCGTCGACGCGCTGGCGCTGATCACGCACCGTGACAACTCCCAGAGCCGTGGCCGTGAGCTGGTGGAGAAGATGAAAGATCTGATCCCGCGTCAGCAGTTCGATATCGCGATTCAGGCGGCAATCGGTACACACATTATTGCGCGTTCTACCGTGAAACAGCTGCGTAAGAACGTGTTGGCGAAATGCTATGGCGGCGATATCAGCCGTAAGAAAAAACTGCTGCAGAAGCAGAAAGAAGGTAAGAAGCGTATGAAGCAGATCGGTAACGTCGAACTGCCTCAGGAAGCGTTCCTCGCCATTCTGCATGTCGGTAAAGACAGCAAATAACCCTTAAGGAGTTGGCATGGCCAATATGTTTGCCCTGATTCTGGTGATTGCCACACTGGTGACGGGCATTTTATGGTGCGTGGATAAATTCTTTTTCGCGCCAAAACGTCGGGAGCGTCAGGCCGCAGCGCAGGCCGCTGCTGGTGATTCGCTCGATAAAGCCACCTTGAAGAAAGTGGCGCCGAAACCCGGCTGGCTGGAAACTGGCGCGTCGGTTTTCCCGGTGCTGGCGATTGTGCTGGTCGTGCGTTCGTTTATTTATGAGCCGTTCCAGATCCCGTCAGGTTCAATGATGCCAACGCTGCTGATTGGTGACTTTATCCTGGTGGAGAAATTCGCTTACGGGATTAAAGACCCGATCTACCAGAAAACGTTGATCGAAACCGGTCATCCGAAACGCGGCGATATCGTGGTCTTTAAATATCCGGAAGATCCGAAGCTCGACTACATTAAGCGTGCGGTTGGGCTGCCTGGCGACAAAGTGACTTACGATCCGGTTGCCAAAGAACTCACCATTCAGCCTGGCTGTCGCTCCGGTCAGGCGTGCGAAAATGCTTTACCGGTGACCTACAGCGACGTACAGCCGAGCGACTTCGTACAGACGTTCTCGCGTCGTAACGGCGGCGAGGCGACCAGCGGCTTCTTTGACGTACCGCAGAGTGAAACGAAAGAGAACGGCATTCGACTTGCCGAGCGCAAAGAGACCCTTGGCGACGTCACGCACCGTATTCTGACCGTGCCGATTGCGCAGGATCAGGTGGGGATGTATTACCGTCAGCCAGGCCAGCAACTGGCGACCTGGATTGTGCCGCCGGGGCAGTACTTCATGATGGGCGATAACCGGGATAACAGCGCAGACAGCCGTTACTGGGGATTTGTCCCGGAAGCTAATCTGGTGGGGAAAGCAACCGCAATCTGGATGAGTTTTGACAAGCAGGAAGGCGAATGGCCGACCGGCGTCCGTTTAAGCCGTATTGGCGGGATCCACTGATCGCGGTTTAGCGTTCACGTTGTCGTCAATGTGGCGGCAACGTGAATTATTTATTAGATAATTCCCCCCAGGCTAACGACATCCCTTGTCGTTGTGTATAGAATATTCCCCCGAAGTTTAAGGTTGGCGCCTCCTGGTCGCCACGGCACACGAAACAGCGTTGGTTCCCCATATACAGGCAAGTAAAGCTGTCGCTCTGCGGCTGGCTGAATAGCCTGTGTATCAGGTCTGTTTCGTGTGCTGAATTGTTGACGCATTTATTTATTGGTATCGCATGAACCCCATCGTAATTAATCGGCTTCAACGGAAGCTGGGCTACACTTTTACTCATCAGGAGCTGTTGCAGCAGGCATTAACCCATCGCAGCGCCAGCAGCAAACATAACGAGCGTTTAGAGTTTCTTGGCGACTCCATTTTAAGTTTTGTGATTGCGAATGCGCTGTATCACCGTTTTCCGCGCGTAGACGAAGGCGACATGAGCCGTATGCGCGCAACGCTGGTGCGGGGTAATACGCTGGCTGAACTGGCGCGTGAATTCGATCTGGGCGAATGTTTGCGCTTAGGGCCTGGAGAACTGAAGAGCGGCGGTTTTCGTCGTGAGTCGATTCTGGCCGACACCGTTGAAGCGTTGATTGGCGGGGTGTTCCTCGACAGCGATATTCAAACCGTCGAAAAACTGATTCTCAACTGGTACCAGACCCGTCTGGACGAAATCAGTCCGGGCGATAAACAAAAAGATCCGAAAACGCGTTTGCAGGAATATTTACAGGGTCGCCATCTGCCGCTGCCGTCGTACCTGGTTGTGCAGGTTCGCGGCGAAGCGCACGATCAAGAATTTACAATCCACTGCCAGGTCAGCGGTCTGAGTGAGCCGGTGGTAGGCACCGGTTCGAGCCGTCGTAAGGCGGAGCAGGCTGCCGCCGAACAGGCGCTGAAAAAACTGGAGCTGGAATGAGCGAAGATAAAACCTACTGCGGATTTATAGCCATCGTCGGACGTCCGAACGTGGGTAAATCCACCCTGTTAAATAAGCTGCTCGGGCAGAAGATTTCGATCACCTCCCGTAAAGCGCAGACCACGCGTCACCGAATTGTCGGCATCCATACCGAAGGGGCATATCAGGCGATTTACGTCGATACTCCCGGTCTGCATATGGAAGAAAAGCGTGCGATCAACCGTCTGATGAATAAAGCGGCCAGCAGCTCTATCGGTGACGTTGAACTGGTGATCTTCGTGGTTGAAGGTACGCGCTGGACGCCGGACGACGAGATGGTGCTGAATAAGCTGCGCGACGGCAAAGCACCGGTGATCCTGGCCGTGAACAAGGTGGATAACGTTCAGGAAAAAGCCGATCTGCTGCCGCACCTGCAGTTCCTGGCAAGTCAGATGAACTTTCTCGACATCGTACCGATCTCCGCTGAGACCGGGATGAACGTCGACACCATCGCGGGTATTGTGCGTAAACACCTGCCGGAAGCCATTCATCACTTCCCGGAAGATTACATTACCGATCGCTCCCAGCGCTTTATGGCCTCTGAGATCATCCGTGAAAAGCTGATGCGTTTTCTTGGCGCTGAGCTGCCTTATTCGGTCACCGTCGAAATTGAGCGTTTCGTGACTAACGAGCGCGGCGGTTACGACATCAACGGGCTGATCCTCGTTGAACGTGAAGGGCAGAAAAAGATGGTTATTGGCAACAAAGGCGCCAAGATTAAAACCATCGGCATTGAAGCGCGTAAAGACATGCAGGAGATGTTCGAAGCCCCGGTTCACCTTGAACTGTGGGTGAAAGTGAAATCGGGATGGGCCGACGACGAGCGCGCGCTGCGCAGTCTCGGTTATGTCGACGACCTCTAAACCTGCGTCCTGCACAGACGACGAGTATGATGGAAGGCTGGCAGCGCGCATTTGTCCTGCATAGTCGTCCCTGGAGCGAAACCAGCCTGATGCTGGACGTCTTCACGGAAGAGTCGGGTCGCGTGCGCCTTGTTGCCAAAGGCGCGCGATCTAAACGTTCGAACCTGAAAGGCGCTCTCCAGCCTTTTACCCCCCTGTTAGTGCGCTTTGGCGGGCGTGGCGAAGTGAAAACGCTACGCAGCGCTGAAGCCGTTTCTCTGGCCCTCCCACTGAGCGGTATCACCTTATACAGTGGTCTGTACGTTAACGAACTGCTGGCCCGCGTGCTTGAGCACGAAACCCGTTTTTCGGCCCTCTTTTTCGACTATCTGCATTGCATACAGGCGCTGGCGGGCGCTACCGGTACGCCCGAACCGACCCTGCGTCGATTCGAACTGGCGCTGCTCGGGCACCTTGGGTATGGCGTGGACTTTTTGCACTGCGCCGGCAGCGGTGAAGCGGTGGATGACACAATGACCTATCGTTACCGCGAGGAAAAAGGCTTTATCGCCAGCGTGGTGATCGACAACAGCACCTTTACCGGTCGGCAGTTGCGGGCGCTGGCGGAGCGCGAGTTTCCCGATGCTGATACCTTGCGCGCCGCGAAACGCTTTACCCGCATGGCGCTGAAGCCGTATCTTGGTGGAAAACCTTTAAAGAGCCGCGAATTATTCCGGCAGTTTATGCCGAAGCGAAAATAAAAAAACGAGGATTGTCATGGCTGAATTACTGTTAGGCGTCAATATTGACCACATTGCCACCCTGCGTAACGCGCGCGGCACGGCGTATCCGGATCCGGTGCAGGCGGCGTTCATTGCTGAACAGGCGGGCGCGGATGGTATCACCGTCCATCTGCGCGAAGATCGTCGTCATATCACCGATCGCGACGTTCGTATTCTTCGCCAGACGCTGGACACGCGGATGAACCTGGAAATGGCGGTGACCGAAGAAATGCTGGCGATTGCGGTGGAGACCAAACCGCATTTCTGCTGCCTGGTGCCGGAAAAACGCCAGGAAGTGACCACCGAAGGCGGTCTCGATGTCGCCGGGCAGCGCGACAAAATGCGTGATGCCTGCAAGCGTCTGGCGGAGGCGGGGATCCTCGTGTCGCTGTTCATCGACGCGGATGAAGTACAGATCAAAGCCGCTGCCGAGGTGGGCGCGCCGTACATTGAAATCCATACCGGCTGCTATGCCGATGCGCAAACTGACGCTGACCAGGCGCAGGAGCTGGCGCGCATCGCGAAAGCGGCGACCTTTGCCGCAAGCCTCGGTCTGAAGGTCAATGCGGGCCACGGTTTAACGTACCACAACGTGAAAGCTATTGCCGCGCTGCCGGAAATGCATGAACTGAATATCGGCCATGCGATTATTGGGCGTGCGGTCATGAGCGGCCTGAAAGAGGCGGTGGCGGAAATGAAGCGCCTGATGCTGGAAGCGCGCGGCTAATGGCGATCCTCGGTTTAGGCACCGATATCGTGGAGATCGCCCGCATCGAAGCGGTGATCTCCCGCTCCGGCGACCGCCTTGCCAGACGGGTGCTCAGCGACAACGAGTGGGCGATTTGGCAGACGCACCAGCAGCCGGTGCGTTTTCTTGCCAAGCGCTTTGCGGTGAAAGAGGCGGCGGCAAAAGCGTTGGGTACCGGTATCCGCAATGGCCTGGCGTTTAATCAGTTTGAAGTGTTCAACGATGCGCTGGGGAAACCGCGCCTGCGGCTGTGGGGGGAAGCGTTAGCGCTGGCAGAGAAACTGGGTGTTGTTCATATGCATGTGACGCTGGCCGATGAGCGCCATTACGCCTGCGCCACGGTCATTATTGAAAGTTAAGCAGCGTTGCCGTCATCCGGCATATTCACTCGCCGAACGGCATCCTGTTTTATCAGGCCCGGAGGCGGGTCTCAGGCAGCCGTTACAGCTTATCGGCGTGGTGCATCAGAACAAACTTGTCCCACAGTTGCTCTTCCGTTTCGACATGCGCCGGATCTTTCAAAATGGTATTCGGGATAGGGCACACCTTCTGACAGGTGGGCGTTTCATAATGGCCTACGCACTCGGTGCACTTGTCGCTGTTAATCTCATAAATGCTCTCGCCCATTGAAATCGCCTCATTGGGGCATTCTGGCTCGCACATATCGCAGTTGATGCATTTTTTGGTGATTAACAGGGCCATCAGGAAACTCTCATAACATCACAAACCGGGCGGGCATTATACGCGCATTCTTTGCTCAAACCAGTTTTTTTACCAGCGCCTCGCTGTGGCGTATCCGCTCCGGCGCATGTTCTAAATCCTGCTGTACCAGCGCCATAAACAGCAGATCGGTCAGCAGCGTCTGTGCGTGAGTGGAAGAGATCGCGGCACTGCGCGTGGCCTGCTCTTCCGCAATGGTATAAAGACAGTGACTGGCCCGCTGCTGCAGGGCGTTAGGGGTGAAACCGGTTATAGCCAGAATCTTGCCACCGACGCGCAGCGTTTCATCCGCCGCCAGATTCAGCTCACGGCGCTCTCCGCTGTAGGAAATGGCAAACAGCAGATCGTCTGGCGTCAACGCCTGAACCGTCGCCAGCAGCGCATGCATATCGCGCTCCACGACCGCGTTGAGGCCGATTTTTCGTAGCTTCCAGGCAAAACTCTGCGCCACCAGACCCGACGCGCCGATGCCGGTCAACACAATGCGCCGGGCGCTGCGCAACAGATTCACGCTTTCGATCAGCTTCTCTTCCGTATTCACGTCCAGCGTGGCATGCATGGCCGCGACGTTCTCTTTGATCAACTTCTCGCCGACGAGACGTAACGGATCGTCGCCGCGGATCTGGTTGTGCACCGGCACAGAGTGCGCGGCTGGCGCGCTCATCAGCGCTTCGCTGAGCGCCAGTTTCAATGCGGGGAAACCTTTATAGCCAAGCTTTTGCGCGAACTTCACGACGCTTGACTGACTCACGCCCGCTTCGGCAGCCAACTGCTGAGAGCTAAGATGTCTTGCCGTATCCGGCTGCGTGAGCAGATAGTCCGCGAGCTTTTTATCACTCTGCGCAAACCCAGAATACCGCTGACGAATACGAATCAAACAGTTCATAACCTCTCCCGGAAAATGAAATGGCGCAACAGACTGAAATTTTGCTCGCCTTAGTGAATATTCTATTCCATTATTAATGACAAATATGAATTAAAAATTCCTGAGGAGCAAATATGAATCTCGGCGCGTTAGTATCAGAAACCCGCAATCCCCAAACGATGGATCTTGATGCGCTGCCGACGCTTAAATTGGTTGAGCGTTTTAATCAACAGGATGCGCAGGTAGCGGAAGCCGTAAAAGCGACTCTCCCGGAGGTTGCGCGAGCGGTCGACGCCGCGGCTGACGCGTTGAAATCCGGGGGGCGTATTATCTATATGGGGGCAGGGACCAGCGGACGCCTGGGCGTGCTTGATGCCTCGGAATGTCCACCGACATTCGGCGTCCCGCACGGTCTGGTTATCGGGCTGATTGCCGGTGGTCCGGGGGCATTGCTTAAAGCGGTCGAAGGCGCAGAAGATAATCCTCAGTTGGGGGAAGACGATCTTGTCGCGATCAACCTAAAGCCACAGGATCTGGTGGTGGGACTGGCCGCTTCGGGCCGTACACCGTACGTGATCGGGGCGCTGAAGTATGCGCGTGGCGTGGGCTGCACGACGGTGGCTATCTCCTGCAACCCGGATTCACCCATTGCCCGCGAAGCCGATATCGCGATTTCGCCGGTCGTCGGCCCCGAGGCGCTCACGGGCTCAACGCGCCTGAAGTCAGGCACTGCCCAGAAACTGGTGCTCAATATGATCTCCACTGGCGCGATGGTGAAGTTCGGCAAGGTTTACCAGAATCTGATGGTGGATATGCAGGCCACTAACGTCAAACTGATCGATCGCGCCTGTCGGATGGTGGTTGAGGCGACGGGCATTGCGCGCGACGACGCGGAAGCGCTTCTCAAACAAACCGACTATGACGTTAAGCCCGCTATTCTGATGGCGCTGACCGGTCTTAACGCTACGGCGGCGAGAGAGAAGCTGGCCCAACATCAGGGCTTTTTACGCGCGGCGTTAGCCGACTCGTCTGCGGATCGCCTGGGTAAATGATTGTTGCCGGAAAAGTGACGATCTATCTGTTAGGCTAAGATCAGGAGTTATCGTCAGGTTTCCGTTTCCTGACGACAGACGTTGAATGATCCAGAGGAGTAAGGTTTGACCACTAACGCGCGTCGTGTCGTATTTTTTGATTTGGATGGTACGTTGCACCAGCAGGACATGTTCGGCAGTTTCCTGCGCTATTTGTTGCGTCGCCAGCCTCTCAACGCGCTGCTCGTGCTGCCTCTTTTGCCGGTCATTGCCGGCGCGTTGCTGATAAAAGGGCGCGCAGCGCGCTGGCCAATGAGTTTGCTGCTGTGGGGCTGCACCTTCGGGCACAGCGAAGCGCGGCTGCAGACGCTGCATGCAGACTTTGTGAGCTGGTTTCGGGAAAGCGTGACGGCGTTTCCGCTCGTCCAGGAACGTCTGACAACCTATCTGCTCAGTTCAGATGCCGATATCTGGCTGATTACCGGTTCGCCGCAGTCGCTGGTGGAGCAGGTGTATTTTGATACGCCGTGGCTGCCGCGGGTCAATCTTATCGCCAGCCAGATGCGGCGCGGCTATGGCGGCTGGGTGCTGACGATGCGCTGTCTGGGACATGAAAAAGTGGCGCAGCTTGAGCGTCAAATCGGTACGCCGCTGCGTCTGTACAGCGGCTACAGCGACAGTAAACAGGACAACCCGCTGCTCTATTTTTGCCAGCATCGTTGGCGCGTCACGCCTCGCGGAGAGCTCCAGCAACTGGAATAGTTGAAAGCATAGCTACTGTGTATAATGCGGCCCGCTATGATTACCGGAGTATCCCTTTTGTCAGACGTTGAATTTAGCCACGAATACTGGATGCGTCATGCGCTTACCCTCGCAAAGCGTGCCTGGGACGCGAGAGAAGTGCCAGTCGGGGCGGTCCTGGTGCATAACAACCGCGTGATTGGCGAAGGCTGGAACCGCCCGATTGGTCACCACGATCCGACCGCGCATGCGGAGATCATGGCGCTCCGCCAGGGCGGACTGGTGTTACAGAATTACCGGTTGATTGACGCCACGCTGTACGTAACGCTGGAGCCGTGCGTCATGTGCGCAGGGGCAATGGTGCATAGCCGTATCCGCCGCGTGGTGTTTGGCGCCCGAGATGCCAAGACCGGCGCTGCCGGTTCACTTATTGACGTGCTGCACCATCCGGGAATGAATCATCGCGTAGAGGTTATCGAAGGCGTGCTGCGCGATGAGTGCGCGACGCTGCTCAGCGACTTCTTTCGCATGCGTCGTCAGGAAATTAAAGCCCTGAAAAACGCATCACGCGCTCACCTTTCATCCGACTAGGACGCGGTCAATTTACTCTGCGTCCTTTTTCTGCGGCAGGCGCAGCAAGGAAGGGGCATCCGCCAGGTAGCCGGAGGACGCTTGCGACAGGAAGGAGGAGAGCGGCAGCGACTGCTTGCTGAATTCCGCAGGGGATACCACGGGATATTCTTCCGCCAGCCTCATTTCTTCCGCGACCCGTTTCTCTTTCTCCTGCAAATAGCCCACTAAACTGATCTGATACTTGCGGATATTTTCGACGTAGGCGTACGCTTCGTGACCGCGGGCGTAGCCATAGGTCAGCTTACTGTAATATGGCTTCTGGCTGAGCAGCGGCAGACGCTGCTTCACGTCGGTCCAACTGTCAGGGTTACCTTTGGTTTTCGCCGTCAGCGTTCGCGCGTCGAGCATATGCGCATAGCCCATATTATACGCCGCCAGCGCAAACCAGATGCGCTCATCCTTTGGCACGGTTTCCGGCACCTTGCTCATCATGTCCTGTAAATACCGCGCGCCGCCGCTGATGCTCTGCTCCGGGTCGGTACGATCGGTAAGACCCAGACTTTGGGCCGTGTTTTTGGTCAGCATCATCATGCCGCGAACGCCGGTCGGCGAGGTAGCCTGCGGATCCCAGTGCGATTCCTGCCAGGCGATCGCGGCGAGCAGACGCCAGTCAATTTCCTGGGCATACTTTTCAAATAAAGGTTTCAGGTCGGGCAGCATGGCCTCAACGGCGCGCAGGAAGGTGCGGGTATCGACATAGTCGAAATCGTCGCCGTGGCCGAGATACTTCTCTTCCAGCCTCGCCAGCGAACCGTCATCATTGATGCTGTTGAAGAAATCGAGCAGGGCGGCTGATAACGTATTGTCATCGTCCAGTTGGCTAAACCAGGTGACCGGCTGTTCGTCAGTGACATCCAGCGCGACCGCCAGTTCCGGATGTACGCGCTGATAAAGGCTGATGGCGACAGAGTCGGCAATGGTGTAATCCAGCTTACCGGCAAGCACGGCGTCCAACAGCTCCGTGGTGCCTTTTCTGTCTTCAATTCGCCAACTGAGTTGAGGAAATTTAGTCTCTTTCAGCGTCTGTAAATCATTAACCACCACATGGCCGGGAGCGATAGTCAGCTGGCTTTCCGTCACGCTGCCCAGCGTACGCGGACGATACTGGCCCACCTTGTAGACCAGCTGCTGCGAGACGGAGTAATAGGTCGGGCCGGGCTGGTAATTTTTAACCCGTTCGCTGTTATAGACCAGTCCGGCAGCCAGCAGGTCGGCATCGCCGTTATCCAGGTCATCGAACAACTGACTGATGTTCTGGCGTACGGTAATCTTCAGCTTTACCCCCAGATAGTTGGCAAACTGTTCCGCCAGCTCATAATCCAGCCCGTAGGGCTTACCATTAAGCGTTGAATAGGTCAGCGGCGAGTTAATGGTGCTCACGCGCAGCTCTCCCCGCGACTGGATCGCCGCGATACGACTTTCAGCTTTACCGGACCAGGGAATAGAGGGCCAAAGCGCGGCGGCCAACAACAGCGTCAGGATGCCGATGAACAGATAATTAATCTTTAATTTTTTCAATTAGTTAATTCTCTGTACCGTGCGTTGCCTCAGTGTAGGAAAAGGAATAGTAAGACCAGGAGTACTTATCAGTGAGCGGCATTTTGCTTAAACTTGCGTCAGTTGGCAACTAATTAGAACGATTGGCCGCACCGTCTGGCAAAAATTGACGCCAATTTTATTTCGACGCAAACGGTTTCGTCGGCGGCGCAGATTCTTTATAATGACGCCCGTTTCCCCACTTGGGCACACCGAAAGCTTAGAAGACGAGAGACTTATGATGGAAATTCTGCGTGGTTCGCCTGCACTGTCGGCATTCCGTATCAACAAACTGCTGGCGCGCTTTCAGGCTGCCAACCTCCAGGTCCACAACATTTACGCCGAGTACGTCCATTTTGCCGATCTGAACGCGCCGCTGAGCGAAGATGAGCAGGCGCAGCTTGCCCGCCTGCTGAAATATGGCCCGAGCCTGAGCAGCCATACGCCGGAAGGCAAACTGCTGCTGGTAACGCCTCGCCCCGGCACCATCTCCCCCTGGTCTTCCAAAGCGACGGATATCGCCCACAACTGCGGTCTGCAACAAATCGATCGCCTGGAGCGCGGTGTGGCTTACTATGTTGAAGCCTCCACGCTGACCGCTGAACAGTGGCAGCAGGTCGCCGCAGAGCTTCACGATCGCATGATGGAAACGGTTTTTTCCTCATTAAACGATGCGGAAAAATTATTTATCCATCACGAGCCCGCTCCGGTCGCCAGCGTCAATTTGCTGGGCGAAGGCCGCCAGGCGCTGATCGACGCCAACCTGCGTCTCGGCCTGGCGCTGGCGGAAGACGAAATCGACTACCTGCAGGATGCGTTCACAACGCTGGGGCGCAACCCGAACGATATCGAGCTGTACATGTTTGCCCAGGCGAACTCCGAACACTGCCGTCACAAAATTTTTAACGCCGACTGGGTGATTGACGGCGAGCAGCAGCCGAAGTCGCTGTTCAAAATGATTAAAAACACGATGGAACACACCCCCGACCACGTGTTGTCTGCCTATAAAGACAACGCGGCGGTAATGGAAGGTTCTGACGTGGGACGTTATTTTGCCGACCATGCCACCGGGCGCTATGACTTCCACCAGGAAGCGGCGCATATCCTGATGAAGGTCGAAACCCACAACCACCCAACGGCAATCTCGCCATGGCCGGGGGCCGCGACCGGTTCCGGCGGCGAGATTCGCGATGAAGGCGCAACCGGACGCGGCGCGAAACCAAAAGCGGGGCTGGTGGGCTTTTCGGTCTCTAACCTGCGCATTCCTGGCTTTGAACAGCCGTGGGAAGAAGATTTCGGCAAGCCTGAGCGCATTGTGACCGCGCTGGATATCATGACCGAAGGCCCGCTGGGCGGCGCGGCGTTCAACAACGAATTTGGTCGTCCGGCGCTGAACGGCTATTTCCGTACCTACGAAGAAAAGGTCAACAGCCATAACGGCGAGGAGCTGCGCGGCTACCATAAACCGATCATGCTGGCGGGCGGGATCGGCAACATCCGCGCGGATCATGTACAGAAAGGCGAGATCAACGTTGGCGCGAAGCTGATCGTTCTCGGCGGCCCGGCAATGAACATCGGCCTCGGCGGTGGAGCGGCGTCGTCAATGGCGTCCGGCCAGTCTGACGCGGATCTCGACTTCGCTTCCGTGCAGCGCGACAACCCGGAGATGGAGCGTCGCTGCCAGGAGGTGATCGACCGCTGCTGGCAACTGGGCGAAGCTAACCCCATTCTCTTTATTCATGACGTTGGCGCGGGCGGTCTTTCTAACGCCATGCCGGAGCTGGTGAGCGACGGCGGGCGCGGCGGTAAGTTCGAGCTGCGTGATATTCTCAGCGACGAGCCGGGCATGAGTCCGCTGGAAATCTGGTGTAACGAATCCCAGGAGCGTTACGTGCTGGCGGTTGCCGCCGACCAGCTTCCGCTCTTCGACGAACTGTGCCGTCGCGAACGCGCGCCGTACGCGGTCATTGGTGAAGCGACGGAAGAAAAACACCTGTCGCTGAATGACCGTCACTTTAACAACCAGCCGATCGATCTGCCGCTTGACGTGTTGCTCGGCAAAACACCGAAAATGACCCGCGATGTTCAGTCCCTCAAAGCGAAAGGCGACGCCCTGAATCGCGGCGGCATCACGCTTGCCGACGCCGTGAAGCGCGTTCTGCATTTGCCAGCCGTCGCGGAAAAAACCTTCCTGGTGACCATTGGCGACCGCACCGTTACCGGTATGGTTTCCCGCGATCAGATGGTCGGCCCGTGGCAGGTGCCGGTGGCGAACTGCGCGGTAACGACCGCCAGCCTCGATAGCTACTACGGCGAAGCGATGGCTATCGGCGAACGCGCGCCGGTGGCGTTGCTCGACTTCTCTGCTTCCGCGCGTCTGGCCGTTGGTGAAGCGCTGACCAACATTGCCGCGACGCAGATCGGCGACATCAAACGCATCAAGCTTTCCGCGAACTGGATGGCGGCTGCCGGTCACCCCGGTGAAGACGCCGGTCTGTATGAAGCGGTAAAAGCGGTAGGCGAAGAACTTTGCCCGGCGCTTGGCCTGACCATTCCGGTAGGCAAAGACTCCATGTCGATGAAAACCCGCTGGCAGGAAGGCGGCGAACAGCGTGAAATGACCTCGCCGCTGTCGTTGGTGATCTCCGCTTTTGCCCGCGTAGAGGACGTACGTCATACCGTTACGCCTCAGCTCTCGACCGAAGACAATGCCCTGCTGCTGATTGACCTCGGTAAAGGACACAACGCGCTGGGCGCCACCGCGCTGGCGCAGGTGTACCGTCAGCTTGGCGATAAACCAGCGGATGTGCGCGACGTGGCGCAGCTGAAAGGTTTCTACGACGCGATTCAGGCGCTGGTGGCGCAGCGTAAATTGCTGGCCTACCACGACCGCTCCGACGGCGGTCTGCTGGTAACGCTGGCGGAAATGGCCTTTACCGGCCATTGCGGTCTCCAGGCCGATATCGCCACGCTGGGCGGCGACCATTTGGCCGCGTTATTTAACGAAGAACTGGGCGCGGTGATCCAGGTGCGTGCGGCGGATCGTGAGGCGGTTGAAGCGCTGCTGGCGCAATACGGCCTCGGTGACTGCGTCCATTATGTCGGTCAGGCCGTGTCGGGCGACCGTTTCGTGATTAATGCTAACGGCCAGACGGTGTTCAGCGAAAGCCGGACCACGCTTCGCGTCTGGTGGGCAGAAACCACCTGGCAGATGCAGCGCCTGCGCGACAATCCGGAATGCGCCGACCAGGAGCACGACGCGAAAACCAACGACGCCGATCCGGGCCTGAACGTGACGCTGACGTTTGATCTTAATGACGATATCGCCGCACCGTACATTGCCACCGGCGCGCGTCCGAAGGTCGCCGTCCTGCGCGAGCAGGGGGTGAACTCCCACGTTGAAATGGCCGCCGCGTTCCATCGCGCGGGCTTTGACGCCATCGACGTGCACATGAGCGATCTCCTCGGCGGTCGCACCGGACTGGGCAACTTCCAGGCGCTGGTGGCCTGCGGCGGTTTCTCTTACGGCGACGTGCTGGGCGCAGGGGAAGGCTGGGCGAAATCCATTCTGTTTAATCATCGCGTGCGCGATGAGTTTGAAACTTTCTTCCATCGTCCGCAAACCCTGGCGCTTGGCGTATGTAACGGCTGCCAGATGATGTCGAACCTGCGTGAACTGATCCCGGGCAGCGAGCTGTGGCCGCGCTTTGTGCGTAATCAGTCGGACCGTTTTGAAGCGCGCTTTAGCCTGGTGGAAGTGACGCAAAGCCCGTCGCTGCTGCTACAGGGGATGGTCGGCTCGCAAATGCCTATCGCTGTGTCCCATGGGGAAGGGCGCGTCGAAGTACGCGATGAGGCCCATCTTGCCGCGCTGGAGAGCAAAGGTCTGGTGGCGCTGCGCTATGTCGACAACTTTGGCACGGTGACGGAAACGTACCCGGCAAACCCGAACGGCTCGCCAAACGGCATTACCGCGGTCACGACGGAAAACGGTCGTGTGACCATCATGATGCCGCACCCGGAGCGCGTTTTCCGCACGGTCAGTAACTCCTGGCACCCGGAAAACTGGGGCGAGGACGGCCCATGGATGCGTATCTTCCGCAACGCGCGTAAGCAGCTAGGTTAAGCCGTTGCCTGTTGAATAGCCTCTTCACAAAGAGCCCGGTATATTTACCGGGCTTTTTAGTGAGTGTCGCGAATTTACGACAACAGAGCCAGGTCAGTGTCGTCAAAAGGAGACGCTTAACCTATTGATTTTTATAGCGGTATAAAGGTTGTGCTTAAGGTGTTGCTAATCAGCGACACTCGGAGTGAAAAATGAGCAATGCTGGGTGCGGGCTTATTTTAGATAAAAATCATGAAATTCAGTGTGTTAACAAAATGTTTTATTTGTTGGCACAGTTACTGCATAATATTCACCAGTGGCTCATTCACCTTCTTATGTCAGCCCCTTCGGGACGTGCTACATAAACTTCGAATGACGCACAACAAGGTGCCTGCCGTCCAACTTCTGATAATAGCGTTGCTTTATCAACCATCGGGCGAAACGTCGAGTTAGGCACCGCCTTATTCCATAACAAAGCCGGGTTTTACCCGGCTTTGTTGTATCTGACGTTTGCCTCAGTTAGCATCCTCTTATTCCTGTTTGGCGAGAGTAACGCATTGAAGCGCTGGTCTGTTTTCCCCCGTTCATTACGACAGTTGGTAACGCTGGCATTCCTGCTGATCCTGTTACCGCTGCTGGTTCTTGCCTGGCAGGCGTGGCAAAGCCTGAACGCCCTGAGCGCGCAGGCGGCGCTAACCAACCGTACGACGCTTATCGATGCGCGCCGCAGCGAGGCTATGACCAACGTAGCGCTGGAGATGGAGCGCAGCTACCGCCAGTATTGCGTGCTTGACGATCCAACCCTTGCCAGGGTGTACCAGAGCCAGCGCAAACGCTACAGCGAAATGCTCGACGCCCACGCCGGCGTATTGCCAGATGATAAGCTGTATCAGGCGCTGCATCAGGATCTGAACGATCTGGCGCAGTTGCAATGCCGTAACAGCGGGCCGGATACCGCCGCTGCCGCGCGTCTGGAAGCCTTTGCCAGTGCTAATACCGAGATGGTGCAGGCCACGCGTACCGTGGTTTTCTCGCGCGGGCAACAGCTTCAACAGGAGATTGCCGAACGCGGCCAGTTCTTCGGCTGGCAAGCGCTGGTGTTGTTTCTGGTCAGTCTTGCAATGGTATTGCTGTTTACGCGGATGATAATCGGGCCGGTAAAAGGCATAGAGCGAATGATTAACCGGTTGGGGGAAGGGCGGTCGCTTGGCAATACCGTCACTTTTACCGGACCGCGCGAGCTTCGTTCCGTAGGGCAGCGTATCATTTGGCTGAGCGAGCGGCTGTCCTGGCTTGAGTCTCAGCGCCATCAGTTTTTGCGTCATCTTTCCCATGAACTGAAAACGCCGCTCGCCAGCATGCGGGAAGGGACGGAACTGTTGGCCGATCAGGTGGTAGGCCCCTTGACGCCGGAGCAAAAAGAGGTGGTCGGCATCCTCGACGACAGCAGCCGCAACCTGCAAAAGCTGATCGAACAACTGCTCGATTATAACCGCAAGCTGGCGGACAGCCCCGTTGAGATGGAAAGCGTTGAGATTGAACCTTTGGTTGATATGGTCGTTTCCGCTCACAGTTTGCCTGCTCGCGCTAAAATGATGCATACCGCGGTTGAGCTGTCAGCTGACCGCTGTCTGGCGGAGCCGATGCTGTTGATGAGCGTGCTGGATAATCTTTATTCCAATGCGGTGCACTACGGAGCCGAATCCGGTAACATTCGTATCAGTAGCCGTTTCCAGGGAAACCGGGTTTACATTGACGTCTGCAATACCGGTACGCCAATTCCCGAAGCGGAAAAGACCATGATTTTCGAGCCTTTTTTCCAGGGAAGTCATCAACGAAAAGGGGCCGTGAAGGGCAGCGGGTTGGGGCTGAGTATCGCCAGAGATTGCATTCGCCGTATGCAGGGCGAATTGTATCTTGTCGAGGACCCTGCGCAAGCGGTTTGCTTCCGAATCGAATTGCCGCTTTCTGCATCGAAAAACGACTAAACAGATAAGTCTGGTAACTATGCCACACGTTTTTTTTCACATTTTTCAACGAATTCTGTCCCGTCGGGTCATCCTGGCGGGAATACCCTGTCTGGCGCTGCTGGGCTGTGTACCGCAGGCGGTAAAACATGACGCGGGCGAAACGGCGCAGGATAACCTGCCTACGACTCAACTGGCGGATTATCTGTCGGTCGACTGTACCGATATCTGGGCGCTGCATGGCCCGGCGACCGATACCAATCCGCTGTACTGGCTGCGCGCCATTGACTGCGCCGATCGTTTGATGCCGGTACAGTCGCGCAATGAAGCCCGAATGCTGAACGACGACAGCTGGCAAAACGCCTTTAAGCGCGGCGTGCTGCTGGCGAACGCCAAAATCACGCCGCTGGAGCGTCGCGACACGATCTCCCGTCTTGACGGCGTCAGTACCCTGATCCCCTCGCAGGTGCGCCCGCTTTATCAAATCTGGCGCGACGGACAGGCGCTCCAGCTTCAGCTTGCTGAAGAGCGCCAGCGCTACAGCAAACTGCAGCAAACCAGCGACAGCGAACTTGATACGCTGCGCCAGCAACAACAGCACATGCAGGCGCAGTTAGATCTGACGACGCGCAAACTGGAAAACCTGACGGATATCGAGCGCCGGCTTTCCAGCCGTAAGCCTGCCGGAAGTTACAATCCTGACGCGGGACACAGCGAAGAGAAAGCTGCCGCGCCGGTTCCGTCCGACGATGAGGTATCGCCATGATAAGCCGTAAACCAGCGCATTTACTGCTGGTCGATGACGATCCGGGCTTGCTTAAACTGTTGGGCATGCGTCTGACCAGTGAAGGCTACAGCGTGGTTACAGCAGAGAGCGGAGCCGAAGGACTGCGCGTGCTAAACCGTGAAAAAGTGGATTTGGTGATTAGTGACTTACGAATGGATGAAATGGACGGGATGCAACTGTTCAGCGAAATCCAGAAGGTGCAGCCCGGCATGCCGGTGATCATCCTTACCGCCCACGGTTCGATCCCGGACGCGGTCGCCGCAACGCAAAAAGGCGTGTTCAGTTTTCTCACCAAACCGGTCGATAAAGACGCGCTGTACCATGCTATTGATGAAGCACTGGAACAGTCCGCCCCGGCGACCGACGACAGTTGGCGTGAGTCAATCGTTACCCGCAGCCCGCTCATGCTGCGTCTGCTGGAGCAGGCGCGGATGGTGGCCCAGTCTGACGTCAGCGTGCTGATCAACGGGCAAAGCGGCACCGGGAAAGAGATCTTCGCCCAGGCGATCCATAATGCCAGCCCGCGCAGCAGTAAACCGTTTATCGCCATTAACTGCGGCGCGTTGCCGGAACAACTGCTCGAGTCGGAGCTGTTTGGTCACGCGCGCGGGGCGTTTACCGGCGCGGTCAGCAACCGCGAAGGGCTGTTTCAGGCCGCAGAAGGCGGGACGCTGTTCCTTGATGAAATTGGCGATATGCCCGCGCCGTTACAGGTGAAGCTGCTGCGCGTGTTGCAGGAGCGCAAGGTCAGGCCGCTCGGCAGCAACCGCGACATCGACATTGATGTGCGTATTATTTCGGCTACCCACCGTGACCTGCCGAAAGCGATGGCGCGCGGTGAGTTTCGTGAGGATCTGTACTACCGCCTCAACGTGGTGAGCCTGAAGATCCCGGCGCTGGCCGAGCGGACGGAAGATATCCCGCTGCTGGCGAATCATTTGCTGCGTCAGTCGGCGGAGCGGCATAAACCGTTTGTGCGCGCCTTTTCCACCGATGCGATGAAGCGCCTGATGACCGCCAGCTGGCCGGGTAACGTCCGGCAACTGGTGAACGTCATTGAGCAGTGCGTGGCGCTGACCTCGTCGCCGGTGATCAGCGACGCACTGGTCGAGCAGGCGCTGGAAGGCGAAAACACCGCGTTACCGACCTTTGTCGAAGCCCGTAATCAGTTCGAACTGAACTATCTGCGTAAACTGCTGCAAATCACCCGAGGCAATGTGACCCATGCGGCGCGCATGGCGGGACGCAACCGGACGGAGTTTTATAAATTGCTCTCCCGTCACGAGCTTGATGCCAACGACTTTAAAGAGTAGCTCCCTACCAGGACGCACGCTATGATACGGTTAGCAACCGGTTACGCGATTAAAACAGGAACACCATGAAAAAGATTGATGCGATTATTAAACCCTTCAAACTGGATGACGTGCGTGAAGCGCTGGCTGAAGTCGGCATCACCGGGATGACGGTAACAGAAGTGAAAGGCTTTGGCCGTCAGAAAGGGCATACCGAGCTGTATCGTGGCGCGGAATATATGGTCGATTTTCTGCCGAAGGTGAAAATCGAAATCGTCGTGCCGGATGACATCGTGGAAACCTGTGTCGATACCATCATCCGTACTGCGCAGACCGGCAAAATTGGCGATGGTAAGATTTTTGTCTTCGACGTGGCGCGGGTTGTACGCATCCGTACTGGCGAGGAAGACGACGCGGCCATTTAAGCCGCGTTTGCCTGTAGGCTGGCGCAGTGCCTGATGGCGCGGCGCCTGTCAGGCCTGCGGGTTTTTCCGCTGTGCGTTACAGCACTTTATGCGGACCAAAACATTCGTAATGAATGTTTTCGTTTTTCACGCCCATTTCCACCAGTTGCTTCGCGGCAAACTGCATAAACCCGACCGGACCGCACAGATAAAACTGCATAGCCGGATGGGTTAGCGATGCTTTCATCGCCGTCAGGTCCATCAGCCCTTCACTGTCAAATGCCGCTTTTGCGCGATCGGCCTCTGTCGGGATGCGATACCAGGTGTGCGCGGTAAAGTGCGGCAGCGTATTTCCCCGTTCACTCACTTCGTCGACAAACGCATGCACATCGCCGTTTTCCGCCGCGTGGAACCAGTTAACCTGGGCGCTGTGTTTCGCTGTTGCCAGCGTATCCAGCATCGCCAGCATTGGGGTCTGACCGACGCCTGCGGAGATCAGCGACACCGGCGTGTCCGTTGAGACCTGCATAAAGAAATCACCGGCAGGCGCGGCTAAATGCACCACGTCGCCGACGTTTGCATGGTTATGCAGCCAGTTAGACACCTGCCCGCCGTCTTCGCGCTTCACGGCAATCCGGTAGCCTTTGCCATCCGGCTTGCGGGTCAGCGAGTACTGGCGAATCTCCTGGTGCGGAAAACCTTCCGGCTTCAGCCAGACGCCCAGATATTGACCCGGCTGATAGTCGGCCACCGCGCCGCCATCGACAGGTTCAAATTCAAAACTGGTAATCAGCGCGCTGCGTGGGGTTTTCGCGACAATACGGAATGGTCGTGTCCCTTCCCAGCCGCCGGTTTTACGGGCATTTTCACGATAGATTTCCGCTTCGCGGTGAATAAACACATTCGCCAGCACGCCATAGGCTTTACCCCACGCATCCAGCACATCCTGACCCGGGCTGAACATTTCATCCAGCGTGGCTAACAGATGCGTGCCGACGATGTTGTACTGCTCCGGTTGGATCTGGAAGCTGGTGTGTTTCTGGGCGATCTTTTCCACAGCAGGCAGCAGCGCGGGCAGATTCTCAAGGTTGCTGGCATAGGCGGCAATGGCGTTAAACAGCGCTTCACGCTGATCGCCATTGCGCTGGTTGCTCATGTTAAAGATTTCTTTGAGTTCGGGATTATGGGCAAACATGCGATCGTAAAAATGGGCGGTCAGTTTGGGACCCGTTTCGACCAGCAGGGGAATGGTGGCTTTTACAGTGGCGATGGTTTGGGCGTCAAGCATACGGTCTTCCTTTATCTGAATCTTTAATGATGTATGTCAAATACATCTTATAAAAAATACCCCTGCTTTGTAAATGGTTCTTTGTGACTTTGCGTTGCAAAAGTTACAACGTGAAAAATCTGCATCACAAACCTGAAAAGAAATCCGTTGAAAACCGTAAGGTCTTCATTCGGCAAAGCCTTATAGAATGCCGAGGTAATCGTTTGCGTAAAATCCTTTGTCAAGACCTGTTATCACAGAATGATTCAGTTATACTGTTGGCCGTTGTCCAACAGGACCGCCTAATTAAGGCCAAAATTTTATCGTTAGCTGAGTCAGGAGATGCGGATGTTAAAGCGTGAAATGAACATTGCCGATTATGATGCCGAACTGTGGCAGGCTATGGAGCAGGAAAAAGTACGTCAGGAAGAGCACATCGAACTGATCGCCTCCGAAAACTACACCAGCCCGCGCGTCATGCAGGCGCAGGGATCTCAGCTGACCAACAAATATGCTGAAGGGTATCCGGGCAAGCGCTACTACGGCGGTTGTGAATATGTCGATATCGTTGAGCAACTGGCGATCGATCGCGCGAAAGAACTGTTCGGCGCTGACTACGCTAACGTACAGCCGCACTCTGGTTCTCAGGCTAACTTCGCGGTTTACACCGCGCTGCTGCAGCCAGGCGATACCGTACTGGGTATGAACCTGGCGCAGGGCGGCCACCTGACTCACGGCTCCCCGGTTAACTTCTCCGGCAAACTGTACAACATCGTGCCTTACGGTATTGATGAGTCCGGTAAAATTGACTACGAAGAGATGGCGAAGCTGGCGAAAGCGCACAAACCGAAAATGATTATCGGTGGTTTCTCTGCTTACTCCGGTATCGTTGACTGGGCCAAAATGCGTGAAATCGCCGACAGCATCGGCGCGTATCTGTTCGTCGATATGGCGCACGTTGCGGGCCTGATCGCCGCGGGCGTTTACCCGAACCCGGTTCCGCACGCTCACGTTGTGACCACCACCACCCACAAAACGCTGGCGGGTCCTCGCGGCGGCCTGATCCTGGCGAAAGGCGGTGACGAAGAGCTGTACAAAAAACTGAACTCCGCCGTGTTCCCGAGCGCGCAGGGCGGCCCGTTGATGCACGTTATCGCGGCGAAAGCGGTAGCGCTGAAAGAAGCGATGGAGCCAGAATTCAAAGTTTACCAGCAGCAGGTTGCGAAAAATGCTAAAGCGATGGTGGAAGTGTTCCTGAACCGTGGCTACAAGGTAGTCTCCGGCGGAACTGAAAACCACCTGTTCCTGCTGGATCTGGTTGATAAGAACCTGACCGGTAAAGAAGCTGACGCCGCGCTGGGTCGCGCCAACATCACCGTAAACAAAAACAGCGTACCGAACGATCCGAAGAGCCCGTTTGTGACTTCCGGTATCCGTATCGGTTCTCCGGCTGTCACTCGCCGTGGCTTTAAAGAAGCGGAAGTGAAAGAGCTGGCGGGCTGGATGTGTGACGTTCTGGACAATATCAATGACGACGCGGTGATTGAGCGCGTGAAAGGTAACGTTCTGGATATTTGCGCACGCTTCCCGGTTTACGCGTAATTCACTGCGAATGCCGGATGGCGGCGCATGCCTGACCATCCGGTCGCGATGTTATGCCGGGCGTCACTCTGATGCCCGGTTATCTGAATAAAATGCCCTCACGCTTCCCTCGCCGCCGCGGCGCTCCGGGTCAATCTCGCTCAACTGCGATTCAACGTATAAATAGCCAATACCCATAAGCTGCTGCGCGCGGCTCAACGTGCCAAAGCCGATCCGCGTCGCTTTCGCCCGCGGATTATCGCCATGGTCGAAAGGATTAAATCCGGTTTGCTGGCGTAAGGTATTTAGCCAGCTTTCGCCAAAAGCACAGCTACGCCCGTATAGCCAGATCTGGTTAATATTGAGGATATTAAGGAAGTTATAAAGGCTTAATCCGATGGCGTTCGCCGCATGTTCCACCCATGCCTGAATACGCACGTCACCCTGCCGCCATGCTTCAATCAGTCTGTCCGTGGTGAGCGTCTCCGGATCCAGCTCGGGTATGGGTTGCGTTTTCATCCACACCCTCGCCTGTTTTTTCAGCGCGCTCAGCGAGGCCACGGTTTCCAGGCAACCGTAGCGACCACAGTCGCAGGCGACGCCGTCCGGATGAATAATGGTGTGTCCTATCTGTCCACTGCCGTACAGGCTGCCGCGCCAGATGCTGTCATTGATGACAAAGGAAGAACCAATCCCATAATCGACGTTAATCACGCAGAAATCTTCATTGGCCGCCGGGTTTTGCCATTTCTCCGCCAGCGCCAGCATCACGCAGTCATTATCAAGACGAACCTGCACGCCAAGCATTTCTTCCAGGAGATATTTTATCTCTACCGGGGTTTTCCACGGCGCCTGCGGCATGGTTTTCGACGCACCGGTAATCGGGTCAACCTGACCGTGCACGCCCAGCGCCAGATTAAGGGTGATCTCAGGATAGCGCTGCTGGTATACGCGCCAGTGGCGGGCTATAGCGCTGAGCAAGTCTTTCGGCGTGGCGGCATTGATTACCTCGTGCCGCCAGTCGCCGACGGCGACCAGACGGGCGTCCGCCAGTTGGCTGGTGAGGCTGGTCGGCGTCACGTTCATACAGAGCGTCCAGGCCCCGCGTTCGGGCAGGTGAAAGCTTCCGTTGCTCAGACCACGCTGGCTCAGCGTTTCTCTGGAGTGGCAGAGCCGTCCCTCATCCACTAACTCCTGCAGAATATTGCTCACTGCCGGAATCGACAGGCCGGTCATTTGCGCCAGCTGCGACTTGCTGAGCTGTTTCTCACGCCATAAATGCGCCAGAAAGAGCTGTTTGTTTGCCTGCCGGACCCGCGCATTGTTGTAGCCTAAATGGCGCATACACTTAACTCCCTTAACTATATTGCGTGAGCGTTGCGCATTTTAACGCCAGTTAACTGTACCACAATAGCCTTAAGTCGATATTTTACTTTTATTCATTGAGTGGAGGCAGCATGTACGGTTCAGTTAAGGTCTGGCAGGAAACCTTATCACTTCCGACCTGGACGGTGGGGGAAGAAGATCCAAACCCCATGTTTCTTGAAAAGCGCGTCTACCAGGGCTCTTCCGGCGCCGTGTATCCGTATGGCGTTATTGATACGCTGACCGGCAAACGTGAGATGCGTGAGTATCAGGCCGTGTGGATGGAGAACGATTTTATCCGCGTCATGCTGCTACCGGCGCTGGGTGGACGTATTCATCGCGCTTACGACAAAGTACGGGCGCGCGATTTTGTCTATTACAACGAAGTGGTGAAACCCGCGCTGGTCGGCTTGCTGGGGCCGTGGATCTCCGGCGGCATTGAGTTTAACTGGCCGCAGCACCACCGTCCCACCACCTTTATGCCGGTGGATTTCACCGTCCAGGCGGGTGAAAACGGCGAACAAACCGTCTGGATGGGCGAGGTGGAGCCGATGCGCGGTTTGCAGGTTATGGCTGGTTTTACGCTGTATCCGGATCGCGCGCTGATTGAAATCACCGGTAAGGTATTCAACGGCAACGCGACACCGCGCCATTTTTTGTGGTGGGCTAACCCGGCGGTGAAGGGGGGGGACGATCATCAGAGCGTATTTCCGCCGGACGTGACGGCGGTATTTGACCACGGCAAGCGCGACGTTTCTGCTTTTCCGATCGCCACCGGCACCTACTATAAAGTCGATTACTCGGCGGGCGTGGATATCTCCCGCTACAAAAACGTGCCGGTTCCGACCTCCTACATGGCGGAAAAGTCAGACTATGACTTTGTCGGCGCCTGGCATCACGGTGAACGTGGTGGCCTGTTGCATGTGGCCGATCATCACGTTTCACCGGGTAAAAAACAGTGGACCTGGGGATACGGCGATTTTGGCGTCGCCTGGGATCGTAACCTGACCGATGATAACGGCCCGTATATCGAACTGATGACCGGCGTTTTCACTGATAACCAGCCGGATTTTACCTGGCTTGCGCCTTATGAAGAAAAGGTGTTCGTCCAGAACTTCCTTCCTTACAGCGAACTGGGCATGGTACAGAATGCCAGCACCGATCTGGCGCTCCGTCTGGTGCGTGAAGACGGCGCTCTGTCGGTTGGCGTTTACGCCATCGCGCCGCTGCATGAGGCCCGAGTGACGCTCAGCGCAGAGGGCGCGCCTTTTTATGAAACCACCCTGACGCTGGCGCCGGGCCAGAGCTGGATGACACGGATCGTGGAAAACGGCCCGGACCGGATCACGATGACGGTAAGCCATCCTGATGGACGGGAATGGCTGAAATACGAAGAACACATCGCCGGGGAGGTTCCCCTGCCGTCGGCAGCAACGGCGCCGGCGATGCCGGAAGCGCTCTCCAATACCGAGGAACTCTACTTTATTGGTCAGCACCTGGAGCAATACAACCATGCCAGCCGTTATGCCGAGGATTACTATCGTCGGGCGCTGGAGGTGGATCCGCTGGATTATCGCAACAACGTCGCGCTGGGTACGCTGGCGCTAAACCGCGCGGACTGGACGCTGGCGGCACAGTGTGCGAGCGCCGCGTTGGCGCGGGCGCACAAGCTCAACAAAAACCCGCGTGACGGCGAAGCCAGCATGTTGCTTGCCGCCGCGCTGGAGCGGCAGGGGAATTTCGACGCGGCATGGGATCACTACTTTAAAGCGAGCTGGAGCGGGAACTGTCGGGATGCCGCGTTCTGGTCGCTGGCGCGAATAGCGATGCGGCGGGGAAATTACGCGGACGCGCTGGACAAAGTCAATCAAAGCCTGCGCGTTAACGGTAGTAACAACCTGGCGATGGGGTTAAAGGCGCTGGTGTTGGCGAAGCTGGGCCGTGAAGCTGACGCGCTGACCTGGATCGATCGGCAGCTTCGCGATTATCCGCTCAGCTACGCGCTGCACTATGCGCGCTGGGCGGTGAGCCGCGACGAGTCAACGAAAGATGCGTTGATTGCCATCACGGGACGACGCGGTACTAACGCCTGTGAGTTGGCGGGCTGGCTGCTCTCCTGTGGTCAGCAAGACGCTGCGCGCGACGTGCTGGCGCTGTTGGACAGCCAGGAAACGCTGCCGCTGCTCTGGCGCGCATCCCTGAGCGATAACCCGCAGTCGTTGATTGATCGGTCACGCGCCTGTCTGCACAACCGGGTGCGCTTCCCGAATACGCTCGACGAAGTGCAAATGCTGCAAACGCTACCGGACAGCCCGTGGGCGCAATATTTACTCGGCTGCTTCTGGTACAGCAAACGCCGTTACGATGCGGCGCTGGCCTGCTGGCAGTTCACGCTTGCGCAGGAAGCGGATTTCGCACCGGTGCATCGTCTGCTAGGCATCTACGCATGGAATAAACAGCAGGATGCCGTACTGGCGCGACAGTACCTTTCGCAGGCGGTGGCGCTGGAGCCGGACAACGCCCGCTTCCTGTTTGAACGGGATTACCTCGACAAACTGCTGGCTACCCCTGCTGCACAGCGTCTGCAACAGCTGGTCTCCCGCCAGTCCGTTGTTTTTCAGCGCGACGATCTCACTGTGGAATTGCTCAGCCTGTGGAACGGACTGGGCGACTACGAGGCGGCGGCGAAGGTCCTGCGCGAGCGGGCATTCCATCCCTGGGAAGGGGGCGAAGGGAAGGCGACCGGCCAGTACCTGATCAACCAGATGCATCGGGCGCTGGCGGCAATCGGCGAAGGCGCGTACCAGAATGCGGTCTACCTGCTGCAACAGGCGCTGAGCTATCCGCATAACCTGGGCGAGGGGCGTTTGCCGGGGCAAACGGATAATGACATTTGGTATCTGCTTGGCTACTGCGCGCAGCAACAGGGGCATCACGACGAGGCGCAGCGCTATTTTGCGCGAGCGACGCGCGGCGGCAGTTCGCTTGATGCCGGCCGCTATTATAACGATCAACCGGTGGATTACTTGTTCTGGCAGGGCATGGCGCTGAAGGCGCTGGGCGAGCATCACGCTGCGGAGCGGTTGTTCCAGAGCTTCCTGCATTGGGTTGAAACTCAGCGTGACAACGTGCCAGAGGTGGACTTCTTCGCCGTTTCGTTGCCGGATCTGGTGGTGCTTGATACGCCCGCGGCGGCGAAGCACCAACAGCACTGTCTGTTTATCACCGCGTTAGGGCATCTGGGGCTGGGCAATCTTACCGCCAGCCAGCTGGCGTTCGACGCATTATTGCAGGTGAATCCGGCGCATGACAAAGCGCTGCTCCTGCGCCACGCCATCCCCCTGGCGTTATGGAACTAAACCCTGAACCGGTGGTGGAAACACCACCGACAACCTCCTGTTCCCTGCGTTTCCCTGAAAGAGGAATCAACATGAATAATGCGCAGACACACCTGAATATCGGCTACGTCTGGACCATTTGTCTGGTTGCGGCCTGCGGCGGTTTATTGTTTGGCTATGACTGGGTGGTCATTGGTGGGGCAAAGCCCTTTTATGAAGCGTACTTTTCCATTACCGATCCGGCGCAGTCCGGCTGGGCAATGAGTTCCGCGCTGGTGGGCTGTATTTTTGGCGCGCTGATTTCCGGCTGGTGCGCCGATAAGTTCGGTCGCAAAATGCCGCTGATCCTCGCGGCCATTCTGTTCAGCGCCTCGGCATGGGGAACCGCCGTTGCCCATAATTTCGATATGTTTGTTATTTACCGCATCGTCGGCGGTATCGGGATCGGTCTGGCCTCAGCCCTGAGTCCACTGTACATCGCCGAGGTCAGTCCGGCGGAAAAGCGCGGTCGCTTTGTGGCGGTTAACCAGTTAACTATTGTGATCGGCGTGCTCGCGGCGCAGCTGATCAACCTGCTGATCGCCGAACCCGTCGCGCCAGGCGCGACGCAACAGGCCATCGTGGAAAGCTGGAACGGTCAGACCGGCTGGCGCTGGATGTTTGGCGCCGAGCTTGTTCCGGCGCTGGCGTTTCTGGTGCTGATGTTTTTTGTGCCGGAGTCGCCGCGCTGGCTGGTGAAAGCGGGGAAACCGGAGCGGGCGCGCGCGATGCTACAGCGGATTGGCAGTACGGAGTACGCCGGGCAGACGCTGAAAGAGATTGAACACTCCCTGCGTAAAGATAACCATAAAGTCGCCTGGTCGACGCTGCTACAGCCGCAGATCAAGCCGATCGTGGTTATCGGGATGGTGCTTGCGGTGTTCCAGCAGTGGTGCGGGATCAACGTGATCTTCAACTATGCCCAGGAGATCTTCGCCTCTGCGGGCTTCGACATTAACGGTACGCTGAAATCCATCGTCGCCACCGGCATCATTAACCTGGTGTTTACGCTTGCCGCGCTGCCGCTGGTCGACAAAATTGGTCGACGCAAACTGATGTTGTTTGGCGCATCCGGTCTGACTGTCATCTATGTGCTGATTGCGGGCGCGTATGGCATGGGGATCATGGGCTGGCCGGTGCTGGTTCTGGTACTGGCGGCGATCGCGATCTATGCCATGACCCTTGCCCCGGTAACCTGGGTGCTGCTTTCCGAGATTTTTCCCAACCGGGTGCGCGGTCTGGCGATGTCGCTGGGGACGCTGGCGCTGTGGATCGCCTGCTTCCTGTTGACGTATACCTTTCCGCTGCTCAATGCCGGACTCGGCGCGGCAGGCAGCTTCCTGCTCTATGGCGTGATTTGCGCGATGGGTTTTCTGTACATCCTGCGTAACGTGCCGGAGACCAAAGGCGTGACGCTGGAAGCGCTGGAAGAACAGTTGGCGGCTAAACAGCTGAAAACCAGCCCGTCGGCGCAGAAGAAAAGCGCACGTTCATGAGCACCGCGCTGACGCTGCAAAACGCGCATCTGCGGATGCGCGTGGATCCGCAAGGAGGCAGGCTGCTGACGCTGTTTTCGTTACCACATCAGCAGCCAGTATTGTATACAGGCGACGGCGCGGGTGGGCTATTTCCCATGTTGCCGGTGGCTAACCGTGTGGCGGGAAACCGTTTTTCCCAGCGCGACGGCGACGTTCAACTGCCCTTGCATGATGCTGACCCCACGTTCTGGCTGCACGGAGACGGCTGGCGTCAACGCTGGGAGGTGGCCGACGCTGGCGATCAGCACTGCGTTTTGCGTCTGCGAAGCCAGCACCCCTGCGGCTACGATTATTGGGCCACCTTGCGTTACGCTCTCGACGGCGCAACGCTGGCGGCGCAGCTCTCGATAACCCATCAGGGTCAGCGACCGATGCTTTACGGCTGTGGGTTTCATCCCTGGTTTGCTTTTGACGCGCAAAGTACAGCGCAGTTTTCCGCCAGCGGCTACTGGCCGGAAGGGGAACAGCACCTGCCGTTGGCCTGGCGCAGCGACATTCCGCCAGAAGCGGATTTCAGCCGGGCGCATAATGGCGCGGATCGCTGGCTGAATGTGGGCTATTCCGGCTGGGGAGGAAGGGCGGTCATCCGACATGGCGTGATGAAGATCACGCTTTCAGCGCAAACTCCCTGGCTGATGCTGTTCAGAATGCCGGGTCGGTCATTCCTCTGCCTTGAGCCGCAGTCGCATCCGGTTAACGCCCACCACATGCCGGGGCAGCCGGGATTACGTGTATTGAGTGCGGGAGAAGCGTGCCGTTTTGCACTGCAAATCCGCGTTGATTAAGGCAAAAAAGAGGTTATCCCGCTGTTAATGTTCACTTGCGTCAGCCTGTGTTTATCGCCAGACTATCGCCTCCAAACGGGAGGGAATCATGGTCTTGCACTCCACGCGCTGGCTGGCGCTCGGTTACTTCACCTATTTTTTTAGCTACGGTATTTTCTTACCTTTCTGGAGCGTCTGGCTCAATGGCGCCGGGTTAACCCCCGAAACCATCGGTTTGCTGCTGGGCGCCGGACTGATCGCCCGTTTTCTTGGCAGCCTGTTGATTGCCCCCCGGGTCAGCGACCCGTCGCGGTTGATTTCAGCGCTGCGCATCCTGGCACTGCTGACGCTGGTGTTCGCGCTGGCATTCTGGGCGGGCACCCACGTGGCGTGGCTGATGGTCGTGATGGTCGGCTTTAACCTTTTTTTCTCCCCGCTGGTGCCGTTAACCGATGCGCTGGCAAACACCTGGCAAAAACAGATCACGATGGACTATGGCCGGGTGCGTTTGTGGGGGTCAGTCGCCTTTGTGATCGGCTCGGCGCTAACCGGTAAGCTCGTGAGTCTGTTTGATTATCGGGCGATTCTGGTAATGCTCACCCTGGGGATTGCATCCATGCTGCTCGGTATGCTGCTGCGTCCGAGCGTGCCACCGCAGGGAGAAAGCCGCCAGCAGGAGAGCGCCGGATGGCCGGCGTGGCGAGCGTTGGTGACCCAGAGCTGGCGCTTTCTGGCCTGCGTCTGCCTGCTGCAAGGGGCGCATGCCGCTTATTACGGCTTTAGCGCGATTTACTGGCAGGGGGCCGGGTATTCGGCCTCGGCGGTAGGGTATTTGTGGTCGCTTGGCGTCGTGGCGGAAGTTGTCATCTTCGCTCTTAGCAAAAAGCTGTTCCGCCGCTTCAGCGCCCGCGACCTGTTGCTGCTTTCCGCCGTCTGCGGCGTGATTCGCTGGGCGCTGATGGGCTGGACCACCGCGCTGCCGTGGTTGATTGTGGCGCAGATCCTGCACTGCGGCACGTTTACCGTATGTCACCTGGCCGCGATGCGCTATATCGCCGCGCGGCAGGGGAGTGAAGTGATTCGCCTGCAGGCGGTCTATTCCGCGGTGGCGATGGGCGGCAGTATCGCCATCATGACGGTCTTTGCCGGATTCCTCTATCAGCATCTGGGCAACGGCGTGTTCTGGGTGATGGCGCTGGTGGCTCTGCCCGCGATGGCGCTGCGGCCAAAAGTAACGGCTTCAGCCTGACTCCAGCATTTTGCGGATCTGCTGTTGCTGGTGCGGCGTTAACGCCTCCGCCGCGTGTATCAGCGGCGGTGAAAACAGGGGCAGCGGCGTGGTGTAAGGCGTGACGATCAGCGCGACGCCGCGCGGCGACCCTTCCTGCTGAAATGTCCGCATCGGCACCGGTTTGATATTTAACGGCAGTAGCGTCAGTTCGCGAAGCTGCTGTTCTATCTGCTGCTCCAGCATGCGGTTATCACCGGTCAGTAAGAGGATCTGCTTTTCGTGTAGATCATTTTCCTGCATCAACCACGCGCCGAAAATCACCGCCACCAGACCCGTCTCTTCTTCGGAAAACGCAACGCCGTATTCCTCTTCAAAACCGCGCAGAGCCTCGCGGGTGGTGCGCATCAGGCGTGGATACAGACGCGCGAATTCATCCGGCAGGGTGTTATCAATACCAATCGAGAACAGACTGCGGTTCAGCGCCTGGGCAAGGTGAATGTATAACTGATCGTTCAGCCCTTGTTCATCGTTGAACCGCACCGCGCCCAGTTCGCGAAAGCGCAGCACCAGACGGGCGATGGTCAGCCGTAGCCGCCGGTTTTGCTGATGGTTGTCGCGGATCGGATCGGGCAGACGCACCATCGAAAACAGCAGCGCCATAAACAGCGACTCCGTGAGCGGCGCATCCTGTCGCACGCGTCGCTGCCAGTGGCGCCCAATTTCCTGGGCGAGCTGATATTCGGCGCAGGTTTGCACCCAACGCTGCTGGATCGGATTAAATTCCGGCGCAATGCCCGCGTGATGTTGCAAAAGGCAATACTGCAAATAGAGGCGTAAAAACTGCACGTCGCGACTCTCGAACGGCTTTTGCAGACGGCGGGCGCAGAGGTTGATCAGCGCGTGAAGGTTGGTGTCATCGTAGAGCGTGCGCAGGATCCCCCGCTGCTTTAGCTCGCGCTTGAGGGCGGGCGAGAAGTGCTGGGAAATAAAATTGGGGCATAACCGTAAGCCGCGTCTCAGCCAGTGCAGCAGGCAGAGGCGCTGATCGAGCGCTGTACCTTCGATCCGGTAGCAACCGTCAGGGCCAGAAATGATGCTCAGTCGATGATAGCGCTGGATCTCACGTCCCGTTTCGGTGACATCTTCGCGGGCAAGCCCATCATCGACGCCATTAAGCGCGCTGAATGTTTCCGCGGTGGCAATTTGCCCTGGCTGGAAAAGCGTCAGCAAGACCTGGCAACGGCGCTGGGGAGCAGAAAGTACAGATGGCGGAGCAAGCGTTGGCATCATCTGTCGAACCTCCCGAATGTATGTTTGATAAGAATAGCTAAAGTTTTTCCATAATAATTACGAATGAAATGCTTTAGGTCAGGATTGCTGAGGAAGGTCACAGAATTTTTCACGTACAGGGCGTCAGGAAGGAGTGAAACGCAGCGCCTGAAGCGCATTTTTTGCTTTTTTATCGTTCGGTTGTCTGAAAGACGCCCCGCCGATGCCGGCGGAGCGGGAAACGCTAACGCGTCTGGCGTAACGTTAATCCAACGTCGCCACCGGGATGCACCGACAACAGCGTCTCTTTTGAGTAACCACTTTCGCTCATCAGGCAGGCGCAGGCGGCGTCGAAAATGGCGATGACCAGCATAATCGAAGTGGTCGCCAGCATGTTTAGCGGGTCGGCTTCACGCTTAACGCCTGTTGAAATCACCAGTTGGGCGGCGCGGGCGATGGCGGAGTCAGCGTTTTCGGTGACGCTGATAATCGGTACATTTTTCGCCGCGAGTCCTGGCAGCAGGCGCGTTAGCTCATCTGAGTTCCCGCCGCGAGAGATCATAATGACCAGATCGTCCGCGTCCAAAAAACCCAGGTCGCCGTGCGCGGCGTCGGTGGCGTTAAGGTAGATCGCCGGACGTTCAACGCAGGCCAGCATATGGGCGATTTTTCGCGCTGCAATGCCGGAGGTGCCGACGCCCGTGACGGCGATTTTCCCCCGGCAAGTGCGTAGCGCCGCCATTAACGCCTGCCACTGCGCCTCGCTCAGATGATCGGCCAGTCCGGCCAGCGCCTCGCTATACAGCGTCCAGGTGGCGGTGGCCTGTTGCCATGCGCGGCTCATGACGCCGCCTGCATCAGTTGGCGGTACTTCATATGATCCTGATACATTTCATGAAACACCTGATATTTACGGTCGTAATACTGTTTGATGCGGTTGGTCTGCGGGGTCACCGTTTTGCCAATCCGGCTCATCGCCGACATCGCTTCCGGGAAGCTTTCAAAAACGCCCGCCGCGATCGTGCCCATCATGGCGCCGCCCAACAGCATCGCCTCGCTCTCTTCCGGCAGCAGCATCGCGCAGCCGGTGGCGTTAGCGTGTTCCTGCACGAAGACGGGATTCTTGGTGCCGCCACCGCTGGCCATAATGGTGTCGATACTGTAACCGCTCTGGTTCATGGTCTCGATGATATGGCGTGTCCCCAACGCGATGGCCTGAATGGTGGCCAGATACTGTAGCGCCATATCTTCCGGAGTCCGCGATAGTTTCAGCCCGCTTATCGCCCCGGTGAGGGTGGGGTTGGCGCGCGGCGAACGGTTACCGTGGAAGTAGGGGAGAATATGTATATCGCGGGTTAAAAAGGCGATGTTCTCCGGCTCGCCCGCCATTTTTCGCAGCAGCGCGTTGAGCACTTCATAGATAGTTTGGTCCTGCGACGTAGCCTGCGCCAGCAGCGTTTCGTAGCACGGATGTGACTGAATAATATGATCGATTAACGCGCCGGTGGCGGATTGTCCGCCTTCGTTAAGCCAGTATTCCGGTAGCACCGCTGAGTAGTACGGTCCCCAGACGCCGCTGATAAAGCGCGGTTCTTTAGAGATCGCCATATGGCCGGTCGAGGTGCCGCCAATCAGGGCGATCCGGCGATCGAAATCAGCCACATCGCCCGACACGCCGCTGGCGCCCAGGGTGCCGAGCGTACCGGCATGGGCGTCGATGATCGACACGCTCACCGCCGTGCCCGGAATCAGTCCCATTTCGCTGGCGGCGCGCTGACTCAGACCGTGACCCAACGGTTCGCCCATCGTTTTGACATAGCGGCCAATTTTGGCGGCATCGTGTTCCAGCAGATCTTCAAGGCCAATTTCGCGGAAGTAGCTGGCATCCCATTTGTCCTCGTGGCCCATATAGGTCCACTTGCAGACCGTGGAGCACAATGAACGGGTGTCGTCGCCGGTGGCGCGCCAGGTCAGGAAATCAGGCAAATCAAAATAATAGCCCGCGTTGGCCCAGGTGTTCGGCATGTGCTGTTTCAGCCACAGCAGCTTTGGGGTCTGCATTTCCGGTGAGATAATACCGCCAACGTAATCCAGCACGCGGTGGTGCAGAGCGTTGATGCGTTCCGCCTGGGTGATGGCGCGGTGATCCATCCAGACAATAATATTCTGCTCGCTGCGCCCCGACGGGCTAACGGTCAGCGGTTTTCCCTCTTTGTCGAGCACCACCAACGAACAGGTCGCGTCAAAGCCTAACCCCTTGACCTGAATAGGGTTGATATCTGACTGATTAATGGCATCGCGAACGGCGTTGCACACCGCCTGCCAGATATTGTCTGACGACTGTTCGACGAAATCGGCCTGCGGACGATAAATCTCAATCGCACGGCTGGCTTGTCCAACCATTCTGCCGTTGAGATCAAACACCCCTGCGCGGGCGCTACCGGTTCCTACATCCACACCAATAAAATAACTCGCCATCATTTTTCTCCTGAAATCAGGCTTTACGATTCTGTAATGCGATAAAGAGGATGAGCACCGCGCCCCAGAGCGCCATGGTCAGATAGCTACTGATCCCCAGCAAATTAAAGCCGCTCTCCAGCATTTGCAGCACCACCAGCGCCAGCACCAGGCCGATAATGCGCCCAAAGCCGCCGTCCGGGTTAATGCCGCCCAGCACTGAGGCGAGAATGGTCACCAGCAGGTACGACTCGCCGTAGCCGGCTTTCGCCGAATTGAACTTGGCCATCATCAAGATGGCCGCCACCCAGCCGAGCAGAGCGGAAATGACATAGACCGAGATTTGCACCCGCACTGTATTCACGCCGCTGTAGCGGGTCGCCTGCTCGTTGGAGCCCATCAGATAAAGGCTGCGCCCCAACGTGGTGTGCTCCAGCAAAACCCATAGCAGGACGGCAACCAGCAGGAACAGCAGCAGGGCGACGGGAATACCGGCGACAGTGGCGTTACCGAGATACTGAATCGCTGTCGGGAAACCAGAAATCACCGTGCCGTTGGAAAGTAGAATGTTCAACCCGGAGATCAGCGTCATCGTACCGAGCGTCGCCAGGATGGGTGAGACGCCGACCCAGGCGATGAGCGCCCCGTTTACGACACCGATCGCTACGGCCACCGCTGCGCCCGCCAGCAGCGCCAGCGCCAGAAACAGCGGGTTATCCGGTTGACTGACGATGATCGCCGCCATGACCAGCGAACAGGCGTTAGCGCCCGCGATAATCGACAGGTTGATGCCGCCAGTAAGCATGGTCATCCCCATGCCGAGCGCCAGCATACCGAGGATCGGCAACTGCGAGCCGATGGACTGGAAATTGGCGGCGCTGAAAAAACGGCTTCCCAGCAGCGCGGAAAAGATCACGGCAACGACAATAATAATGACGCACTGCAGGCGAATGATGGCATCACCGGGTAAAACGCGTGCTATCGTTTTCATCTTAGAGCTCCCTTGCCAGTTTGCGTTTTTCGTTCCAGGCCGTCGCGCTGATGCTGACCAGGATGATGGCGCCGCTGAAAACGGTGTGCCAGTAAGATGAGACGCCCAGCAGCGTCAGGCCGTTTTGCAAAAAGGCCAACAGGATCACCCCGAGCAGCGTACCGGTCAGCGTGCCGCGTCCGCCGCTCATGCTGGTGCCGCCGAGCACTACTGCCGCCAGCACAGTGAGTTCGAAACCGAGCAGCGAGTTTGGCGCTACCGACTGGGTGATTTGCGCTTGCACCACCGCCGCGACGCCCGCCAGAATCCCCATGTAACCGTAAACGTAGAAATGCAGCTTCAGCAGATTCATACCGAGGCGCGAGGCCGCGTCGCGGTTGCCGCCCATCGCGTAAATTTGTCGGCCCAGGCGGGTAAAGTTCATCAGCACGGCGGTAAAGACAATCACTGCCGCCAGGCACAACAATGGCAGGGTTAGCCCGTAGTCATAACCGTCGGCGGCGGTGAACGAAAACCAGTTAATGCCGTTCATAAACCAGTCCGGGAAGCCGTACAGCCAGGTGCCTTTGGTGGCGTAAACCAGCAGACCGTAATAGACGTTAAGCGTGGCGATGGTAATGATGATCGCCGGTACGCGCAGCCAGTAAACGAGAAAGCCGTTGAGCAAGCCGAGCAGCAGCCCGACGACGCAGGCCAGCGCCAGGGCCAGCAGGAAGTTGCCGCCGTGGGCAATAACCCAGCTTGCCATCGCATACTGCGCAATGGCGGTCATCGCCGGAAACGAAATATCGATACCGCCGGAGATCAGCACCACAAACAGCCCGCAGGCGAGGATGCCGAGGATCGCGTAGCTGGTGGCGACATCCGTCAGGTTACCTAACGACAGAAATTCATCGGTTTTGATGCTCAGCCCGACCGCCAGCGCAATCACCAGCAGGCCGAGCCAAAATTCATGGTGTCCCGCTAAGCGGGAGAGACGATTATTATTCATGGATGACCTCTACCACCTCGGCAATATCCTGTTCAGAGCAGCGATGCGGGTTAAACTCCGCCACCAACTTTCCGCGACGCATCACCAGCACGCGATGGCTGTTGTAATAGGCTTCCGGGATCTCATCGCAAATCATCAGCACCGCCATTCCCTGCTCCGCCAGGTCGCGGGCGATCTGGTAGATCCCTTCTTTATTGGCGATATCCACGCCCACGGTGGGTGAATCGAGGATCAGAATCCGTGGGCTGGTCGCCACCCATTTGGCAATGGCGATACGCTGGGCGTTTCCGCCGGACAGCGTTTTTACCGGCAGTTGCGGATCGGAAACCTTTATGTTCAGTTCACGGATCAGTCCGGCGACCTGTTTTTGCGCGTGGCGATGGTCCAGCAGACCGCTGCGCGTATGCAGTTTGTCGTAAACTGTGACGATGGTGTTGTCATAGATCGACTGATCCATGATAAGCCCTTGCGTCAGGCGATCCTCCGAGACATAGCCGATCCCATGCCGGATAGCATCCTGGTTATTACGCAGCCGGACCGGCTGACCGTTGATCCGAATTTCACCGCTTTCCGGCTGGGTCATGCCAAACAGGCTCAGGCACAGCTCGGTGCGCCCGGCGCCCAGTAAACCGACAATCGACACGATTTCGCCGCTGCGCAGCGACAAATTGATGTCCTGATATTTTCCACGACGGCTCAGGTTGCGTAGCTCAAGCAGGGGTTCTTGCTCAGGCGACGGTTTTTCCGGGAGCGGGCTGTAATGAAAGCGCTGGCCGGTCATCAGGAACGCCAGCTCGTGGCTGTCGAGCTCGCTTGCCGGATACGTGCCCACCAGCTTGCCGTCACGCATGACGCTGATGCGGTCCGCCACTTCCATCACTTCATCAAGCCGGTGGCTGACAAACACCACGCAGATGCCATCTGCCTTAAGTTCGTTTACCACCCGCAGCAGGCCGTTAACCTCCTGGCGGGTCAACGAAGCGGTAGGTTCATCCATAATGACCAGCCGTGCTTCGGCGGCAATGGCGCGGCAAATAGCCACCAGTTGGCGGTCGGCAATCGACAGCTTTTCGACTTTTTTGTCCGGATCGATGGACACGCCAATGCGCCGCATTGCCGCCAGCGCCTGTTGTTTCATTGCGCCGCGGCGTACCCAGATATCGCCGCCGGGTAGGTAGCGGTTGACGGCAATGTTCTCTGCCACGCTGAAGTTGGGGAACAGGGATAAATCCTGATAGATCACCTGGATGCCATAATGTGAAGAGAGCTGCGGAGAAAGATGGTGGAACAGTTTTCCATCCAACTGGATCTGCGCCCCTTTTTCCGGCTGATAAACGCCCGAAATCACTTTAATGATGGTGCTTTTTCCGCAGCCGTTCTGTCCTGCCAGGCAGTGAACTTCGCCTTTTTTCAGCGTCAGATTCACGTTATCCAGCGCCAGCACGCCCGGGAATTGCTTGCTGATATTCTCAAGAGTGATAAATGCGGTGGTGTCTGTCATGGACAATACCCCTGCGAGCGCCCCGAAGGGCGCTAAGTGTTAATTTTTATTGATAGCGCCGTTCAGACGAACGGCGTTGGGTTTCCCTGGTGTTGGCAAAAAGCCTTAGAAACCGAGCGATTGTGCGTTGTCTTTGGTGACTTCGAGGATCTTATTAAAGCGAATCACTTTCTGTTCCATGTCGACATCGGCTTTCCCTAAACCGTCGATGGTCAGATCCGGCGTCACCTCTTTGCCCTGCAGCAGTTGATCGGCGACCGTGACCAGCGCGTAACCAGCGTCTTTTGGATCCCACAACATCGCTTTCTTGATATCACCGCGCATCAGATACGGCGCGGCCTGTGCTGGCATCGCGATCCCAACCACGGCGATTTTATCTTTCGCCCGTTTTTTCTGTACCGCCTGGCCTGCGCCGATCGGACCCAGCGAGCCAAACCCGATAACGCCTTTCATCTGCGGGTAGGTTTTCATCAGATCCAGCGTTGTGGCGTAGGATTTATCGATGCTCTCCGCCACCGGCAGGCGCGAAGTCACTTCAAACATGTCAGGGTATTTTTCTTTCTGGTACTTAATGGCGTAGTCGGCCCAGGCGTTGTGCAATGGTACGGTCAGCGAACCAACGTAAATGGCGTAGCCGCCTTTTCCACCCATGTTTTTCGCCAGTTCGTCAACGTTCGCCTGCGCGTACTTCTCGCTGTCGATGGTTTCAATATCCCACTGACCGATCTGCTGGTCAGGTGACTCGTGAGTCAGGACGACAATCCCCTTATCGCGCGCTTTCTTCAGAACCGGCTCAAGGACTTTCGCGTCATTCGGGACCACAATGATCGCGTTCACGTTCTTGGCAATCAGATCTTCAATCACTTTCACTTGCTGCGCCGGATCGGGCGTTGACGGACCGGTCTGGTAAGCGTTGACGTCGAGCTTTTTCGCCGCTTCATTGACGCCGGTTTCCATGCGGTTGAACCATGGAATCCCCGTCACTTTTGCAACCACAGCGATTTCATATTTTTCTGCCGCAAAGGACGTGCCGGACAACATGCATGCAGAAACCAGAGTGGCACTGAGTAATGCGAGTTTGAATTTCATTGTTGTTCCTTTTGTAGGGACCAGGGCATGTCACGCCACGAGATTAGCAACGAAGGGAAGAGGCAATGAATCATAAGTTTGCTAAATGTGATCAATGCCCTTAATTGTTATTTTTTGGAGAATACAGAGTTAAATTAATGTTTAATTTGGAGTGAGTTAGCCTTTGGCAGAGACAGTTTGTGTTATTTTTTAGTGTTATTGAAACTATTCATTAACATTTATGCATCATATTGCCGTTGGCGAAGCAAAATTTGGCGTTGGCGTGTTGAACAACGCGGCGGGAAAATATCAAAAATGAGAACTGAATCGAGACACGAAATCCGCGCCCAATTTTACAGATTTCTTTGCTATCCTCTCGGTCAGTTTCGCCACGCTGGTTTTTCGTGGCCTGTAGCCGAATTGAGAGGTAATGATGCCACTGGTTAAACGCAGCGCGCTGGCGTGCCTGATGTTTTTTATGACCTCTATGGCGGTGGCGCATCCTCATAGCTTTATTCGCCTGAAAACAGAAACGGTGAGTGAGGATGGTCGGCTGATCGCGTTAAAAATGCGCTGGACGATGGATGAGTTAACCTCAGCCGACCTGCTTTACGACGCGGGGGAGGCGAAACCCGGCTCGGAAGTCTGGAAGAAACTGGCGGCGGAAGTGATGGCGAACGTGCTGGGACAGCATTATTTCACCGAAATGTGGCATAACGGGCAGCGGGTGAAATTTAAAAATCGTCCCACGGAATACGGTATGGCGCGTGAAGCCCATCAGGCTGTACTGACGTTTACTCTGCCACTCGCTGAACCGCAGCCGCTGAGCGGGCAAACCTTTACCTTTTCTACTTTCGATCCCAGCTATTACGTCGATATGAGTTATGAAGAAGACAGTGACGCCACGCTCTCTCCGGCGATGGCAACGCAGTGCGACATTGCCATGCATACCCCGACCCCCAGCGAAGAATCCCTGAGATTTGCCCAGTCGCTGGATAAAGCGGACGCGCCGCCGGAAGATATGGAACTGGGTAAACAATTTGCGCAGAAGGTCACCGTGAGATGTCGGTAATGTCACCCACTCGTCTTCCTTCACGCCGCTGGATGGCTCTTTGGCCGCTGGCGCTGTTTTTATTGCTGGCTACCGTGGGCGGCGTCTGGCTCTGGCAGGCATGGCCGCAGGTGATGATTAAAAGCGTGCTCTGGCAGCGGGAAGTTAATCAGCAGATGGGCGTTTTGCTGAAGACCGTTGCCGCGAATCCGGCACAGGCGGGCGGCTCGCTGCTGCTGTTCAGCTTTATGTATGGCGTGCTGCATGCGCTGGGGCCAGGGCATGGCAAGGTGGTGATCGCGACCTGGCTGGCGACCCATCCTTCTAAGCTGAAATCGAGTATCGGCCTGACGCTGGCATCCTCGCTATTGCAAGGGCTGGTGGCGATTGGACTGGTGGTGCTGGTGCTTGGCGTGCTACAGCTTCCGGCAAGGCAACTCCATTTGAGCAGTTTCTGGCTCGAAAAGGGCAGTTACGCTTTGGTTGGCGTCCTCGGGCTCCTGCTCTGCTGGCGGGCGTTGAAAAAGCTGCGCGCGCTGCTGCGAAAGCCCAAATTTATCGCCTTTACGCCGCACCATACGCATCATGAAAACTGCGGCTGCGGGCATCAGCATTTACCGGATCCGCAGCAGCTAAGCAACGATGACGACTGGCGCGCCCGGCTGATGATTATTCTGTCAATGGGGATGCGTCCCTGTTCCGGCGCAATCATGGTACTGCTGTTCAGCAAAGTCATCGGCGTTTTTTACTGGGGAATGGCCTCGGCGCTGGCGATGGCGGCAGGGACATCGCTCACTATTACATCGCTGGCGCTGCTGGTGCACAGCTTCCGGACGTTGGCGGCCAGACTGAGCGGCAACAGTGCGCCGGTATTGTGGCGGCAGGTAGGATGGTTGACGCTGGCCTTAGCCGGAGGGACGTTCTTAATGATTGCTGCGGTGGTGATGTGGGTGAGTGCGGCGCCGACGGGAAGGGGCCTGAGGCCGTTTTGAATAAATGCCGGAGGCGGGCTCCGGCATTTTGCTTAACGCTTCAGCGCGTCGTTCAGTTCGTCACGCATGCTGGCCAGCATCGCTTTCACTACGCGCGGGTTACCCGCCACGATGTTGCCGGTCGTCATGTAGTTATGGCCGCCGGTGAAGTCGCATACCAGCGCGCCCGCTTCACGGGCGATCAGCTCGCCTGCGGCGAAATCCCACGGACGCAGGCCGATTTCGAAATAACCGTCAACGCGCGCGGCGGCAACATAGGCCAGATCCAGCGCGGCGGAGCCAGTGCGGCGGAAGTCAGCGCACTCGGTAAACATTTTGCCGAGGATATTCATGTAAGAGGTGGCGTGCTGTTTCGCTTTGAACGGGAACCCGGTAGCGATGATGGTGCCATCCAGGTCGCGCGCGTTGCTACCGCGCAGACGGTAACCGTTCAGCTGCGCGCCCTGACCGCGGGTGGCGGTGAACAGTTCATTGCGCATCGGATCGTAAACCACGGCGACTTCGGTACGGCCTTTAATGCGGACCGCAATTGATACCGCGAAGTGCGGCAGACGTTTAACGAAGTTGGTCGTGCCATCCAGTGGATCGATAACCCATTGAACATCCTGATCGGTACCTTCATGTTCACCGCTTTCTTCGGTGATGATGGTGTGCTGTGGGTAAGATTTGCGGATCGTTTCGATAATAATCGCTTCTGCGGCTTTATCGACGTTGGTCACGAAATCATTGCTGCCTTTCTGGCTGGTTTCTACTGAGTCAGGCGTTTCGTAGTGTTTGGCAATTACATTACCCGCCTTGCGCGCTGCGCGCACGGCGATGGTCAGCATCGGATGCATCGGTCTCTCTCACTGGATGTTAAAGAACGGGAAAACGGCGCAGAGTATAGCAGCGAGATCGGAATATGTCTCCGGTTTATGATAATATGGCCGAATAATCTTTAGACGAAGAAAGACAATGCTGCAAAATATTCGAATTGTGCTGGTCGAAACCTCCCACACCGGCAATATGGGGTCTGTCGCCCGCGCGATGAAAACAATGGGGTTAACCAATCTGTGGCTGGTGAATCCGCTGGTGAAGCCGGATTCCCAGGCAATTGCGCTGGCGGCCGGGGCCAGCGATGTGATCGGCAACGCGCAGATCGTCGACACGCTCGACGAGGCGCTTGCCGGATGCAGCCTGGTGGTCGGCACCAGCGCGCGTTCGCGTACGCTGCCGTGGCCAATGCTTGACCCGCGCGAATGCGGTCTGAAAAGCGTGGCGGAAGCGGCGAATACGCCGGTGGCGCTGGTGTTTGGCCGTGAACGCGTTGGCCTGACCAATGATGAACTGCAAAAATGCCATTACCATGTCGCGATTGCCGCTAATCCGGAATACAGCTCGCTGAACCTGGCAATGGCGGTGCAGGTTATCGCCTATGAAGTCCGCATGGCCTGGCTGGCGACGCAGGAAAACCCGGACGCCGCGGAGCATGAAGAAACGCCTTACCCGCTGGTTGACGATCTGGAGCGTTTTTACGGTCACCTGGAGCAGACGTTGCTTTCAACAGGTTTTATCCGTGAGAACCATCCGGGGCAGGTGATGAACAAACTGCGCCGTCTGTTTACCCGCGCGCGTCCGGAGAGCCAGGAGCTGAACATTCTGCGCGGTATGCTGGCGTCGATTGAGCAGTTAAAGAAAGGGAAGTAAGCCAGGCCGAAGGCACATACCGTAAGCCGGATAAGCGGAGCGCCATCCGGCAGGTGAAAACGGCACTGAAGGTTAAATACCTGACTAAAACAGTCAAGTAAATAGTTGACCAATTTACTCAGGAATGTCAGACTTGGCCCTGCTATGCAATACCCCCATTTTACAATAAAAACCCCGGGCAGGGGCGAGTTTGAGGTTAAGTAAGACATGAGACTGACATCTAAAGGGCGTTATGCCGTGACCGCAATGTTGGACGTTGCGCTCAACTCCGAAGCGGGCCCGGTACCGTTGGCTGATATTTCCGAGCGTCAGGGTATTTCCCTTTCTTATCTGGAACAGCTGTTCTCCCGTTTGCGTAAAAATGGTCTGGTCTCCAGCGTACGTGGACCAGGCGGTGGTTATCTGCTGGGTAAAGATGCCGGCAGTATTGCAGTAGGTGAAGTGATCAGCGCTGTTGACGAGTCGGTGGATGCGACCCGTTGCCAGGGCAAAGGCGGCTGTCAGGGCGGCGATAAGTGCCTGACTCACGCGCTGTGGCGCGATCTCAGCGACCGCCTGACCGGTTTCCTTAACAACATTACGTTGGGCGAACTGGTGAATAATCAGGAAGTCCTGGATGTGTCCGATCGTCAGCACACCCATGACGCACCGCGCACGAATCGTGCTCAAGACGCGATCGACGTTAAATTACGCGCGTAGTAAGTAGTAAAACGTATTTCAGAATCAGGCCGGGGCAATGACGTATTGCCCCGCTAACTCGGTCGTACATCCAGCCGGTTGCCTGATTCCTTGCATTGAAGCGATGTACGGAGTTTATAGAGCAATGAAATTACCGATTTATCTCGACTACTCCGCAACCACGCCGGTGGACCCGCGTGTTGCCGAGAAAATGATGCAGTTCCTGACGCTGGACGGAACCTTTGGTAACCCGGCCTCCCGTTCACACCGTTTTGGCTGGCAGGCGGAAGAAGCGGTCGATATTGCCCGTAATCAGATTGCCGAGCTGGTCGGCGCCGACCCGCGTGAAATTGTCTTTACCTCCGGTGCGACAGAGTCCGATAACCTGGCGATCAAAGGTGCAGCCAACTTTTATCAGAAAAAAGGCAAGCACATCATCACCAGCAAAACCGAACACAAAGCCGTGCTGGATACCTGCCGTCAGCTTGAGCGCGAAGGGTTTGAAGTCACCTACCTGGCGCCGCAGAGCAACGGTATTATCGATCTGAAAGCGCTCGAAGCGGCAATGCGTGATGACACCATCCTCGTGTCTATCATGCACGTGAACAACGAAATCGGCGTGGTGCAGGATATCGCGACTATCGGCGAAATGTGCCGTGCGCGCGGCATCATCTATCACGTGGACGCCACCCAGAGCGTGGGCAAACTGCCTATCGATCTGAGCCAACTGAAAGTGGATCTGATGTCCTTCTCCGGCCACAAAATCTATGGCCCGAAAGGGATCGGCGCGCTGTACGTTCGTCGTAAACCGCGTATTCGTATTGAAGCGCAGATGCATGGCGGCGGACACGAGCGCGGTATGCGTTCCGGCACCCTGCCTGTTCATCAGATCGTCGGTATGGGTGAAGCCTATCGTATCGCCAAAGAAGAGATGGAAACCGAAATGGCGCGCCTGCGCGCGCTGCGTAACCGTCTGTGGAACGGCGTGAAAGATATGGAAGAAGTCTACCTGAACGGCGATCTCGAACAGGGCGCGCCGAACATTCTTAACGTCAGCTTTAACTACGTTGAAGGCGAGTCACTGATCATGGCGCTGAAAGACCTGGCGGTATCGTCCGGTTCAGCCTGTACTTCCGCAAGCCTCGAGCCATCCTACGTACTGCGCGCGCTGGGGATGACCGATGAGCTGGCGCATAGCTCTATCCGTTTCTCTTTAGGTCGTTTTACTACCGAAGAAGAGATTGATTACACCATCGAACTGGTTCGTAAATCCATTGGCCGTCTGCGCGATCTTTCTCCGCTGTGGGAAATGCACAAGCAGGGTGTGGATCTGAACAGCATCGAATGGTCACATCATTAATCGGTACCGATAAGGAGAATTCAACATGGCATACAGCGAAAAAGTCATCGATCATTACGAGAATCCGCGTAACGTGGGTTCCTTCGACAACAGCGACGAGAACGTCGGCAGCGGTATGGTCGGCGCGCCAGCCTGTGGCGACGTAATGAAGTTGCAGATTAAAGTCAACAATGAAGGTATCATTGAAGACGCGCGTTTTAAGACCTACGGCTGCGGTTCCGCCATCGCCTCCAGCTCCCTGGTCACCGAATGGGTCAAAGGGAAGTCGCTGGACGAAGCGCAGGCGATCAAAAACACCGATATTGCCGACGAGCTTGAGCTGCCGCCAGTGAAAATTCACTGCTCTATCCTGGCAGAAGACGCGATCAAAGCCGCCATTGCGGACTACAAAAGTAAACGTGAAGCAAAATAAGAAGAGTTGAGGTTTTGTTATGTCGATTACACTTAGCGACAGTGCAGCAGCGCGAGTTAATACCTTCCTGGCGAACCGCGGTAAAGGGTTCGGCCTGCGTCTGGGTGTAAGAACCTCGGGCTGCTCGGGTATGGCGTATGTACTGGAATTTGTTGATGAACCGGCGGCGGAAGACACCGTGTTTGAAGACAAAGGCGTGAAAGTAGTCGTCGACGGCAAAAGCCTGCAATTTCTGGATGGTACGCAGTTAGATTTCGTCAAAGAAGGTCTTAACGAAGGGTTTAAGTTCACCAACCCGAACGTTAAAGACGAATGTGGCTGCGGCGAAAGCTTCCACGTCTGAGCGCTTACCGATAACCCCACGCGTAATGTCTTACGTGTGGGGTTTGTTCTGACAGGCTACCCCTGAGATAGTTATGGATTACTTCACTCTCTTCGGATTACCCGCGCAATACCCACTTGATCTCCAGGCCCTGACGATGCGTTTTCAGGATCTGCAACGTCAGTATCACCCTGATAAATTCGCCAGTGGCACCCAGGCTGAACAGCTTGCCGCCGTACAGCAATCCGCCACCATCAACCAGGGCTGGCAAACGCTACGCCATCCCTTAACGCGTGCGGAATATCTGCTCTCACTCCACGGATTCGACCTTGCCAGCGAGCAGCATACGGTGCGCGACACCGCTTTTCTCATGGAACAACTGGAACTCCGCGAAGAGCTCGACGAGATTGAACAGGCGAAAGACGAAGCGCGGCTCGACGCCTTTATTAAGCGCGTCCAGTCCATGTTCGACAGCCGCCATCAGCAGATGGTTGAACAGCTTAATCACGAGACGTGGGACGCGGCGGCCGATACCGTGCGTAAACTGCGTTTTCTCGATAAACTGCGAAGCAGTGCAGAACAACTCGAAGAAAAACTGCTCGATTTTTAATTTTCGGAAGCAATTATGGCCTTATTACAAATTAGTGAGCCTGGTCTGAGTGCTGCGCCGCATCAGCGTCGTCTGGCGGCGGGCATTGACCTTGGAACCACCAACTCTCTGGTCGCTATCGTGCGTAGCGGTCAGGCCGAAACGCTGGCTGACCATGACGGTCGTCATCTGTTGCCGTCGGTGGTTCACTATCAGCAGCAGGGCCACACGGTGGGCTACACCGCACGCGAGAACGCCGCGCTGGACACCGCCAACACCATCAGTTCGGTTAAGCGCATGATGGGCCGCTCGCTGGCGGATATCCAGACGCGTTATCCGCATCTGCCGTACCGTTTTCAGGCCAGCGCTAACGGCCTGCCGATGATCGAAACCGCAGCGGGATTGCTGAATCCGGTGCGGGTGTCCGCGGACATTTTGAAAGCGCTGGCCGCGCGTGCCACCGAATCCCTTTCCGGCGAGCTGGACGGCGTGGTGATTACCGTTCCGGCTTACTTCGATGACGCGCAGCGTCAGGGGACAAAAGACGCTGCGCGTCTGGCGGGGCTGCATGTGCTGCGCCTGCTTAACGAGCCGACTGCCGCGGCGATTGCCTACGGTCTGGATTCCGGCAAAGAAGGGGTGATTGCCGTCTACGATCTCGGCGGCGGCACTTTTGATATTTCTATTCTGCGCCTGAGCCGCGGCGTGTTCGAAGTGCTGGCAACCGGCGGCGACTCCGCGCTGGGCGGCGACGATTTCGACCACCTGCTGGCAGACTACATTCGTGAACAGGCGGGGATTGCCGATCGCAGCGATAACCGCGTACAGCGTGAATTGTTGGATGCGGCCATCGCCGCGAAAATCGCCCTCAGTGACGCGGAGTCGGTCACCGTTAACGTGGCGGGCTGGCAGGGGAAAATCACCCGCGACCAGTTCAATGAACTCATTTCCTCGCTGGTTAAGCGTACCTTACTGGCCTGCCGACGCGCGCTGAAAGACGCGGGCGTTGAGCCGCAGGAAGTTCTGGAAGTGGTGATGGTGGGCGGTTCTACGCGCGTGCCGTTGGTGCGTGAGCGCGTTGGCGAATTCTTTGGCCGAACGCCGCTGACCGCGATCGATCCGGATAAAGTGGTCGCCATTGGCGCCGCCATTCAGGCGGATATCCTGGTGGGCAACAAGCCGGACAGCGAAATGCTGCTGCTGGACGTGATTCCACTGTCGCTGGGCCTCGAGACGATGGGCGGCCTGGTGGAAAAAGTGATCCCGCGTAATACCACGATTCCGGTGGCGCGCGCGCAGGACTTCACCACGTTTAAAGACGGTCAAACCGCCATGTCGATCCACGTCATGCAGGGCGAGCGTGAACTGGTGCAGGACTGCCGTTCGCTGGCGCGCTTTGCGCTGCGCGGGATCCCGGCGTTGCCAGCGGGTGGGGCGCATATTCGCGTTACCTTCCAGGTGGACGCTGATGGCCTGCTGAGCGTCACCGCAATGGAAAAATCGACCGGCGTTGAGGCCTCTATTCAGGTCAAACCGTCCTATGGTCTGACCGACAGCGAAATCGCGTCAATGATTCAGGATTCGATGAGCTTTGCCGAGCAGGACGTGAAAGCGCGTATGCTGGCCGAGCAGAAAGTCGAAGCGGCGCGCGTACTGGAAAGTTTAACCGGCGCGCTCGTTGCGGATGCCGCGCTGCTCAGCGCCGCAGAACGTCAGGTTATCGACGAGGCCGCCGCGCGCCTGAGCGAGGCGGCGCAGGGCGATGACGTTGACGCTATCGAACAAGCCATTAAAAACGTAGACAAACAAACCCAGGAATTCGCCGCTCGCCGCATGGACCAGTCGGTTCGTCGCGCGCTGAAAGGCCATTCCGTGGACGAGGTTTAATATGCCAAAGATTGTTATTCTGCCTCATCAGGACCTCTGTCCGGATGGCGCAGTTCTGGAAGCGAAGACCGGTGAAACCATTCTTGACGTTGCCCTGCGTAACGGCATCGAGATTGAACACGCCTGCGAAAAATCCTGCGCCTGTACCACCTGCCACTGCATCGTGCGTGAAGGTTTTGATTCCCTGCCGGAAAGCACGGAAGAAGAAGACGACATGCTGGATAAAGCCTGGGGGCTGGAGCCGGAGAGTCGCTTAAGCTGCCAGGCGCGCGTCACCGAAGATGATTTAGTGGTCGAAATCCCACGTTACACAATCAACCATGCGCGCGAGCATTAACAGAGGGTAGTATGGGACTTAAGTGGACAGACAGCCGTGAAATTGGCGAAGCGCTGTACGACGCCTTCCCCGATCTCGATCCAAAAACCGTTCGTTTCACCGATCTGCATCAGTGGATCTGCGACCTGGAAGAATTCGACGATGACCCGCAGGCATCGAACGAAAAGATCCTTGAGGCCATTCTGCTGGTCTGGCTGGACGAAGCCGAATAAGACAACGGGCTGCCTACGGGTAGCCCGTTTTCCTGTATGCGCGAAGTTAAGGAAAAATAACAATGACAGAAGCCATGAAAATCACGCTTTCCACTCAGCCTGCCGACGCGCGCTGGGGTGAAAAAGCCACATACAGTATTAATAGCGACGGGATTACCCTGCACCTCAACGGTAAAGACGACCTGGGCCTGATTCAGCGCGCCGCGCGTAAAATTGACGGACTGGGTATTAAGCATGTCCAGCTTGCCGGTGACGGATGGGACGCCGATCGCAGTTGGGCCTTCTGGCAGGGCTACAAAGGGCCGAAAGGCAGCCGTAAGGTCGAGTGGCCGCAACTCGACGACGCACAGCGCCAGGAGCTGGACAACCGTTTGACGATCGTCGACTGGGTGCGCGACACCATCAACGCCCCGGCGGAAGAACTGGGGCCGGAGCAACTGGCGCAGCGCGCCGTTGACCTGCTGTGCAGCGTAGCGTGCGATCATGTTTCTTACCGTATTACGAAAGGCGAAGACCTGCGCGAGCAGAATTACATGGGGTTGCATACCGTTGGCCGCGGCTCTGAGCGTCCGCCAGTGCTGTTGGCGCTCGACTACAACCCGACCGGGAATAAAGATGCGCCGGTTTATGCCTGTCTGGTGGGTAAAGGCATCACCTTCGATTCCGGCGGTTACAGCATCAAACAGAGCGCTTTTATGGATTCGATGAAATCCGATATGGGCGGCGCGGCAACGGTGACCGGCGCGCTGGCGTTTGCCATTACCCGCGGTCTGAACAAGCGCGTGAAGCTGTTCCTTTGCTGTGCCGATAATCTGATCAGCGGCAATGCGTTTAAGCTGGGCGATATTATTCGCTATCGTAACGGTAAAAACGTGGAAGTGATGAACACCGATGCGGAAGGCCGTCTGGTACTGGCGGATGGACTGATTGACGCCTGCGCGCAGAAACCAGAGCTGATCATCGACGCCGCCACTCTGACCGGCGCGGCAAAAACGGCGCTGGGTAATGACTATCATGCGCTGTTCAGCTTTGACGATCGGTTGGCGAACCGCCTGCTGGCTAGCGCGGCGGCGGAAAACGAGCCGTTCTGGCGTCTGCCGCTGGCGGAGTTCCACCGTAACCAACTGCCCTCGAATTTTGCCGAGCTGAATAATACTGGCAGCGCGGCGTATCCGGCCGGTGCGAGCACGGCGGCGGGGTTTCTGTCGCACTTTGTCGAAAATTACCAGCAGGGCTGGCTGCATATTGACTGTTCGGCCACCTACCGCAAAGCGCCAGTTGAGCAGTGGTCCGCCGGGGCGACTGGCCTGGGCGTGCGCACGATTGCGAATCTGCTGACCGCCTAAAATCCGCTTTATAGGCCGGGCAAGCGAAGCGCCTCCCGGCATTTTGCCTGACGCGACACGTTGCGTCAGGCCTGCAATCATTTTTAATACGATGTGTGATGCCTATGTCCGAAACGAAAAACGAATTAGAAATTCTGCTGGAGAAAGCGGCGACAGAACCCGCGCACCGTCCGGCCTTTTTCCGCACCTTGCTGGAGTCGACCGTCTGGGTGCCCGGCACCGCTGCCGAAGGCGAGGCGATCGTCGAAGACTCTGCGCTGGATCTTCAGCACTGGGAAAAAGAGGACGGCACCTCCGTTATTCCGTTCTTTACTTCTCTGGACGCGCTACAGCAGGCAGTGGAGGAAGAACAGGCGTTTGTGGTGATGCCCGTGCGCACTCTGTTTGAAATGACCCTGGGCGAGACGCTGTTCCTTAACGCCAAACTGCCGACCGGCAAAGAGTTTATGCCGCGTGAAATCAGCCTGTTAATGGGTGAAGAGGGCAATCCTCTGAGTTCGCAGGAGGTGCTGGAGGGAGGGGAATCATTGATCCTTTCTGACGTCGCTGAACCGCCAGCCCAGATGATCGATTCGCTCACCACGCTGTTTAAAACCATCAAGCCGGTGAAGCGGGCGTTTCTGTGTTCCATTAAAGAAAGTGCCGATGCTGAATCTAACCTGTTGATAGGCATTGAGGCTGACGGCGATATTGAGGACATTATTCAGGCGGCGGGCAGCGTGGCGACCGACACCTTACCGGGCGATGAGCCAATTGATATCTGTCAGGTCGTGAAAGGCGAAAAGGGCATCAGCCACTTTATTACCGAGCATATCGCACCGTTCTACGAACGTCGCTGGGGCGGATTCCTGCGTGACTTTAAGCAAAAACGGATTCTCTGATCACAGGAAAGCCGCCCCGTAGGACGGCTGCCTGGCTTACTTGTTCTGAACGTTGAAATTTTTGAACATAGCGTGCCGGGAAGGCCGCGAACCGAACCAGCACAAAAAAGGCGCGGTTGAACGGTTATTGGGGGATAAGCAAGTCCTGTCGGAATTTATTCAGACGGTTCAGGCTCCACCGGTAAATCATCACGCGCGCCCCATTCACTCCATGCGCCGTCATACAGCGCAACGTCCGGAACCCCCAGGGTGGCCAGCGCCAGCACCACCACGGCAGCCGTCACGCCGGAACCGCAGCTGGCAATAATGGGCCGATCCAGACTGACCCCGTGGCGAAAGAAAATGGCGTCCAGTTCGTCAGTCGTTTTTAATTCACCGTCCTGAACCAGCTCGGTCCACGGCACGTTTAACGCGCCGGGGACGTGGCCACGTCGCAGGCCGGGACGCGGCTCATCCACTTCTGCATTAAAACGCGCAGCCGGACGGGCGTCGACGATTTGCGCCGTTTTTTCGTGGCTGGCTAACAGCACGTCAGTAACACGCACCACGGCTCCGGGGGTAAACGCGGCGTCAAATTCGCCTTCCGGCAGCGTCACGTCGCCTTCTTCCAGTGGCAGCGCAGCGCGCTGCCAGCCCGCCAGCCCGCCGCCCAGGATCGACACGTTCTCCACGCCAAACGTCCGCAGCATCCACCACGCGCGTGGCGCGGAAAACAGATTTCCTTCGTCATAAACAACCAGATGCTTATCCTGATGTATGCCGAGTTCGCGCATGGCGACGGCAAAGGCTTCCGGGCGCGGCATCATATGGGGCAGAGGAGAGGTGTGGTCGGAAAGCGCTTCGATATCGAAAAACACGGCGCCAGGAATATGTCCGGCGCGGAACTCTTGTGCAACGTCGCGGTCTTCCTGTCCCGGCGGCGCCATTCGGGCGTCGATAACGTGAATATGCGGATCGTTAATATGCTCAGCAAGCCAGTCGGCGGCGACAAACCAGGAAGTGGACATAAGCATCTCCATTTTTGCGTCACAGAAAAGAAGAATTCTCGGACGTTTAGGGATAACGGGCAAGTAAAAGCGCCCGAATTGTCCGGTAGCGCCACACTTCTAAAAAAAATTCAGACAGCGCAGAGCGGATACAGACTTACACAACGATAAATCTCACGCATAATGTCTGTCCTACGTTGCTAACGGGCCATGTCGGCCAGGGATGAAAAATGAAACACATACGCGTAGCCGCCTGCATTTTGATGCTGGCGCTGGCTGGGTGCGACAACAACGACAAAACCACAACTGTCGCCAAAAGCGATACGCCAGCGACGCAAACAAAGGCCACACCGCCTGTCCAGAAAGATCCGGCGCAGTTGCAAAAGCTGGCCCAGCAAAGCGAAGGCAAAGCCTTAACGCTGTTGGACGCATCAGAAGTGCAGCTCGATGGCGCCGCCACGCTGGTGCTGACTTTTTCCATTCCGCTCGATCCCGAACAGGATTTCGCCCGCACCGTGCATGTGGTGGATAAGAAAAGCGGCAAAGTCGATGGCGCCTGGGAGCTTTCGCCCAATCTGAAAGAGCTGCGTTTACGCCATCTGGAGCCTAATCGTTCTCTGGTGGTCACGGTTGAACGGGATCTTAAAGCGCTGAACAACGCGACCTTCGACATTACGTACGAAAAAGCGCTCACCACCCGTGACGTGCAGCCCAGCGTCGGCTTTGCCAGTCGTGGGTCGCTGCTGCCAGGAAAGGTGGTGGAAGGCCTGCCGGTCATGGCGTTGAATGTGAACAACGTAGACGTAAACTTTTTCCGCGTGAAGCCGGAATCGCTGGCGGCGTTCGTCAGCCAGTGGGAGTATCGCAATTCCCTTTCGAACTGGGAGTCCGACACGCTGCTGAAAATGGCCGATTTAGTCTATTCTGGCCGTTTCGACCTGAATCCGGCACGCAACACCCGCGAAAAACTTCTCTTACCGCTCAGCGAGATTAAACCGCTGCAGCAGACCGGCGTTTATGTCGCGGTCATGGCGAAAGCCGGTAAGTATGAATACAGCAATGCCGCGACGCTGTTTACCTTAAGCGACATTGGCGTCTCGGCGCATCGCTACCAGAGCCGTCTGGATGTTTTTACCCAAAGTCTGGAAAACGGCGCGGCGCAGCAGGGCGTCAATGTCTCTCTGCTGGATGAGAAAGGCCAGACGCTGGCGCAGGCCACCAGCGACGGGAAAGGCCATCTGCAACTGGAGAACACGAAAAATGCCGCGTTGCTCTTAGCGCGGAAAGACGGTCAAACCACCCTGTTGGATCTCAAACTGCCGGCGCTGGACCTGGCCGAGTTCGATATCGCAGGCGCGCCAGGCTACAGCAAGCAATTCTTTATGTTCGGCCCGCGCGATCTCTATCGTCCGGGCGAAACGGTGATCCTCAATGGACTGCTGCGCGACAGCGACGGCAAGTCGCTGCCCGATCAGCCGGTTAAGCTCGAGGTGGTCAAACCGGACGGCCAGGTGATCCGCAGCGTGGTGAGTCAGGCTGAAAATGGCTTGTACCGCTTTACCTACCCGCTGGACAGCGGCGCGCCGACCGGCATGTGGCATATCCGCGCGAACACGGGCGATAACCAGAGCCGGATGTGGGACTTCCACGTGGAAGATTTTATGCCGGAACGAATGGCGCTGAACCTCAGTGGGCAGAAAACGCCATTAGCGCCTGCGGACAAGGTCAATTTCTCGGTTACCGGCTATTATCTGTATGGCGCGCCCGCAAATGGTAATGCTCTGCAAGGCCAGCTGTTCCTCCGACCATTGCGTGAAGCCGTTCCGGCGTTGCCGGGCTTCCAGTTTGGCAACATCGCGGAGGAGAACCTTTCACGTAGCCTGGACGAAGTGCAGTTAACGCTGGATGCGCAAGGGCGCGGCGAGGTCAGTACTGACAGCCGGTGGCGTGACGCCCATTCGCCGTTACAGGTGGTCTTGCAGGCCAGCCTGCTGGAGTCCGGTGGTCGCCCGGTCACACGCCGTGCGGAGCAGGCGATTTGGCCAGCCGACACGCTGCCGGGTATCCGTCCGCAGTTTGCGGTAAAAGCAGTGTATGACTATCGCACCGACACCACCGTCAATCAGCCTGTTGTCGACGAAGACAGCAACGCCGCGTTTGATATTGTTTATACCGATGCTCAGGGCGTGAAAAAAGCGGTATCCGGATTGCAGGTGCGGTTGATCCGTGAACGCCGTGATTACTACTGGAACTGGTCGGAAAGCGAGGGCTGGGAATCGCGCTTCGATCAAAAAGATCTGGTCGAAGGCGAACAGACGTTGGATCTCGGCGCCGATGAAACCGGTAAAGTGTCGTTTCCGGTGGAATGGGGCGCTTACCGACTGGAAGTCAAAGCGCCCAACGATGCTGTCAGCAGCGTTCGCTTTTGGGCGGGCTATAGCTGGCAGGACAACAGCGACGGCAGCGGGGCGGTACGTCCGGATCGCGTGACGTTGAAGCTCGATAAGCCCGCTTATCGTCCGGGCGACACCATCAGGCTGCATATTGCCGCGCCGGCGGCAGGCAAAGGTTATGCGATGGTGGAATCCAGCGAAGGCCCGGTGTGGTGGCAAGAAATTGACGTACCGGCGGCTGGATTGGATCTGTCAATTCCGGTAGATAAAGACTGGAATCGCCACGATCTTTATCTGAGCACGCTGGTGGTGCGTCCTGGGGATAAATCGCGTTCGGCGACGCCAAAACGTGCCGTAGGCTTGCTGCATCTGCCGTTAGGCGATGAAAATCGTCGCCTGGCGCTGACGCTGGAGAGCCCGGCGAAAATGCGGCCGAACCAGCCGTTGACGGTGAAAATTAAAGCCAGCGCCAAAAACGGCGCCGCGCCGAAACAGGTAAATGTGCTGGTATCCGCTGTGGACAGCGGCGTGCTGAATATTACCGATTACGTCACGCCGGATCCGTGGCAGGCGTTCTTCGGTCAAAAACGCTATGGCGCGGATATCTACGATATTTATGGTCAGGTCATTGAAGGTCAGGGACGTCTGGCGGCGTTGCGCTTTGGTGGCGATGGCGATGAGCTAAAACGCGGGGGTAAACCCCCGGTTAACCATGTCAATATTGTCGCCCAACAGGCGCAGCCAGTTACGCTAAACGAACAGGGCGAAGGCATCGTGACGTTGCCGATTGGCGATTTCAACGGTGAACTTCGGGTTATGGCGCAAGCGTGGACCGCGGAAGACTTCGGCAGTAGCGAAAGCAAAACCGTTGTGGCGGCGCCGGTTATCGCTGAACTGAATATGCCGCGCTTTATGGCCAGCGGCGACACGTCGCGTCTGGTGCTGGATATCACTAACCTTATGGACCAGCCGCAGACCCTAAACGTGGGGCTGACGACCCGCGGTCTGATTGAGTTGATCAGCGAGCAGCCTGCGCCAGTCAATCTTGCGCCGGGTGTGCGTACCACGCTGTTTATTCCGGTGCGCGCAAAAGAGGGCTTTGGCGATGGCGAGCTGCAGGCTACGCTCACTGGCCTGACGCTGCCGGGCGAAGCGGTGGGGGCGCAGCAAAAACAGTGGAAGATAGGCGTTCGTCCGGCATTCCCGGCGCAAACAACCCATCACGGCATTATGCTGCAATCAGGCGAAAGCTGGTCGGCGCCTGCCGATGTACTGGCCAATTTCTCGCCAGTCACCACCCAGGGACAACTGCTGTTCAGCGGTAAACCGCCGCTGAATCTGGCGCGTTATATCCGCGAACTGAAAGCCTATCCGTATGGCTGCCTGGAACAAACCACCAGCGGCCTGTTCCCGTCGCTTTATACTAACGCTGCGCAGCTTAAGGCGTTGGGCATTGCTGGCGACAGCGATGAAAAGCGCCGTGCGGCGATAGAAACCGGCATTTCACGTCTGCTGCAGATGCAGCGTGATAACGGCGGCTTTGCGCTGTGGGATAAAAACGGTCCGGAAGAATACTGGCTGACCGCGTACGCGATGGACTTTCTTGTCCGGGCGGGCGAGCAGGGCTACAGCGTCCCGGCGGAAAGCATTAACCAGGGGAACGCGCGTCTGCTGCGCTATCTTCAGGATCCGGGCATGATGTCGATTCGCTACGCCGATGACACCCGGGCGAGTAAGTTTGCCGTGCAGGCCTATGCCGCGCTGGTGCTGGCGCGTCAGCAGAAAGCGCCGCTCGGCGCGCTGCGTGAAATCTGGGAGCGTCGCGGTCAGGCGGCGTCCGGTTTACCGCTGCTGCAACTGGGGATTGCCCTGAAAAATATGGGGGATGCGAAGCGTAGCGACGAGGCGATTAGCCTGGCGTTGACGACGCCGCGCGACAGCGATCGTCAGTGGATGGCGGATTACGGCAGCCCGCTTCGCGATAACGCGCTGATGCTGTCGCTGCTGGAAGAAAACAAGCTGAAGCCGGAAGCGCAGAACAGCTTGCTGAACACCCTCTCTGAACAGGCATTTGGTCAACGCTGGCTGTCAACGCAGGAGAATAACGCGTTGTTCCTTGCGGCGCGCACTCTTCAGGATCTGCCGGGAACCTGGCAGGCGCAGACGTCGCTTGAGACGCAGCCGTTGGCGGGCGATCGCGCGCAAACCCGCAATTTCGATGCCGATCAACTTGCCGCGCTGCAGGTGACCAACAGCGGCACACAGCCAATGTGGCTGCGCCTGGATGTCAGCGGCTACCCGCAAACCGCGCCAGCGCCAGCCAGCAATGTTTTGCACATTGAGCGCCATATTCTGGGCACTGATGGACAAAGCAAAGCGTTGGATTCGCTACGCAGTGGCGAACTGGTGCTGGTCTGGCTGGAAGTGAAGGCCAGCCAGAACGTGCCCGATGCGCTGGTGGTGGATCTGTTGCCAGCCGGTCTGGAACTGGAAAACCAGAACCTGTCCAATGGCAGCGCCAGCCTGCAGGAAAGCGGCAGCGAAGTGCAGAACCTGATTAACCAGATGCAACAGGCGGACATTCAGCACATGGAGTTCCGCGATGATCGCTTTGTCGCCGCCGTGGCGATCAATGAAGGGCAGCCCGTCACGCTGGTGTATCTGGCGCGCGCGGTGACGCCGGGAACGTACCAGGTGCCGACGCCGCTGGTGGAGTCAATGTATGTACCACAATGGCGGGCGATCGGCGCGGCTGACAATCTGCTGATTGTTAAGCCGTAAATGATCCGATTGTGTCGCAAACGCAACTGCTGGCTCTGGCTGGCAGTTGCGTCTGTCCTTCTGGTCGCCGCCGTTCTGGCGGCTGATAAAATCTGGCCCTTACCCCTGCGCGAAGTGAATCCGGCCCGTGTCGTTGTGGCGCATGACGGTACGCCGTTATGGCGATTCGCCGACGCGGAAGGGATCTGGCGTTATCCGGTTACCGTTGAAGAGGTCTCCCCCCGCTACCTTGAGGCGCTCATCAATTACGAAGATCGCTGGTTCTGGACGCACCCGGGGGTCAATCCGTTCTCTGTGCTTCGCGCGGCGTGGCAGGATCTGAGCGCCGGACGCGTGATTTCCGGCGGCAGCACCTTAACCATGCAGGTTGCCCGACTCCTCGACCCGCATCCGCGAACCTTCGGCGGCAAGTTTCGTCAACTCTGGCGCGCTTTTCAGCTTGAATGGCACCTCTCTAAGCGTGACATCCTGACCCTGTACCTCAATCGTGCGCCGTTTGGCGGGACTTTGCAGGGCGTCGGCGCGGCCAGTTGGGCTTACCTGGGTAAGCCTCCGACGCAGTTGAGTTATTCCGAAGCGGCTTTACTGGCGGTGCTGCCTCAGGCGCCGAGCCGTCTGCGTCCCGACCGGTGGCCGGAACGGGCAGAAGCCGCGCGAAATAAAGTGCTTGCGCGAATGGCGACCCAGGGCGTGTGGTCGCCAAAGCAGGTGCAGGAGTCGCGTGAAGAGCCTGTCTGGCTTGCGCCGAGACAAATGCCGCAGTTAGCGCCGTTGTTTTCGCGCATGATGTTGGGCAAAAGCCAGCGCGACAAAATCGTCACCACCCTGGATGCCGGGTTGCAAAGGCAACTGGAAGAGCTGGCGAACAACTGGAAGGGAAGGCTTCCGGCGCGCAGTTCCCTGGCGATGATCGTGGTCGACCATACCGACATGAGTGTGCGTGGCTGGGTCGGCTCGGCAGATTTGAATGACGACACGCGATTCGGTCATGTGGATATGGTAAATGCGATCCGTTCACCCGGATCGGTGTTAAAGCCCTTTGTCTACGGCCTTGCGCTGGATGATGGGTTAATTCATCCGGCGTCTTTATTACAGGATGTGCCACGTCGTACCGGGGATTATCGGCCTGGCAATTTTGACAGCGGCTTCCACGGCCCCGTCAGCATGAGTGAGGCGCTGGTCAGATCGCTGAACCTGCCAGCGGTGCAGGTGCTGGAAGCCTACGGACCAAAACGTTTTGCGGCGAAACTGCGCAACGCCGGATTGCCGCTGTATCTGCCTGCGGGCGCCGCGCCGAATCTGTCGCTGATTCTGGGGGGCGCAGGCGCGCGGCTTGAGGAGATGGCGGCGGCGTATAGCGCGTTTGCCCGCCACGGTAAGGCGGGAAAGCTGCGCCTGCAACCGGACGAGCCGCTGATTGAGCGCCCATTGCTTTCGCCGGGCGCGGCATGGATCATCCGGAGAATCATGGCGGATGAAGCGCAGCCGTTACCGGACAGCGCGCTACCCCGCGTCGCGCCGCTGGCCTGGAAAACCGGCACCAGCTACGGCTATCGCGACGCGTGGGCGATTGGCCTGAACGCTCGCTATGTGATCGGCATCTGGACCGGCAGACCGGATGGAACGCCCGTCGCCGGACAATTTGGATTCGCCAGCGCCATTCCGCTGTTGAATCAGGTAAACAACTTGCTGCTGGCCCGTGGCGCATCGCTGCCGGAAGATCCGCGCCCTTCGTCAGTGACGCGAGGGACGGTTTGCTGGCCTGGCGGACAATCTCTTGCGGATGGCGACGCCAACTGTCGCCGTCGTCTGGCGAGCTGGCTGCTGGAGGGCGCACAGCCGCCGACGCTGCTGTTGCCTGAGCAAGAAGGCGTGAGCGGTATTCGTTTTCCTGTCTGGCTGGACGGCGCGGGAAAACGCGTTGCTGCCGACTGTCCGCAGGCGCGCGAGCGGACGCTGATCGTCTGGCCGCTGCCGCTGGAGCCGTGGTTACCGACCCCGGAGCGTCGTGCTGCAAGGCTGCCGCCGCCCTCCGTACAGTGCCCGCCGCTGGGACAGGACGCCCTTTTACCGCTTCAGCTTTCCGGCATACGTGACGGGGCGATAGTGAAGCGTTTACCGGGTAGTCTTGAGGCGAGCGTCGCGATTCAGAGCAGCGGTGGAAGCGGCGAACGCTGGTGGTTCCTTAATGGCGAACCGTTAAGCGAACGAGGATCTGCGATCACGTTGCGGCTCGTGGAAAACCGAGAATATCAACTGTTGGTGATGGATGGCGCAGGACAAATTGCGACGGTGAGATTTTCCTTACTGTAGTCGTCTGCGCCGTTTGTCAGGCCATCCGCCGCGAACGCATGCGTGTTGTTGCTAATACTCATCTTATTTTAAAAAAATGTTACCTTTATCCATAGGCAACAGTCAGGATGCTCTTTATAATCCGCGCCAGGTAAACAACAACAGAACACTTATCAGAGGTTAATAATGGCGATTGAACGTACTTTTTCCATCATCAAGCCAAACGCGGTGGCAAAAAACGTTATTGGTAATATCTTTGCGCGCTTTGAAGCAGCAGGGTTTAAAATTGTCGGCACAAAAATGCTGCACCTGACCGTAGAACAGGCTCGCGGTTTTTATGCTGAGCACGACGGTAAGCCGTTCTTTGACGGTCTGGTGGAGTTTATGACCTCTGGCCCGATCGTGGTCTCTGTTCTGGAAAGCGAAAACGCGGTGCAGCGTCATCGCGATCTGCTGGGCGCAACCAACCCGGCAAACGCTCTGGCGGGTACCCTTCGCGCGGACTATGCGGACAGCTTCACCGAAAACGGCACCCACGGTTCCGACTCCCTCGAATCCGCGAAACGCGAAATCGCCTTCTTCTTCGGAGAAGGCGAGGTGTGCCCGCGTACTCGTTAATAATTTCGTAAATGCCGCGTGCAGACGTGGCATCCTTGCGCCAGAATTTGTACAATGCAGCGCCCCAGGACGAGCACCGCTCACCGGGGCGCTTCTTTTTCAACCCTCCAGGGGCCATAACGTGTAATAACGAGGCCGGAATAGAATATGTCTGAACACATTGTCACGCCTGAAAGCATCACCCCGGTAGTTCCCAATAAAGATGGAAAAATCAACCTGTTGGATCTCAACCGCCAGCAGATGCGGGAGTTTTTTAAAGAGTTAGGTGAAAAACCCTTCCGCGCCGATCAGGTGATGAAGTGGATGTATCACTATTGCTGCGACAACTTTGATGAGATGACCGACATCAACAAAGTTCTGCGCGGTAAGCTGAAAGAGGTGGCGGAAATCCGCGCGCCGGAAGTGGTTGAAGAACAGCGCTCCTCCGACGGCACCATCAAATGGGCGATTGCCGTCGGCGATCAGCGCGTTGAAACGGTATACATCCCGGAAGACGACCGCGCCACGCTGTGCGTCTCTTCTCAGGTAGGCTGTGCGCTGGAATGTAAATTCTGCTCAACGGCCCAGCAGGGATTTAACCGTAACCTGCGCGTTTCTGAAATCATCGGCCAGGTGTGGCGTGCGGCGAAAATCGTTGGCGCGGCGAAAGTCACCGGCCAGCGTCCGATCACTAACGTGGTGATGATGGGGATGGGCGAACCGTTGCTCAACCTGACCAACGTGGTTCCGGCGATGGAAATCATGCTGGATGATTTTGGCTTTGGCTTGTCCAAACGTCGCGTCACGTTGTCCACTTCCGGCGTCGTGCCTGCGCTGGACAAATTAGGCGACATGATCGATGTCGCGCTGGCGATCTCGTTGCACGCGCCGAACAATGAAATTCGAGACGAAATTGTCCCTATCAACAAGAAATACAATATCGAAACGTTCCTCGCCGCGGTGCGCCGCTATCTGGAGAAATCCAACGCTAACCAGGGGCGCGTGACCATCGAATATGTCATGCTCGATCACGTCAATGACGGAACCGAGCACGCGCATCAGTTGGCGGAGTTGCTGAAAGATACGCCATGTAAGATCAACCTGATCCCCTGGAACCCGTTCCCGGGCGCGCCGTATGGCCGCAGCTCCAATAGCCGCATCGATCGTTTCTCGAAAGTGCTTATGGGTTACGGGTTTACCACCATTGTGCGTAAAACCCGCGGCGATGATATCGACGCCGCCTGCGGTCAACTGGCCGGGGATGTTATCGATCGGACCAAGCGTACCCTGCGTAAACGTATGCAGGGCGAGGCTATCGACGTGAAAGCGATCTGATAAATATTGCGTCACTGCCCGTTTTATGTGCAGTGACGCAATGTTATTTGAATGAGGGCCGCGCTTGTACTCGTCTGGTCAATAATAACGGTGCGTTTTTGTCGACTTTAAGGCAGTATGTACGGTGCAACAATAGTTTAGCCCTCTGGCTTGAGCTGTTTTTGTTAAGAGTGACCTGACAGGCTTATACTGTCTGACTAAGGTTAACTGACCAGATGTTTCGCGGTGTGGGTGGGCATTGTGACTCGCCGGCGCCTGAATCCAAATTTACACCAGCAGCTGTAGCGAATGAATACTGAAGCCACTCACGACCAACATGAAGCACAATCCACTGGCGTTCGTCTGCGTAATGCCCGTGAACAACTCGGACTCAGCCAGCAGGCTGTCGCTGAGCGACTTTGCCTGAAGGTGTCTACCGTACGTGATATCGAAGAAGATAAGGCCCCGGCCGATCTTGCTTCGACCTTCCTGCGCGGGTACATCCGCTCCTATGCGCGTCTGGTGCATATCCCTGAAGAAGAGCTGCTGCCTGGCCTGGAAAAACAGGCGCCTGTCCGTGCGGCGAAAGTGGCGCCGATGCAGAGCTTCTCATTAGGTAAACGGCGCAAAAAGCGCGACGGCTGGTTGATGACGTTTACCTGGCTGGTGCTGTTTGTGGTCGTCGGCCTGACGGGCGCCTGGTGGTGGCAAAACCATAAGGCGCAGCAGGAGGAGATCACGACGATGGCCGATCAGTCCGCTGCTGAGCTGAACGCAAATGGCGCAACGACGCAGAGCGTGCCGCTGGATACCAGCGCCGCAGCAAGTCAGGATAATACTCCTGCGTCGACCGGTCCGGCGGAAACCGCGCAAACGCCAGCGCCAACCACAACGGCGCCAGCGGTTGACCCGCAGCAGAACGCCGTTGTGTCGCCTTCTCAGGCTAACGTGGATACCGCCACGACGTCTCCGGCCACCCCTGCGCCACAGTCCGCGACGGACGGTACAGCAACGCTGCCAACCGATCCGGCAGGCACGGCGGCACCTGCTGTCGACCCAAACGCGCTGGTGATGAACTTCACCGCCGACTGCTGGCTGGAAGTGACCGATGCGACCGGCAAAAAGCTGTTCAGCGGTATGCAGCGTAAAGATGGCAATTTAAACCTAACCGGGCAGGCGCCTTATAAGCTTAAAATTGGCGCTCCGGCGGCGGTGCAGATCCAGTATCAAGGAAAACCTGTCGATCTGAGCCGTTTTATCAGAACTAACCAGGTTGCGCGTCTGACCCTCAATGCCGAACAATCACCGGCGCAGTAACAGACGGGTAACGCGGGAGATTTTTCATGCATAACCAGGCTCCAATTCAACGTAGAAAATCAACGCGTATTTACGTTGGGAATGTGCCGATTGGCGATGGCGCCCCCATCGCCGTACAGTCGATGACCAATACGCGGACCACGGACGTGGAAGCGACGGTTAACCAGATAAAAGCGCTGGAACGCGTTGGCGCAGATATTGTTCGCGTCTCCGTCCCCACCATGGATGCCGCAGAAGCCTTTAAGCTCATCAAACAGCAGGTTTCTGTTCCGCTGGTGGCCGACATTCACTTTGACTACCGTATCGCGCTGAAAGTGGCGGAATATGGTGTGGACTGTCTGCGTATCAACCCTGGCAATATCGGTAATGAAGAGCGTATCCGCATGGTGGTGGATTGCGCGCGCGACAAAAATATCCCGATCCGCATCGGTGTTAACGCCGGGTCGCTGGAAAAAGATCTGCAGGAAAAATATGGCGAACCGACGCCGCAGGCGCTGCTGGAATCGGCAATGCGCCATGTCGATCATCTCGATCGTCTCAATTTCGATCAGTTTAAAGTCAGCGTGAAAGCCTCCGATGTCTTCCTCGCCGTTGAGTCTTATCGCCTGTTAGCGCGTCAGATCGCTCAGCCGCTGCACTTAGGCATCACCGAAGCCGGCGGCGCACGCAGCGGCGCGGTGAAATCCGCGATCGGCCTCGGGCTGCTGCTGTCTGAAGGGATCGGCGACACCCTGCGCGTCTCGCTGGCAGCCGATCCGGTGGAAGAGATCAAAGTCGGTTTTGATATTCTCAAATCACTGCGTATTCGCTCACGCGGCATCAATTTTATTGCCTGCCCGACCTGTTCGCGCCAGGAGTTCGACGTGATCGGTACGGTGAACGCGCTGGAGCAGCGGCTGGAAGATATCATCACCCCGATGGACGTTTCTATCATTGGCTGTGTGGTCAACGGGCCGGGTGAAGCGCTGGTCTCCACGCTGGGCGTGACGGGCGGCAACAAGAAAAGTGGTCTCTATGAAGATGGCGTTCGTAAAGATCGTCTGGATAATAACGACATGATTGACCAGCTTGAAGCCCGCATTCGCGCCAAAGCGACAATGCTCGACGAAGCGCAGCGCATCAACGTGCAGCAGGTTGAAAAATAATAACGTGATGGGAAGCGCGTAGCTTCCCGTGTATGATTGAACCCGCATGGCTCCCGTCTCGTTCGGGAAAGCGCTGAGGGTTCATTTTTATATTCAGAAAGAGAATAAACGTGGCAAAAAACATTCAAGCCATTCGCGGCATGAACGATTATCTGCCTGGCGAAACCGCCATCTGGCAGCGCATTGAAGGCACACTCAAAAACGTGCTCGGTAGCTACGGTTACAGTGAAATCCGCCTGCCGATTGTAGAGCAGACCCCGTTATTCAAACGCGCGATTGGTGAAGTTACTGACGTCGTTGAAAAAGAGATGTATACCTTCGAGGACCGCAATGGCGATAGCCTGACCCTGCGTCCTGAAGGAACGGCAGGCTGTGTACGCGCCGGCATCGAGCATGGTCTTCTGTACAATCAGGAACAACGTCTGTGGTACATCGGACCAATGTTTCGCCACGAGCGTCCGCAGAAAGGGCGCTATCGCCAGTTCCACCAGTTGGGCGTCGAAGCCTTTGGCCTGCAGGGGCCGGACATTGACGCTGAGCTGATCATGCTGACAGCACGCTGGTGGCGTGCGCTGGGGATCGCCGGGCACGTTAACCTGGAGCTGAACTCTATTGGTTCTCTGGCGGCGCGCGCCAGTTATCGCGATGCGCTGGTCGCCTTCCTGGAACAGCACGTTGAGAAGCTTGACGAAGACTGCAAACGTCGTATGTACAGCAACCCGCTGCGCGTTCTGGACTCCAAAAATCCGGACGTACAGGCGCTGCTTAACGATGCGCCGCAGCTTGGCGACTATCTCGACGACGATTCCCGCGAACATTTTGCCGGCCTGTGTAAACTGCTGGAAGCCGCGGGCATTGGCTATACCGTTAATCAGCGTCTGGTTCGCGGCCTTGACTACTACAACCGTACCGTTTTTGAATGGGTGACCAGCAGCCTGGGTTCCCAGGGCACCGTTTGCGCTGGCGGCCGCTATGACGGACTGGTGGAACAGCTTGGTGGCCGGGCGACCCCGGCGGTGGGCTTCGCAATGGGGCTTGAGCGCCTTGTTTTACTTGTTCAGGCGGTGAATCCGGAATTTACTGCCGATCCTGTTGTCGATATATACCTGGTGGCTTCAGGCGCGGATACGCAGTCTGCGGCAATGACGCTGGCGGAACGTTTACGGGATGACCTCCCGGGCGTGAAGCTGATGACAAACCACGGCGGCGGCAACTTTAAGAAACAGTTTGCCCGCGCTGATAAGTGGGGCGCCCGCATTGCGCTGGTGCTTGGCGAGTCCGAAGTGGCTGCCGGTACTGTCGTTGTGAAAGATTTGCGCTCCGGTGAGCAAACGGCGGTTGCACAGGATAGCGTTGCAACGCATTTGCGCACGTTAATGGCTTAAGGAGAAGGACTGCGTGGAAATTTACGAGAACGAAAACGACCAGGTTGACGCGATTAAACGCTTCTTTGCCGAAAACGGCAAAGCCCTGGCGGTTGGGGTGATTTTAGGGGTTGGCGCGCTGATTGGCTGGCGCTACTGGACCAGTCACCAGACTGAATCCGCACGCTCTGCTTCTCAGGCTTATCAGACCGTCGTGAGCTCGCTCAGCGCGGATAACGCAGAAAACCTGTCTGCGGCGGAAAAATTTGCTGCTGAGAATAAAAACACCTACGGCGCGTTAGCGTCGATGGAGCTGGCGCAACAGTTTGTCGACCAGAATCAACTTGATAAAGCCGTGTCCCAGCTACAGCAGGGACTGGCGGCCACCAGTGACGAAAATCTTAAAGCGGTTATCTCACTGCGTCTGGCTCGCGTTCAGGTACAGCTTAAACAGGCTGACACTGCGCTGCAAACCCTCGACACCGTAAAAGGTGAAGGCTGGGCGGCGATTGTTGCCGATCTGCGTGGCGAAGCGTTGCTGAGCAAAGGCGACAAGAAAGGTGCGCGTAGTGCATGGGAAGCAGGCGTAAACAGCAAAGCCTCCCCGGCACTGAGCGAAATGTTGCAGATGAAAATCAATAATTTGTCCATCTGAGAGGGACCCGATGCAATTGCGTAAATTACTTCTGCCAGGACTGCTGTCCGTTACCCTGTTGAGCGGCTGTTCACTGTTTAGCGGCGAAGAAGACGTTGTTAAAATGTCCCCATTACCGGTGGTTGAGAACCAGTTTACCCCGTCTACCGTCTGGAGCACCTCTGTGGGCAACGGGATCGGTGATTTCTATTCCAACCTCCATCCTGCGCTGGCAGATAACGTGGTTTACGCCGCCGATCGTGCGGGCGTGGTGAAAGCGTTAAATGCCGACGACGGCAAAGAGATCTGGTCGGTTAACCTCAACGAGAAAGATGGCTGGTTCTCCCGCGCGCCTGCGCTGCTGTCTGGCGGCGTGACGGTGTCTGGCGGTCATGTTTACCTGGGCAGTGAAAAAGCCCAGGTATATGCCCTGAACACCGCGGACGGTACCGTTGCGTGGCAGACCAAAGTCGCGGGCGAAGCGCTGTCGCGTCCGGTGGTCAGCGACGGCCTGGTGCTGATTCATACCAGTAACGGCCAGCTGCAGGCGCTGAACGAAGCGGATGGCGCGATCAAGTGGACCGTCAACCTTGATATGCCTTCTCTGTCTCTGCGCGGCGAGTCTGCGCCAGCGACGGCCTTCGGCGCGGCGATTGTCGGCGGCGATAACGGTCGCGTAAGCGCCGTGCTGATGCAGCAGGGCCAGATGATTTGGCAGCAGCGTATTTCTCAGGCGACGGGCTCTACAGAAATCGACCGTCTCAGCGATGTCGATACCACGCCAGTTATCGTTGACGGTATCGTCTATGCGCTGGCGTATAATGGTAACCTGACGGCGCTGGATCTGCGCAGCGGTCAGATCATGTGGAAACGTGAACTGGGGTCAGTGAACGATTTCATCGTTGACGGCAACCGTATTTATCTGGTGGATCAGAATGACCGCATACTGGCGTTGACCACCGACGGCGGCGTAACCCTGTGGACACAGAGCGATCTGCTGCACCGTCTGCTGACCTCTCCGGTGCTGTACAATGGCAATCTGGTGGTGGGCGACAGCGAAGGTTACCTGCACTGGCTCAACGTTGAAGATGGCCGCTTTGTGGCACAGCAGGAAGTTGACAGCTCCGGCTTCCAGACCGAACCGGTGTCTGCCGACGGCAAACTGCTGATCCAGGCGAAAGACGGTACCGTGTACGCGATTACACGTTAATCGTTCCGGTCGTGCGCGTTAAAAAACGGCTCCTGGTGCAGGGGCCGTTTTCCTGTTTTTAACAACGGCGCAAAAATCGCGTCTGTTGTCTGATGATTTATAAAATGAGGCTTTAAACATGGTACCTGTGGTCGCGCTTGTCGGGCGCCCTAACGTCGGAAAATCCACGTTATTTAACCGTCTAACCCGTACCCGGGATGCGCTGGTTGCGGATTTCCCGGGTCTGACTCGTGACCGTAAGTACGGTCGTGCGGAAATTGATGGTCGCGAGTTTATCTGTATTGATACTGGCGGTATTGACGGGACGGAAGACGGTGTAGAAACCCGTATGGCGGAACAGTCCCTGCTGGCGATTGAAGAAGCGGACGTTGTACTGTTTATGGTGGACGCCCGCGCGGGCCTGATGCCTGCTGACGAAGCCATCGCTCAGCATCTGCGTTCCCGTGAAAAACCGACCTTCCTCGTCGCCAACAAAACCGACGGCCTCGATCCGGACCAGGCGGTTGTGGATTTCTACTCCCTGGGGCTGGGGGAAATTCACCCGATCGCCGCGTCTCATGGTCGTGGCGTTCTCAGCCTGCTGGAGCACGTTCTGCTGCCGTGGATGGACGATGTCGCGCCGCAGGAAGAGGTGGATGAAGACGCCGAATACTGGGCGCAGTATGACGCCGACGAGAACGGGGAAGAAGAGCCGGCAGATGATTTTAACCCGCAGGATCTGCCGATCAAGCTGGCGATAGTCGGACGACCGAACGTGGGTAAGTCTACGCTTACTAACCGCATTCTGGGTGAGGACCGCGTGGTAGTCTACGACATGCCCGGCACCACGCGCGACAGCATTTATATTCCCATGCAGCGTGACGAGCGTGAATATGTGCTGATTGATACCGCAGGGGTGCGTAAGCGCGGCAAGATTACCGACGCGGTGGAAAAGTTCTCGGTAATCAAGACGCTGCAGGCGATAGAAGACGCTAACGTGGTGCTGCTGGTGATTGATGCCCGCGAAGGGATTTCCGATCAGGACCTGTCGCTGCTGGGGTTCATCCTTAATAGTGGGCGCTCACTTGTTATTGTGGTGAACAAGTGGGATGGCCTGACGCAGGAAGTGAAAGAGCAGGTGAAAGAGACGCTGGACTTCCGTCTGGGCTTTATCGACTTTGCCCGCGTACACTTTATCTCCGCACTACACGGCAGCGGGGTCGGCAACCTGTTTGAATCCGTACGTGAGGCCTATGACAGCTCCACCCGTCGCGTCAGCACCGCGATGCTAACCCGCATCATGACGATGGCGGTGGAAGATCACCAGCCGCCGTTGGTGCGTGGCCGCCGCGTGAAGCTGAAATACGCCCACGCCGGTGGTTACAACCCGCCAATCGTGGTGATTCACGGCAACCAGGTTAAAGACCTGCCGGACTCTTACAAGCGTTATCTGATGAACTACTTCCGTAAGTCGCTGGAAGTGATGGGGACACCGATTCGTATCCAGTTCAAAGAAGGGGAAAACCCGTATGCGAATAAGCGTAATACGCTGACCCCGACGCAGATGCGCAAGCGTAAGCGCCTGATTAAACATATCAAGAAAAGTAAGTAATCACTTAAGCCCTCTCTCAGGAGAGGGCACACATCCAGATAGGGAGACTGCTATGGAACTTCGTTGTCCAGACTGCCAAAATCCGCTGGAACGTAACGGTGAGACTGCGCATTGTGCGACGTGCAATGTCGATTATGCCCTTGCGGCGCTGTGCCCGGACTGCCATAAGCCGCTACAGATCTTAAAAGCCTGTGGCGCGGTGGATTACTTTTGCCAGAATGGCCATGGCCTGATTTCAAAAAAACGCGTTGAGTTTGCCCTGACGCGAACTTAATCGCACACGCAATCCTCTCCTTTTTGCCAAAGCTCAACGAGCGAAGCGGGCGCGTCATTTTCCGGCACCAGCACGATGATATCGGCGTATCCCGCCTGATCGTGCCGGGTCCAGACGATCTGAATACGAAAATAGCGCTGATCGCCTCGCCCCGGCGAATCCGCCTGACCCGGCGGCGTGCCGACGGACAGGCTTTGCCGCAGGATGTCGGCAACGCGCTGACGCTGGGCCTCAGACAAGGTGGAAAGGGCAATTTTGCGCTGTTGACTCAGCTTCGGGATAAACGCGACGCCGCCTTCGCGTGCCAGTTCCACAACGGCGTCATCGGTGAGTTCAGGGATATCCATTACATCACTCCTGTGGCTTTCCAGGCGTCCTCAATGGCCTGCGCCGTTTCTTTACCGCTACGTTTTTCGCCGTGATGAATGGTTAAACGCGCGAAATCAATGAAGTCGGCATCCTGCGCCAGTTGGCGATCGCACACTGTATCGTACCAGGCATAGCCAGCCTTCTCCCATGCGTAACCGCCGAGCGCCGTTGCGGCGAGGTAAAACGCCCGGTTAGGAATGCCGGAATTAAGGTGCACGCCGCCGTTGTCCTCACGCGTTTTGATAAAATCGCGCATATGACCGGGCTGTGGATCTTTGCCAAGCAGCGGATCGTCATAGGCGGTACCCGGTGCCGACATTGAGCGTAATCCCTTGCCGTTGATACCTTCCGCCAGCAGCCCTTCGCCGATGAGCCAGTCGGCCTGCTCCGCGGTTTGCCCCAGATGGTATTGCTTTACCAGCGCGCCAAACACGTCAGATAGCGATTCATTGAGCGCGCCCGCCTGCTCAAAGTAGATCAGTCCGGCTTCGGATTCCGTGATCCCATGCGCCAGTTCGTGCGCCACCACGTCAATGGCAATCGTGAAACGGTTAAAAATCTCGCCATCGCCGTCGCCAAACACCATCTGCTGCCCGTTCCAGAAGGCGTTCTGGTACTCGCGTCCGTAATGAACCGTGCCGGTGAGAATTAACCCTTTGTTATCCAACGAGTCGCGCTGCCAGTTTTTCCAGAAAAAGTCATGGGTTATGCCGAGATAATCATAGGCTTCATCTACCGCCACGTCGCCATTCGAAGGATGCCCCTCATAACGGACCTGCGTGCCGGGTAGTTCCTGGGTCTGCTTCGCATCGTAAATGTCGCGTTCCAGTTGGCCAGCCTGACTGACGTGCGGCGCGGCGGGCTTGCCCGGCATATGCGCCATCAGGGTCTGCACGTGGCTCAGCGTTTGTCGTGCGCACCGCTGCTGCGGTTCAGAACCTGTTTCGATAATGCGACGCAGGATATAAGGCGGGATGACGCTGTAAAAGTGGGGCATGCTGTTCTCCTGAATTCTGGCAAGGCCGAATAAATAAGGAATAACAGCAGTATAGTGTGAAAATTAAACGCTTTTACGCTGGCGGGATTTTTTTACCGTTTTGACGGCTTTCACCTCGCTTTCCACCCAGCCATCGGTGACCCGGGTGGTCAGCAGATCGCCAGCCTTCACCTGTTTAGTGTGTTTCAGCACATTGCCGTCGGCGCTGCTGGTCACGCTGTAGCCGCGTGCCAGAGTGGAGAGCGGACTGACGGCTTCCAGATGAGTGACCGCATTGCCGAAGCGTTCACGCGTTAGGCTCAGGCGCGCGCGTATTGTATCCGCCAGACGATATTCCAGTTGCTGAACACGGCTTTGCGCCCGGTGAATGCGCGGCTGAGGATTTTGGTGATTGAGGCGCTGTAATAAGCGGAATTGCTGCTGGCTGGAACGCTTAAGCTGGCTGTCAATCGCGATATTCATCCGCTGTTGTAATCGTTCCAGCGCCGACTGCTGACGCGCCAGTCGCAGCTGCGGATGCTGCTGTTGCAGACGATGATGCAACTGTGTAAAGCGACGGCTGCGGTTTGCGAGAAAATAGTCCATCGCCATGCCAAGGCGCTGCTGGGCAGACTGAAGCTGGCGCACCAGCTCCTGCTGGTTGCGGCTGACCATTTCAGCGGCTGCTGAAGGGGTCGGCGCGCGCAGATCGCCGACAAAATCGGCAATCGTCACGTCCGTTTCGTGTCCGACGGCGCTCACTACCGGAATGCGACTGGCGAAGATTGCCCGCGCCACCCGTTCATCATTGAAGCTCCATAAATCTTCCAGTGAACCGCCGCCGCGTCCGACAATCAGCACGTCACACTCGTTACGCATGTTCGCCAGTTCGATGGCGCGCACGATTTGCCCTGGCGCATCGTCACCCTGTACGGCGGTCGGATAAATAATGACCGGGAGTGACGGATCGCGGCGTTTGAGCACGTGGAGAATATCATGCAGCGCAGCGCCGGTTTTCGAGGTGATCACCCCGACGCAGCGGGCAGGGGAGGGAAGCGGTTTTTTAAACTGCTGGTCGAACAAACCTTCTGCCGAAAGCGTGGCTTTTAGCTGTTCGAATTTTTGCTGGAGCAGACCTTCACCCGCGGGCTGCATGCTCTCGACGATAATCTGGTAATCGCCGCGCGGCTCGTAGAGGGTGATATTGGCGCGCACCAGCACCTGCTGCCCGTGTTGCGGGCGGAAAGTTACCCGGCGGTTGCTGTTGCGAAACATCGCACAGCGCACCTGGGCGGCGTCATCTTTCAGGGTGAAATACCAGTGGCCTGACGCGGGCTGGGAGAAATTCGAAATTTCGCCGCTGATCCAGACCTGTCCCATCTCTTGTTCCAACAGCAGACGAACCGTCTGATTAAGGCGGCTTACGGTAAAAATGGCGGAAGTCTGAGAGGATAACATGTGAGCGGGATCAAATTCTAAATCAGCAGGTTATTCAGTCGATAGTAACCCGCTTACCGGGGATCGCAAGGTTTTTTTGCAAAAAAGTGTAGATGCAATCGGTTACGCTCTGTATAATGCCACGGCAATATTTATCCACCCCAGGTCAGAGATATTGCCCATGCTACGTATCGCTAAAGAAGCTTTGACGTTTGACGACGTCCTCCTCGTTCCCGCTCACTCCACCGTTCTGCCGAATACTGCCGATCTCAGCACGCAGTTGACGAAAACCATTCGTCTGAACATTCCTATGCTCTCCGCAGCAATGGATACCGTGACTGAAGCGCGCCTTGCAATCGCTCTGGCTCAGGAAGGCGGCATTGGTTTTATCCACAAAAACATGTCTATCGAGCGCCAGGCGGAAGAAGTCCGTCGCGTGAAGAAACATGAATCTGGCGTGGTTACCGACCCGCAGACCGTTCTGCCCACGACCACCCTGCGCGAAGTTAAAGAACTGACCGAACGCAATGGTTTCGCAGGCTACCCGGTTGTGACCGAAGACAACGAACTGGTCGGCATCATTACGGGCCGCGACGTGCGTTTTGTGACGGACCTGAGCCAGCCGGTGAGCGTCTATATGACCCCGAAAGAGCGTCTGGTTACCGTGCGTGAAGGTGAAGCGCGTGATGTCGTGCTGGCAAAAATGCACGAAAAGCGCGTCGAGAAAGCGCTGGTTGTTGATGACAGCTTCCACCTGCTCGGCATGATCACCGTTAAAGATTTCCAGAAAGCAGAACGTAAACCGAATTCCTGTAAAGACGAGCACGGTCGCCTGCGCGTCGGCGCAGCGGTTGGCGCGGGGGCGGGCAACGAAGAACGCGTTGATGCGCTGGTTGCTGCGGGTGTTGACGTCCTGTTGATCGACTCCTCTCATGGCCACTCCGAAGGCGTACTGCAGCGTATCCGCGAAACCCGCGCGAAGTACCCGGATCTGCAAATCATCGGCGGCAACGTGGCGACTGGCGCAGGCGCGCGCGCCCTCGCTGACGCTGGCGTAAGCGCGGTGAAAGTGGGGATTGGCCCAGGCTCTATCTGCACCACCCGTATCGTAACCGGCGTGGGGGTTCCGCAGATCACCGCCGTATCTGACGCTGTAGAAGCGCTGGAAGGCACCGGCATTCCGGTTATCGCCGACGGCGGTATCCGTTTCTCTGGCGATATCGCGAAAGCCATTGCCGCAGGCGCAAGCGCGGTGATGGTCGGCTCTATGCTGGCCGGTACCGAGGAATCTCCGGGCGAAATTGAACTGTACCAGGGCCGTTCTTATAAATCCTACCGCGGAATGGGCTCGCTGGGCGCAATGTCTAAAGGCTCTTCTGACCGTTACTTCCAGAGCGATAACGCCGCCGACAAACTGGTGCCGGAAGGTATCGAAGGCCGCGTTGCCTATAAAGGCCGTCTGAAAGAGATCATTCACCAGCAGATGGGCGGCCTGCGCTCCTGTATGGGACTGACGGGCTGTGGTACTATTGACGCATTGCGTACTAAGGCGGAATTCGTCCGTATCAGCGGTGCGGGTATTCAGGAAAGTCACGTTCATGACGTGACCATCACCAAAGAGTCCCCGAACTACCGTCTGGGCTCCTGATAAGTTTACGCGCCCTGACGGGCGCTTTTTTTGGTTTCATTTGCCTCGGAATTAGCGTCAATGACAGACAATATTCACAAGCATCGCATTCTCATCCTTGATTTCGGATCGCAGTACACTCAGTTGGTTGCGCGTCGCGTACGTGAACTCGGCGTGTACTGCGAACTGTGGGCTTGGGATGTAACTGAAGCACAGATTCGCGAGTTTAATCCTAGCGGTATCATTCTTTCCGGCGGCCCTGAAAGCACCACCGAAGAAAACAGTCCGCGCGCGCCGCAGTACGTTTTTGAAGCGGGCGTACCGGTATTTGGCGTTTGCTACGGCATGCAGACCATGGCGATGCAGCTGGGCGGTCATGTAGAAGGCTCCAGCGAGCGCGAGTTTGGCTACGCCCAGGTTGAAGTGGTTAGCGACAGCGCGCTGGTGCGTGGTATCGAAGACTCCTTGACCGCCGACGGCAAGCCGCTGCTCGACGTCTGGATGAGCCACGGCGATAAAGTCACCGCTATCCCGTCTGACTTTGTGACCGTTGCCAGCACCGAAAGCTGCCCGTTCGCCATCATGGCGAATGAGGAAAAACGTTTCTACGGCGTGCAGTTCCACCCGGAAGTGACGCACACCCGTCAAGGGATGCGTATGCTGGAGCGCTTCGTGCGCGATATCTGCCAGTGTGAAGCGCTGTGGACGCCGGCAAAAATCATCGACGACGCGGTTGAGCGTATCCGTCAGCAGGTCGGTGATGACAAAGTGATCCTCGGTCTGTCCGGTGGGGTTGACTCCTCCGTCACCGCGATGCTGCTGCACCGTGCGATCGGCAAAAACCTGACCTGCGTCTTTGTCGATAACGGTTTGCTGCGTCTGAATGAAGCGCAGCAGGTGATGGATATGTTCGGCGACCATTTCGGTCTGAACATCGTTCATGTTCCGGCGGAAGACCGCTTCCTCAGCGCGCTGGCGGGTGAAAACGATCCGGAAGCAAAACGTAAGATCATTGGCCGCGTTTTCGTGGAGGTGTTCGACGAAGAAGCGCTGAAGCTGGAAGAGGTGAAATGGCTTGCTCAGGGCACTATCTACCCGGACGTCATCGAGTCTGCTGCTTCAGCAACCGGTAAGGCGCACGTCATCAAATCTCACCATAACGTCGGCGGTCTGCCAAAAGAGATGAAGATGGGTCTGGTTGAACCGCTGAAAGAGCTGTTCAAAGACGAAGTACGCAAGATTGGTCTGGAGCTGGGTCTGCCGTACGACATGCTTTACCGTCACCCGTTCCCGGGGCCAGGTCTGGGCGTGCGCGTGCTGGGCGAAGTGAAGAAAGAGTATTGCGATCTGCTGCGTCGTGCGGACGCGATCTTCATCGAGGAACTGCACAAAGCTGACCTGTACAACAAGGTAAGCCAGGCGTTCACCGTGTTCCTGCCGGTTCGTTCGGTTGGCGTGATGGGCGACGGTCGTAAATACGACTGGGTTGTCTCTCTGCGTGCGGTTGAAACCATCGACTTTATGACCGCGCACTGGGCGCACCTGCCGTATGACTTCTTAGGCCGCGTGTCTAACCGCATCATCAATGAAGTGAACGGCATTTCCCGCGTGGTGTATGACATCAGCGGTAAGCCCCCCGCTACCATTGAGTGGGAATGATGAACCGCTAACTTATAGCTAATCATTTCTGTTCGAATATTAATTCAACCCTCTGTTTTTACAGAGGGTTTTTTATTTTTATCTATTCGCATTTACAATGACTGCTTAGCGCGAAAAATGGGCCACAATATTTGAAGAAAGACATCATTGTTATTGACGGGACAGCTTATGATGAAACCGGTATAACGTTTCTTTTCATCGACAATTCAAAAGGGCTTTTATGGTTGCGGTTGAGGAACTCAAAGCGAAATATCCAGGCGCAGAGGCCTGGCAAATGGGCGATAGCCCGAAACTTGCCAGCGAGCTTGCGGACCTGATTAAAAAAGGAATCAAAACGGCTTCCTGTGGATCGTTTGCCTCTTACCTGCAGGGAGAGTCTGCCCCGAGAATTGGAAGCTATAATATTATCCTTGATGGTCAGAATGTCCCGATCTGCGTGACCAGGCTGCTTTCAATGCGACTGGTGCGTTTTTGTGACGTGACTGAGGCTTTTGCTCGCAAAGAAGGGGAAGGCGATTTAAGCCTTCAATACTGGCAGAAAGAGCATCAGCGATTTTTCACCCGCGAAGGTCACTTTTCTGAAGATATGGAGTTGATCGCAGAAGAATTTGAAGTGGTTGAGGTGTTGTAAAATGTGAGGGTCCGGCAGGCGTTTGGCGGTAATACCGGGACTTACGCCAGCGCTCTTCCTTCCGAACTATCCGTTCAGATGCCGGTTCAGCGGCTGTTTACGCGTCTGATCATGGCCTGATAATTCTGATGCGTGTTATACGGCAATAATACGAATCTCGTGAGCATGCTCATCCGCTGCTATTAACGGTTAGCGATACTGCGGCATGTGGTCGGTATCTTATCGCGCTGAGAAACCTTAACGCTGTGCGGGCGTTTCGACAGAGAGGCTGGACTGTTGAACGTCTTTTTTGTCCTGATGATGATGCCAGGCGCCAATAGAAGAGTAGACAAAGCGTCCAAAGAAGAAGAGAAAACTGATAAGCAGTACGATACGGGTCATGCGACTGTTAAATCGATGTCGTTTTCGCATACTGGTAGCCTGACTCACAAAAGGTTCCTTAAGAGATGCCCCTGCGGGCGATAAGCACATTAAGGCATACTGCGCCGCAATGGTCAATTCATGACGTTGTAAAAATGCGTTAGCTTGTTCATGGGTGGTTGTTATGGAAGTTAATAATCTTATTTACATTAATAATATATAAATGATAACACGCCGGAATAAAGGTAATAATTAATTAATGGCGGTGAAATTATTTGATGTATGTCAAAATTTGCTTTCCGCTGGCAACTAAAATCGTTGTCTCACGTGATGATCTTTTCATCGCCTTTTTGCGGTCAGGGGGGATGCCTGTCTGATAAAACCCATCGGGAGTCGGGGTTTCTGCTGAGCATCTATGAGACTGAATAAAAATTATATTGCAATCAGAGATAAGTGGTGGGGGCTTCCTCTGGTTTTGCCGTGTTTAATGCTGCCATTAGTGAGCCACGTCAATACTTATGCGCATATGGCTTCCGGGGATGTGGTGCTTTTATATCTTCCGTTAGCATTAATGATGAGCATGATGCACTTTTTCAGTTGGGCGGCATTACCAGGAATTATTCTTGCCATCTTTTTACGCAAATATCCGCAGGTGGGGCTGGCTGAAACGCTACCGGTAATCGCCCATTTCCTCATCGCTATCGTCCTCAGTTGGGGCGGCTATCGCGTCTTTAATCCGCGTCGGAATTGCGTCTCACACGGCGAGCCGCGACTGGTGTTCCAGCGAATTTTCTGGCAGGTATTTTGCTCCGCTACGCTGTTTCTTGTGCTTTTTCAGTTTGCGGCGTTTGTCGGAATGTATGAAAGCCGACTGAATCTGATGGGCGTCACCCCGTTTAACATCAATGCATTAATTAACTATCAGGGGATCCTGGTCGGAAATTTAATTGGCGTCCCGTTTTTCTATTTTCTCCTTCGCGTGATTCGTAACCCGCTTCATTTACGCGGCTATTATTCCCAGTTAAAACTGCAGTTTGATGCAAAAGCCTCGAAGAAAGAGGTCGCCTTATGGTTATTAATCCTCGTTGTATTAATGACCTTGTTATGTATGCCCCTGAATGTTAATAGCTCAATATTCAGCACAAATTATACAATGTCATTATTACTGCCGGTTATGCTCTGGGGCGCGATGCGCTATGGCTATCGCTTCATCTCTCTGCTTTGGGCGCCCGTGCTGATTATTGCGATTCATAATTACCAGAGCTATACCCCCTATTATTCTGGTTATGATGTCCAACTGGCGATCACGTCGTCGAGCTTTCTGGTTTTTTCATTTATCGTCAATTACATGGCGGTATTGGCCACGCGTCAGCGGGTTGTCAACAGCCGCGCGCGCAGGCTGGCTTTCCTCGATCCCGTTGTTCATCTGCCCAATCTCCGCGCGCTCAATCGCGCCCTGAAAAATGCCCCATGGTCCGCGCTCTGTTTTCTGCATGTTCCTGAGCTCGAAGTGCTGGTGAAGAATTATGGCATTATGCTGCGGATTCAGTATAAGCAGCAGCTTTCACACTGGATAAATGAAAAGCTGTCGCCGGATGAAAACGTCTACCAAATGTCTGGCCCGGACCTGCTGCTGCGCTTAAACACCGAATCACACCAGCAGCGTATTGATCTCCTGGACGAGCACATCAAACGGTTTCGCTTTATCTGGGACGGTATGACCTTCCAGCCGCAGGTGGGCATGAGCTACTGCTACGTGCGGTCTCCGGTGAACCATATTTATCTGCTGCTTGGCGAACTTAGTACCATTGCTGAACTGTCGATTATGACCAACACGCCGGAGAATCTGGAGCGTCGTGGAGCTGTGAATTTGCAGCGCAATGTGAAAGATAAAGTGGCGATGATGAATCGCCTGCAGCACGCGCTCGAACACGATCGCTTCTGCCTGATGGCGCAACCTATCGAAGGCCTGCGTGGCGATGTCTACCATGAGATCCTGCTGCGGTTGAAAGACAGTGACAGTGGATTGATCTCGCCAGAGGTATTTTTGCCCGTTGCGCATGAGTTCGGTCTGGCCTCGCGAATCGATCTCTGGGTCATCGAACATACCTTACGCTTTATGGCCGATAATCGTGCAGAGATGCCCGCGCGCCGTTTTGCCCTGAATCTTTCGGCTCCGTCAATTTGTCGGGCGAAGTTTTCACTGGAAGTCAGCAAGCTACTGAGCAAATACCAGATCGAGGCGTGGCAGTTGATCTTCGAAGTCACCGAAAGCTACGCGCTGCTGAATGCCGAGCAGGCGCAGGTAACGCTGCATAATCTGCAACAGCTGGGCTGTCAAATTGCGATTGACGATTTCGGTACCGGCTATGCCAGCTATGCCCGGCTGAAAAATATCAGCGCCAACATTTTAAAAATTGACGGGAGTTTTATCCGCAATATGGTATCGAACAGCCTCGACTACCAGATTGTGGCTTCTATCTGCCATCTGGCGCGCATGAAGAAAATGCAGGTGGTGGCGGAATTTGTTGAAAGCGAGGAGATCCGCAGCGCGGTCGCCTCGTTGGGTATTGACTATATGCAGGGATATTTAATCGGCGAACCCCAACCGCTAAGGGACATACTGAAAGCGCAGGTGCCGGTTACCGGCACCTGAGCGGTCTTCAGGCGGCGATTTCCGGTGAACGTTCTTCCTCTATTTTCAGACGCCAGCCGGTGACCGCTTCCCAGTATTGCTGCTCTTTTTCCAGATCGAGCAGCACCAGCGCGTTCTGGCTGAACCAGTCATAAGGAAAACGGAGCGTCCAGTGGCTGTCGTCCGTGATGAGCGTCAGCGTCGGGGGCGTAGTCGTGGCCTGGCGCTGATTGTTCAGCAGAACGCCAAGGCGCAGCAACTGGATTAGCGGCAGGTATTGCTTCTTCTTGAACAGCGTAAAGCGCGGCAGATCGTCCAGCTTGATCGCTTTGCGGTGATAGCGAACCAGCGTCGCCATCATGGTTTGCTGCTCCTGATTAAAGCCGGGTAAATCACTGTTTTGCAGAATATACGCTGAATGGCGATGCAGGCCGCTGTGATTGATATTCAGGCCTACCTCGTGCAGCATCGCGGCCCATCTCAGCAGCGCTTCCAACTGCGGATGGGCCAGTTTTGGCTGCTGCGCCTGCCACTGATCGTACATCTGTATGGTGGTATCCAGTACGCGTCTGGCCTGATCGCTGTCAATATTGTACTGATTCGCCAGGCTACTGGCGGTACGGCTACGGACGTCCTGGTGGCGAAAGCGGCCTTCCATTTCGTACAGGACGCCTTCACGCAGCGCGCCGTCGGAGAGGCGAAGCTCGCGGATGGCCAGCGCATCAAAGACACCGCAAAGAATCGCCAGACCCGGCACAAACACCGCTTTTCGCTCCTCGGATAAGCCCGGCAAGCTCAGGGCGTCAAAATTGCGATAGTGCAGTATCTCTGTCACCAGACGGTCCAGACGTTCCGGGGTAATAAAACCGTCTTTTTCCCCCAACTCCAGCAGCACTTCATGTGCGGCTTTAATGGTGCCGGAGGCGCCCAGCGCGACGTTCCAGCCCTGAATGCGAAACTGCCAGGTTAAGGTTTCGAGCTTTTGCGCCGCCGCCATTCTGGCGCGCTGGAAGTTTTCCGGGTTGATCGCGCCGCCGGGAAAATAAAGCTGCGCAAAGCTGACGCACCCCATACGACGGCTTTCAACCAGCTTTGGCTCGAAGTTTTCGCCGATCACCAGTTCCGTTGAGCCGCCGCCGATGTCGATCACCAGCTTACGCCCCTTTTCGGGCTGCGTGTGCTCAACGCCCATAAAAATCAGGCGCGCTTCTTCGTTACCGGAGATGATCTCAATAGGGTAGGGGATAACCTTTTCCGCACGCTTGAGAAAGTCAGTGGCGTTCAACGCCTGACGCAGCGTGTGCGTCCCCACAATACAGACGCTGGAGGGCGAAAACCCCTGCAGACGTTCGGCAAACAGCGACAGACAGCTTAGCCCGCGCTCCATGGCTTCTTCACTCAGCCGGTTATCCGGGCCGAGGCCGTCAGCCAGATGGACACGCTGCTTCAGACGGCCAATTATCTGCATTGCGCCATCCACCACGCGGGCAATGACCATGTGAAAACTGTTTGAGCCGAGGTCGACTGCCGCAAACTCCTGCGGTCGTGGGGACTTATCATGTATTGGCATAGCGTTAGTCTGGTTGCTCGAGTGATTTGATGTAGTCATAAATCGCCAGTTGCGCCTGTACTTTGCGGCGATTCCCGCGCGGCACGTAGCGATTACTCAGTTCTTTGTCGATATAGCGGGCTTTTACCGTGTCGCTGAACAGGATGTCAATAATATCCAGTACCCGTTGCTTCAGGCGTGGATCAAGCAGCGGCGTCGCTACCTCAATGCGGTAGTCGATATTACGCGTCATCCAGTCCGCGGAGGACAGATACACCTGCTTATTGCCGCCATTTTCAAAGATGTAAACACGGTCATGTTCCAGATAGCGGTCAACAATGCTGATGACGCGAATATTATCGCTGATGCCTGGAAGATAAGGAATCAGCGAACACATTCCGCGAACCAGCAGATTTACCGTCACGCCGGAACTGGACGCCGCATACAGGCGGTCAACCAGCCCTTTGTCGACCAAATTATTCAGCTTCAGGGTGATGCCGGAAGGGCGTCCCTGCTGAGCGTTGGCGATTTCACGGTCAATCATTTCATACAGCAGGCGACGCGAGTTCTGTGGCGAAACCAGCAAATAATCAAACGTTACCGGACGGTACGGGTTCTCAATAAAGTTAAACACCCGGCGCACTTCGTTGGTGATCCGCGCATCGGCGGTCAGCAGCGAATAGTCGGTATACAGGCGCGCGGTTTTTTCGTTGAAGTTACCGGTGCCGATATGCGCGTAGCGCACCACGTCGTCGCCTTCTTTACGCGAAATAAGAAACAGCTTGGCGTGAATTTTTAAGCCCGGCGCGGAGAAGATCACATGTACGCCCGCTTCCGTCAGGCGCTTCGCCCAATGAATGTTGGCTTCTTCATCAAAGCGCGCCTGTAGCTCCACCACCACCGTGACTTTTTTGCCGTTGTGGGCAGCATGGATCATCGAGTCGATAATCCGTGAATCTTTCGCCACGCGATAGATGTTAATTTTGATGGCCAGTACGCTCGGGTCGAAGGAGGCCTGACGCAACAGCTCCAGAACGTGCTCAAAGGTGTGATATGGGTAGTAGAGCAGCACATCGCGTTCACGGATGGCGTCAAAGCCATTACGAAACTTCTCATTATCAAACCAGATATGGCGCAGGCGCGGCAGCGGTTTATTCACCAGATTCGCTTTGCCGACATTCGGGAAGTTAATGAAATCTTTGAAGTTGTGGTAACGCCCTCCGGGCACGATGGAGTCATAACGCGAGATGGTCAGTTTTTCCCGCAGCACTTCGACCAGCGCGTTGGGCATGTCGCGCTGATAAACAAAACGCACCGGTTCAGCGGTCAAACGCTGTTTGAGGCTGGAGGACATCAGCTCCATCAGGCTGGATTCCATCTCGTGCACCAGATCGTATTCGGCGTCGCGGGTCATCTTCATCGAATAAGCGTTCAGGGCGTCGTAATCAAAAAAGCCTTTGAAGATGTCATCCAGGCAGTAGCGCAGAATGTTGTCCAGCAGGATCATCGGTTTGCGGCGTCGCGGGGCTTCCGGCGGCAGGTTGACGAAGCGTGGCACTTTGTCCGATGGAATTTCCAGCAGCGCGTAGCGTATCGAATCACCACGAATGATCTCCACCGCGAGGTAGGTGTAATCATCTTTCAGAAACTGAACGAGATCCGTTTCGCGGTTGATCAAAATGGGGGTGATATGCTGGCGCAGGTATTGTTTAAAGTAGTGGCGCAGCCAGCTTTGCTGATTCACTGACAGTTGGCGTTCGTTAATCAGGAAGATCTGGTTGCGCGCCATCTCCAGCAACAGTTCGTTATAAAGACCATCAAATTCCTGATCGGCTTTTAACACGCGGGACTGGATCTTGCCTAACAGATGGCGAGAATGCGAATTTGAACCCTGTTCTTCGCTAATGATAATGCGGCGCTTCAACTCGGCGAAACGCACTTTATAGAACTCATCAAGGTTATTGGAATAGATGCCTAAGAAACGCATCCTTTCGATTAGCGGGTTAGATTTATCCGCCGCTTCCTGGAGCACGCGTTCGTTAAACGCTAACCAGCTCAGCTCTTTCTCGATGTATAGCTTTTCCTGACCCATTAATACTTATACTCCGTTTGATTCACGGGACACGACCTGATCATTATGGCGAGCAATGCTCTCAGATGTCCAACTGTGCCAGAAAAGTATGACAATAAACTGTTTGATAACATAAAGGCGGGAAGAAAAGTAGGTCGGAGAGGGTATTTTGCCGCTATCCGGCGAACGGACGCGTCAGGGCCAGAAGACGGCGCTTCTGGCCTGTGAAGGGACCGAATTAATCGTCAGCCGCATAGCCCTGCGGCGGCAAACGTTGACCATCCAGCCACGCGGCGTTGTCATGCATCTTCAGACGGCCTTCGACGAACCAGCTCACAACCAGGGGATAAATGGCATGTTCCTGGGCCTGAACGCGCGCGGTGATTTCGTCTTCGTCGTCTCCCTCAAAGACGGGCACTTTCGCCTGTAAAATGACCGGACCGCCATCAAGCTCATCGGTGACAAAGTGCACCGACGTGCCGTGTTCCTCGTCGCCATTTTCCAGCGCCTGGCGGTGGGTATGCAGGCCGGGATATTTGGGCAACAGGGAAGGGTGAATATTCAGCAGGCGTCCGTGATAATGAGCGACAAAGGCTGGGCTAAGAATGCGCATAAAACCGGCCAGCACCACCACATCAGGCGCATACGCGTCGATCTCAAGGGTCAGCTCCCGGTCAAACGCTTCACGGCTGGCGAACTGATCGGCCGTCAGCGTATGCACAGGAATGTTCGCTTTTCTGGCGCGTTCAAGGCCGAACGCATCGGCCTTGTTGCTGAATACTGCGCGAAGGGTGCCGTTGATTTTCTTCTCTTTGCAGGCATCAATGATCGCCTGCAAATTGCTTCCGTTGCCGGAAATAAGCACCACAATATTCATTATTCAATAACCACACGCTGTTCGGAATCAGAAGCGTTGATGATACCGATTTTCCACGCGTTTTCACCCTTTGCTTTCAGCAATGCCAGCGCATTGTCCACTTCGCTTGCCGGAAGGGCGATCACCATACCGACGCCGCAGTTAAAGGTACGGTACATTTCGTGCTGGCTAACATTACCGGCGTTTTGCAACCAGTTGAACACGGCAGGCCACTGCCATGAAGATTCGTCGATCACCGCCTGAGTGTTGTCCGGCAGGACGCGTGGAATATTTTCCCAGAAACCGCCGCCGGTGAGGTGGGCGATGGCGTGCACGTCGACGTTCTCGATCAGCGCCAGGATCGATTTCACGTAGATTCGGGTCGGCGCAAGCAGATGATCGGCCAGCGGCTTACCGTCAAGCTCGGTGGTTTCCGGGTCGCAGCCGCTAACCTCAACGATTTTGCGCACCAGCGAGTAGCCGTTTGAGTGCGGGCCGCTGGATCCCAGCGCAATCAGCACATCGCCGTCGGCAACTTTAGAACCGTCGATGATTTCTGATTTTTCCACCACCCCGACGCAGAAGCCCGCGACGTCATAGTCTTCACCGTGGTACATCCCTGGCATTTCAGCGGTTTCCCCTCCGACCAGCGCGCAGCCGGACTGCAGACAACCTTCCGCAATGCCCTGAATGACGCTGGCTGCGGTGTCCACATCCAGTTTCCCGGTAGCGTAATAGTCGAGGAAAAACAGCGGCTCAGCGCCCTGAACCACCAGGTCGTTCACGCACATCGCCACCAGGTCAATCCCGATGGTGTCGTGACGCTTAAGATCCATTGCCAGACGCAGTTTGGTCCCTACGCCGTCAGTGCCGGAAACCAGTACCGGTTCACGATATTTTTGCGGCAACGCGCACAGCGCACCGAAGCCACCCAGACCCCCCATCACTTCCGGGCGGCGGGTTTTCTTCACTACGCCTTTGATTCGATCGACCAGAGCATTGCCCGCGTCAATATCAACACCGGCATCTTTGTAGCTAAGAGAGGTTTTATCGGTCACTGCCTGGTTCCCCACGTTATTTCTTGCGGTAAAAGGAAAAATTCGGCGCAATTCTAACAGGGAAAGCAAACGTTTGCGAGCCTGCGTTGCATCCGATTTTATGTGTTGATTTTTGCTGCGAATTTCTCGTACGGCGCCGTTTTTATGACCTGCGCCACGAAAATGAAACCGGGTACATTTCGTTGCTTGAATGCGCCGCTAAGTTTGCTCAGTATCGTACTGAAACCGGTTTCTGTTTTGCTAATGCGAATTAACGAGGGGATCTATGTCGGGATTTAAAGCGAATTTCATGTGGGGTGGGGCGGTCGCGGCGCATCAACTGGAGGGCGGCTGGCAGGAAGGCGGAAAGGGAATCAGCGTGGCCGATGTGATGACCGCGGGCGCGCACGGCGTCGCGCGGGAAATCACCGACGGCGTGCTGCCAGGCAAAAATTATCCCAATCACCACGCCATTGACTTTTACCACCGCTACAAAGAGGACATAAAACTGTTCGCGGAAATGGGCTTCAGGTGTTTCCGCACGTCCATTGCCTGGACACGTATTTTTCCGCAGGGAGACGAAACCCAGCCCAATGAAGCGGGGTTGCAATTTTATGACGACCTCTTTGACGAGTGTCTGAAATACGGCATTGAACCGGTGATCACCTTGTCGCATTTCGAGATGCCGTACCATCTGGTGACGGAATACGGCGGCTGGCGCAACCGTAAGCTCATCGACTTTTTCGTGCGCTTTGCGAAGGTAGCGTTTACGCGCTATCAGCATAAAGTGAAATACTGGATGACGTTTAACGAGATTAACAACCAGGCGAATTATCATGAAGACTTCGCGCCGTTTACTAACTCCGGGTTGAAATACCAGCCGGGCGAAGATCGCGAACCGATAATGTACCAGGCGGCGCACTACGAGTTGGTCGCCAGTGCGCTGGCGGTGAAAGCCGCCCGCGAAATCAACCCGGCGCTACAGGTCGGCTGCATGATCGCCATGTGCCCCATATACCCGCTGACCTGTGCGCCGGACGACATGATGATGGCGATGAACGCCATGCACCGCCGCTACTGGTTTACCGACGTCCACGTACGCGGTAAATACCCGCAGCACATCCTTAACTATTTCGAACGCCGCGGCTTCGCGCTGGATATCACCGACGCCGATCGCGCCGCGTTGTCTGAGGGCTGCGTTGATTACATTGGCTTTAGCTATTACATGTCGTTTACCACCAAAGCGACGGAGGATAATCCACAGCTTGACTATGACGAAACGAAGCATTTGGTCGCCAACCCCTACGTGCAGAAGTCGGACTGGGGGTGGCAGATCGATCCCGTCGGCCTGCGCTATTCGTTGAACTGGTTCTGGGACCACTATCAGCTGCCGCTGTTTATCGTTGAGAACGGCTTCGGCGCCATTGACGTTCAGCAGCCTGACGGATCGGTGGACGACAGTTACCGTATTGACTACCTGGCCGCGCACATCCGCGAAATGAAAAAAGCGGTGGTGGAGGATGGCGTGGATCTGATGGGGTACACGCCATGGGGATGCATCGATCTGGTTTCCGCTGGCACGGGAGAAATGAAAAAACGCTATGGCTTCATCTACGTCGACAAAAATAATGACGGGAGCGGCACATTGGCCCGGCAGCCTAAAAAATCTTTCGCCTGGTATCAGCAGGTGATTAAAAGCAACGGTGAAACGCTCTGATTTCAGCGACTTGACCCGCCGCCCCGCGCAGAATGTGGGGCGTGTTTTATACTCATCAGCCAAAGGTAAATAACTTTGCTTGATCCAGGTCATGCATACGTTATGTTGCGCCCAGGAGGAAAAGCGGTATAATCCGGCGATTTTTTTGTGGTTGCCACTCGTCTGAGGAAAGGAGAAGAGTATGAAGATCGTGGAAGTCAAACACCCACTCGTCAAACACAAGCTGGGTCTGATGCGTGAAAACGACATCAGCACCAAACGCTTTCGTGAACTCGCCTCGGAAGTAGGCAGTCTGCTGACCTACGAAGCGACTGCGGGCCTGGAAACCGAAAAGGTGACCATTGAAGGCTGGAATGGCCCGGTTGAAGTCGACCAGATTAAAGGGAAAAAAATTACCGTCGTGCCTATCCTGCGCGCAGGTCTGGGGATGATGGAAGGGGTACTGGAAAACGTACCAAGCGCGCGTATTAGCGTGGTCGGGATGTACCGCAACGAAGAAACCCTGGAGCCGGTTCCTTATTTCCAGAAGCTGGTGTCCAACATCGACGAGCGTATGGCGCTGATCGTTGATCCGATGCTGGCGACCGGTGGTTCCGTTATCGCCACCATCGATCTGCTGAAAAAAGCCGGTTGCAGCAGCATCAAGGTGCTGGTGCTGGTTGCCGCGCCGGAAGGCATTGCCGCGCTGGAAAAAGCGCACCCGGACGTGGAACTGTACACCGCGTCGATCGACCAGGGATTGAACGAGCACGGATACATTATTCCGGGGCTTGGCGATGCCGGTGATAAGATCTTTGGGACGAAATAAGTGAATCATTAAATATCAGCCGACTTTAAGAGTCGGCTTTTTTTTGAATAAAACAACTCAACTGCTAATAACAAAACACACAGAGGAAAACACTATGACGCGCCGTGCTATCGGGGTAAGTGAAAGACCGCCGCTTTTACAGACAATCCCGCTTAGTTTGCAACACCTGTTCGCCATGTTTGGCGCAACCGTGCTGGTGCCCGTTCTGTTTCATATTAACCCGGCCACCGTTCTGCTGTTTAACGGCATCGGTACGCTGCTCTATTTGTTTATCTGTAAAGGGAAAATCCCGGCTTATTTAGGGTCGAGCTTTGCCTTTATCTCCCCGGTGCTGCTCCTGCTGCCGTTAGGCTATGAGGTGGCGCTGGGCGGCTTTATTATGTGCGGCGTGCTGTTCTGCCTGGTCTCTTTCATCGTGAAGAAGGCAGGCACTGGCTGGCTGGACGTGATGTTTCCTCCTGCTGCGATGGGCGCCATTGTTGCCGTTATCGGTCTGGAACTGGCGGGGGTCGCTGCTGGCATGGCCGGACTGCTGCCGGCGGAAGGTCAGTCCGCGGATGCGAAGACCATTATTATCTCCATAGTGACGCTGGCGGTGACCGTGTTCGGTTCTGTACTGTTCCGCGGCTTTATGGCGATTATTCCGATCCTCATTGGCGTGCTGGCGGGCTATGCGCTTTCCTTCGCGATGGGCGTTGTCGATACCACACCGATCGCCGAGGCGCACTGGTTTGCGCTGCCGACATTCTACACCCCGCGTTTCGAGTGGTTCGCTATTCTGACCATTCTGCCAGCGGCGCTGGTGGTGATTGCTGAACACGTCGGGCACCTGGTGGTTACGGCGAATATCGTTAAAAAAGATCTGGTACGCGATCCGGGTTTGCATCGCTCTATGTTCGCTAACGGTTTATCAACGGTGATCTCCGGCTTCTTCGGCTCTACACCGAACACCACCTACGGCGAAAATATTGGCGTCATGGCAATTACCCGCGTGTACAGCACCTGGGTGATTGGCGGCGCGGCGATCTTCGCTATTCTGCTCTCCTGCGTAGGCAAACTCGCAGCGGCTATCCAGATCATTCCGCTACCGGTGATGGGTGGGGTATCCCTGTTGCTGTATGGGGTAATCGGCGCGTCCGGTATCCGCGTGCTGATTGAATCGAAGGTGGATTACAACAAAGCGCAGAACCTGATCCTGACCTCCGTTATTCTGATCATTGGCGTCAGTGGCGCGAAGGTTCACATTGGCGCCGCTGAACTGAAAGGCATGGCGCTGGCCACCATCGTCGGGATTGGCCTGAGTCTGATCTTCAAGTTAATCTCAGTATTGCGTCCGGAAGAAGTGGTACTGGATGCGAAAGACGCGGATACGCCGCAGCAGTAACGCAGAAACCGGGCAGGGACGCTGCCCGGTTCTATCACAGCGGAATTCTGTGTTAAACTCATCGCGATTTAATGAAATCTGGGTTGAGGTATCTCTGAACACACCGGCACAGCTCTCCTTGCCACTTTATCTTCCTGACGACGAAACTTTCGCAAGTTTCTGGCCGGGGGATAACGCCTCTTTACTGGCCGCACTGCAAAACGTGTTGCGTCAGGAGCATAGCGGATACATTTATCTCTGGTCGCGTGAAGGCGCGGGCCGCAGTCATTTATTGCATGCCGCCTGCGCGGAACTGTCGCAGCGCGGCGACGCGGTCGGCTATGTGCCGCTGGACAAGCGCACCTGGTTTGTTCCGGAGGTGCTCGACGGGATGGAACAGCTTTCGCTGGTCTGTATCGACAACATCGAATGTGTCGCCGGCGATGCGCTGTGGGAAATGGCGATTTTCGATCTCTACAACCGCATCCTCGAGTCTGGAAAAACGCGTCTGCTGATCACCGGCGATCGTCCGCCACGTCAGCTTAATCTCGGCTTGCCCGATCTGGCCTCGCGGCTGGACTGGGGGCAAATTTACAAGCTTCAGCCTCTGTCGGATGAAGACAAACTTCAGGCGCTTCAGCTGCGCGCCCGGCTACGTGGCTTTGAGCTACCCGAAGACGTGGGGCGCTTTTTACTTAAACGGCTGGATCGCGAAATGCGTACGCTGTTTATGACGCTGGACCAGCTCGATCATGCCTCGATTACCGCCCAGCGTAAGCTGACGATTCCGTTCGTCAAAGAGATCCTCAAGCTTTAACCGCAGACTGCTCTGGGTCTGTCTGATGTAATTCTGCTTCGCTGACGCCCGTCACGGTGAGAATGAGTGGCAGGTCGAGCCCGTTTTTCAGCATCTCTTTTGCGATACGTAACGCCGCGAGCTTTTGCCCTTTTTCCAGACCTTCTTCGAGTCCTTCGTTTCTCAGATATTCTGCCAGCGTCATAATTGTGTCCTTATATTCGGTTGGTTGGTTTGCCAGTGTCTGGAAAAAAGCGCGTTGATTTTCTACTTTTCCATTTTTTGATACGTAAAGCAATACTGTTTTAAGCTGCTCGTGGGTGATGTTGTTTTGATTGATTAATATTACTAGTTTATCTGTTAATTCATTTAAATCGCGCAAGCGAATATGTTTTTGCACTATTTCCAGAATAGCCATCCGCCGATGCTGCATAATTTCATCATCGGGTATGATGGTAATATCGACTAAAGGAAAGGCGTGATTATAGAAGTTTTCTGCCAGCGACGGCAGCGCAAACGCATCCAGCCAGCGCATTGAGTAAGGATAAGGGCTAACCAGACCGTGATAGAACAGAACCGGGATCACCAGCGGTAATGTGTCGTGTCCGGCGTCAAGGTGACGCTGCATGGCGGCAATGGCATAGCGCATCAGGCGAAACGCCATGTGCCGGTCGGGAGAGCTCTGATGTTCAATTAATGCGTAAATATAACCGTTACCTGCGCGCGTCTTTAATGAGTAAAGAATATCCGAATAATAGGCGCGCATCGTCTCCTCAATAAAACTGGCAGACTCCAGACGAAGCGTACTGAGGTCACAAAGTTTATGCAGCGCACGGGGTAAATGACTCTCCAAAAAATCACGCGCGGTTTCGGGATGGGATAAAAATTGTTTAAACACGGCATCATGCGGTGTCGAGGTGTTCTTTTTATTCATGGCATCCTTTTCCTTCTTTAATGAATAGTCCGCAATCTAGCAGAAAGAAAAATAAAGAAGAGAAAGAAGCGGCAAGGATGCGAGTAGCCTCGGAAAATTATTGAGAGCCAAATAATAGAAAAGCGCCGCAATCGATACTGAGGCGGCGCATGGGCGGTTAGCGGACGATGTCCAGCACCTGCTCTGGCGGTCGTCCGATTCGTGCCTGACCGTTCGCCACCACAATCGGGCGCTCCATCAGTTTGGGATTTTCTACCATCGCCTGAATCAGTTGCGCCTCCGTCAGATTGCTGTCTGCCAGATTGAGCGCTTTGTAGAGATCGTCTTTCTGGCGCATCAGTTCGCGGGCGCTGGTCATGCCCAGCATTTTCAGCAGTTGACGCAGTGTTGCCGCATCGGCGGGGGTGTCGAGATAAAGCACCACTTCCGGCTCCACGCCGTTGGACTGCAGCAGGCTCAGCGTTTCGCGACTCTTGGAACAACGCGGATTATGGTAGATTTTTACCGCTTCTGACATGACTTCTCCTTGTATCGCTATCCGGGCAAAGGACAGATAATTACATTTTGGTGTAAGGCTTAAAGCGTTCTTGCAGCTGACGCAACTGGTCGATACGGGCATCGTAACGCGCCTGCTGCTGGCTGCCCAGCTTCGCCTGTGAGCTGGCGCTGCTGAGTAATGAGATCGCCTGATCGAGACGGCCCGCCAGCGCGTAGCCTTCCGCGCGGGCCGCAAGCTCTTGATCGCGATGATTCAGCGCAGCTTGCGCCTGGGCAAGAAGATCCCAGCCATTGCTGTCGTCTTTATAATTAAACGTATAGCGGTTGAGGATCGTTGCGGCTTCCTGCGCCTGTCCACCCTGCAGCAGCGCGTTCGCGAGGTTAAGCTGCAGGACAGGGTTCACCCGCAAATCGCGCGCATTTTTGAGACGCGCGATCGCGTCATGGGTTTTCTTCTGTCCGAGGTCGATGTCGGTGGCCAGATCCAGATACCAGGCGTTCCCCGGCTCCGCCGATAACAGCGGCTGGAGCGCTTTGCGCGCTTCATCATATTTACTGCCTTCCATTGCCTGAAGCGCCCGGCCATATTGCGCGGCGCGCTGCTGGCGGACATTGCCTTTCGCCAGTTCATCCAGCAGATCGCTGGTTAACTGGTTGCGTCCGGAATTATACATCCCCAGGGTGCGCACTTTCGCTAAATAGAACGCTTCCGATGATTGCACCACCACCGGACGCATCTGGTTTGCCCGGTTACGGGCGTCAGAAAGTCGGCTTTCCGGCAGGGGGTGGGTTAACAGGATTTCCGGCGGACGGGAGGAGTAGCGCGCCTGGTCGAGCAGTTTCTCCAGGAATGTCGGCATAGCCTGTGGATCGAATCCGGCGCGCTGAAGCACCAGGATCCCTATACGGTCGGCTTCCTGTTCGTTCTGCTGGGTAAAGCTGATCATTCCCTGACGCGTGCCCGCCAGCGTCCCGGTGAGCGCCGCCATCCCCGCCTGCGGGCTGGCCATTGCTAACAATATGGAGCCCAGTGCGCCAACCCAGGTGAGCGGCGCGCTGCGTTTTTGATCTTCCATCGCCCGCGCCAGGTGGCGTTGGGTAACGTGGGAAATTTCGTGCGCCATGACCGAGGCGAGTTGGCTTTCGTTATCAGAGTAGCGAAACAGCGCGGCGTGCAGCACGACGTTACCGCCGAAGAAGGCGAATGCGTTGATTTCGTCGTTATTAATCAAAAAGAAATGGAAGGGCGTTTTGACCGAGTCGGCATGGGAAACCAGGCGCATCCCGAGTCCGTTAATGTACTGAACCAACAACGGGTCGTTAATCAACGGCGCGCTGCCCCGCAGCTGGCGTACATAATAATCGCCCATCTGCAATTCCTGCCCGATGGAAAGGGTGCTTGCAGCCGACGTTCCCATGTCCGGCAATGAGTCCGCAGCGTCTGCGAACGCGGGCGCCGCCTGACCGAGGGTCAGTGCGGCAATGAGGGTAGCCACCAGGTTTTTCTTAAACTGCCTGAACATAACCTCTGTCCTGTTTTCTTTGAGATAGTCATTTGACCGATGCCGGGCAGTATCGTTCCCGCTCTGCCTGCAAGGGCAGTGTAGCGGTGAAACCTGCGGATGAATACCCTGCACAAATGACTTTTCAGTTTCCTGAATCAGTCATAAAAAGCGAAGTCTTTTTTGTGACATTTCGATACAATTCGGGATCGCAATCCCGCTAATGAGGTTCAGGGAAGGTTTTATGCTCGAAATGTTGATGCAATGGTATCGCCGTCGCTTTAGCGACCCGGAGGCGATTGCTTTGCTGGTGATCCTGGTTGCCGGTTTCGGCATCCTTTTCTTTTTTAGCGGATTACTGGCTCCGCTGCTGGTGTCTATCGTGCTGGCTTATTTACTCGAGTGGCCGACCGTCCGCCTGGAGAAGATCGGCTGTTCACGCCGCTGGGCGACGTCGATTGTGCTGGTACTGTTTGTAGGCATTTTACTGCTTATGGCGTTTGTGGTGATGCCGGTGGCCTGGCAGCAGGGGATATACCTGATCCGCGACATGCCCGGCATGTTGAATAAACTCTCTGATTTCGCCGCGACATTGCCGCGTCGTTATCCTGCGTTAATGGACGCGGGCATCATTGACGCCATGGCGGAAAACATGCGTACCCGCATGCTGACGATGGGCGATTCCGTAGTGAAATACTCACTGGCGTCTCTGGTTGGCCTGCTGACCCTGGCGGTTTATCTGGTGCTGGTGCCGCTGATGGTGTTTTTCCTGCTGAAGGACAAAGAGCAGATGCTGAATGCGGTGCGCCGGGTGCTACCGCGCAACCGTGGGCTGGCGGGGCAGGTCTGGAAAGAGATGAATCAGCAAATCACCAACTACATCCGCGGGAAAGTGCTGGAAATGGTGGTGGTGGGTGTGGCGACCTGGCTGGGCTTCCTGCTGTTTGGCCTGAACTATTCGCTACTGCTGGCGGTGCTGGTCGGCTTTTCGGTTCTTATCCCTTATATCGGCGCCTTCGTGGTGACGATCCCGGTAGTGGGCGTGGCGCTGTTTCAGTTTGGTCTGGGGACCGAGTTCTGGAGCTGTTTCGCGGTCTATTTGATCATCCAGGCGCTTGACGGCAACCTGCTGGTGCCGGTTTTGTTCTCTGAAGCGGTGAATCTGCACCCGTTGGTGATCATTCTCTCCGTGGTCATTTTTGGCGGCCTGTGGGGTTTCTGGGGCGTTTTCTTCGCGATTCCGTTAGCGACCTTAATTAAAGCCGTGGTCCATGCCTGGCCTGATGCGCAGCGCGTTGACGCAGCGTAACTCTTTTCATCCGGTAACGTTCTGTTACCGGATTGCTTCTCCCCTCTAAATGTTTTCTGAATATACCGCCACGCTGTCGTTTTTCGTCCTTTTTGTCTTTAACGTGACCCGGGTGATGAATTTTTGTCACGCATGGAAAAGACCGACAGGAGAAAAAAATGGGTCACAACACACACACGCAACAGAAACCGGGGTGGGGCGGTTATCTCGCCTTTTTCATTACGATTCTCTTTTTTTCAGGGATATTTGCGAAAAGCACGGAATGGTGGCGGGTTTTCGATTTTACCGTGCTCAACGGCACGTTTGGTCAGATCAACGCGGCGGGAGATAAAGCCCTCTCGTTTCGCGGGATCGGTGGAACGGGAGCAAAAGACGGATTTCTTTTCGCCCTCGAACTCGCGCCGTCGGTCATTCTGTCGTTAGGGATTATTTCGGTGACGGAAGGGCTGGGTGGCCTGCGCGCCGCCCAACAGTTGATGACGCCCGTTCTGCGTCCTTTACTGGGGATTCCAGGGATTTGCTCGCTGGCGTTGATTGCGAACCTGCAAAATACCGACGCTGCGGCAGGGATGACCAAAGAAATGGCGGAAGAGGGGCTCATTACCGGGCAGGAGCGCGAGATTTTCGCCACGTGGCAAACCAGCGGTAGCGCCTGCATAACCAATTATTTTTCTTCTGGCGCAGCGCTGTTCACCATGATTACCGTGCCGGTCATTACCCCGCTGGCGGTGATTCTGGTCTTTAAGTTTGTCGGCGCGAATCTGTTAAGGCTGTGGATATCGCTGCTGGAAAATCGTCGTCTGCAACGGGAGGCCTGAGATGAGCGCGCAGGTACGTAAAAATGTCATGGATATGTTTATCGACGGCGCGCGGCGCGGTTTTACCATCGCCACTACCAGCCTTCTTCCCAACGTGGTGATGGCGTTTGTCATTATCCAGGCGCTGACGGTGACAGGACTGCTTGATATCGTTGGCCGCGTCTGCGAGCCGGTGATGGCGCTCTGGGGCTTGCCAGGCGAGTCTGCCACCGTACTGCTGGCTGCGGTAATGAGCATGGGCGGTGGCGTAGGCGTTTGCGCGAGCCTGGTGGTGGCGGGAGCGCTGACGGGGCATGACGCGACCGTCCTTTTACCTGCGATCTACCTGATGGGCAACCCGGTACAAAACGTCGGACGCTGTCTCGGGACAGCGGGTGTCGATCCGCGGTATTATCCGCACATCATCGCCGTGTGCGTGATTAACGCGCTGGTGTCGATCTGGGTCATGCAACTTATTGTTTAACAAGGAAGGTTATGAACTGTTCAATTCTGAACCTGACGCTGTTTCAGCGTGGACATGTCTACGCCCCTGACGATCTTGGCGTACAGGATATTCTCGTCGCCAGCGGCAAAATCGTGGCGATTGCTCCCACTATCGCGCCGGGCGATTTTCCTGGCTGCCAGTGTATTGATCTGGCAGGCGCCGTTGTCTGCCCGGGTTTTATCGACCAGCATGTGCACCTGATTGGCGGCGGAGGCGAAGCGGGGCCTCATACCCGCACGCCGGAAGTGCGTTTGTCGCGGCTGGTGGAGGCCGGGATCACGTCCGTAGTCGGGTTACTGGGGACTGATGGGATAACCCGCCATCCGGAGTCGCTCCTCGCGAAGACCCGCGCGCTGGAAACGGAAGGTATCAGCGCGTGGATGCTCACCGGCGCCTACTCGCTGCCCTCTCCGACCCTCACCGGCAGCGTCGATCGTGACGTGGCGCTGATCGATAAGGTCATTGGGGTGAAGTGCGCGATCTCCGATCACCGCTCGTCTGCCCCGGACGCCGCCGCGCTGGCTAATATGGCCGCACAGGCGCGCGTCGGCGGACTACTGGGGCAGAAAGCGGGCGTGAGCGTGTTTCATATGGGCAGTAGCCCCAGGATGCTCGAGCCGTTGTATGAGATCCTCGCGAATGCCGATGTGCCCATCACAAAACTCCTGCCAACACATGTTAACCGCGCCGAGTCGCTGTTCCATGCGGCGCTGGAATATGCGCACGACGGTGGCTATATCGACATCACCAGCAGCATTGATGAGCCTGTCGATCCCGCCACGGCGATCGTTACCGCGATACAGAATGATGTTCCGTTGTCGCGTCTCACCCTCAGTTCAGACGGTAACGGCAGCCAGCCGGAGTTTGATGAAAACGGCAATCTGATCGGCATCGGCGTGGCGGGATTCGACTCGCTGGCACAGACGCTGCGCCAGTTAGTCACTATTCATCATCTGCCGCTGGAGCAGGCGTTGTGCCCGCTTACGCGTACGGTGGCCGAATTTCTGGGCCTTGCCCATAAAGGCCGGTTAGCGGTCGGATGCGACGCTGATATTCTGGTGCTTAATGAAGCGCTGGAAGTGACACATCTGTGGGCGAAAGGCAAAGCCATGGTGCGGGATAAAAAAGCGTGCGTAAAAGGCACGTTTGAGTAAAACGCGTGGCAGCCGGCCTACAAAAGATAGCCTGTAGGCCGGAAACGGTCAGGCGTTTTCTTTCAGCCAGTTCAGTACGACATCGTGGTGATTGCTGGTTTTGAAGTCGTCGAAAACGTGTTCAACTTTACCGTCTGCGTCGATCAAAAAGCTGATGCGGTGAATACCGTCATAGGTTTTCCCCATAAAGGATTTCTCACCCCAGACGCCAAACTGTTCACAAACCTGATGATCTTCGTCAGACAGCAGGGTAAAGTTCAGCAGTTCTTTTTCGGCAAAACGGGAAAGTTTTTCGGGTTTGTCGGTGCTGATACCCAGCACATCCACGCCCGCCTTTTTCAACTCATCCATGTTATCGCGTAGGCCGCAGGCCTGAACGGTACAGCCCGGCGTCATGGCTTTCGGATAGAAATAGACCAGAACACGCTGTCCCTGGAAGTCGGTCAAATTTACTTGTTCCCCGTCTTGATCCGGCAAGCTAAATTTCGGTGCGATGTCACCGGCTTTCAGTGGATTCATTACTTAACTCCATCCTGTTCATCATGTTGTGAATAATTAACAACGTTAATACTGCCTTGTGCATTGAGTTCTGTACATAGGGCTTTAAACGCCTGCTCGATATTTTCCGCATCGTGTGATGCCGGACTGTGCGCCGTAATCTGCACGTGCAGCTGCGCAGGCGTTTCATTTTCAGCGGGTTGCGTGCGCGAAACCAGTTCCGCAATGTTCATTTGATGGCTATCAAACAGGGCTGTAAAACGCTCAATTAAATGAGGTGAATCCGGCACATCGACCTGAACCCATACTGTGGCGGGCATCGGCGGACGAGGACGGGCAGTGGTGCGCTTCATCACTATCAATAAATCCAGCTCTGCGCCTTTTAACGGCAAGGTCGATTCGATCAGGGTGATGGCATTCCAGCTACCGGACAGCAGCATGATAAACGTAAACTCCTCACCCAGCATGGCCAGTCGGCTGTCTTCAATATTGCAGCCACAACTGCTCACATGACGGGTGATCGTGTTCACAATTCCCGGGCGATCGGCACCCAGCGCAGTAATAACCAAATAATGTTGCGATGAAGGTGTCAAACCTGTTCTTCCTTTGATAGGTGGGGTAATCATAAGGAAAGCATAAAAAAAACCGGCATACAACAACCAGAAGGGCTCTGGTCACTTGCTTTTATTACCGTACCAAACGTACCATTGAGACACTTGTTTGCACAGAGGATGGCCCATGTTCACGGGAAGTATTGTCGCGCTTGTTACGCCGATGGATGAGAAAGGTAATGTCTGCCGGTCAAGCCTGAAAAAACTGATTGATTATCATGTCGCCAGCGGCACCTCGGCGATCGTTTCTGTGGGTACCACCGGCGAATCCGCTACGCTGAGCCATGATGAACATGGCGACGTGGTGATGATGACCCTGGAGTTAGCCGATGGCCGTATCCCGGTGATTGCCGGAACGGGCGCCAATGCGACCGCAGAAGCCATTAGTCTGACGCAGCGTTTCAATGACAGCGGAATTGTCGGCTGCCTGACGGTGACGCCGTATTATAACCGTCCGACGCAGGAAGGGTTGTTCCAGCATTTCAAAGCCATCGCGGAACATACTGACCTGCCACAAATTCTGTATAATGTGCCATCCCGTACCGGCTGCGATATGCTGCCGGAAACCGTAGGCCGTCTGGCGGAATTGAAAAATATTGTCGCCATTAAAGAGGCCACGGGGAACTTAAGTCGTGTTCATCAGATCAAAGAGCGGGTTTCTGACGATTTTCTGCTGCTTAGCGGCGACGATGCGACCGCGATGGACTTTATGCAGTTAGGCGGTCATGGCGTAATCTCCGTTACCTCTAACGTCGCCGCGCGCGACATGGCGGAAATGTGCAAGCTGGCGGCGGAAGGGCGTTTTGCCGAGGCGCGGGCGATCAACCAGCGTCTGATGCCGTTACACAACAAACTGTTTGTCGAACCCAACCCGATCCCAGTGAAATGGGCATGTAAGGCGTTGGGCCTTGTGGCGACCGATACGCTGCGCCTGCCAATGACGCCGATCACGGACCAAGGTCGTGACATCGTCGAAGCGGCGCTTAAGCACGCCGGTTTGCTGTAAAGTTTAGGGAGATTTGATGGCTTACTCAGTACAAAAGTCGCGCCTGGCCAGGGTTGCGGGTGTTTCGCTTGTTTTGCTGCTCGCTGCCTGTAGTTCTGATTCGCGCTACAAGCGCCAGGTGAGCGGTGATGAATCCTATCTGGATGCCGCGCCGCTTGCTGAACTCCATGCTCCAGCAGGTATGATTCTGCCGGTGACCACGGGTGACTATAACATTCCGGTGACCAACGGCAGCGGCGCTGTCGGTAAAGCGCTGGACATCCGTCCGCCTGCTCAGCCGCTGGCGCTGGTTAGCGGGGCGCGTACCCAGTTTGCTGGCGATACCGCAACGCTGCTGGTGGAAAACGGACGCGGTAATACGCTGTGGCCGCAGGTCGTTAGCGTGATTCAGTCTAAAAACTACACGATTGAAAAGCGTGACGACGCCAGCCAGACCCTGACAACCGACTGGGTTGAATGGAACCGTCTTGATGAAGACCAGCAGTACCGTGGCCGTTATCAGATTTCGGTGAAACCGCAGGGCTATCAGCAGGCGGTGATGGTGAAACTGGTTAACCTGGAACAGGCGGGTAAGCCGGTTGCTGACGCCGCTTCACTGCAACGTTACAGCGCGGAAATGATGAACGTTATTTCCGCGGGTCTTGATAAGACCGCGAATGACGCCGCGAACGCCGCGCAGAACCGCTCCGCCGCTACTATGGATGTGCAGAGCGCCGCGGATGAGACCGGTTTACCGATGCTGGTCGTGCGTGGTCCGTTCAACGTTGTCTGGCAGCGTCTGCCCGCCGCGCTGGAGAAGGCAGGCATGAAGGTAACCGACAGCACTCGCTCTCAGGGCAGCATGGCGGTGACGTACAAACCGCTGTCTGATAGCGACTGGCGTGAGCTGGGCGCAAGCGATCCGGGCCTGGCGTCCGGCGACTATAAGCTGCAGGTCGGTGACTTAGACAACCGCAGCAGCATGCAGTTTATCGATCCGAAGGGGCATACCCTGACGCAGAGCCAGAACGACGCGCTGGTGGCCGTCTTCCAGGCAGCGTTTAGCAAGTAAAAATACAGGGCTGGAGAAATCCGGCCCTTTTTATTTTCGTGCTACGCAAACGTGTGCGTGGCATAATGTTTCCCGTTTCGACTACAAATTCACACCCAGGAGTATTGAAGATGCAAAAGCAAGCTGAGTTGTATCGTGGTAAAGCGAAGACCGTATACAGCACGGAAAACCCGGATCTGTTGGTGCTCGAATTCCGCAATGATACGTCAGCAGGGGATGGCGCGCGCATTGAACAGTTTGATCGTAAGGGCATGGTGAACAACAAGTTCAACCACTTTATCATGACCAAACTGGCAGAGGCCGGTATCCCGACGCAAATGGAGCGCCTGCTCTCAGACACCGAATGTCTGGTAAAAAAACTGGATATGGTGCCGGTAGAGTGCGTGGTGCGTAACCGTGCTGCTGGCTCTCTGGTCAAACGCCTGGGTATTGAAGAAGGCATCGAACTGAATCCGCCACTGTTCGATCTGTTTCTGAAAAATGATGCGATGCACGATCCGATGGTGAACGATTCTTACTGCGAAACCTTCGGCTGGGTGAGCAAAGAGAACCTGGCGCGCATGAAAGAGTTGACCTACAAAGCCAATGACGTGCTGAAGACGTTGTTTGATGACGCAGGTCTGATCCTTGTCGACTTCAAACTGGAGTTTGGTCTGTACAAAGGTGAAGTGGTGCTCGGTGATGAATTCTCGCCGGACGGCAGCCGTCTGTGGGATAAAGAGACCCTCGACAAGATGGACAAGGACCGTTTCCGTCAGAGCCTGGGCGGCCTGATTGAAGCCTACGAAACCGTTGCGCGTCGTCTGGGCGTGAATCTCGACTAACAGACACGGCGGGCCGGGGCTTTTTCTCCGGCTCGCTAGCGCTTTCCAGTGGTAATCTTGTGCTGAACCGCCTACGATCATCATCATAATGAATAGAGAGATGAGGTGATTATGCGCTGGCAAGGGCGACGTGAAAGTGACAATGTGGAAGACCGACGCAGCCGTTCTGGCGGCGGCCCGTCTCTGGGCGGTCCCGGTTTTCGTTTGCCGAGCGGAAAAGGCGGTCTGGTTCTGCTGATTGTCGTTCTGGTCGCAGGCTATTATGGGGTCGACCTGACGGGCTTGATGACCGGGCAGCCGGTTTCGCAGCAACAATCTTCACGCTCCATCAGTCCAAACGACGATGAAGCGGCCAAGTTTACCTCCGTGATTCTGGCGACAACGGAAGACACCTGGGGGCAGCAGTTTGAAAAAATGGGGCGTACCTACCAGCAGCCTAAGCTGGTGATGTACCGCGGCGCTACGCGCACCGGATGCGGCACCGGGCAGTCCATTATGGGACCGTTCTACTGTCCGGCGGACGGTACGGTCTATATCGATCTTTCCTTCTATGACGAAATGAAAAACAAGCTGGGCGCGGACGGCGATTTCGCCCAGGGCTACGTTATTGCGCATGAAGTTGGTCACCATATCCAGAAACTGTTGGGCATTGAGCCAAAAGTTCGCCAGCTGCAGCAAAATGCCTCGCAGGCGGAAGTTAACCGTCTTTCCGTGAGAATGGAACTGCAGGCTGATTGCTTTGCGGGCGTTTGGGGTCACAACATGCAGCAGCAGGGCGTACTGGAGGCTGGCGATTTGCAAGAAGCGCTGAATGCCGCCGAAGCCATTGGCGACGATCGTCTGCAGCAACAAAGCCAGGGACGCGTGGTACCGGACAGCTTCACTCACGGCACGTCTGAACAGCGCTACACCTGGTTTAAACGCGGCTTCGACAGCGGCGATCCGGCGCAGTGTAATACCTTCGGCAAAGCGCTCTGATTGCAGAGGCAGGGATGTCCGACGTTATGACGCTGAATGCGCTCACCGCGCAGCTGGCGCGCGAGGGGATCCGCCGCCTGCTGGTGCTGAGCGGCGAGAATGACTGGTGCCGGGAACAGGCGTTGCGCCTGCGGGCACAGCTTCCCGGCGACTGGCTCTGGGTTTCGGACGATGCGCCCTCGGCGCCCTGCTGTTCGCCGCAGGCGCTGCAAACTCTGTTAGGTCGAGAATTTCGTCATGCGGTTTTTGATGCGCGTCAGGGGCTGGATGCGGCGGCGTTCGCAGCCTTAAGCGGTACGCTGCGCGCGGGAAGCTGGCTGGTCCTGTTGGTTCCGCCGCTGGCGCGTTGGTCCACGCAACCGGATGCGGATTCGCTTCGCTGGAGCGACTGCGCTCAGCCCATCCCGACGCCCAATTTTGTTCGCCATTTCTGCCATGTCCTCCTCTCTGACGGGGAGACGCTATGCTGGCAGCAACATCAGCCGTTTACCGTCCCGCATTTTCCGCAGCGTCCTGCGTGGCAGCCTGCCAGCGGTGAGCCGTTGCCGGAACAAGCCGCCCTTCTGGCGAAACTGTCAACGATGCCGGAAGGCATTGCCGCCGCGATCGCCGCCCGCGGTCGCGGCAAGTCCGCCCTGGCGGGCCAGCTGATTGCGCGTATTGCCGGGACGGCGATCGTCACCGCGCCTGCGAAAGCGGCAACGGACGTGCTGGCGCAGTTTGCTGGCGATAAATTCTGCTTTTACTCACCGGATGCGCTGCTGGCAGCCGACGTACGCGCCGACTGGCTGATCGTGGACGAAGCGGCCGCGATCCCCGCGCCGCTCCTGCACCGCCTTGTATCGCGTTTCCCCCGCGTCTTATTGACCACCACCGTTCAGGGCTACGAAGGCACCGGACGCGGATTTTTGCTTAAGTTTTGCGCCCGTTTTCCGACGCTTCAACGCTTCGAACTCCAGCACCCCGTTCGCTGGGCCAAAGGGTGCCCGCTGGAGAAAACCGTCAGCGACGCGCTGGTATTTGACGATGACGATTTTGCCACTTTGCCGCAGGGTGACGTAACCATCACCCCTTTTGAGCAAAAAAGCTGGCGAACGCGCCCGGCGCTACCGCTGGCGGCTTACCGGCTACTTTCCGGCGCGCACTATCGCACCTCGCCGTTGGACCTGCGCCGGATGATGGATGCGCCGGGGCAGCATTTTTTTCAGGCTAGCTGCGCTGGACAAACCGTTGGCGCGCTATGGCTGGTGGATGAAGGCGGGCTGAGCGGTGAACTCAGCCAGGCCGTCTGGGCGGGTTACCGTCGGCCTCGCGGAAATCTCGTGGCGCAGTCGCTGGCGGCGCACGGCGGCGATCCGCTGGCCGCCACGCTGACCGGTCGTCGTGTCAGCCGGATAGCCATACATCCCGGTTGGCAGGGGGAGGGTATTGGTCAACAACTGATTGCCCAGGCCCATGATGCCCCCAGTGACTACCTTTCCGTTAGCTTTGGCTACACGCCGCAGCTTTGGCGTTTCTGGCAGCGCTGCGGCTTCATTCTGGTCCGCATGGGGAATCACAAAGAAGCCAGCAGCGGCTGTTACGCCGCGATGGCGATACTGCCGTTAACGGCGGCAGGAAAACGACTGGCGAATGAGGAACATGGGCGTTTACGCCGCGATGCGGAAGTCCTTAGTCAATGGAATGGCGAGACGATTCCGGTAGACCCCCTCAAAACGTCTACGCTTAATGAAGATGACTGGCGCGCCCTGTCTGGTTTTGCCTTTGCTCACCGGCCATTGCTCACCTCGCTTGGCTGTCTGAACCGCCTGTTGGCCTCCTGTACGCTGCCACTCCCGGCGCTGCGGGGCGGCATACAGGATCGACATAGTGACGCGCAGTTGTGCGGCGCACTGAGGCTTTCCGGGCGCAAAGCGTTATTGAGGCAACAACGGGACGAGGCGGCGCAGGCGCTTGCCGCGTTAGATGATGAACGTTGCCGGCAGTACCGCGATCGCATTGTGCAATGGCAATTTTTTCACTAACTCCTTCAATTTTCTGGCATGGTCATTGCGATTGGGGGGCGTAGAATTGACACCCTAAGCTAAGGAGAATGCCATGAAACATGATCATTTTGTTGTTCAACGTCCGGGTAAACCTGCGCAGCAGCTGTTGCTCCTGTTTCATGGCGTTGGAGATAATCCGGTCGCAATGGGCGAGATCGGCTCATGGTTTGCACCCGTCTTTCCGGACGCGCTGGTGGTGAGCGTGGGCGGCATCGAGCCGAGCGGCACAGCGTCGGGACGGCAATGGTTCTCGGTGGACGGGGTGACCGAGGAAAATCGCCAGGCGCGGATAAATGCCGTGATGCCTGCCTTTATTGACACTGTGCGCGAGTGGCAACAGCAGAGCGGCGTCGGAGCTAACGCTACGGCGCTGATCGGTTTTTCGCAGGGGGCGATCATGGCGCTTGAAAGCATCAAGGCTGAGCCAGGCCTGGCTTCCCGCGTGATTGCGTTCAATGGCCGCTACGCCAGCTTGCCGGAAACGGCCACCACCGCGACGACTATCCATCTGATTCATGGCGGTGAAGATCGGGTAATTGAGCTTTCCCATGCGGTGGCGGCGCAAGACGCGCTGCAACTTGCGGGCGGCGACGTGACGCTGGATATCGTGGACGATCTGGGACATGCGATAGACGATCGCAGCATGCAGTTTGCGCTCGACCATTTACGCTACACCGTGCCGAAGCACTATTTTGATGAAGCACTCAGCGGCGGGACGCCAAAGGATGACGATATCATCGAGATGATGTAAGTCGAAAGCATAGTCAGGAGCGGAAAAAAGCGAAATGATGTTTTCCGCCTGGGCGATGAAATGGCCGGAAGGCAACGTCGCCTTTTCCGGCCCCTTTCAGTCCGTAATGGGGTTATTTCTTCGGTTGGTCTTTCTTCGGCCAGTCGTCCTCATCATCCCACTTATCGTTGAAATCACGATGCGGGGGAAGCTCCGGCTTGTTGGCGAGAAATTTTTTATGGTCGACGCGCTTGAGATCTTTTATCACGTTCAGCAGTACGCCTACCAGAAACACCAGTACCAGAATCCACCAATATTTAGCCAGCCAGTCCATGCGCTTTACCTCTTAACGGAACATCGTCAGGCGACGAGTTGTTCCATGATACGTTGATACATACGGGCAAGCAGTTGCAGATCGGCGGCGTTTACACATTCATTGATTTTATGAATCGTGGCATTCACCGGGCCGAGCTCCACCACCTGCGCCCCCATGCGGGCAATAAATCGTCCGTCGGATGTCCCGCCCGTGGTCAGTAACTGCGGTTTAATTTCATTATAGTGCTCAATGGCATTCACCACCGCATCCACCAGCTTCCCGCGCGCCGTCAGGAACGGCTGGCCGGAGAGCCACCAGTCGACGGTATAACGCAACTGATGTTTGTCCAGCAGGGCATGAACCCGCTCTTTGATCATCTCATCGGTCAGCTCAGTGCTGAAGCGGAAGTTAAACTGCACAAACAGCTCGCCGGGGATCACATTGTTGCTGCCGGTTCCCGCCTGGATATTGGCGATCTGCATACTGGTGGCCGGGAAGAAATCATTGCCCCGATCCCATTCAATGCCCACCAGTTCGTTGAGCATCGGCGCGGCGCGGTGCACCGGGTTATCCGCCAGATGCGGATAGGCCACGTGTCCTTGCACGCCATGAATCGTCAGGTTACAGGTCAGAGAACCGCGGCGGCCGTTTTTGACGACGTCGCCTACCACTTCGGTGCTCGACGGCTCGCCCACCAGACAATAGTCGAGGCGTTCATTGCGCGCCATCAGCGCTTCCACCACCTTGACGGTGCCGTTCTTCGCGCTGGCTTCTTCATCGGAGGTGATCAGAAACGCCAGGCGTCCTTTGTGGTTGGGATGCTGCGCAACGAAACGTTCTGCCGCCACCACCATGGCCGCCAGCGAACCTTTCATATCCGCCGCGCCGCGACCAAACAACATACCGTCACGAATTGTCGGTTCGAAGGGCGGGTTGATCCAGCGGTCGGCATCACCCGCAGGCACTACATCGGTGTGACCGGCAAACGCTAACGTCTCGCCCTGACCGCGCCATGCCCAAAAATTCTGTGTATCCGCAAAATCCATACGCTCAACGGTAAAACCGATGGCGCGCAGGCGTTCAATCATCAACGCCTGACATCCCGCATCGTCCGGGCTAAGGGAAGGGCGGCGAATAAGCTGCTGTGTCAGCTCAATAACCGGGCACGACATAGACTACACCTCGTCAAAAAACTGCTGATAACTGGATTCACTAAAACCCAGCAGCATAGGCTTCCCGGGCGCGCAGAGCAATGGGCGTTTGATGATTGCCGGCATTTCCAGCATTAACGCGGTGGCTGCTGCGGCATCGGTAATGGCATTGCGTGTGGCTTCATCGAGTTTTCGCCAGGTGGTGCCGCGAGTATTCAACAATGCTTCCCAGCCCAGTTCTTCGATAAACGTAGTAAGTAGCGCGGGATCCAGGCCGTCTACGCGGTAGTCATGAAAGCGATAATCCCGGTTTTGCGCCTCCAGCCAGCGGCGGGCTTTTTTAATGGTATCGCAGTTTTTGATGCCGTAAAGGGTAATCATTTGCATCCTTATTATCGTAAACTGATTTTTTAATCAGTAATAATGTTGTGACTGATAATATGATTTGTCATGTAATGGTGATCAGAAAATATATCATTGTTGAAGGAGTGTGAATAATAATTCTCCTGATCTGCGCCGGATCGATGTTTATCGCGATTCGGAATTTACCTCTTGCATCCGGCTGTTTTTTAATCAAAATAAACGCTGCCGATAATAAGGTATGATTGTTTCAAAATATTGCAGTAAGTCACATAAAATTTATGGGTTCAGCGCCATGATGTTTACATCACTTCACGGTCTCCCCGGAGGATGTAATCACAGCAATCGGCTAATTTAACTTCACCCGGCGTGAAGGTGTTTTGTAGAATACCCATAATAAGAAGCAGAGGTCGTTATGATTGAACGTGAACTGGGGAACTGGAAAGACTTTATCGAAGTTATGCTTCGTAAATAAAATTCTGGAAAGGCATCCAAATAACAGAACAGATCGTGTGAGACGCATCACACTGAAAAGGCGACCCGTTGGCAGGTCGCCTTTTTGTTTGTTTATTCCGGACGCGGCTTCAACGGGAAGCGTCGGCGCACCAGCACGAAAAACAGCGGTACGAAGTAGATAGCCAGAATTGTCGCCGAGATCATCCCGCCCATCACGCCGGTACCGACCGCATGCTGACCCCCCGAGCCTGCGCCGTTGCTGATCGCCATCGGCAGTACGCCGAAGATAAAGGCCAGCGAGGTCATCAGGATAGGTCGCAAGCGCTGGCGACAGGCATGCAGCGTGGCCTCCAGCAGATCGTGGCCTTTTTCGTTCATCTCATTGGCGAATTCCACAATAAGAATGGCGTTTTTCGCTGACAAACCAATCACCGTCAACAGTCCTACCTGGAAATAGACATCGTTTTCCAGACCGCGCATCCAGGTGGCGAGCAGGGCGCCAATCACCCCCAGCGGCACCACCAGCATCACCGAGAACGGCACAGACCAGCTTTCATACAGCGCCGCCAGGCACAGGAATACCACCAGCAGCGAAATGGCGTAAAGGGCGGGCGCTTGTGCGCCGGACAGCCGTTCCTGATACGACATCGCGGTCCACTCAAGCCCAAATCCGGTTGGAAGCTGGCGTACCAGCGACTCCATCACGTCCATCGCCGTACCGGTGCTGACGCCAGGCGCCGCCTCGCCGACGATTTCAACGGCGGAGTAGCCATTATAGCGCTCCAGTCGCGGCGAGCCCGTTTCCCAGCGCGAGGTGGCGAAGGCCGAGAAGGGCACCATGCCGCCGCTGTTGTTGCGCACGTACCACAGATTGATGTCTTCCGGCAGCATACGGTATTTCGCCGCCGCCTGAACATACACTTTTTTTACGCGCCCGCGGTCCATAAAGTCGTTGACGTAGCTCGACCCCCAGGCCGTTTGTAACGTATCGTTGATGTCATCAATAGAGACGCCTAGCGCCTGAGCTTTGCGCTGGTCGATATCGATCTGCAACTGCGGGCTGTCGTCCAGACCGTTGTGGCGTACGCGAGTCAACTGGTTGTCGTTCGCCGCAAGCCGCAACAACTGGTCGCGCGCGGCCATCAGGGCATCGTGACCGGCCCCGGCGTGATCCTGCAACTCCATGTCGAAACCCGCAGAGCTGCCCAGGCCGCTGATAGCCGGCGGGCTGCTGGCAAACACCCGCGCCTCTTTAATCTGGTTAAACGCTTTGGTCGCGCGCTCGATAATGGCAAACGATGTGCCGGTCGTGGTGTTGCGCTCGTCCCAGTCTTTTAAACGAATAAACATTCGCGCCACGTTCTGGCCGTTGCCGCCGGGGCCGGAGCCGACGGTGGCAAACACGGACTGGACGTTCTCTTTTTCGTGGGTAAAGAAGTATTTTTCGACCTGCTGTACCACTTTCAGGGTTTGTTGCTGCGTGGAACCGCTCGGCAACTGCACCGAGGTGATGAACATCCCACGATCCTCGAGCGGCAGGAAGGAGGTCGGCAGACGCAGAAACAGCACCACCATTCCCCCGAGCAGCAGCACGTAAATCAACATCCAGCGCAGGCTGCGGTGAAGGATCTTCGCCACGCCTTTTTCGTAGCGCTCGGCGTTACGGTTAAAGGTGCGGTTAAACCAGCCGAAGAAGCCAGTCTGCCCGTGATGCTCCCCTTTATGCAGCGGTTTTAGCAGCGTGGCGCACAGGGCAGGGGTGAGGATCATCGCCACCAGCACCGACAGCACCATCGCCGCGACAATCGTAATGGAGAACTGGCGGTAGATCGCCCCGGTCGTGCCGCCGAAGAATGCCATTGGCACAAATACCGCCGAGAGCACCATCGCGATACCGACCAGCGCCCCCTGAATTTGTCCCATCGACTTACGCGTCGCTTCGCGCGGGGAAAGTCCCTCTTCGCTCATGATGCGTTCGACGTTCTCCACCACCACAATGGCATCATCGACCAGCAGGCCGATAGCCAGCACCATCGCGAACATCGTCAGGGTGTTGATACTGTAGCCAAAGGCGTAAAGTACCGAGAAGGTCCCCATCAACACCACCGGTACGGCGATAGTGGGGATCAGTGTGGCGCGGAAATTTTGCAGGAACAGATACATCACGAGGAACACCAGCGCGATGGCCTCCAGCAGCGTTTTCACCACATCTTCGATTGAGGCCTTCACGAAGGAGGTGGTTTCATAGGCGACCTTGTATTCCAGCCCGTGCGGAAAATACTGCGCCAGTTCATCCAGCCGCGCGAGCACCTGGGTCGCTGTCGCCATTTCATTCGCGCCAGAGGCCAGTTTTACCCCCAGCCCGGAGGCCGCATGGCCGTTAAAGCGGCTGAGATAATCATACTTTTCCGCCCCCATTTCGACGGTGGCGACGTCTCCCAGCGTCACTTCCGAGCCATCCTGATTCACCCGCAGCGTAATGGCGCGGAACTGTTCGGGGGTTTGCAGTAGCGACTGGGCGTTAATGGTGGCGTTCAGCGCCTGAGTATCAATGGAAGGCGTACCGCCGAGCTGACCCACCGCAATCTGCGCGTTTTGCGATTCAATGGCGTCGGTCACATCTTTCGCGGTCATCTGGTAGCTGTTGAGTTTGGCGGGATCCAGCCAGATACGCATTGAATATGGCGAACCGTAAGCATCAATATCGCCCACGCCGTTAACCCGGCTTAGCGGGTCCTGGATATTACTGGCGACGTAGTCCGCGATGTCCTGCTTATCCATTGAGCCGTCGGTGGAGACGAAGGCGATAGTCAGAATGTTGGTGTCCCCGGTTTTACGCACGGTTACGCCCTGATTCTGCACTGCCTGCGGCAGCTTACGCATGGCCGACTGCAGCTGGTTTTGCACCTGCTGAACCGCCTCATCCGGATCGGTTCCGGCGACAAAGCTCAGCGTCACCGAGGCCTGGCCGGTCCCGCTGCTTTGTGATGACATGTACATCAAATTGTCGAGGCCGGTCATGTTCTGCTCAATGACCTGGGTAACGGTGTTCTCAAGCGTTTGCGCGGATGCGCCCGGATAGTTAGCGGTGATGCGCACGTTGGGCGGCGCAAGGTCCGGATACTGCTCAATAGGCAAAGAAAAAATAGCCAGGGTTCCTGTCAGGCACAACAGGATAGCCAGCACCCAGGCAAAAATGGGGCGATCGATAAAGAAATTCGCCATCAGAAAGAGGACCTCATTTTTCTTGATAACTTATCGGTGTGATGTGCTTCACTGTAGCGGCAAGGCACAAACCAAACGTGGAGAAAAAAAGGAGATAATGTAAATTATCATGCCTCTTTGCGGCGTTTGTCAGCTTCCTGCGCGCTTACGTCCGGTTTTGTGAAATTCTACGTCAGATGTGCGGTATCGTCTTGCGAATCTGTCGAACGAAAGCTAATGCTCACTAACGTGCCGCCGCCGGACGGTTGAGAAAAACTCAGCGTGCCGCCAAGCCGTTCCGCACGTTCCCGCATAATATTCAGGCCGTAATGCCCTGCCGGTTCATCCGGTTCGCCAATGCCCACGCCGTTATCGCGAATATAGACCGTATGATCGCCATCCGGCGCGGTCACGCAGCTGACGGCGATTTCACTGGCATTCGCGTGCTTCATCGCGTTAAGAACCGCTTCGCGAATAATTTGCAGTAAATGCACCTGCATCTGCGCGTCAAGCGCCAGCGTCGGCAGGCGGCAGTCCAGCGTCAGTTTCGCGGGCGTCTGAGCTTGCAGGGTTTCCAGCATCTCATGCAGCGCGGAGGGGAGATCGGCCTGCTGCAGCGTCAGGCGGAAGGTCGTCAGCAGTTCACGTAACTGGCGGTATGCATCATTCAGCGCCCGGGAGAAGTCATCCATGATTGACTGCGCAGGGGCGTTATCTTCCGGAATCGAACGCTTCAGCAGCGTCAGTTGGATGCGCAAATAAGAGAGCACCTGCGCAAGCGAGTCGTGCAGTTCGCGGGCGATAGTGGCTCGTTCCTCCATCAACAACAGCTGTTGGAAATGCTTTTGCGCCTGGTTAAAGTACAAGCCGCGGCCAAGCATCGTTGAGACGCTGTTCAACAGGGGGATTGCGCTGTTCACGTTCTGGCTCTGCCAGTGCAGTTCACCGTAAACCGTGTCCTGCATCGTGACCGGCAGGATCTGCATCGGCAATTCGGTTTGTTTTTCGCCTTCGCTGATGCGCCAGTTCTCGCCAACGGTCAGTTCCAGAAACTGGGCGGCTTCGTTTTCGCGCACAATTTGCAGGATATGACGAAAACAATGAACGTCAATCTGGCTGGTATTCAGCGCCTGCGAACACTGGTAAAGCACCTCAAGGCGACGTCTGGACTCGTGCAGGTCGCGGGTTTTTTCCTCCACGCTGGCTTCAAGCGAACGGTACAACTTGTGCAGCTCGCTCGACATCTGGTTGAAGGTTTTCGCCAGCAACCCCAGTTCGTTCGGCAGATGGGTTTCCAGCGGAGGGGAATCGAACTGGCCGTGTTCAATACGCTGGCTGGCCATCACCAATTGACTTAACGGACGTACTACCTGATGGCGAATACGTCGCAGGGTGAAAAAAACAAGGGTAAAGATACCGATGCCGCCCGCCAGCGACGTGCCGACAACCAGCATGACCTTGCGTTCGGCGTAGTGCTGTAACGCCAATACGAACAGATCGATCTTATCGACATAGGCATTAATGTTGGCCTGATACCAGGGTAAATCGCCGTCAATCAGCCGCTTATTCATCTCCAGCCAGTTGGCGTGCAGTTGCCCGTAGCGGCTTTTTACCGCCTGCGGCACGTACCAGGCGTTCAGATTGCTGAGAGCGGGAGAGTTCAACGCCTGCTGGAAAAGCTGGCGATGGGCGGTCAACTGCGAACTACGGCTTTGCAGATCGTAACCCAGCCGGTAGCTCTGCATGCGCAGCGAACCGGCGACGTTAATCGCCTCGGCATCGCGCAGGCTGCTCGCCAGCGTTAACAGCGCTACGCCGGTGGACAGAATCGACAGCAGAACAATGTAAAAAAAGGCCCGGGCCAGGCTGGCCGAGACGGGACGTTTGACGATCACTGGCGTGAGTTCCTTTAACCGTGTTCAGGATGAAACGCAGTTTCATTGAAGCTGAAATAAATTGATCTGCTTCAGGTTCTGTAGAAATAGTTGTGCTTCCTGGGCAGATGAACATTGCCGACGCCCTGCTTAGTCGGTAATAACACGTAAAGAATAAGGTTTTTACAACCAAAAAAGAAGGTCGCCATGAACCGTTTTATTATGGCCAACAGCCAACAGTGCCTGGGATGCCATGCCTGCGAAGTGGCTTGCGTTATGGCCCACAATGATGAGCAACACGTCCTGAGTCAACAACATTACCGGCCCCGGATCGCGGTCATCAAACACCAGCATCAGCGCAGTGCCGTCACCTGTCACCACTGCGAGGATGCTCCTTGCGCCCGCAGTTGCCCGAACGGCGCCATCAGCCATATTAACGATAGCGTACAGGTCAATGCGCAAAAATGTATTGGCTGTAAATCCTGCGTGGTGGCATGCCCGTTTGGCGCGATGCAGATTGTCCTGACGCCGGTCGCGAAAGATCAGGTTAACGCGACCGCTCACAAGTGCGATCTTTGCGCAGGGCGCGAAAACGGACCGGCCTGCGTGGAAAACTGCCCGGCGGACGCGCTGCAACTGGTGACGGAAGGGAGCTTAGCCCGCCTGGCGAAAGCGCGACGACTGCGTACCGCACGCCAGGAAATCCAGCCCTGGCATGCGGAAACAGGAGGACAAACATCGCCGGGTATCAGCAAAATCGAGCAGATGCGCGCCACGCCTGCGCGCGGTGAGCCGGATAAGCTGGCCATTGACGCGCGCAAAACCGGCTTTGATGAAATCTACCTGCCGTTTCGCAGCGCGCAGGCAAAGCAGGAAGCGTCTCGCTGCCTGAAATGCGGCGAGCACAGCATTTGTGAGTGGACCTGCCCGTTGCACAATCACATTCCGCAGTGGATTGAACGGGTGAAGGCTGGCGACATTGATGCGGCGGTAGAACTCTCTCATCAAACCAACTGCTTGCCGGAAATCACCGGGCGTGTTTGTCCTCAGGATCGTCTCTGTGAAGGGGCCTGTACGGTGCGGGACGAATATGGCGCGGTGACCATTGGCAATATTGAACGTTACATATCCGATCGCGCGCTGGCAAACGGCTGGCGACCGGACCTCAGCGACGTACGGCAAAGTGATAAACGGGTGGCGATTATCGGCGCGGGTCCGGCGGGCCTGGCCTGTGCGGACGTGCTGGCGCGCCACGGCATCAGCGCCACGGTTTTCGACAGGCATCCGGAGATCGGCGGGCTGCTGACCTTCGGCATTCCGGCGTTTAAACTCGACAAATCGCTGCTGGCGCGCCGCCGGGAAATCTTCAGCGCAATGGGAATTCATTTCGAGCTGAACTGCGAAGTAGGTCGCGACGTCAGGCTGGAGACGCTACTGGACGAATACGACGCGGTGTTTGTCGGCGTAGGGACCTACCGTTCGATGAAAGCCGACTTACCTAACGAAGATGCGCCGGGCGTGTATGACGCGTTGCCGTTCCTTATTGCCAACACCAAACAGCTGATGGGGCTGGATGAACACCCGGATGAACCGTACATCAATACCGCCGGGTTAAACGTCGTGGTGCTTGGCGGGGGAGATACGGCCATGGACTGCGTGCGTACCGCGCTGCGTCACGGCGCAAGCAAAGTGACCTGCGCCTACCGTCGCGACGAAGCCAATATGCCCGGCTCGAAGAAAGAGGTGAAGAACGCGCGCGAAGAGGGGGCTAATTTTGAATTTAACGTTCAGCCTGTTGAGCTGGAACTGAATGCCGAAGGCCGGGTTTGCGGCGTGCGCTTCCTGCGTACCGAGCTTGGCGAGCCGGACGCCCAGGGCCGCCGCCGTCCGGTACCCATCGCCGGCAGCGAGTTTGTGATGCCCGCGGACGCGGTGATCATGGCGTTTGGTTTTCATCCGCACGGCATGCCGTGGCTGGAAACCCACGGCGTGAAGGTGGATAGCTGGGGACGCATAGCGGCAAACGTTGAAAGCGCCTACCGCTACCAGACCACTAACCCGAAAATCTTCGCCGGTGGTGATGCGGTACGCGGCGCAGATCTGGTGGTGACCGCGATGGCCGAAGGGCGTCATGCCGCGCAGGGGATTATCGACTGGCTGGGGGAATAGTCCCTGTGCCTGATGGGGTGTGGTTAAGCTGGCGTCGACTTCGCACTCCTGATGTCGGATAAGACGCTCAGCGTCGTCCGGCATCGCACATAATTCAGCGTAATCCCACGCAGACAAATCCGGATCCGCGGCGTAGTATGTTTTCTCACCTTACGCTGTGGAGCCGGTATGTCGCAAAAAATTACCCTCGTTAAAGACAAAATCCTTTCTGATAACTATTTCATCCTGCGCAATATCACCTACGATCTGACCCGCTCAAGCGGCGAGGTGATTCGTCACAAGCGCGAAGTGTACGACCGCGGCAACGGCGCGACCATTCTGCTGTATAACGCTGAGAAAAAAACGGTGGTGCTGATCCGTCAGTTCCGCGTCGCGACCTGGGTTAATGGCAATGAAAGCGGACAGCTCATTGAAACCTGCGCCGGACTGCTCGACAACGACGAGCCGGAAGCCTGTATCCGCAAAGAGGCCATTGAAGAAACCGGCTATGCCGTCGGCGAAGTGCGTAAATTATTTGAGCTGTATATGTCCCCCGGCGGCGTCACGGAACTGATCCATTTCTTTATTGCTGAGTACAGTGACAGCCAGCGCGCAAATGCGGGCGGCGGCGTCGAAGATGAAGAGATCGACGTGCTGGAGCTTCCCTTTACCCGGGCGCTGGAGATGATTAAAACGGGCGAGATACGAGACGGTAAGACCGTGTTATTGCTTAACTATTTGCATTCTTCGCATTTAATGGATTGATAATTAAAGGTTATATTTCTTTACGAATTATTGACGCAATCCGATAAATCCGATTGAGGATGGCTAACTGCGCAACGAAGATACGACCTGTTGCTCGTTTGACTTCTGGGGTTATCACCGTCCATGCGCTATCGCGTCATTTTCCTTTTCCTGCTCGGCCTGCTTCCGGGTCGACTGTTATGGGCGGCCCCGGCGCAGCAGGCCTTTTCTGACTGGCAGGTGACCTGTAATAACCAAAACTTCTGCATTGCGCGTAATACCGGTGACCATGGCGGTCTGGTGATGACCCTCAGCCGTAGCGCAGGCGCACATACTGACGCCGTTTTGCGTATCGATCTTGGCGGCTTAAAAACGCCAGAGGGCGAAAAAGAGATCGCGCCGCGACTGCTGCTTGACGGTCATCCTCTGGCCCTGAACGGCCAGCGCTGGCGCGTCACGGCATGGCATCTCATGACTGACGATACGGCGACGATAAGCGAGTTTCTGCAGACGATTCAGGAAAGCGACGCGATTACCCTGCGTAAAGGCAGTCAGCGCATTTCATTAACCGGGCTGAAGGCCGCGCTGCTGTTTATCGACGCGCAGCAAAAGCGCGTGGGAAGCGAAACGGCGTGGATTGATAAAGGCGACGATCCGCCCCTCAGCGTGCCGCCCGCGCCCGCACTGAAAGGCGTGGCGGTAGTTAACCCCACGCCCACGCCGCTGTCTCTTGAAGAACGAAACGATCTGCTCGATTACGGTAACTGGCGAATGAACGGTATTCGCTGTTCGCTTGATCCGTCGCGCCGGGATGTCCGCGTCACTGCGCTCACCGATGATAAAGCCCTGATGATGATTGCCTGTGAAGCCGGCGCGTGGAACACCGTCGATCTGGCGTGGGTTGTGTCGCGCAAAAAACCGTTGGCTTCCCACGCTGTTCGTCTGCGTCTGCCGTTTAAAAACGGGTCGGGGGGCAATGACATGGAGTTGATGAACGCCAGTTTTGATGAGAAATCCCGCGAGTTGATAACTCTGGCGAAGGGGCGGGGAATGACGGATTGCGGTATTCAGACCCGCTGGCGCTTTGACGGTCAACGTTTTCGCCTGGTGCGTTACGCGGAAGAACCGAGCTGCGATGGCTGGCATGGGCCAGATGCCTGGCCCACGCTGTGGATTACGCGCTAAGGTGAAGACAGATATCAGGCCTTCAACACTTTCTGCGCCTTCGCAACGATATTCTCGACCGTAAAGCCAAAGTACGGGAACAGCTTGTCGGCAGGCGCCGATTCCCCGTAACCCGTCATACCGACAATTGCGCCTTTCAGGCCGACGTATTTGTACCAGTAATCGGCAATACCGGCTTCGACCGCCACGCGCGCCGTCACGTTTGACGGCAGCACCGACTCACGGTATGCCTCGTCCTGGGCATCAAAAATGTCCGTTGAAGGCAATGAAACCACCCGCACGTTACGTCCTTCGCCGGTCAGCTTTTCCGCCGCCTGCAGCGTAATTTCCATCTCCGAACCGGTCGCGATCAGAATGATGTCCGGCTTGCCGCCGCTGTCTTTTAGCACGTAGCCGCCGCGGGCAATCTCTTTTACCTGCTCCGGCGTACGCTCGACCTGCGCCAGATTCTGACGTGACAGGATAAGCGCCGTTGGACCGTTATGACGTTCCACCGCCAGCTTCCAGCCGACCGCCGCCTCAACCTGATCGCACGGTCGCCAGGTGCTGAAGTTCGGCGTCAGGCGCAGGCTCGCCAGTTGTTCCACCGCCTGGTGGGTCGGGCCATCTTCCCCCAGGCCAATGGAGTCATGGGTATACACCATGATCTGCCGCGCCTTCATCAGCGCCGCCATGCGCGCGGCGTTTCGCGCATACTCGACAAACATCAGGAAGGTAGCGGTGTAGGGGACAAATCCGCCGTGATGAGCAATGCCGTTGGCGATGGCGGTCATGCCGAATTCGCGCACGCCGTAATGGATATAATTTCCCGCCGGGTCCTCTTTCAGCGAGGTGGATCCTTTCCAGATGGTCAGGTTGCTGGGCGCCAGATCCGCCGAGCCGCCAAGCAGCTCCGGCAGCAGCGGTCCATAAACATTGAGCGTGTTTTGCGAGGCTTTGCGGGTGGCGATTTTCGCCGGATTCGCCTGCAGGTCGTTGATGAATTTCTGCGTCGTCTCTTCCCAGGCTTCCGGCAGGCCGCCGCTCATCCGGCGGCTAAACTCGGCGGCAAGATCCGGATACGCCTTCTCATAGGCGGCAAATTTTTCTTTCCAGCGCTGTTGCGCTTTTTCGCCTTTCTCACGGGCATCCCAGGCGCGATAAATCTCTTTTGGGATCTCAAACGCCGGATGGCGCCAACCCAGCTTCTGGCGGGTCAGCGCGACTTCTTCTTCGCCCAGCGCTGCGCCGTGCGACTCCTCTTTACCTGCTTTGTTCGGTGAGCCAAAACCAATAACCGTACGGCAGATAATCAGCGACGGCTTGTCCTTCACGCTCTGGGCTTCCTGAATCGCTTTCTTCACCGCTTCCGGATCGTGGCCGTCTATTTCATGCACCACATGCCAGTGGTAGGCTTCAAACCGTTTAGCCGTGTCATCGGTAAACCAGCCTTCGGTTTCGCCATCAATGGAAATGCCGTTGTGATCGTAAAAGCCGATCAGTTTGCCGAGACCCAGCGTGCCCGCCAGCGAACACACTTCGTGTGAAATCCCTTCCATCAGACAGCCGTCGCCCATAAACACATATGTGAAGTGGTCGACGATCTCATGATCCGGCTGGTTGAACTGCGCGGCGAGAGTGCGTTCCGCAATGGCCAGGCCGACGGCGTTCGCCAGCCCCTGACCCAACGGGCCGGTGGTGGTTTCTACACCCGGCGTATAACCGATTTCCGGATGGCCCGGCGTTTTGGAGTGTAGCTGGCGGAAGTTTTTTAACTCCTCCAGCGGCAGGTCGTAGCCGGACAGGTGCAGCAGGCTGTAGAGCAGCATCGAGGCATGACCGTTAGAGAGAATAAAGCGGTCACGGTCGTACCAGGTGGGATCGGTCGGATTATGCTTGAGAAAATCGTTCCATAGCACTTCGGCAATATCGGCCATCCCCATCGGGGCGCCGGGGTGGCCGGAATTGGCTTTCTGCACGGCATCCATACTGAGCGCGCGAATGGCGTTGGCAAGTTCTTTACGGGACATATTTCTCTCCGTGGCAGTGTTTAAAGTTTGGCAGCGAGCAGGTCTTCCAGTTTGCGCTGGTCGACGGCGAACTGGCGGATGCCGTCAGACAGCTTTTCAACCGCCATTGCGTCCTGGTTATGTTCCCAGCGGAATTCGGCTTCGCTCATCGGCGTCGGACGATGGAAGGTTTGCGAAGAGGGCACCAGCTTGCGAATGACCGGTTCTTCTTTTTCCTGCAGCTGTTTCAGCAGGTCAGGGGAGATGGTCAGGCGGTCGCAGCCTGTCAGCGCCAGAATCTGTTCGGTACGGCGGAAGCTGGCCCCCATGACGATGGTTTCATAGCGGTGCTGCTTGTAGTAGTCATAGATGTTCCGCACGGATTTCACCCCCGGATCTTCATCCACCACATACGGATCCATCGGACTGCGCGCCTGATACCAGTCATAGATGCGCCCGACAAAGGGGGAGATCAGATACACGCCCGCTTCAGCGCAGGCGCGGGCCTGGGCGAAAGAGAACAGCAGCGTCAGGTTGCAGTTGATGCCTTCTTTTTCTAACGCTTCCGCCGCGCGAATGCCTTCCCAGGTGGAGGCCAGCTTGATCAAAATGCGTGATTTTTCGATGCCCTGCTGCTGGTACAGGTCGACCAGATGACGTGCTTTCTCGATGCTTTTTTGTTTATCGAACGAGAGGCGGGCATCGACTTCGGTCGATACGCGACCGGGAATGCTTTTCAGAATTTCCGCACCAAAATTGACCGCCAGCTTATCGCAGGCTTCCGCGACCTGCTGCTCCTGGGTTTTACCGCGTTTTTTACCCCATTCGAGGGCGTCGTCGATCAGGTGGCTGTAATGGTCAAGACCCGCCGCTTTCAGCAGCAGAGAAGGGTTGGTGGTGGCATCCTGGGGCTGATAATGGCGAATCGACTCAATGTCGCCGCTGTCCGCCACGACAGTAGTGAATTGTTTGATGCCGTCTAACTGGTTCATAGGAAATACTCCTTGAAAAGTAAAGTGTTAGGTGAGTGCGTTAATTCACACTTCTGGAAAATTCATGAACTGCATAACAAAAAAGCATAGCAGACAGGCATGGTATTGCTGGCGCAACCGGGTAACATGGTTGTTATGAGTTGATTACAATTTCATTATTTTGAGTCGTAAGAGTTTGGCGACCTTCAAAGTTTGCGCCCCGCACAGCGGTGATAATGTGCGGCGCACCAGGCTGTTGCGTCTCATTTTTTGATCGTTACGTGAAAAGGAACAACAAGATGGATGACCAGTTAAAACAAAGCGCGCTTGATTTCCACGAATTCCCTGTCCCCGGTAAGATCCAGGTCTCTCCAACCAAGCCTCTGGCGACACAGCGCGATCTGGCGCTGGCCTACTCGCCGGGCGTCGCGGCCCCTTGTCTGGAAATTGAAAAAGATCCGCTGGCGGCCTACAAATACACTGCGCGCGGCAACCTCGTCGCGGTGATCTCTAACGGTACGGCAGTGCTCGGCTTAGGCAATATCGGCGCGCTGGCCGGTAAGCCGGTGATGGAAGGCAAAGGCGTACTGTTCAAAAAATTTGCCGGTATCGACGTGTTCGATATCGAAGTCGACGAGCTGGATCCGGATAAATTTATCAACGTGGTGGCCGCGCTGGAACCGACCTTCGGCGGCATCAACCTCGAAGACATTAAAGCGCCGGAATGTTTCTATATTGAACAACAGCTGCGTGAACGGATGAACATTCCAGTGTTCCATGACGATCAGCACGGGACCGCCATCATCAGCACAGCCGCTATTCTGAACGGCCTGCGGGTGGTGGAAAAGAACATCTCCGATGTGCGAATGGTCGTTTCCGGCGCGGGCGCGGCGGCTATCGCATGTATGAACCTGCTGGTGGCGCTGGGAATGCAGAAACACAATATTGTGGTCTGCGACTCGAAAGGCGTGATCTACAAAGGTCGCGAGCCGAATATGGCGGAAACCAAAGCGGCCTATGCAGTGGATGATGACGGCAAACGCACGCTGGATGATGTCATTGACGGCGCGGACATCTTCCTCGGCTGCTCCGGCCCGAAAGTACTGACCCAGGAGATGGTCAAGAAAATGGCCCGTGCGCCAATGATTCTGGCGCTGGCGAACCCGGAACCGGAAATCCTGCCGCCGCTGGCGAAAGAGGTTCGCCCGGACGCGATTATCTGTACTGGACGCTCGGACTACCCGAACCAGGTCAACAACGTGCTGTGCTTCCCGTTCATCTTCCGCGGCGCGCTGGACGTCGGCGCGACGGCGATCAACGAAGAGATGAAGCTGGCGGCGGTACATGCGATAGCCGAACTGGCCCACGCCGAGCAGAGCGAAGTGGTTGCCTCGGCCTATGGCGATCAGGATCTGAGTTTCGGTCCGGAATACATCATTCCGAAACCGTTCGATCCGCGTTTAATCGTTAAAATCGCGCCGGCCGTAGCGAAAGCGGCGATGGACTCCGGCGTGGCGAAACGGCCCATCGCCGACTTTGACGTCTATGTCGATAAGCTGACCGAATTTGTCTATAAAACCAACCTGTTTATGAAGCCGATCTTCTCCCAGGCGCGCAAAGAGCCGAAGCGCGTGGTGCTGCCGGAAGGGGAAGAGGCGCGCGTGCTGCATGCCACCCAGGAGTTAGTGACCCTGGGACTGGCGAAGCCCATCCTGATTGGCCGTCCGGGCGTGATCGAGATGCGCATCCAGAAGCTGGGATTACAGATCAAAGCGGGCGTTGATTTCGAGATCGTCAACAACGAATCCGATCCGCGTTTCAAAGAGTACTGGAGCGAGTATTACCAGATCATGAAGCGCCGTGGGATCACCCAGGAGCAGGCGCAGCGGGCGATGATCGGCAATCATACGGCCATTGGCGCGATCATGGTGCAACGCGGTGAAGCCGATGCGATGATCTGCGGCACTATCGGTGACTACCATGAGCACTTCAGCGTGGTCAAAGAGGTGTTCGGTTACCGTGAAGGCGTGCATGCGGCGGGGGCGATGAACGCGCTGCTGCTGCCGAGCGGTAACACCTTCATTGCCGATACCTATGTCAATGAAGATCCGACGCCGGAAGAGCTGGCGGAGATCACCCTGATGGCGGCGGAGTCGGTGCGTCGCTTTGGTATTGAGCCGAAGGTGGCGCTGCTGTCGCATTCCAACTTTGGGTCATCCAATGCGCCAGCGGCCAGCAAAATGCGCGAAGCGCTGGCGCTGATCAAACAACGGGCTCCGGAACTGATGATCGACGGCGAAATGCACGGTGACGCGGCGCTGGTGGAAAGTATTCGCAATGACCGGATGCCGGACAGTCCGCTGAAAGGTTCCGCCAATATTCTGGTGATGCCGAATATGGAAGCGGCACGTATTAGTTACAACTTACTGCGCGTTTCCAGTTCTGAAGGCGTGACCGTCGGGCCAGTATTAATGGGCGTGGCGAAGCCAGTACATGTATTAACGCCGATCGCCTCTGTGCGGCGGATTGTTAATATGGTGGCGCTGGCGGTCGTTGAAGCACAAACGCAACCGCTGTAATTTCACTTTAATTCATTTCGGCGCGGGTCTCTCCCGCGCTTTTTTATTTCTGCGTAATAGTGATCTCCTTCACCTTTTAAATCACCTTGCCGAATTTTGTTATTTACCCCAGCAAAAAATTGCCACGATAAGACCAGTTTCAACAGGGGCGGTGGCCAATGGATAAAGAACGCATCATTCAGGAATTTGTGCCGGGTAAACAGGTCACGCTGGCGCATCTCATTGCGCATCCAGGTGAAGAACTGGCGAAAAAGATCGGCGTTCCCGAGGCAGGCGCTATCGGCATTATGACGCTGACGCCAGGTGAGACCGCCATGATTGCAGGCGATCTGGCGATGAAAGCCGCCGATGTCCATATCGGCTTTCTCGACCGGTTCAGCGGCGCGCTGGTGATTTATGGAACCGTCGGCGCGGTAGAGGAAGCATTATTGCAAACGGTCAGCGGACTTGGGCGCTTATTAAATTTTACCCTGTGTGAGCTGACCAAAAGCTAATTCGGAGCCGGTATGAAACGTATTGCGTTTGTGGGGGCGGTAGGCGCGGGAAAAACGACGCTTTTTAACGCGCTGCAGGGAAATTATTCCCTCGCCAGGAAAACGCAGGCCGTGGAATTTAATGCCGACGGCGATATTGACACCCCCGGGGAATATTTCAGTCATCCCCGCTGGTACCACGCCTTAATAACCACGCTGCAGGACGTCGACACGTTGATTTATGTCCATGCGGCAAATGACAGAGAAAGTCGCTTACCTGCCGGGCTGTTAGATATTGGCGCCAGTAAACGACACATTGCGGTGATCAGCAAAACGGACAGGCCGGATGCCGACGTGCCTGCTACGCGGGCGTTACTGCGCGGGATGGGCTTTGCAGAGCCGATTTTTGCCCTCAACAGCCAGGATCCGGGCAGCGTACAGCATCTGGTGGACTATCTGAGTGAGCTTAGCCAAAAGGAGGAAGGGGCAGGTGAAAAAACTCATCACAGCGAATGACATACGTGCGGCTCATGCACGCGGCGAACAGGCGATGTCGGTGGTCCTGCGCGCCAGCATTATCACCCCGGAAGCGCGAGAGGTCGCGGAACTGCTGGGCGTGACGATAACGGAATGCGACGAATCTGCCCCGACGACGAGCAGCGTGGACGCGGGCAAATCCGATACCCAGCGCATTCGTGAAACCATCATAGCGCAGTTGCCGGAAGGGCAGTTCACCGAAAGCCTGGTTTCGCAACTGATGGAGAAAGTGCTGAAAGAAAAACAGTCGCTGGAGCAGGCCGGGATGCAGCCGGGCTTTAAATCCGTTACCGGCAAAGGCGGAATCAAGGTTGTTGACGGCAGCAGCGTGAAGTTTGGTCGTTTTGACGGCGCCGAACCGCACTGCGTGGGCTTAACCGATCTGGTGACTGAGCAGGATGGCAGCAGCATGGCCGCCGGATTTATGCAGTGGGACAACGCTTTCTTCCCGTGGACGCTGAACTACGACGAAATCGACATGGTGCTGGAAGGCGAACTGCATGTGCGTCATGAAGGCGAAACCCTGATCGCCAGAGCCGGGGACGTCATGTTTATCCCTAAAGGCTCCAGCATTGAATTTGGCACGCCGACGACCGTGCGCTTCCTGTACGTAGCGTGGCCTGCGAACTGGCAATCGGTATGAACGACTTCATCACCGAAGCATGGCTCAGAACGAACCATACGCTCAGCGAGGGTGCGGAGATCCATCTTCCCGCTGACGCCCGCCTGACGCCCTCTGCCCGTGAACTGCTGGAAAGTCGCCATTTGCGCATCAAATTTCTTGATGAGCAGGGCCGCCTGTTCGTCGACGACGAGCAACAGCAACTGCAGCCGGTGCACGGCCTGACCAGCAGCGACACCCATCCGCAGGCCTGCTGCGAACTGTGCCGCCAGCCGGTGAAGGAGAAGCCTGACACGCTGACCCATCTGACGGCGGACAAAATGGTCGCGAAAAGCGATCCGCGCCTGGGTTTTCGCGCCGCGCTGGACAGCACTATCGCGTTGACTGTGTGGCTGCAAACAGAACTGTCGGACCTCTGGCAGCCGTGGCTGGCGGATATTCGTTCGCGGCTTGGCAATATTATGCGCGCCGACGCGATGGACGAACCGCTGGCGGCGCAGTCGATTGTCGGCCTGAACGAAGACGATCTGCACCGCCTTTCTCATCAGCCGTTGCGCTATCTCGACCACGACCATCTGGTGCCGGAAGCCCGCCACGGGCGCGACGCGGCGCTGCTTAACCTGCTACGCACCAAAGTGCGCGAAACGGAAACCATTGCCGCGCAGGTCTTTATCAACCGCAGTTTTGAGGTTCTGCGACCGGACATCATGCAGGCGCTGAACCGCCTTTCCAGCGCGGTCTACGTGATGATGATTTTGTCCGTCGCGACGCAGCCGCTTACCGTCAGTCAGATCCAACAGCGACTGGGAGGTGAACAATGATCATTGAACGCGCCCGCCAGTTGGCCTTACAGGCGCCTGCCAGGGTGGTGTTTCCGGATGCGTTAGACCCGCGCGTGTTAAAAGCGGCGCACTACCTGCAACAGCAGGGGCTGGCGCGCCCGGTTCTGGTCGCCAGCCCATTCGCTCTGCGTCAGTTTGCGTTGAGCCACCGCGTGGCCCTGGACGGGATTCAGGTCATCGACCCACAGAGCAATCCCGCAATGCGCGAGGATTTTGCCCGCCGCTGGCTGGCAAAAGCAGGCGAAAAAACGCCGACGGATGCGGTGGAAAAACTGAGCGACCCGCTGATGTTTGCCGCAGCGATGGTCAGCGCGGGGCACGCTGATGTGTGCATTGCGGGCAATCTGTCATCGACGGCCAACGTGCTGCGCGCCGGACTACGCATCATCGGCCTTCAGCCTGGCTGCAAAACCTTGTCGTCCATTTTTTTGATGCTGCCGCAGTACGTTGGGCCAGCGTTAGGGTTTGCCGACTGTAGCGTGGTGCCGCAGCCCACGGCGGCGCAACTGGCGGATATCGCCATCGCCAGCGCGGCGTCATGGCGCGCCATTACCGGCGACGAGCCGCGGGTGGCGATGCTGTCGTTTTCCAGCCACGGCAGCGCCCGTCATCCTAATGTCGCTAACGTGCAGCAGGCGACAGAGATCGTGAGGGAACGCGCGCCCCAACTGCAGGTGGACGGTGAACTGCAGTTTGACGCCGCCTTCGTGCCGGAGGTCGCCGCGCAAAAAGCGCCCGACAGTCCGCTGCGGGGCAACGCCAACGTGATGGTCTTTCCGTCGCTGGAGGCGGGCAATATCGGCTACAAAATCGCCCAGCGTCTGGGCGGATACCGCGCTGTCGGGCCGCTGATTCAGGGGCTGGCCGCGCCGCTACATGACCTGTCACGGGGCTGTAGCGTACAGGAAATTATCGAACTGGCGCTGGTGGCTGCGGTGCCGCGCCAGACTGACGCGAGCCGCGTACGCGATTCGCAAACCCTGGTTGTATAAACGGTCCCGTTCTGGACCCCATGAGAGGAAAACACAATGGAAGCTTTAGGAATGATTGAAACCCGGGGCCTGGTTGCACTGATTGAGGCCTCTGATGCGATGGTGAAAGCCGCGCGCGTGAAACTGGTTGGTGTGAAGCAGATTGGTGGTGGTCTGGTGACCGCGATGGTGCGCGGCGACGTCGCGGCGTGCAAAGCGGCAACGGATGCTGGCGCCGCCGCCGCGCAGCGCATTGGCGAGCTGGTCTCCGTACATGTTATCCCACGTCCGCATGGCGATCTGGAAGAAGTCTTCCCGATCAGCTTCAAAGGCGACAGCAACATCTAAGCATGACGCGTGGTGCCGGATGGCGCTGTGCTTATCCGGCCTACGGGAGACCACCCACGGCGTTCGGATTGTGTAGGCCGGATAAGGCGCCAGGCGCGGTCATCCGGCAACAAGGAGGCGGGTATGAAACTGGCTGTCGTTACAGGACAAATCGTCTGCACCGTCCGCCATCAGGGACTGGCCCACGACAAGCTGCTGATGGTCGAGATGATTGATGCTGCGGGCAACCCGGACGGGCAGTGCGCTGTCGCTATCGACAGTATCGGCGCGGGAACCGGCGAATGGGTACTGCTGGTCAGCGGCAGCTCGGCGCGTCAGGCGCACCGCAGTGAAGCCTCGCCGGTGGATCTGTGCGTCATTGGCATCGTCGATGAAGTGGTGGCGGGCGGTCAGGTGATTTTCCATAAATAGGACTGAACATCATGAATCAACAGGACATTGAACAGGTGGTAAAAGCGGTGCTGCTGAAAATGAAGGACAGCAGCCATCCGGTGGCCGCCGTTCATGAAATGGGCGTTTTTGCCTCCCTGGATGATGCGGTGGCAGCCGCAAAAATCGCCCAGCAGGGGCTGAAAAGCGTGGCGATGCGCCAGCTTGCGATTCACGCCATTCGTGAGGCGGGCGAAAAACACGCCAGAGAACTGGCGGAGTTTGCCGTTAAAGAAACCGGCATGGGCCGTGTCGAAGATAAAGTGGCCAAAAATATCGCCCAGGCGCGCGGCACGCCGGGTGTGGAATGTCTGTCGCCGCAGGTACTGACCGGTGATAACGGACTGACCCTGATTGAAAACGCGCCGTGGGGCGTGGTGGCCTCGGTGACGCCGTCCACCAACCCGGCGGCGACGGTGATTAATAACGCCATCAGCCTGATTGCTGCCGGCAACAGCGTGGTGTTTGCCCCGCATCCGGCGGCGAAAGGCGTTTCACAGCGCGCCATCACCCTGCTCAACCAGGCGGTGGCGGCGGCGGGCGGCCCGGAGAACCTGCTGGTCACGGTGGCGAATCCGGATATCGAAACCGCCCAACGGCTGTTTAAGTACCCGGGCATCGGCCTGCTGGTGGTCACTGGCGGCGAAGCGGTCGTCGAAGCCGCCCGTAAACACACCAACAAGCGGCTGATTGCCGCAGGGGCCGGTAATCCGCCGGTGGTGGTGGATGAGACCGCCGACCTCGCGCGCGCCGCCGAATCCATCGTGAAAGGCGCGTCCTTTGATAACAACATTATTTGCGCCGACGAGAAGGTATTGATTGTCGTCGACAGCGTTGCCGACGAATTGATGCGCCTGATGGAAGGCCAACAGGCGGTGAAACTGACCGCCGCGCAGGCCGAACAGCTTCAGCCGGTACTGCTGAAAAACATTGATGAACGCGGCAAAGGCACCGTCAGCCGTGACTGGGTGGGCCGTGACGCGGCGAAAATCGCGGCAGCCATTGGTCTGAAGGTGCCTGAGCCAACCCGGTTGCTGTTTGTCGAAACGCCCGCCAGCCATCCGTTTGCCGTCACCGAACTGATGATGCCGGTGCTGCCGGTCGTACGGGTGGCAAATGTCGATGAGGCGATCGCGTTGGCGGTTGAGCTGGAAGGCGGCTGTCACCATACGGCGGCTATGCACTCGCGCAATATCGACAACATGAACCAGATGGCCAACGCCATTGATACCAGCATTTTCGTCAAAAACGGGCCGTGCATTGCCGGGCTGGGGCTGGGCGGCGAAGGCTGGACCACGATGACCATCACTACGCCAACCGGGGAAGGGGTCACCAGCGCGCGCACCTTTGTGCGTCTGCGTCGTTGCGTGCTGGTGGATGCGTTCAGAATCGTTTAAGGGATAAAACATGGCGCACGACGAACAACGCTGGCTGACGCCGCGACTGCAAAAAGCCGCGCAGCTCTGTAATCAGACGCCCGCTGACAGCGAGTCTCCGCTGTGGCTGGGCGTGGATTTGGGCACCTGCGACGTAGTGTCGATGGTCGTCGACGGCGACGCGCAGCCCGTCGCGGTGTGCCTCGACTGGGCTGACGTCGTGCGTGACGGCATCGTCTGGGATTTCTTCGGCGCGGTCACCCTGGTGCGCCGTCATCTCGATACGCTCGAAAAACGGCTCGGCTGCCGCTTCACCCATGCGGCGACCTCATTCCCGCCGGGCACCGATCCGCGCATTTCAATCAACGTGCTGGAGTCGGCCGGGCTGGAGGTGAGCCACGTGCTGGATGAACCGACTGCAGTGGCGGATCTGCTGCAACTCGATAACGCCGGCGTGGTGGATATCGGCGGCGGCACGACCGGCATCGCCATCGTGAAGCGGGGGGAAGTGACCTGGTCCGCCGACGAAGCGACCGGTGGTCATCACATTTCACTGACCCTTGCCGGAAACCGGCGCATCTCGCTGGAGGACGCCGAACAGTACAAGCGCAGCAATGCGCAGGAGATTTGGCCGGTGGTTAAGCCGGTGTACGAAAAAATGGCGGAGATTGTCGCCCGGCACATTGAAGGGCAGGGGATTAACGATCTGTGGCTGGCGGGCGGTTCCTGCATGCAGCCGGGGGTGGGCGAACTGTTTCGCCAGCGTTTCCCGACTTTACAGGTGCATCTGCCCCAACACAGCCTGTTTATGACGCCGCTGGCTATCGCTAACAGCGGGAAAGAGAAAGCGGAGGGAATCTATGCAAGCTGACTTGCAGACGGCGCTCTTTCAGGCATTCGATACCCTGAATCTGCAACGCGTGAAAACCTTTAGCGTTCCGCCGGTCACGCTGTGTGGACTCGGCGCGTTGAGCGCTTGCGGACAGGAAGCGCAGACGCGCGAACTCAGCCATCTGTTTGTGATGGTCGACAGTTTTCTGCATCAGACCGGATTGACCGCGCCGCTTGAGCGCAGCCTGGCGATGAAGGGCGTGGCGATGACGGTCTGGTCGTGTCCACCAGGAGAACCCTGTATTACCGACGTCTGTGCCGCGGTTGCGCAGCTGCGCGAGGCTAAATGCGACGGCGTGGTGGCGTTTGGCGGCGGATCCGTGCTGGATGCGGCAAAAGCGGTCGCGCTGTTGGTCACCAATCCCAGCCTGACGCTGGCAGAGATGACGGAAACCAGCACGCTGCGTCCGCGCCTGCCGCTGATCGCGGTGCCTACCACCGCCGGTACCGGATCGGAAACCACCAACGTCACGGTGATTACCGACGCGGCGAGCGGGCGCAAACAGGTGCTGGCGCATGCTTCTTTGATGCCGGATCTGGCGATTCTTGACGCCGCGCTGACCGAAGGCGTGCCGTCATCGGTCACGGCAATGACCGGTATTGATGCGCTCACTCACGCGGTGGAAGCGTACAGCGCGCTGAATGCCTCCCCGTTTACTGACAGCCTGGCGATTGGCGCGATAGCGATGATCGGCAAATCACTGCCGAAAGCGGTGGGCTACGGACACGATCTCGCCGCGCGCGAAAGTATGCTGCTTGCCTCCTGTATGGCGGGAATGGCGTTTTCCAGCGCCGGACTGGGGCTGTGCCATGCGATGGCGCACCAGCCGGGGGCGACGCTGCACATCCCTCACGGCCAGGCGAATGCCATGCTGCTGCCAACGGTGATGGGGTTTAACCGAATGGTGTGCCGTGAACGCTTTACGCATATCGGGCGGGCGTTGACCAATAAGAAATCGGACGATCGCGATGCCATCACGGCGGTGAGCGATCTGATCGCCGAAGTGGGCCTGACGACGCGCCTCGGCGACGCAGGCGCGGAAGCAGCACATTACAGCGGCTGGGCGACGGGGGCGCTGGAGGATATTTGTCTGCGCACCAACCCACGCACCGCCAGCCGGGAACAGATTATCGACCTGTACACGGCGGCACATTAACAGCCTGATAAGCGCAGCGCCATCAGGCCCACGAATCACAAAAGACAGGGAGTAGAGGCTATGGGAATTAACGAAATCATCATGTACATCATGATGTTCTTTATGCTGATTGCCGCCGTGGACAGGATCCTGTCACAGTTCGGCGGTTCAGCGCGTTTCCTCGGAAAATTCGGCAAAAGCATTGAAGGGTCCGGTGGACAGTTTGAAGAAGGTTTTATGGCGATGGGCGCTCTGGGGTTGGCCATGGTCGGTATGACCGCGCTGGCGCCGGTGTTAGCGAAATTGCTCGGACCGGTGATTATTCCACTGTATGAAATGCTCGGTGCGAACCCGTCAATGTTTGCCGGTACGCTGCTGGCCTGCGACATGGGCGGTTTCTTCCTCGCCAAAGAGCTGGCGGGCGGCGATGTGGCGGCGTGGCTATACTCAGGGTTAATTCTCGGCGCGATGATGGGGCCAACCATCGTCTTCTCTATTCCGGTGGCGCTGGGGATCATTGAGCCGTCTGACCGCCGCTGGCTGGCGCTCGGCGTGCTGGCGGGCATCGTGACGATCCCCATCGGCTGTATCGCCGGGGGGCTGGTGGCAATGTATTCCGGCGTTGAGATCAACGGTCAGCCGGTGGAGTTTACCTTCGCGCTGATCCTGATGAACATGATCCCGGTGATCATCGTTGCGGTGCTGGTGGCGCTGGGGTTGAAGTTCATTCCGGAAAAGATGATCAGCGGCTTCCAGATCTTCGCCAAATTCCTCGTGGCGCTGATCACTATCGGCCTGGCGGCGGCGGTGATCAAATTCCTGCTCGGTTGGGATCTGATCCCAGGACTTGATCCGATCTTCATGGCCCCTGGCGACACGCCCGGCGAGGTGATGCGCGCCATCGAAGTGATCGGTTCTATCTCCTGCGTGCTGCTCGGCGCTTATCCGATGGTGCTGTTGCTGACCCGCTGGTTCGAAAAACCACTGATGCGCGTCGGCGGCCTGCTCAAAATCAACAATATGGCGGCGGGCGGCATGGTGGCGACGCTGGCGAACAATATCCCGATGTTCGGCATGATGAAGCAGATGGATACCCGCGGCAAAGTGATCAACTGCGCATTCGCTGTTTCTGCCGCCTTCGCGCTGGGCGACCACTTAGGCTTCGCGGCAGCCAACATGAACGCGATGATTTTCCCGATGATTGTCGGCAAGCTCATTGGCGGCGTCACGGCGATTGGCGTGGCGATGATGCTGGTGCCAAAAGATGAAAATGTCCCGGCAGAAATCGACGTGGAGGCGCAATCGTGAACACTCGCCAGCTACTGAGCGTTGGTATCGATATTGGCACCACCACCACCCAGGTGATCTTCTCACGACTGGAACTGGTCAACCGCGCGGCGGTGTCGCAGGTGCCTCGTTACGAATTCATCAAACGCGAAATTAGCTGGCAAAGCCCGGTTTTCTTTACGCCTGTCGATAAGCAGGGTGGGTTAAAAGAGGCCGAACTCAGGGCATTAATCCTTGAACAATACCAGGCGGCCGGCATCGCGCCGGAAACCGTGGACTCCGGGGCGATCATCATCACCGGCGAGAGCGCGAAAACCCGCAATGCGCGCGGGGCGGTAATGGCGCTGTCGCAGTCGCTCGGCGACTTTGTCGTCGCCAGCGCCGGTCCCCATCTGGAGTCGGTGATTGCCGGACACGGCGCGGGCGCGCAAACCCTTTCAGAGCAGCGGATGTGTCGGGTGCTCAATATCGACATCGGCGGCGGGACGTCGAACTACGCGCTGTTTGATGCCGGAAAGGTCACCGGTACCGCCTGCCTGAATGTGGGGGGCCGTCTGTTGGAAACCGACGGCCAGGGACGCGTGGTTTACGCTCACCAACCCGGTCAGAAGATCGTCGCAGCGCTGTTCGGCGAAGGAACTGACGCCCGCACACTTACTGTGGCGCAGGTCGTTGAGGTGACGCAGCGGATGGCGGAACTGATTGTGGAAATCATTGACGGCACGCCGTCACCGCTGGCGCAGGCGCTGATGCAAACCGCGCTGCTGCCTGCCGGGGCGAAACCTGATGTGATTACGCTTTCCGGCGGGGTGGGCGAATGCTACCGCAACCTGCCCGCCGATCCGTTCTGTTTTGCTGACATCGGACCGCTGTTAGCGACGGCGCTGCACAAACATCCCCGCCTGCGGGAGATGAACGTTCAGTTTCCGGCGCAGACCGTACGGGCCACGGTGATCGGCGCGGGGGCGCATACGCTGTCGCTGTCCGGCAGTACGATTTGGCTGGACGACGTTCAACTGCCGCTGCGCAATCTGCCAGTGGCGATCCCGCAGGATGACGCGGATCTGTTGCATGCCTGGCAGCAGGCGCTCATTCAACTCGATCTCGATCCCCAAAACGACGCTTACGTGCTGGCGCTGCCCGCCTCGCTTCCGGTGCGTTACGCCGCGTTACTGTCGGTCATCGACGCGCTGACCGCCTTTGTCGTGCGTTTTCCCAATCCGCATCCCCTGCTGGTGGTGGCCGAGCAGGATTTTGGTAAAGCCCTGGGCATGTTGTTGCGCCCGCAGTTACAGCAACTCCCGCTGGCGGTCATCGATGAGGTGGTCGTGCGCGCGGGGGACTATATCGACATTGGTACGCCTCTTTTTGGCGGATCGGTTGTGCCGGTGACGGTGAAATCACTCGCATTTCCTTCCTGAGGGAACGACTTATGAAACTAAAGACCACATTGTTCGGCAATGTATATCAGTTTAAGGATGTAAAAGAGGTGCTGGCAAAGGCCAACGAACTGCGTTCGGGGGATGTGCTGGCAGGCGTCGCAGCGCAAAGTTCGCAGGAGCGCGTGGCGGCGAAACAGGTACTGTCAGAAATGACAGTGGCGGATATTCGCAATAATCCGGTGATTGCTTATGAGGAGGACTGCGTGACGCGTCTGATTCAGGATGACGTCAATGAAACCGCTTATAACCGCATTAAAAACTGGAGCATCAGCGAACTGCGCGAGTACGTGTTGAGCGACGAAACATCCGTTGACGACATCGCTTTTACCCGTAAAGGGCTCACCTCTGAAGTGGTGGCGGCGGTGGCGAAAATTTGTTCCAACGCCGATCTGATTTACGGCGGCAAGAAAATGCCGGTGATTAAAAAAGCCAATACCACGATCGGTATTCCAGGCACCTTTAGCTGCCGCTTACAACCGAACGACACCCGCGACGATGTGCAGAGTATTGCCGCGCAAATCTATGAAGGGCTTTCTTTTGGCGCAGGCGATGCGGTGATTGGCGTCAACCCGGTCACCGACGACGTGGAAAACTTAAGCCGCGTACTGGATACCGTTTACGGCGTCATCGACAAGTTCAACATCCCGACCCAGGGCTGCGTGCTGGCGCATGTGACGACCCAGATCGAAGCGATCCGTCGCGGCGCGCCGGGCGGGCTGATCTTCCAGAGTATTTGCGGCAGCGAGAAGGGATTAAAAGAGTTTGGCGTCGAGCTGGCGATGCTGGATGAAGCGCGCGCGGTGGGGGCGGAATTCAACCGCATCGCCGGGGAAAACTGCCTGTACTTTGAAACCGGGCAAGGTTCGGCGCTTTCCGCTGGCGCTAACTTTGGCGCGGATCAGGTGACAATGGAAGCGCGTAACTACGGGCTGGCGCGGCACTACGATCCGTTCCTCGTTAATACGGTGGTGGGCTTTATCGGGCCGGAGTACCTCTATAACGATCGCCAGATTATCCGTGCGGGCCTGGAAGATCACTTTATGGGCAAGCTGAGCGGCATTTCGATGGGCTGCGACTGCTGCTACACCAACCATGCCGACGCCGATCAGAACCTCAACGAAAACCTGATGATTCTGCTCGCCACCGCCGGCTGCAACTACATCATGGGCATGCCGCTCGGCGACGACATCATGCTCAACTATCAGACCACCGCCTTCCACGACACCGCAACCGTGCGCCAGCTGCTGAACCTGCGCCCGTCGCCGGAGTTTGAACGCTGGCTGGAAACGATGGGCATTATGGCAAACGGTCGTCTGACCAAACGGGCGGGCGATCCGTCACTGTTCTTCTGATGACGCGGGGATGAGACACCATGGATCAAAAACAGATTGAAGAAATTGTACGTAGCGTGATGGCGTCAATGGGCCAGGATGCGCCACAAACCGCCGCGCCGTCCGCGCAGGGATGCCATAAGCCACAGTGCGCGGCGCCTGTCGCCAGCGAAAGCTGTGAGGTCGATTTAGGATCCGCACAAGCGAAAGCGTGGATTGGCGTTGAGCATCCGCACCGCGCCGACGTGCTCACGGAGCTGCGTCGTAGCACCGCCGCGCGGGTTTGCACGGGGCGCGCCGGGCCGCGCCCACGCACCCAGGCGCTGCTGCGCTTTCTCGCCGATCACTCGCGTTCGAAAGACACGGTGCTGAAAGAAGTGCCGGAAGAGTGGGTGAAAGCCCAGGGGTTGCTGGAGGTGCGTTCGGAAATCAGCGACAAAAACCTGTATCTGACCCGCCCGGACATGGGGCGTCGGCTGAGTCCGGAAGCGGTCGAGGCGCTGAAAGCGCAGTGCGTGATGAATCCGGACGTGCAGGTGGTGGTATCCGACGGTCTTTCCACTGATGCGATCACGGCCAACTATGAGGAGATTTTGCCGCCCCTTCTCGCCGGGCTGAAGCAGGCGGGGCTGAAGGTCGGCACGCCGTTCTTTGTGCGCTATGGCCGCGTGAAGATAGAAGATCAGATCGGCGAGATCCTCGGTGCTAAGGTGGTTGTCCTGCTGGTCGGCGAACGTCCTGGGCTGGGGCAGTCAGAAAGTCTCTCCTGCTACGCGGTCTATTCCCCGCGTGTGGCGACCACCGTGGAAGCCGATCGCACCTGTATTTCGAACATCCACCAGGGCGGCACCCCGCCGGTCGAAGCGGCCGCCGTCATTGTCGATTTGGCCAAACGCATGCTGGAGCAAAAGGCGTCCGGCATCAACATGACCCGTTAAAGGAGGCATCATGCCAGCATTAGATTTGATTCGACCCTCGGTCAGCGCGATGCGCGTGATTGCTTCCGTAAACGACGGGTTTGCGCGCGAACTGAAATTACCGTCGCATATACGTAGCCTCGGTCTCATCACGGCAGACTCTGACGACGTGACGTATATTGCCGCAGACGAAGCGACGAAACAGGCGATGGTGGAAGTGGTGTATGGCCGCTCGCTATACGCCGGCGCTGCCCACGGCCCGTCGCCTACCGCCGGAGAAGTGCTGATTATGCTCGGCGGACCAAACCCGGCGGAGGTTCGCGCCGGACTGGACGCGATGGTCGCCCATATTGAAAGCGGCGCTGCGTTCCAGTGGGCGAACGATGCGGAAGATACGGCATTTCTCGCGCACGTGGTGTCGCGCACCGGTTCGTATCTCTCGTCAACCGCGGGGATTGCGCTGGGCGATCCGATCGCTTATCTGGTTGCGCCGCCGCTCGAAGCGACCTTTGGTATTGATGCGGCGATGAAATCTGCCGATGTTCAACTGGTGACCTACGTGCCGCCGCCGTCGGAAACCAACTATTCCGCTGCGTTTTTAACCGGGAGCCAGGCGGCCTGTAAAGCGGCGTGCAATGCCTTTACCGATGCGGTTCTGGATATCGCCCGTAGTCCCATCCAGCGCGCGTAACGGAGGTTGCCGATGATCAATGCGCTGGGATTACTGGAAGTGGAGGGCATGGTCGCGGCGGTGGATGCCGCGGATGCCATGCTGAAAGCCGCCAACGTCACGCTGCTGAATCACGAAGTGCTTGACCCTGGCAAGGTGACGCTGGTAGTGGAGGGCGATCTGGCGGCCTGTCGGGCGGCGCTGGATGCCGGAAGCGCCGCGGCGCAGCGCACCGGACGCGTCATCAGCCGAAAAGAGATTGGTCGGCCCGAGGATGACACCCAGTGGCTGATCGGCGGGTTTCAGCGTGCATCGGCGCCTCCCGCGCCGAAAACGGCGCCGCAGCCGCCTGGCGTACCAGACAACGCCGATGCGCTGTTGGCAAAACTCGCCGGGGTGCGTCAGGGCATGACGGCGGGCGAGGTCGCCGCGCACTTTGGCTGGCCGCTGGAGCAGGCCCGGGCGGCGCTGGAGCAGCTTTTTACGGACGGGGCGTTGCGTAAACGCAGCAGTCGCTATCGCATAAAAAATTAATCTGTCGGAGGGCCGGGCGTCTCAACAGGCGTCCGGCATAAAGATCATGAAAAAGACCCGTACAGCTAACTTGCACCATCTTTATCATGAAGCATTACCCGAAGACGTAAAACTGACGCCGAAGGTGGAAGTGGACAACGTTCACCAGCGGCGAACCACGGACGTGTATGAGCACGCCCTGACCATTACCGCCTGGCAGCAGATTTACGATCAACTGCATCCCGGCAAATTTCATGGCGAGTTCACGGAAATCCTGCTCGATGATATTCAGGTGTTCCGTGAATACACCGGACTGGCGCTGCGCCAGTCGTGTCTGGTCTGGCCGAACTCTTTCTGGTTTGGTATTCCGGCGACGCGCGGCGAGCAGGGGTTTATTGGCAGCCAGTGCCTCGGCAGCGCGGAGATTGCGACCCGGCCGGGTGGTACCGAGTTTGAACTGAGTACCCCGGACGATTACACCATTCTTGGGGTGGTGATTTCGGAAGATGTGATCTCCCGGCAGGCCAACTTTTTACATAACCCGGAGCGGGTGCTACATATGCTGCGCAGCCAGGCGGCGCTGGAGGTCAAAGAGCAGCACAAAGCGGCGCTGTGGGGCTTTGTTCAGCAGGCGCTGGCGACGTTTAGCGAGAATCCGGAGAATCTCCATCAGCCCGCCGTACGAAAAGTGCTTGGCGATAACCTGCTAATGGCGATGGGGACGATGCTGGAAGAGGCGCAGCCAATTCATACGGCGGAAAGCGTTAGCCATCAGGGCTACCGCAGGCTGCTGTCGCGGGCGCGGGAGTATGTGCTGGAAAACATGTCTGAGCCGCTGACGGTGCTGGATCTGTGCAATCAACTGCACGTCAGCCGTCGCACGTTGCAGAATGCGTTTCACGCTATTTTGGGGATTGGCCCAAACGCGTGGTTGAAAAGGATCCGCCTGAACGCGGTGCGCCGCGAACTGATCAGTCCGTGGTCGCAAAGCGCCACGGTCAAGGACGCCGCGATGCAGTGGGGATTCTGGCACTTGGGCCAGTTCGCCACCGACTACCAGCAGTTGTTTGCCGAGAAGCCGTCGTCGACGTTACATCAACGCATGCGCCAGTGGATGTGAGGCAATGGCGGCTGCGTGATTGCCGCATGGCGCGCCGCTTATCCAGCCTGCGAAGCGGCGCGACTCACACCCAGTCGCGTACCTGAATAAAGTCACTCAATGCGGCTTCCGGGCTACCGTCTTCCGGCTGCCAGTCGTACTCCCAACGCACCAGCGGCGGCATCGACATCAAAATCGATTCGGTGCGTCCGCCTGTCTGTAACCCAAACAGGGTACCGCGATCCCAGACCAGGTTAAATTCCACATAACGCCCGCGACGATACAACTGGAAGTTACGCTCGCGCTCGCCCCAGGGCATCGCTTTGCGACGTTCGACGATCGGCAGGTAGGCGTCGGCATAACCGTTCCCCACCGCCTGCATAAAGGCGAAACAGCGATCGAAATCCGGTGTGTTCAGATCGTCAAAAAACAGCCCGCCGATGCCGCGCTGCTCATTGCGATGCTTCAGGAAAAAGTAGTCGTCACACCATTTTTTATAGCGGGGGTAGAGCTCGTCGCCAAACGGCAGACACAGATCGCGCGCGGTCCGGTGCCAGTGAACGGCATCGTCGGCAAAACCGTAGTAGGGCGTGAGGTCAAAACCGCCGCCGAACCACCAGACCGGATCGGCACCGGGCTTTTCGGCAATAAAAAAGCGCACGTTAGCGTGGCTGGTGGGAACGTACGGGTTGAGCGGGTGCACCACCAGCGAGACGCCCATCGCTTCGAAACTGCGTCCGGCCAGCTCAGGACGATGGGCCGTGGCGGAAGCGGGCATCGCCTCGCCATGGACATGGGAAAAATTTACGCCCGCCTGCTCAAAAATGCCGCCGTTACGCAGTACCCGACTGCGTCCACCGCCGCCAGCTTCACGCTGCCAGCTGTCTTCAATGAATGTCGCGCCGTCAATGGCGCTGAGCTGCTGGCAAAGGGTGTCCTGCAGGGTCAGCAGGAACTGTTTAACGCGTTGTGCATCGGGTTTCATATTCAGCGTTTCTTCGAATGAGCTTTCTGGTTATCGAACCAGTGGAAATAACTGACGACGCCATTGGCGATGGCGGTCGCGATTTTCTGCCGGAACGCCGCAGTGCCCAGCAGTCGCTCTTCTTCCGGATTCGTGATAAAGGAGGTTTCTACCAGCACCGACGGTATTGATGGTGATTTTAGCACCACAAACGCCGCCTGTTCCGTGGAACGGCTGTGCAGCTTGTGCACGGGTTTGATCTTCTTAAGAATGTGCGATCCAAGCGTCAGGCTGTTTTTAATGGTGTCCGTCTGCACCAGGTCGAACAACACCTGTTGTAACAGGTGATCCCTGTCGGTGGTTTTTTTACCGGCCACCTCGTCGGCGCGGTTTTCGCGGTCGGAAAGGTATTTCGCCATTGCGCTACTGGCGCCGCGATTAGACAATGCGAACACTGACGCGCCTGAGGCGCTTGGGTTCGTAAAACCGTCGGCGTGGATCGACATAAACAGATCGGCGCCGTGCTTATGAGCGATTTCCACGCGATCGTACAGAGGGATAAACGTATCCCCCGAACGCGTCAGGCGGCAGTCGATTCCCTGGCTGCGTAATATTGAACGCACATTTTTGGCGATCGCCAGCACGACATGTTTCTCTTTCGAGCCGTTGCGACCAATCGCGCCGGTATCAATGCCGCCGTGGCCGGGGTCCAGCACCACGATCCGCTTGCCGCCCGATTTTTTTTTCGCGGGCTGGCTGTGTCCGTTGCTGGTTTTCAGGGGAGCTTCTTTTGCTGTGGCGTGGGTCATCCCCGAAATGGTCAGGGCAGCCAGCCCGGCTTTCAGCACCTGGCGGCGCGATGTGAGTGTTTTTAGGGGTTTAAAAGTGCTCATACGGCCTGAGTTGTAAAAATATTTAATCCAGATGTTATATCGTATCGCGTAATCCGTTACGACTGTTGATGTTGAGAATTGTTTTACTTTTCATTTCAATACATGACAGCTCGCTATTATGCCATTTTTTTCACCGCTTCGCGTCAGATATTGGCTGAATCAACGCTTTGCGCCATAATCTTGGTTTTTAGACCCGAAAAGGCGGCAAATACCATGGAGATACGCGTTTTTCGCCAGGAAGATTTCGAAGAGGTGATCACCCTTTGGGAGCGCTGCGATCTGCTGCGTCCGTGGAACGATCCTGAAATGGATATTGAGCGTAAGCTCAATCATGATGTCAGCCTGTTCCTCGTGGCTGAAGTCAGCGGCGAGGTGGTCGGAACGGTGATGGGGGGATACGACGGCCATCGCGGATCCGCTTATTATCTTGGCGTGCACCCGGAGTTCCGGGGACGTGGTATCGCCAACGCGCTGCTCAACCGGCTGGAAAAGAAGCTCATTGCGCGTGGGTGTCCAAAGGTGCAGATCATGGTGCGCGAGGATAACGACGTGGTGCTCGGCATGTATGAACGGCTGGGCTATGAACATGCGGACGTGCTCTGTTTGGGTAAGCGCCTGATCGAAGATGAAGAATACTGAGTTTCATCCTGCTGATTACGACGCGCATGGCCATTTGCGCCTGCCTGCGCTGTTCTGGTTGGTATTGTTGCTGCAGGCCCGAACCTGGGTGCTGTTTGTGATTGCCGGTTCCTCCCGGGAGCAGGGCAATACGTTGCTGAATTTGTTTTATCCCGATCACGATAATTTCTGGCTTGGATTGCTGCCTGGCGTCCCGGCGGTGCTGGCTTTCCTTCTTAGCGGGCGACGCTACGCTTTTCCTGCGATCTGGCGAGGGCTTTACGCGGCACTGATCCTGGCGCAGGCGGTACTGCTGGGCTGGCAGCTTGTGCTATGGCTGCTGGGGGAAGCTGTTAACGGCGTCAGTCTGGCGCTGGTGGTGGCGGATGTCGTGGCGTTGATCTGGCTGATCTCCCATCGCCGGTTACGCGCCTGCTTCACCCTTGAAAAAGAATAACGGCACTTTTTGGCGAACCGGGACTCCAAGCAACGATGATGAATAAAGAAGGAAATGTGATGAAATCGCTGCGTTTGATGTTATGTGCGATGCCGCTGGCGCTGACCGGGTGTTCGACGCTCTCGTCTGTAAACTGGTCTGCGGCGAATCCGTGGAACTGGTTTGGCTCCTCGACGGAGGTGACCGAGCAGGGCGTTGGCGCATTAACTGCCGCCACGCCGCTTAATGAACAGGCGATAGCCGACGCGCTGGACGGGGATTATCGCCTGCGCAGCGGAATGAAAATCGCCAACGGCAACGTCGTGCGCTTTTTTGAAGCCATGAAGGACGACAAGGTGGCGATGGTCATTAATGGCGAACAAGGCACCCTTAGCCGCATCGATGTTCTCGACAGCGATATTCCTTCCGAAGCCGGGGTCGACGTGGGCACGCCGTTTAGCGATCTCTACAGCAAAGCCTTTGGCAACTGCCAGCCAGCCACTGATGACGACCGCGTCGCGGTGGAGTGTAAAGCGCAAGGCAGTCAGCATATTAGCTATCTCTTTTCCGGCGAATGGCATGGGCCGGAAGGCTTAATGCCGTCTGATGACACGCTTAAAGAATGGAAAGTCAGCAAGATAATCTGGCGTCGTTAATTTGCGTCTGAACAAACCGCTGCGCGTAAAAACAGGGTAAAATAGCCTCCATCAATGCCACGACCGCGTGGCATTCTCATTTTCCAGGAGGAATGATGTCTCAGGTTCAGAGTGGCATTTTGCCAGAACATTGCCGCGCCGCGATTTGGATTGAAGCGAATGTTAAAGGCGACGTTGACGCACTGCGCAGCGCCAGCAAAGTCTTCGCCGATAAGCTGGCGACGTTTGAAGCGAAATTTCCCGAGGCGCATCTGGGCGCGGTCGTGGCTTTTGGACACGACACCTGGCGTGCGCTGAGCGGCGGCGTCGGGGCCGAAGAGCTGAAAAATTTCATCCCTTACGGTAAGGGACTCGCACCGGCCACCCAGTATGACGTCCTGATCCACATTCTTTCCCTGCGTCACGATGTGAATTTCTCCGTAGCCCAGGCGGCGATGGAGGCCTTTGGCGACTGCGTTGACGTTCAGGAAGAAATCCATGGCTTCCGCTGGGTGGAGGAGCGCGATCTCAGTGGTTTTGTTGACGGTACCGAAAACCCGGCGGGTGAAGAAACGCGTCGTGAAGTGGCGGTCATTAAAGACGGTGTGGATGCAGGCGGCAGCTATGTGTTCGTGCAGCGTTGGGAACATAACCTGAAGCAGCTCAACCGCATGAGCATTCACGATCAGGAAATGATGATTGGCCGCACGAAAGACGCAAATGAAGAGATCGACGGCGACGCGCGTCCGGCCACCTCTCATCTGAGCCGTGTTGATCTTAAAGAAGACGGTAAAGGGCTGAAAATTGTTCGCCAGAGTCTGCCTTACGGCACCGCGAGCGGCACTCATGGCCTGTACTTCTGCGCTTACTGCGCGCGTCTGCATAACATTGAGCAGCAGTTGCTGAGCATGTTCGGTGACACCGACGGTAAACGTGACGCGATGCTGCGCTTCACCAAACCGGTGACTGGCGGCTATTACTTTGCCCCATCACGGGATCGCCTGCTGGCGCTGTAAGCGAATCAACCTGTAACCTGATAAGCGTAACGCCATCAGGAAAGCCGTGCCGGATAAGGCGTTGTTTGAACCCTTATCCGGTATGATGCGGTCATTTTATCGCCGCGTAGACCTGATCCACTACCCACCCATATGTCGCCATCGGCAGCAGGCCACTCTTGAACAGGTTCGGATTCGTTTGGGGATCGGCAACCGGTGAATGAGGTTTATTGCTCAACATCACAATGGCCAGATGGTTTACCGGATCGATAACGGTAAGCGTCCCCGTCCAGCCTGTGTGACCGTAGGCCTGCGCACTGGCCAACGCGCCAAATGTTGGCGTCATGCTGGCATTCCCGTTAACCCGCCAGCCCAGGCCGAACGTGGCGTCCTCCGCCGAGCGTTGGGTAAACATTTTTACCGTCTCCGGGCTGAACAATCTGACGTTGCCGTAGCCGCCGCCGTTGAGCATGGTTTGCATCAGTACGGCGAGATCGCCGGTGGTGGAAAACAGTCCCGCGTGGCCGGAGACCCCTCCCATCGAGTAGAAGGCTTTTTCATCGTGCACTTCGCCCCATAACGTCGTGGTGCGAATATGCGGGAAATGAATCACGCCATCGCGGGTGTTGCCGTTCAGCTCCGTCGCGGCGATCTGCGGTGGACGAAAGCCTTTCTGAAGGGGATTAAACACCGTATGGCTTAAACCCAGCGGACGATAAATGGCGTTTTCGACATAGTGGTCGAGAGGCTGGTCGGTGATGGACTCGACGATAAAGCCCAACAACATATAGTCGACGTCGCTGTAAATATGCTTCGTGCCGGGGCGGTATTCCAGCGGTGTGCGTTTGATCATCGCCAGCGTCGTGGCCTTATCCTGCGAGTACAGTTTCCCGGCGACGGCCTGGTTCGGATACTGCGGGTCAGCAGGGAAGCCGCCGGAATGATGCAGCAGGTCCGCAATCCGTAACGCATTCTTCCCTTTAATCACATCTTCTGGCGCATCGGCAAAACCAGGAATGTACGTCGAGACGAGATCGTCCGGATGCAGTTTGCCCTCTGACATCAGCTTTTGCAGCGCAAAGTTAGTGGCGTACATTTTGGTGTTGGAGGCGAGGTCGTACAGGGTATCCGTGGTCGCCCTGATAGGCTGAGGCATCAGAACATGACCGTCGTATTTTTTGGCGTCGCCCCACGCCTTGCGATAGACAATATGATTGTCTTTCACGATGAGCAGATTCACCCCGGGATAGCCCGCCGCCACCTGTTGCGCTATCCAGTTATCCAGCCTGTTCAGACGTTCAGTATCCATTCCGACTTTTTCAGGCGTACTTTCCGTAAGAACCGGAAATGGGGTTGCGCTGAGGCTAAAACTCAGGGCCAGCGCGGACATAAGCAGAAAACGTTTACGCATAATTTAGTCCAGATTGACATTACGGCAGCCAAACAGCGCGGTAAAAATAAAGCCGCCAACGTAAGCCACCAGCATCCCTCCGGCGTACACCGCCATGGCTGGCAGGATCCCTTGCGCAGAGGTCATTAAAGGCAAGGCCACCAGCCCTGACGGACCGAATGCGCTGTTCAGCCCCATAGGCAAACCTGACCAGGCCACCAGACCGATAAACAGCCCGCCTGCGGCGCCGCCCAGACAGGCGGTAATAAACGGTTTCATTCGCGGCAGCGTCACGCCGTAAATAAGCGGTTCACCGACGCCGAGCAGCCCGGGGATTATCGCTCCGCGGATCTGGCTGCGGATTGTGCTGTGTTTTTCCGCGCGCCAGTAGAGCGCCAGCGCCGCGCCGACCTGACCCGCGCCCGCCATAGAAAGAATAGGGAACAGGCTGTTGAACCCCTGACTGCTCATTAACGCCAGATAAACCGGGATAAACCCCTGATGGACGCCAAACACCACCGCAACCAGAAACAGCCCCGCCAGCACGGCGCAGCCTAACGGGTTACTGTTGAGGTGGATAAACAGCCAGGACATTCCTTCGAACAGCCAGCCGCCGAGCGGCATAATCACCAGGTAGGCCAGCGCGGCGGTGACCAGTAAGGTCAGCGTGGCGGTCAGAAGCATATCGAGATCGTCCGGCATAAAGCGGCGAATGACGTTCTCAATTCGCGCACTTGCCCATGCCGCAATCAGTACGCCGATTATGTTCCCGCGAGGATCGATTGTCAGGCCAAAGAAATCCTCAATGCCTGCGTAATAACCGGTGGTCGCGGCGGGGTTATAGCCCAGCAGAAACAGCGAGGCGATGATGGCGCCGTTTACGCCCGTTCCACCAAAGGCCTGTGCGGCGTTATAGCCAATCAGGATCACCAGGAAGGTGAAAAGTCCTTTACTGAAGACCTTCATAAAGTTCAGCGCGTCGGGCAAGGCGCCCTGCGCATCTGCCGGCACGTGCAGCACCGTAGCAAGAAGTGTGGCAATCCCCAGCAGCAGGCCTGCGGCAATAAAACCGGGGATCAGCGGCGTAAAGATAGTGGCAAACCTGGCGAGGAACTGCTGAATGCCGGAGGTCTGTTTTGCTTTGATCTGCTTTTTGGTGTTTGCGGCAATCTCCGCCGCGCCAGCCGTAACGGCAGGGCCGCCGTTTTCAAGGAGGGCATTCATGGCATCCGCTGCCCGCTGCGCTTTGCCGGGGCCAAAAATGACCTGAACCTGATTATCCGACAGCACCACGCCTTTAATGCCCTCCAGCGTTTTGATGCTGGCGTCAACCAGACGACTGTCATGTACCGTCAGGCGTAAACGCGTCATGCAGTTTCCGCACCGGGCAATGTTTTCCGCTCCGCCAACCCGGGAGAGGATTGCCTGCAGGAGATCAACGCTGATTTCTTTTGCCATTCGCTTTATTCCTTCTCCGGTCCCGGGTGAATGCTACCGCCGCCATTTTGTCGAGAGCGCCACAAACTTTACAGCTTAACGGGGCTGCTACTATGGAAAATGCATGGAATCATATATTCTCTGATTTACATCGCAATGGAATCGTTGAATTGCCGTGTGAAGAATGTGAGGGTAATCATACTCTGGTAAACAATCGGGTATCCTGCCGGGCAGGCAGTAGAATTGAGAAATCCGTTAACAGGGGAGAGTAAGACGACATGTTTTTTCTGGCGAAAATACGCAGCGCTGAAGCAGAATTTACCGACAATGAACGCAAAATCGCTGAATTTCTGTTGGCTCATCTCAACGAGCTAAAAACCGTCTCCTCCCGTCAGCTCGCGAAGCAGTTGCAGGTTAGCCAGTCGAGTATTGTCAAATTTGCCCAAAAGCTGGGGGCGAAGGGGTTTACTGAATTACGAATGGCGCTGATTGAAGAAAACAGCGCCAGACGCGAAAAAAAGCAGGATAAAGCGCTACATCTGCACAGCTCAATCACCAGCGAAGACAGCCTGGAGGTCATTGCCCGTAAGCTGAATCGCGAAAAATTATCCGCCCTGGAAGAGACCAGTGACCTGATGGATTTCGTCCGGCTGAAACAGGTGATTGAAACCATCAGTCGCGCCGGGTTTATTCAGATAACCGGACTGGGCGGGTCGGCGCTGGTGGGACGCGATCTGTCGTTTAAACTGATGAAGATTGGCTATCGCGTGGCCTGTGAAGCGGATACGCATGTGCAGGTGACGGTTGCGCAGGCGTTGCAGAAGGGCGATGTGCAACTGGCGATCTCCTACAGCGGCGCCAAAAAGGAGATCGTACTGTGCGCGCAAGCGGCGCGCGAACGGGGGGCGACGGTGATTGCCATTACTTCGCTTGCTGATTCCCCGCTGCGCCGGCTGGCGCATTACACGCTGGACACGGTTTCGAGTGAGAAGGCATGGCGCAGTTCATCTATGTCGACGCGTACCGCCCAGAACTCGGTCACCGACCTGCTCTTTGTCGGGTTGGTACAGCGCAATGATGTCGAGTCATTACGAATGATCGAACGCAGCAGTGAGTTGATTAATCTGCTCCGGGACTGATTCCGGCGCATTTTTTCCTAAGATTTACCTTAATTAGTGAGCTGTTCCTCAGCACTTATCTGTTTTTAATGTATTTTCGTTGTTAATGGAGTGTAAGACTTCATATTCATAAGGAGAGCATTGAAATGGGTAAACTCACGGGCAAAACAGCATTGATTACGGGCGCATCGAAGGGCATTGGCGAAGGGATCGCCAGAGTGTTTGCTCGCCACGGCGCGAACTTAATCCTGCTGGATATCTCCGATGAGATTGAAAAGCTGGCGGACGAACTGGGTGGACGCGGTCATCGCTGCACGGCCGTGGTGGCGGATGTAACGGATCCGGCGTCTGTCGCCGCAGCGATCAAGCGAGCGAAAGAGGTGGAAGGACGCATCGATATCCTCGTCAACAACGCGGGCGTGTGTCGCCTCGGCGGTTTCCTCGAGATGAGCGATGAAGATCGCGACTTCCATATTGATGTCAACATTAAAGGCGTCTGGAACGTCACGAAAGCCGTATTGCCGGAAATGGTAAAACGTAAAGATGGCCGCATTGTGATGATGTCTTCGGTGACCGGCGATATGGTGGCCGATCCGGGTGAAACTGCTTATGCGTTGTCGAAGGCGGCGATTGTCGGCCTGACCAAATCGCTGGCGGTGGAATTTGCGCAATCGGGGATCCGCGTGAACGCCATTTGCCCGGGCTACGTACGTACGCCAATGGCGGAAAGCATCGCCCGCCAGTCCAACGCGGACGATCCGGAATCGGTGCTGACAGAAATGGCGAAGGCGATACCACTGCGTCGTCTGGCCTGTCCGCTGGAAGTGGGCGAACTGGCGGCGTTCCTGGCCTCCGACGAGTCCAGCTATCTCACGGGCACCCAAAACGTGATTGACGGCGGCAGCACGCTGCCGGAAAGCGTCAGCGTCGGCGTCTGACCGACGTTACACCCCTTCCGCTGGCCGGGAGGGGTTCTCTTATTCCCTTTTCAACTTTCAAATCAGCAAACGGTATATAAAACCGTTACTCCTTTCACACTGGTTATAAATATTATGGCTATTAGAAAGTCATTAATTTTATAAGGGTGCGCAATGGCCGTTAACTTACTGAAAAAGAACTCTCTGGCGCTGGTTGCGTCGCTGTTGCTGGTCGGGCAGGCGCAGGCGACGGAACTGCTTAACAGCTCCTATGACGTTTCCCGTGAGCTGTTTGCCGCCCTTAACCCGCCATTTGAACAACAGTGGGCGAAAGATAACGGCGGCGACAAGCTGACCATCAAACAGTCTCATGCCGGTTCTTCAAAACAGGCGCTGGCGATTTTGCAGGGGTTAAAAGCTGATGTGGTCACCTATAACCAGGTCACTGACGTGCAGATCCTGCATGATAAAGGCAAGCTGATCCCGGCGGACTGGCAGAGCCGTTTGCCGAACAACAGCTCGCCATTCTATTCCACGATGGGCTTCCTGGTGCGTAAAGGCAATCCGAAAAACATTCAGGACTGGAACGATCTCGTGCGCTCCGACGTGAAGCTGATCTTCCCAAACCCCAAAACCTCCGGTAACGCGCGCTATACCTATCTGGCGGCCTGGGGCGCGGCAGATAATGCTGACGGTGGCGACAAAGCCAAAACCGAGCAGTTCATGACTCAGTTCCTGAAGAACGTCGAAGTGTTTGATACCGGCGGACGCGGCGCCACCACCACGTTCGCCGAACGCGGGCTGGGCGATGTGCTGATAAGCTTCGAGTCCGAAGTGAACAACATCCGTAAACAGTACGAAGCGCAGGGCTTTGAAGTGGTGATCCCGAAAACCAACATTCTGGCGGAATTCCCGGTCGCGTGGGTCGATAAAAATGTGCAAGCCAACGGGACGGAAAAAGCGGCAAAAGCGTACCTGAACTGGCTATATAGCCCACAGGCGCAGACCATCATTACCGGTTTTTATTACCGGGTGAATAACCCGGAAGTCATGGATAAGCTGAAGGATCAATTCCCACAGACCGAACTGTTCCGCGTGGAAGATAAGTTTGGCGCCTGGCCGGATGTCATGAAAACCCATTTCGCCAGCGGCGGCGAACTGGACAAACTGCTGGCGGCGGGGCGTAAGTAATGTTTGCTGTCTCCTCCAGACGCGTACTGCCGGGCTTTACCTTAAGCCTGGGCACCAGCCTGCTGTTCGTCTGCCTGATTTTGCTGTTGCCGCTGAGCGCGCTGGTGATGCAGCTCTCGCAGATGAGCTGGGCGCAATACTGGGAGGTCATCACTAACCCGCAGGTGGTCGCAGCCTATAAAGTGACGTTGCTGGCGGCGTTCGTGGCGTCGATTTTTAACGGCGTATTTGGCCTGCTGATGGCGTGGATCTTAACCCGCTACCGTTTCCCGGGTCGCACGCTGCTGGACGCGCTGATGGATCTGCCGTTCGCCTTGCCAACCGCAGTCGCAGGTTTGACGCTGGCTTCACTGTTTTCAGTCAATGGTTTTTACGGCCAGTTTTTGGCGAGCGTCGACATCAAAGTTACGTATACCTGGCTGGGGATTGCGGTGGCGATGGCCTTTACCAGCATTCCGTTTGTGGTACGCACCGTGCAGCCGGTGCTGGAAGAATTGGGCCCGGAATATGAAGAAGCGGCGGAAACGCTGGGCGCAACGCGTCTGCAAAGTTTTCGTAAAGTCGTGCTACCGGAACTGTCGCCTGCGCTGGTGGCGGGAGTTGCCCTGTCCTTTACCCGCAGCCTCGGCGAGTTCGGGGCGGTGATTTTTATCGCCGGGAATATCGCCTGGAAAACGGAAGTGACGTCGCTGATGATTTTCGTGCGGTTGCAGGAATTTGATTACCCCGCCGCCAGCGCGATCGCTTCGGTGATCCTCGCGGCTTCGCTGCTGCTGCTGTTTTCGATTAACACTCTGCAAAGTCGCTTTGGCCGACGCGTAGTAGGTCACTAATGGCGGAAGTTACTCAATTGAAGCGTTATGACGCTCCCCGCATTAACTGGGGAAAATGGTTTCTGATTGGCGTCGGTATGCTGGTTTCAGCGTTCATTTTGCTGGTGCCGATGATTTACATCTTCGTACAGGCGTTCAGCCGTGGGCTGATGCCGGTTATCGAGAATTTATCTGACCCGGACATGCTCCATGCCATCTGGCTGACGGTGCTGATTGCGCTGATCGCGGTGCCGGTGAACCTGGTGTTTGGCGTTCTGCTGGCCTGGCTGGTGACGCGTTTTAACTTTCCCGGTCGCCAGCTTTTGCTCACGCTGCTGGATATTCCGTTTGCGGTATCGCCGGTGGTCGCCGGGCTGGTGTATCTGCTGTTCTATGGTTCCAACGGCCCGCTGGGCGGCTGGCTGGACGAGCATAACCTGCAAATTATGTTCTCCTGGCCGGGGATGGTGCTGGTCACTATCTTTGTCACCTGTCCGTTTGTGGTGCGAGAACTGGTGCCGGTGATGCTCAGTCAGGGCAGTCAGGAGGACGAGGCGGCGATTTTGCTCGGCGCTTCCGGCTGGCAGATGTTCCGCCGCGTAACGCTGCCCAATATCCGCTGGGCGCTGCTGTACGGCGTGGTACTGACCAACGCCCGGGCGATTGGCGAATTTGGCGCGGTGTCGGTGGTGTCCGGCTCAATTCGCGGCGAAACGCTGTCGCTGCCGTTACAGATTGAACTGTTGGAGCAGGACTATAACACCGTTGGCTCCTTTACCGCCGCCGCGCTGCTGACGCTGATGGCGATTATTACCCTGTTTTTAAAGAGCATGTTGCAATGGCGCCTGGAGAATCAGGAAAAACGCGCGCAACAGGAGGAACATCATGAGCATTGAGATTGCCAATATTAAGAAGTCCTTTGGTCGCACCCAGGTGCTGAACGATATCTCGCTGGATATTCCTTCTGGTCAGATGGTGGCGCTGCTGGGGCCGTCCGGCTCTGGTAAAACCACGCTGCTGCGGATTATCGCCGGGCTTGAGCATCAGAGCAGCGGGCATATTCGTTTTCACGGCACTGATGTCAGCCGCCTGCATGCTCGCGACCGTAAGGTCGGGTTTGTGTTTCAGCACTACGCGCTGTTTCGCCATATGACCGTCTTTGACAACATCGCTTTTGGCCTGACGGTGCTGCCGCGTCGTGAACGACCGAATGCGGCCGCTATCAAGACGAAAGTGACCAAACTGCTGGAAATGGTGCAACTTGCGCACCTGGCGGATCGTTTTCCGGCGCAACTTTCCGGCGGGCAGAAACAGCGGGTGGCGCTGGCGCGCGCGCTCGCCGTTGAGCCGCAAATTTTATTGCTCGACGAACCCTTCGGCGCGCTGGATGCCCAGGTGCGTAAAGAGCTCAGGCGCTGGCTGCGCCAGTTGCATGAAGAGCTGAAATTCACCAGCGTGTTTGTGACCCACGATCAGGAAGAAGCGACCGAAGTGGCGGACCGGGTGGTGGTGATGAGCCAGGGCCATATTGAACAGGCCGACGCGCCGGATCAGGTCTGGCGCGAACCGGCCACCCGCTTCGTGCTGGAGTTTATGGGCGAGGTGAACCGACTGCAGGGCACTGTTCGCGGCGCGCAGTTCCACGTCGGCGCGCACCGTTGGCCGCTGGGTTATACCCCTGCGTATCAGGGGCCGGTCGATCTGTTCCTGCGTCCGTGGGAAGTGGACATTAGCCGTCGTACCAGTCTCGACTCGCCATTGCCGGTACAGGTGATCGAAGCCAGCCCGAAAGGCCACTATACCCAGTTAGTCGTGCAGCCGCTGGGATGGTATAACGAACCGCTGACGGTGGTGATGCAGGGCGACGATACCCCGGCGCGCGGCGAGCGCCTGTTTGTCGGCCTGCAAAATGCCCGGCTGTATAATGGCGAGCAGCGCATTGAGCGCCATGAAGATGTGGTATTGGCAGAAATAGCGTAATCCCGGGATGATTTACCCAGGCCCGATAAGCGTAGCGCCATCGGGCATTGAGTTGGACAAAAGACGTGAACACACTAGAACAAACAATCGGCAATACGCCTTTGGTGAAATTGCAGCGGATGGGGCCGGACAACGGCAGTGAAATCTGGCTCAAACTGGAAGGTAACAATCCCGCCGGGTCGGTGAAAGATCGCGCTGCGCTATCGATGATCGTGCAGGCGGAAAAGCGCGGGGAAATTAAACCAGGCGACGTACTCATTGAAGCAACCAGTGGAAATACCGGGATTGCGCTGGCGATGATTGCCGCGCTGAAAGGCTACCGCATGACCCTGCTGATGCCGGACAACATGAGCCAGGAGCGACGCGCGGCAATGCGCGCTTATGGCGCAGAGCTGATTCTGGTCAGCAAAGAGCAGGGCATGGAAGGGGCGCGCGACTTAGCGTTAGCCATGTCAGAACGCGGAGAGGGCAAACTGCTCGATCAGTTTAACAACCCTGATAACCCGCTGGCGCATTACAGCACCACCGGGCCGGAGATCTGGCAGCAAACTGCCGGGCGCATCACCCATTTTGTCTCCAGTATGGGCACGACCGGCACAATCACTGGCGTGTCGCGTTTTCTGCGCGAGCAGGCGAAGCCTGTCACCATCGTTGGCCTGCAACCGGAAGAGGGCAGCAGCATTCCGGGGATCCGCCGTTGGCCTGCGGAATATATGCCGGGAATATTTAACGCCTCGCTGGTTGACGAGGTACTGGATATTCATCAGCAGGCTGCGGAAAACACCATGCGCGAGCTGGCGGTGCGGGAAGGGATTTTCTGCGGTGTCAGTTCCGGTGGCGCGGTGGCCGGGGCGATTCGTGTGGCGCAGGCGAGGCCGGGCGCCGTCGTTGTGGCGATTATCTGCGATCGCGGCGATCGTTACCTTTCCACGGGTGTGTTTGGCGAAGAGCATTTCAGCCAGGGGGCGGGGATATAACCAATGCCGGTCAGTGTGTCACTGACCGGTTTGACGTAGATTAGGCTTTCTCTTTTAAATCAGCAGTCAGCAGTTCACGAACGAAGTTATCCGTTTTCTCTGCCGCAGGCGCTTTCCGGTCATACGTTCTGGGAAAAACAGCAATGGTCTTTCCCTGCCAGGGAATAAACCAGTAAACACCGTCATCCGGCGACAGGTAATCTCTGATGGATTCCTCTTTATGGAAGACCCAACGCACGGCGTTGTTCTGACTTCCTGAAATATCCTGTGCGGTGTGCTCGAATTTAATGCCTTCCGTCTGATCTTTCGCCATTTTCAGACGCTGCAGGATAAATGCTTTTGGCGACGTATCTGACGGTAATATCTGAACCAGGAAACTGTCTGGATTTTTTTCGGAGGAATACAGGAGATAATCCGTCCCTGCATACTCCAGTATTGTCTGGGCAGTGAGTAAGGGAAAAATCAATCCATCATCTTTATTTTCTCTTATCGCCCCGTGCGCGGTGTCTACGCTCCACTGCTGGCTATCGCCAATGAGGCCGGCTGCCTGGATATATTTCGCCAGAAGCTCATAACCGTCTTTCCCTTCTTCAAAACGTAATGTACTGAGCGCTGAGTAGAATAAAATTTTTTCATAGTCCCAGTCGTTATGAGTATAGGGGAACTGCGCCCGCGCTTTTTCGAACGCCTGACTGGCATCGGCATACTTTCCCTTACGATAATCCGCAAGGCCTGTAATGCTGTAAAATTTTTGATATTCAGCCGGGAATGCGGCGATCTGTAACCCTTTTTGCGCGATGATCCTGGCTTTGTCCCAGTTCTCATCAGGAGCATCAGGCGCGGACAGTCCTACCCCAAGAGGATACAATTCAGCTTCAATCGAGCGCATCGTTTGCTGGTGATAGAGTTTTGGCGGATTATCCCATTTAATCTGCGCAAACAAATCAGCAATCGACTTTATTGCGGCCTGGCTGTCGCTTTCAGGAATTTTCGCTTTTATGGTGACCCGCCAGTCACCTTGCTTAATTTTCCATGTGACGGAAATTTGTTCCTCTGCTGCTACAACAAATTTCTGCTGGAGATTTTTATCCACCGGGAAATCTGGTATATGGCCGATATCTGTTACGGGCGGCGCAACGTTTTTATCCTCAGGTGATACCATTGAGTCTTCTTTTTCGACTTCATTATAGGTCATCGTGAAGCGAATCTTTCCACCGGATGATAATATGTAGGTCAGGTCTGTCGGGTAATCCCGGGTTTCACCCGAGTCAATATCAACCAGCAACCATTTCTTTGCGTTAATAACAGGGAAGCGCATATTAGCCACCCGCCAGGACAGTTGGTTATTTTTTTCGTCTATGTGCCAAAGATTAGGTGAGATTTTTTTACCTCCTTCGCCGGAATACACACGTTTAATTAAAAGGATGGCATCCGTTTGTTTTTCTGCGAACCAGGCATATTTAGCGGCAGAAATTAAAAATCCTTTAATGAAATCATCATATTCTGCCAGCGGTAGCGCATTTTCGAACAGGCTCTGTGCTTCAGCGTAGCGGTGTTTTTTTTCCAACAGCCATGCCAGGGTATCCAGTTCTGATGACAACTCATAGTGGTTAATGTCGCAGCTTACCTTCATTTTTTCCAGACTGGACAGTAGCGCCCGTTGTGCAGTAATAAAATCTCCCTGCTGAATCAATCCCATTGCTTCCTTGTAGCTGTCGAGTTGCTGGCGCCGTATCAGATATTGTTGCTCTTGGTCGTAATAGGGTAGCTTTTGGCACAGTTCATATCGTTCAACAGGAGATGAGGTGGCTGCGGCAAACGTTGGCGCGACAAAGGAACAAACCAGAGCGAATAAAACGTGCCTGTTAGTTAGAAACATCATTACGTTCTCCAGAAACTGACGACGATGCAGGGGCAGAGTACTGTGCCAGTTGTTTGGCAAATTTATCCAGCTCGGGCAATACCGCGTTGTCCTTGTTATCGACCACCGCAAGGATCGCGCCATAACCGCTCTGGTAAGGAAACGTCCAGTAGATCAGTGATTTTTCTGTTTTTTCGCTACCGCTGTACCATTTGACCGACCACTTTGTCGCCATTTTCTTCTGTCCCTGTAAACTAAAGGGATAGGTTGTTTTATGCAGGTCTTTGTCCGCTATAGTTATTTTTTGTCGATCTTCTTCCTGAAGGCGTTTGACTTTAGCTTTGATAATGTTCGGCACATTGACTTCAGACAACTCCGTCAACCCGGCGGAAAACTCAGTCGAATAGCCATATTTTGCTGCAGAATAAACAACGGTTCCTTCGATATACGTGAATGCTGAGGCATGGAAAATGCCGACGTTAAAGGGAAAGCGTAACTGGCTTTTTTTGTTGAATATTTGTGGGATAACAGGATCAAAAACCCAATGGCTATCCATTGGCGAATGCCTTAATGATTGTTTCACCAGTTCGGTATAGGTCTTCTTTTTCGTCCGGTAAGCAATGTCCGTCAGGTACATCAGAAGCGCTTGCGAACCATAGTTATCTTCGGTTTGAGTCGTTAAGGTTTGCGAATAAGCGGCGCGAGCATATTGAAGATATGACCAGGCTTTATCCAGTTTATTTTGCCGGTATGAATGGATACCGAGAATGGCGTTGACTCTTGCTTTTTCAAGCGGGAATTTTGCCGCCGGAAGCAATAAGTTTGCCTGTCGGGCAGCGTTATTCCATTCGGCCGTGGTACGGTAAGTTGTTTTTGTCAGTGCATCCAGTTCTTTCTGAATGGGGGGAAGCGTGTCTGCCTGCGGCCATTTTATTTTTGTAAACAGTGAAGACAGTTGCTGAAGGGCATTTTCGCTGTGCGCTGTCTGAAATGTTGCCTGAACCGCCATTTCCCACGATCCTTGCGTTATTTGCCATATTGCCGTCGTCACGCTATCCCCGGCGACGCTATAACGTTGAGCTGATTTTATTTGTTTAATATTTTCGCCTGGGAAATCGGGTAATTTTGCCGAAAGCTCAGCATCCTCTGCTGTTGTATAAAGCCAGGGTCGTTTTATCTGCGTTGTTTTTACTGAATGCTCAGTGTTATTAGATCCCCGGTAGTGGAGCGTTATGTCAGCGGAAACATAGTTGTCTGCGACGTTATAGATTCCATCGCCATTGTTAGTAAAACGAATCACTGACGCGCCATCACGTTGACCGGTAGAATATATTTTTGCCAGCGTCCAGCGCCCAGTGGTTAACGGCACCGTCAGATGGGCAAGAGCATAATTTAACTGATTATTCTCATCATCCAGTTGCCACATCTCAGCGGGGAGGTTTTTGATGGAAAGATACGTTTTAATGAACTGCTGTGCTTCACTTCCTTTACCAGCCAGCATCGCTTGCGTGGTCGCTTTGCGAATAAAACGCTGATGCTGATCAACATTGGTGGTCGCCTCTGCCGCTTTTTTATTTAATTCAATGGCTTTTTCATACTGAGCGGTTTCATTCAGCGCCTGCGTGAGGCGCCATACTACCGCATTCGCGTTTTCGAAATTAGCACAGGATGCATGCAGTTCATTCCAGATGCTGTCGACGAAATTCCCGACGGATTCTTTGTTACCGGTTTTAACCACATCCGGTAATTGATTCATCAGTGAGGTAATTAGTGTCGAAGGGGATTGCTGACTGATAGAGAAATCACAGCGATTATTTTCTGCGGCAATCACATTGTGACTTATCATTAATGATAAAACAGGTACAACAAACTTTAATAAAGTATTTGCCATGACATTATCTCTTTGGCAATGGTAAAACTATCGGTTAGGGAATGTTCTAACCGATTCGTTGAGAAAATTAGTTAAGGGTTTTATCTGTTTCCGCGATCAGTGCGTGCAGATAAGGTTTGGCATTTTCATCATTTTTACCCGGAATTCGCACAATGTAGGGTTTGCCGGTAATCGATGAAGAGGAGGCGACTTTATCAATGAATTGTTCTGCGGTATCAATACGGTTGCGGGTATTCCCCAGCTTCAGGCGCAGGTGGGATACTGCTTCATCACAATTATGTGAATCGCCGTTTCTCACGAAGATTAAATCCTTTTTTTGCGCCAGTGCATCAAGCATGGCGCTGATGCGTGCCTCTTCATGGGCATTCAGCTTCGCCCAGACCGGAAGAGTTAACAGGAGAGCAAATAGCGTACAGGCGATTCTTTTCATTCCACTTTTCCTTGCGATGAGAAATCCTTCGTAGTTCTGACAAGGCGTCCTGCGTTTAGTTGCACCCGCGACCGGGGTAATTTTCTGAATGTGCTTGCAGAAGTTTATCCAGAAACCGCCACAGCGTTTCATTCATTTCCTGGTAACTCCATTCGCGCATTTCCTTTACCGAACGGATGAACGTTTTCCCTGCGGCTTCCGCCAGCTCCTGTTGGGAGTGCCTAATCAATCCTTCGACGGACTCGGCGGTAAATTCCATGTGGCACTGGAAGCCGTAAATGAAATGACCAAACTGCACAATTTGTCGCGGACAGCCTTTACTTTCCGCAATGACGGTCGCCTGATCGGTTAATCCCGGCATATCGTTATGCCAGTGACCGACACTCAGTGGAGAATCAAAGTGAGAGAAAAACGGATGCTCTTTGCCTGCTGCGGTCAGCGTAATAGGGAAATGACCGATCTCTTTTTCCGGGCTTTTGCAGACCTTTGCGCCCAATGCTTCGCCAATCAATTGCGCGCCAAGACAGATGCCCACCACAATACGTCCGGCGCTTATCGCCTGATTAATGAGATGCTGTTCCGCCAGCGAGTCAAAGTACGGACATTCTGCAAGCGTTGTTCGCGGCGACTGGGGGCCGCCAAATACAACCAGCATGTCAAAGCCGTCCGCGTTCTTCGGCACGGGTTCTCCGGCATAAACGCGAGACCATGAGAGGGTATAGCCCCGTTGTTCTGCCCATGGCAGATAGGCGCCGGTGGATTCAAATGATTCGTGAACAACAAAATGTACTCGCACGCTCTTCTCCTGTTAGCCATTCAGCGCCTGATAAATATCAGCCGCCAGGGTGTTGATATCGCTGTCGCTCAATGTCGACAGCGTGATACGCAGACCGTGTGCAGGTTCGTTCACGCCAAACGCCTCACCTTCGCGCACCAGCCAGCCTGATTTCGCCAGCATAAAAGCGGTTTTCTGACTGGTGTCCTTCAGTGGCAGCCACAGATTCAGACCGTCGCCCGGCGGTACGGCCAGATCATGCTGGCCCAGCGCCCCGGCCAGCTTTTGCTGGCGGGACGCATAAAACTGCCGGGTATGGTTCAATGAGCGCTGAAAATCACTGTCGTTCAGGCAGGCAGAAGCGAGATCCTGAAGTAGATGACTGACCCACTGGCTGCCCGCGTTCAGGCGCAGGCGCAGTTTCTGCGACGTCAGCGGATCGCTGGAAACGATGGCGAGACGCAGGTCCGGGCCGAGCGTTTTCGACATTGAACGCACCACCGCCCAGCGCAGGGTTTCCGCGGCGATAACCGGATGCCAGGCTGATGTCGAGAGCAGGGCGAAATGATCGTCGACAATGACTAACACCTGCGGATAGCGGGCAAGTATGTTTTGTAACGCGGCGGCACGCGTGGCGCTCAGGCTGCATCCGGTTGGATTATGCGCGCGTGGGGTAATAATCACCGCGCGTGCGCCCAGGCGTAAGGCCTGCTCCAGCATGTCCGGTTGCATGCCTTCCTCGTCAACGCGCACGGGCGTGGCGCGAAAACCGCTGTAGCGCAGCATATTAATGCTGCTCAGAAAGCACGGATCTTCCACCGCCACGCTGTCGCCCGGCAGCAGGTGGGCGCTCAGCAGACGTTCAATGGCATCAATGGCGCCGCTGGTAATATCAATTTCGCCTTCGGCAGGGGTGGCATCCTTCATCCATGTTTGCGCCCACTGTTGTAACGCGGGCGATAACGCTTCATCGCCGTACAAGCGGTGAGTATGCGTGAGCGTTTTTAGATAGCGTCCCAGCTCGGGCAGACGATCCGCTGCGGGATTGCCGCCGGAAAGATCGACAAGCGGAGTGTGCGGATCGCTTCCTTCCAGCGCAACTGGCGCAGAGGCGCCGTTTATCACCGTGCCGTTGCGCCCCTGACTCAGCGCCAGCCCGGAGATAACCAGCCGTTTGTAGGCCGCAGCGACAGTATTTCGGTTGACGTTCAGCGCCTGGGCCAGTTCGCGCACGGGAGGTAAGGTATCCCCCGAACGTAACGCTCCGCTGGTGATATGCTGGCGGATGTTGTCAAAGATTTCGCTGGCGGTTTTTCCGTCGATCATTATTGACCTATGACAAAATGAATTTTAGCATATGACGATAATAGTGAGGCGCCAGCCCGCTGTCCAGTGAGAGGAGATGTTTATGGCGCAGGAGAGTGATATACAGTCAGTGCTTTTTAGCGATAGCCATCGGGCGTTACAAACCGACATCGTCGCCGTTCAGTCACAGGTGGTGTACGGCAGCGTGGGTAACAGCATCGCGGTGCCGGCTATTAAGGCAAAAGGTTTGCGCGTCACGGCGGTACCTACGGTGCTGTTCAGCAATACGCCGCATTACGAGACGTTTTATGGCGGCATTATTCCTGCCGACTGGTTTAACGGCTATTTACAGGCGCTGAGTGAGCGCGACGCCCTGCGCGAGCTGAAGGCGGTGACCACCGGTTACATGGGCAGCGCAGAGCAAATCGTCCTGTTGGCGCAATGGTTGCAGAACGTGCGCCAGCACCACCCCAATATCACCATTTTGGTTGATCCGGTGATAGGGGACGTGGACAGCGGTATGTATGTGAAAGCGGAAATCCCGGAGGCTTACCGGCAGCATCTGCTGCCAGTGGCGCATGGGCTGACGCCAAATGTCTTTGAACTGCACATGCTGAGCGGCAAACCGTGCGGTACGCTTGACGAGGCAGTGATTGCGGCGAGGTCGCTGCTCACCGATACGCTGAAGTGGATTGTGATCACCAGTGCTCCCGGACAAAACCGTGACGCTATCAACGTGGCGGTGGTGACGGCTGAATCGGTGGATATTATTGAACATCCGCGGGTGGAAACCGACCTGAAAGGCACCGGCGATCTGTTCTGTGCGGAGCTGGTGAGCGGCATTGTACGTGAAATGACGTTAACCCGAGCCACGCAACTGGCGGCAGAAAGGGTGCTGGACGTCATGATGTGGACCCAACAATGCGGCTGCGACGAATTAATACTGCCGCCGACAGGGGAGGCGCAATGAAAAGTTATCGCTTAGTGGTTCGTCAACAAGGGCGGGTGGTCGGTCATTTCGACACCAGTGGAGTGGATGCGCTGGCGGATATTTGCGTGGCGCGCGCCATGTTTGGCATTGCGGGAGGGTATCAGTGCGAATTGCTGGTCGCAGACGCCGAAAAACGGATGCTGGAAAGTGGACCGGACGGCATGAAAATCCTGATGCGCGAGAAGTGCTATCGTCCGGTCACCGCCACGTTGCTGTAAAGGTGAAATTGGCGGATAAAAAAATAGCGCCGGAAGGCGCTATTTTTCACTGCGGCAAGAATTACTTCTTGATGCGGATAACCGGAGTTTCACCCACGGTCACGCTACCGGACAGTTTGGTCAGTTCTTTGATCTCGTCCATGTTGGAGATGACGACCGGCGTCAGAGTGGACTTGGCTTTTTCTTCCAGCAGCGGCAGATCGAATTCGATGACCGGGTCACCCACTTTCACGCGCTGGCCTTCTTCCGCGATACGCTTGAAGCCTTCGCCTTTCAGCTCAACGGTGTCGATACCGAAGTGAACGAACAGCTCGATACCGCTATCGGATTCGATAGAGAACGCATGGTTGGTTTCAAAGATTTTGCCGATGGTACCGTCAACAGGCGCGACCATTTTGTTACCGGTTGGTTTGATGGCGATACCATCACCAACGATTTTTTCCGCAAAAACTACATCCGGCACGTCTTCGATGTTGACGATCTCGCCAGAGAGCGGAGCAACAATCTCAATAGTTCCGGTGTCTTTCTTATCATCAGAAACCAGAGATTTCAGTTTATCAAACAAACCCATGATCTTCTCCTAAGCAGTAAATTGGGCCGCATCTCGTGGATTAGCAGATTGTTTTTTCTTCAATGAACTTGTTAACCAGCGTCATTAACTCGTCCGTTGTCGGTTGAGCAAGAGCCTGCTCTGCTAACACCTTCGCATCTTCGAAGTTCGTGTTACGGATAATCTTCTTAATGCGCGGGATAGAAATGGCGCTCATAGAGAATTCGTCCAGACCCATCCCCAGCAACAGAAGTGTAGCACGTTCGTCGCCTGCAAGCTCACCACACATGCCAGTCCATTTACCTTCTGCATGAGAAGCATCAATAACTTGCTTGATCAAGTTCAGCACGGACGGTGACATTGGCTGGTAAAGATGTGAAATCATATCATTACCACGGTCAACTGCCAGCGTGTACTGCGTTAAATCATTGGTGCCGATACTAAAGAAATCAACTTCTTTGGCTAAATGACGCGCAATCGTCGCCGCAGCCGGTGTTTCCACCATCACGCCAATCTCGATTGCTTCGTCAAATGCTTTACCTTCGTCACGCAGTTCCTGTTTGTAGATTTCGATCTCTTTCTTCAGTGCGCGCACTTCTTCAACAGAGATAATCATCGGGAACATAATGCGCAGTTTACCGAAAGCGGACGCGCGCAGGATAGCGCGAACCTGGTCACGCAGGATCTCTTTGCGATCCATGGCGATACGCACAGCGCGCCAGCCCAGGAACGGGTTCTCTTCTTTCGGGAAATTCATGTACGGCAGCTCTTTGTCGCCGCCGATGTCCATAGTACGCACGATAACTGCCTGAGAGCCGCAGGCTTCAGCAACAGCTTTGTACGCCGCAAACTGTTCTTCTTCAGTCGGTAGCGCGTCGCGGTCCATAAACAGGAATTCAGTACGATACAGGCCAACGCCTTCGGCGCCGTTACGCTCTGCGCCTTCGACGTCACGTACGGTACCGATGTTTGCGCACACTTCAACCTGATGGCCATCCAGGGTGATTGCCGGCAGATCTTTCAGTTTCGCCAGTTCCGCTTTCTCGGTGGCAACCTGTTCCTGCACGGCGCGCAGTTTTTCAATTTCTTCGTTAGTCGGGTTGACGTAAACCTGGTTGTTTACGGCATCCAGAATCAGATAGTCGTCGTTTTTAACCTGAGAGGTAACGCTGCCGGTACCCACGATAGCAGGCAGTTCAAGAGAACGCGCCATGATTGAGGTGTGGGAGGTACGGCCGCCCGCGTCGGTGATGAAACCCAGCACTTTTTGCAGGTTCAGCTGTGCGGTTTCGGACGGGGTCAGGTCAGCGGCAACCAGGATAACCTCGTCTTTGATTGCGCTCAGGTCGATGATCGCCAAACCCAGGATGTTGCGCAGCAGGCGCTTACCGATATCACGCACATCAGCCGCACGTTCTTTCAGGTATTCATCATCCAGTTCTTCCAGGGCAGTGGCCTGACCTTCGATAACTTCATGCGCAGCTGCGTCAGCCGTCATGTGCTTATCTTTAATCAGGGCTATGATTTCCTGCTCCAGCTCCTCATCTTCGAGCAGCATGATATGCCCTTCGAAGATGGCTTCTTTTTCTTCACCGAACGTTTCACCAGCTTTGGTTTTGATCGCTTCTAATTGCGCAGATGCCTTGGCACGACCGCTCAGAAAACGTTCAACTTCCTGATCAACCTTGTCGGCAGAAACTTTTTTCCGGTCAATGACGATTTCGTCTTCTTTCAGCAAAAGTGCCTTGCCGAAAGCGATACCCGGGGATGCTAAAATGCCTGAAATCATAACCCTACCTTACTTGTGACTGATTTTTAAAAGAACCCGGAAAAACTTATTCCAGTTCCGCCATCAGCTTGACCAGATGTTCAACCGCTTTCTGCTCGTCTTCACCTTCCGCAGAAATGGTGACAACGGTGCCCTGAGTCAGACCCAGAGTTTGCAGTTTGAACAGGCTTTTTGCGCTTGCGCTTTTGCCGTTGGAAGTCACAGTAATCTCAGACGTGAAGCCTTTCGCTTCTTTAACAAACTGAGCAGCAGGGCGGGTATGCAGACCGTTCGGAGCGGTAATGGTAACTTCTTGCTGGAACATTGTATTTCCCCAACTTATAGGTTTAGTGTTGTGGAACTAAAGTCTAGCCTGGCGGTTCGACTTTAGCCTGTATTGTTAGTGCCGACGTAAACGGACGCGACACACCAGGTGTTATACGCAATCCGTTGCAGGCAACTTCTGGCCGCTGACGTTTCGCTCGTCATTAAACATTATGCCGCGAAATCAAGAATTGAACCAAATCATAAAATCGATTCAGCAGGGAGTTTTCCTGTAACGATTAATTTCGCGCTTCAAAATAATTAGTCAGGTTAAATACCAGACCCAACGGGGTGAATCAATGCCAGGTGGGGTGAAAGTTTGAAGCAGGCCACAAAAAAGCACCTGAAAAGGTGCTTTTTTACGCGTTTTTAACAAGCTGGCATCACTGTTGCAGTTCTTTCTCAGTAAAGAGATCGGCAAACAATGCGGTGCTCAGATAACGCTCACCCGAGGACGGTAGGATAACCACAATATTCTTATTGGTAAAGGTTTCATCTTCCTGCAATTTAAGCGCGGCAGCGACGGCTGCGCCGGAGGAGATGCCCGCCAGAATCCCTTCTTCTTCCATCAGACGGCGTGCGGTAGAAATCGCCTCTTCATTGGTGATGCCAATGACTTTATCAATCAGTTTGAGATCAAGGTTGCCTGGAATAAAGCCCGCGCCGATGCCCTGAATTTTGTGCGGGCCTGGCTTCAGCTCTTCGCCAGCCAGGGCCTGCGCGATAACCGGAGAATCAGTCGGTTCGACGGCGACAGTAATGAGGTCTGCTTTACCCTTTGTGCCTTTGATGTAGCGGGATACGCCAGTCAGCGTACCGCCTGTACCCACGCCAGAAATAAACACATCCACCTGACCATCGGTATCTTCCCAGATTTCCGGGCCGGTGGTTTTCTCATGTATCTCCGGGTTCGCCGGGTTGCTGAACTGCTGAAGCAGCAGGTATTTCGCCGGATCGCTGGCGACAATCTCTTCCGCTTTCTGAATCGCGCCCTTCATGCCTTTCGCGCCTTCGGTCAGCACCAGATTCGCACCCAGCGCTTTCAGCAGCTTGCGGCGCTCGATGCTCATCGTTTCCGGCATGGTTAGCGTCAGCTTATAGCCGCGCGCGGCAGCGACGTAAGCCAGTGCGATACCGGTGTTGCCGCTGGTCGGCTCAACCAGTTCCACGCCCGGTTTCAGTACGCCGCGTTTTTCGGCATCCCAAATCATATTGGCACCGATACGGCACTTCACGCTGAAGCTCGGGTTACGTGACTCCACCTTCGCCAGAATGCGTCCGTTACCGATGCGGTTCAGTCGAACCAGCGGCGTATGACCGATAGTCAGCGAGTTATCTTCAAAAATCTTACTCATGGCCTGTCCTTAACTGTATGAAATTGGGATACCTTCCCAGCATACCCGTCAGACGGATAGGGGGAAGTAAGGATTTCGCATATCTATATGCTATGAGGAAATAATGACGATCAGTATGGAATAAGAAACGGCATATACCAGCGGCTGGCGTCTCATCTTTACATTATTTCCACAAGGCATGCTTCGCGCGATAGCAATCGACCCACATCGCCGTTGCGCCGCACACTGCAACCGGCATGATAAAAAGATTCAGCACCGGGATAAGGGTAAACAGGCTGGTGAGCGCGCCAAACTGCATATTGGTGACCTTGCGCGCGCGCAGGGCAGAACGCATCTCTTTAAACGGCACTTTATGGTTATCGAAAGGATAATCGCAATACTGGATCGCCAGCATCCAGGCACTGAACAAGAACCAGAGCACCGGGGCGACAGTTTGACCAATACCGGGAATGAAATAGAGGATCAGCAGGACGATGGCGCGCGGTAAATACCAGGCGAATTTTTGCCATTCGCGTTTCATGATGCGCGGCAGATCTTTCATGATGCCCAGCACGCCAGTATCTGGCGGCGTGGCCCCGGTCAGACGCGCTTCCAGCTGTTCCGCCAACAGACCGTTAAACGGTGCGGCAATCCAGTTGGCGACCGTCGAAAAGAAATAGCCAAAGACCAACACCACCGAGATCACGGCGATCGGCCAGAGCAGATAACTCAGCCACTGCAGCCAGTCCGGGACATGCCGCATTAACGACGGGATCCAGGCATCCAGTTGGGTAAACAGCCACCAGAAGGCGCCGCCCATCAGCACGATATTGACCAGCAGGGGCAAAATAACAAAACGGCGGATCCCGGGTTGCGAGACCAGCTTCCACCCCTGAGCGAAGTAGTACACACCGCTGCGTGGTGCGGTGACGGATGATGACACCATAGTCAGGACAGACTCCTTTTAGTATTAGTCCTAAGTGAACCCGGGTATCTTACCGGGTAATTGCGCTCAGGACAGTTCGGAAATGTTCGAAAAAACAGCAAAAAGCACGATTTCCTTCATCTTTATGCCGGGAAAGCTAAGAGTACACTTGCACTTGACGTAATCGGCAAATACTCTTAGTGAGTAAATGTTTGCCGTGGTGGCAAGGTGTTAGAACAACAGAGAATATAATGATGCAGGATTTGCGTCTGATATTAATCATTGTTGGCGCGATCGCCATAATCGCTTTACTGGTACATGGTTTCTGGACCAGCCGTAAAGAACGATCTTCTATGTTCCGCGATCGTCCACTGAAACGCATGAAATCAAAACGCGACGATGAGCCGTTTGACGACGATATCGACGCTGACGAAGGCGTGGGTGAAGTTCGTGTTCACCGCGTGAATCATGCCCCCGGCAGCCCGCAGGAGCATGAAGCCCCTCGCCAGTCGCCGCAACACCAGTACCAGCCGCCTTATGCGTCTGCGCAGCCGCGTCAGCCGGTCGCGCCGCCGCCTGACGCGACGGTGCCGCCGCAGCACGCTCCGCGTCCGGTACAGCCGGTTCAGCCGCAGCCTGCCCCGCAGCAACCCATTCAGCCGCAGGCCGCGCCGCAACAACCTGCGCCTGAGGCGCAGCAAACTGCCGCGCCTCAGGTACAGCCTGTTCAGCAGCCCGCTTCGCCAGCGCCGCAGGCGGCCTCGCAAGCATTCCAGCCGGCTGAGCCAGTAGCAGAGCCGCAACCAGAACCGGTGGTAGAAGAAACGCCGGCCCCTGCGCCAGAAAAACCGCAGCGTAAAGAAGCGGTAATCATCATGAACGTTGCCGCTCATCACGGTAGCGAACTGAATGGCGACGTCCTGCTCAACAGTATCCAGCAAGCGGGCTTCAAATTCGGCGACATGAATATCTTCCACCGCCACCTGAGTCCCGACGGCAGTGGTCCGGCGTTGTTCAGCCTGGCGAATATGGTTAATCCGGGGACGTTTGACCCGGAAATGACCGACTTCACCACGCCAGGCGTGACCATTTTCATGCAGGTGCCGTCTTATGGCGACGAACTGCAAAACTTTAAGCTGATGCTTCAGTCTGCGCAGCATATCGCTGATGAAGTGGGTGGCGTAGTGCTGGACGACCAGCGCCGGATGATGACGCCGCAAAAACTGCGTGAGTATCAGGACCGCATCCGCGAAGTGAAAGACGCTAACGCCTGATACACTAAAGGCACGACACATACTTTTCTGAACCCCCGCCTGTCGGGGGTTTTTTATCATTGATGGTGCGATATGGAATCAATCGAACAACAACTGACAGAACTGCGAACCACGCTTCGCCATCATGAGTATCTTTACCATGTGATGGATGCGCCGGAAGTGCCCGACGCGGAGTACGATCGTCTGATGCGCGAGCTGCGCGAGCTGGAAGCCCGGCACCCGGAGTTGATCACCCCGGACTCGCCTACCCAGCGGGTTGGGGCGGCGCCGTTGGCCTCGTTCAGCCAGATTCGTCATGAAGTACCGATGCTGTCGCTGGACAACGTGTTTGACGAAGAGAGCTTCCTGGCGTTTAACAAACGCGTTCAGGATCGCCTAAAAAGCACCGATAAACTCACCTGGTGCTGCGAGCTAAAGCTCGATGGTCTGGCGGTCAGCATTCTGTATGAAAACGGCATATTGGTCAGAGCCGCAACCCGTGGCGACGGAACCACCGGGGAAGACATTACCACCAACGTGCGCACCATCCGCGCCATCCCGCTACGTCTGCATGGCGATAACATTCCTGAGCGTCTGGAAGTGCGCGGAGAAGTCTTTCTGCCCCAGGCCGGTTTTGAAAAAATCAACGAAGAGGCGCGTCGTACCGGGAGCAAAGTCTTCGCTAACCCGCGTAATGCGGCCGCGGGTTCGCTACGCCAGCTTGACCCGCGTATTACAGCGAAGCGACCGCTGACTTTCTTCTGTTACGGCGTTGGTATCCTGGAAGGGGGCGAATTGCCCGATACCCACCTGGGCCGACTGATGCAGTTTAAGGCGTGGGGATTGCCGGTGAGTAATCGCGTTACGCTGTGCGACTTTCCGGAAGCGGTTCTGGCGTTCTACCGCCAGGTGGAAGAAGATCGCCCAACGCTGGGCTTCGATATTGACGGCGTGGTGATCAAAGTGAACTCACTGGCGCTGCAGGAACAGCTTGGCTACGTTGCCCGCGCGCCGCGCTGGGCAGTGGCGTTTAAATTCCCGGCCCAGGAACAGATGACCTTTGTCCGCGACGTGGAATTTCAGGTGGGGCGTACGGGCGCCATCACGCCTGTCGCGCGGCTGGAGCCCGTACAGGTGGCTGGCGTGTTGGTCAGTAACGCCACGCTGCACAATGCCGATGAAATCGCCCGTCTTGGGCTGCGGATTGGCGACAAAGTGGTTATTCGCCGGGCGGGCGACGTGATCCCGCAGGTCGTCAATGTGGTGCTCTCCGACCGTCCGGATGATACGCGTCCGGTTGAATTTCCGGCCCAGTGCCCGGTTTGCGGTTCTGACGTCGAGCGCGTGGAAGGCGAAGCCGTTGCCCGCTGTACCGGCGGCCTAATCTGCGGCGCGCAGCGGAAAGAGTCGCTGAAGCATTTCGTTTCCCGTCGGGCGATGGACGTTGACGGAATGGGCGACAAAATTATCGACCAGTTGGTTGAGAAAGAGTATGTGCATACGCCTGCGGATCTGTTCCGGCTGACGGCAGGAAAACTGACCGGGCTGGACCGCATGGGGCCGAAGTCGGCGCAAAACGTGGTGGACGCGCTGGAAAAGGCGAAGGAGACAACGTTCGCGCGTTTTCTTTATGCGCTGGGTATTCGCGAAGTCGGTGAAGCGACCGCCGCGGGATTAGCCGCGTACTTCGGTACGCTTGACGCCTTAGAAGCGGCGTCGATAGACGAGTTGCAGAAAGTGCCTGACGTGGGAATTGTGGTGGCGACCCATGTGTTCAATTTCTTTGCGGAAGAGAGCAACCGCGAGGTTATTGGCCAACTACTGGCGGAAGGCGTGCGCTGGCCTGCGCCGGTTGCAATCAATCCCGCAGAGATCGACAGTCCCTTCGCCGGTAAAACGGTGGTTCTGACCGGCAGCCTGAGCCAGATGTCCCGTGATGACGCCAAAGCGCGTCTGGTGGCTCTTGGGGCGAAAGTGGCGGGCAGTGTGTCGAAAAAAACCGATCTGGTGATTGCCGGTGAAGCGGCAGGATCGAAGCTGGCGAAAGCCCAAGAGCTGGGCATCGAGGTCATTGACGAAGCGGAAATGCTCCGCCTGCTGGGTGCCTGAGATGGAAAAAGAGCAGCTCATTGAGATCGCCAACACGGTGATGCCGTTCGGGAAATATAAAGGGCGCCGGCTGATTGATGTGCCGGAGGAGTATTTACTGTGGTTTGCCCGCAAGGATGAATTTCCGCCGGGTAAACTGGGCGAACTGATGCAAATTGCGCTGCTCATTAAAACCGAGGGGCTGACGCAGCTGGTTCAGCCCCTGAAACGCCCGCTTTAAACTTTCGCGGCGCGGCTCTCCTGCTGCGCCTGCATTTTTTCGGTCTGCTGCTTGTAGCGGCGTGCCATTACCGCACAGACCATCAGTTGAATCTGGTGGAAGATCATCAGCGGTAATACCATCATGCCGATCACCGACGTTGGAAACAGAATATTGGCCATGGGGATACCGTTGGCGAGGCTCTTTTTTGAGCCGCAGAATACGATGGTGATTTCATCCGCTTTATTGAAGCCGCATTTGCGGGCGACAAAAACGTTTACCGCAATAACGATAGTTAATAGCACAATACTGACAACGACGATAAACAGCAGCGACCCCCAGCCTACCTTGTGCCAGATACCGTTAACCACCGCTTCGCTGAAGGCAGAGTAAACGACCAGCAGGATGGATGTCTGGTCGGTTTTCGCAATCCATTTCTTATTTTTCGCCACCCATTTACCGATCCATGGTCGGGAAAGATGACCAAGGACAAAGGGCAGCAGCAGTTGCAGCATGATTTTACCGACCTGCTCCAGACTGCCTTCCGCGCCGTGCATGTTCATCACCAGACCGACCAGCAGTGGCGAAAGGAAAATCCCCAGCAGGCTTGACGCCGATGCGGAGCAGACCGCCGCCGCCACGTTGCCGCCGGCCAGCGAAGTAAAGGCGATAGCCGACTGGACGGTGGCAGGCAGAATGCAGAGATACAGGAAACCGGTGTAGAGCATCGGATCGACGTTGACGGGCGCCCACCAGGCGAACAGTACGCCGAGCACAGGGAACAGGATAAAGGTGCTGCACATCACCCACAGGTGTAAGCGCCAGTGGCTTCCGCCCGCGATAATGGCTTCGCGCGAGAGCTTCGCGCCATGCATAAAGAACAACAGCGCAATGGCGGCGGTCGTCACGCCTTCGACGACAGGGACAAAAGCCCCTTCTGCGGGAAAAAACGACGCCAGCAAAACAACGGCGATCAGTGTCAGCGTAAAGGGATCAAGAATACGAAAAAGCGTCATAACGACTCCAGGGATTCAGTACTGACAGTGTGTGTATCGACTACAGAAATAACAAAGGCGTACTGCGTCTGCATATTAATGGAATCGATAGAGTATACACCGCATGTCGCTGATGCCCAGGAAAGAAGCGCTAGCGAGTAAGGGCATAGTATTTTTCCCGGCCGGGTGAAAGGTGCGTTGTGCCTGTGTGGGCGCTCAATCAGATATATACGTTTGTCTGCTGGTTGCCAGCGGCGGCTTTTGCCCCGCAGCCGCAGTTTTGCAAGGAAGGGATGGATATATTACGGGTCATCATAGCGCGCACCTGTTCCGAAATGACGGACCATCAAGATATCGACACAGGAGCGCAAAACTTCAGCGATGCCAGCCTTTGGCAGCCCTGTAGTCAGAAGTTAAATTTCGCCGAGTAGATAACCCCATCCTGAAGGAACGACTCTCCCAGCTTATTATCAGCGTAGCGGTACTGAATGCCTGCCGTCAGGTTCGGGGTTGCGTTCCACCATACCGCCACGGCGCCATTCAATCCATCTTTGCCTCCGTTTCCGGCGGCATAGGCGGGGTCGCGATCAAACTCGTATTCGTTCCAGTTGGTGAGGGTGAATTTCTCGCTTCCGAGAGTAAAACTGTATCCGGCAACCCATCCCATTACGTAACCATTGTCACCGCTATAATATGTCTGGTCGGTATAGCGTTTTGCAATAAAAGGCTTTAACCAATAACCCGTGCCGGTAAAGTTATATCCCAGACCATACAAAAACATGTCATCATGGAAATGAATATGATTGGGGGAACCGTAGGTCCCGTATGCATGCAAATAAAGATTTAATCCGGTGTCGCCAAGATAAATACGATTGGTGTTTTTAAACGTATAGCGCTGTTCACTCCCCGGTTTTTCATTCCGTGAGCGATAAAAATTTTCCCAGTCGAAGAAAGCGTATATTTCACCCCAGCTAAAATTAGCGCCACCTTCAAGTTCCAGATAACCAAAGTCGTCTTTGTGGGATTTGCTGCTGGTTCGGTGTGTGGTATCAGACGTCCAGTCCAGGTAGTGAAGACCGATATCGGCAAATCCACCTGTAAACTCCGCGTGGGCAGATTGCGGTAACGTTAATGCGGCGGTAAAACTTAAGATAATAATATTTTTATTCATAGGGTATATTCCAGTATCCGGAAATAGATTATTTTCGAATGATTGTTTTATTATTTTGCTCTTGTCAGCAACAGGTATGGTATTTATGTGATGGGTGAGAAATCCAATACATAATTATTACTAATCGATAGCGAGGCGATCTTAATTGCCTATGGCGATCGATATCATTTCCATATCGATCGTCATGAGAAAGTGTATTGGAAAGTTGCAATGCTCTCTCGCTATAAAAAGAGGGTGCTGAACACCATTCATTCGATATGTAGCTTTTAAGGACATCCCATGACTCATTCCGACCTGTCACAGAATCCGTGGTATTGCGTTGATATCATTCGCGGTTACTCACCTGGCTTTACGCCGCGCGTGGCTTTTATTCTCGGTTCTGGTTTAGGCGCGCTTGCTGAAAAGATCGAAGACGCCGTGGCGATTTCGTACGAGAAGCTGCCGGGGTTCCCGGTAAGCACGGTTCATGGTCATGCCGGTGAACTGGTTCTCGGCTATCTGGCAGGTGTGCCGGTTGCCTGTATGAAAGGGCGCGGGCACTTCTATGAAGGACGGGGGATGACCATTATGACGGACGCAATCCGTACCCTCAGGCTGCTGGGCTGCGAGTTATTGTTCTGTACTAACGCCGCCGGATCGCTGCGCCCGGAAGTGGGACCAGGAAGCCTGGTGGCGCTCAGCGACCATATTAATACCATGCCGGGTACGCCGATGGTGGGGCTGAATGACGAACGTTTTGGCGAGCGTTTCTTCTCGCTGGCCAATGCTTATGACGCCGATTATCGCTCGGTTCTTCAGACGGTGGCGGCGGAAGAGGGCTTTACCCTCAATGAAGGGGTATTTGTTTCTTACCCTGGACCGAACTTTGAAACAGCCGCAGAGATTCGCATGATGCAAATGATTGGCGGTGATGTGGTGGGGATGTCGGTGGTACCTGAGGTGATTACCGCCCGCCATTGCGGACTGAAGGTGGTTGCCGTTTCTGCAATAACTAACCTGGCGGAAGGGTTGGGCGATGTGACGCTCTCCCATGCGCAAACGCTCGCGGCAGCAGAACTTTCCCGGCAAAATTTTATCAACCTCATTTGCGGTTTCCTGCGCAAACTGGCCTGAGGCACATAACAATAAGACCCCGGCTTACGGGGTCGTACTCTACGGCAAGGAAGGAAAAGAATGCGTATTGCGACACGCTTAAAAATCATGTCTTTTTTGCAATATTTTATCTGGGGAAGCTGGTTGGTGACTCTGGGCTCTTACATGATTAATACTTTACATTTTACCGGAGCCAACGTGGGGATGATCTACAGCTCAAAAGGGCTGGCGGCGATTATTATGCCGGGGATTATGGGGATCATCGCGGACAAATGGTTACGCGCAGAACGTGCGTACATGCTGTGTCATCTGGTTTGCGCTGGCGTGTTGCTGTACGCAACGACCGTCACTGATTCGGACACCATGTTCTGGGTAATGCTGGTCAATGCGATGGCCTACATGCCGACAATTGCGCTCTCTAACAGCATTTCTTATTCCTGCCTGGCGCAGGCGGGGCAGGATCCGGCGACGGCATTCCCGCCTGTTCGCGTTTTCGGCACGATTGGTTTTATCGTCGCGATGTGGGCCGTCAGTCTGATGGGGCTGGAACTTAGCAGCGCGCAGTTGTATATCGCCTCTGGCGCATCGCTGCTGCTAACGATGTATGCTTTTACGCTGCCGAAGATCCCGATTGCGGAGAAGAAAGCGACCGCATCTTTAGTCAGCAAGCTGGGGCTGGATGCTTTTGTGCTATTCAAAAAACCGCGTATGGCGATCTTCTTTCTCTTCGCGATGATGCTGGGTGCAGTGCTGCAAATTACCAACGTATTCGGTAACCCGTTCCTGCATGACTTTGCCCGCAACCCGGAATTTGCCGACAGTTTTGTGGTGAAATATCCCTCAATATTGCTTTCGGTTTCCCAGATGGCGGAAGTGGGCTTTATTCTGACGATCCCGTTCTTCCTGAAGCGATTTGGTATTAAAACGGTCATGCTGATGAGCATGCTGGCATGGACGCTGCGCTTTGGCTTCTTTGCTTTTGGCGACCCATCGCCGTTTGGCTTTGTCATGCTGCTGATGTCGATGATTGTCTACGGCTGCGCCTTCGACTTCTTTAACATTTCAGGTTCTGTTTTTGTGGAGCAGGAAGTGGACGCGCGAATTCGCGCCAGCGCCCAGGGGCTGTTTATGACCATGGTCAATGGCGTCGGCGCCTGGGTTGGCTCGATACTGAGCGGCCTGGCGGTAGATTATTTTTCGGTTGACGGCGTGAAGGACTGGCAAACTATCTGGTTAGTCTTTGCGGCGTACGCTCTGGTGCTGGCGGTGATATTCGCGCTGTTCTTTAAGTATAAGCATGAGCCAGAAAAGTTAATGACCAGGTCGCTGGCACATTAATCGCTCTCGCGGCGGGTCATCTACCCGCCGTTTTATCTTATGAGCGGCAATGTGGTAACGTTGCGACGTCTCCCTCTAAACTGGAACGCACTTATCATGGAACGCGCGCATCGCATCGATCTCAAGCTACTGCGGTATTTTCTTGCGGTTGCGGAAGAACTGCATTTTGGCCGGGCGGCAGCGCGTCTGAACATGTCGCAGCCTCCGTTGAGTATTCATATCAAAGAGCTCGAGCAGCAGCTGGGGACGTTGCTGTTTGTGCGTCATTCGCGCAGCGTGGCGCTAACGCATGCGGGTAAAATCCTGATGGAGGAGTCCCGGCGGCTGCTGGCGAGTGCCAATCAGGCAATGGCGCGAGTTGAACAGATCGGGCGGGGTGAGGCGGGGCGAATCGAACTTGGCGTGGTCGGGACCGCAATGTGGGGGAGGATGCGTCCGGCGATGCGCAGTTTTCTAAAAGAAAACCCCAACGTAGAAGTACTCTTTCGCGAAAAATCACCGGGTATGCAAATGGCGCTGTTAGAACGTCGGGAACTGGATGCCGGGATCTGGCGAATGGCGATCGAGCCTCCCTCCGGATTTACCAGCCTGCGTCTGCATGAGTCTTCATTTCTGGTCGCCGTCCCTGAGGATCATACGTTGGCCTCTCGTGAGTCAATCCCCCTCGCCGCGTTGCGGAATGAATACTTCGTCACCCTTCCGTCGGTACATTCCGATTGGGCATTTCTCCAGCGCGTATGCCAGCAGGCGGGTTTCTCCCCGATGATCATCCGTGAAGTGGTGGAGCCGCAGACGGTGTTGGCGATGATAAGCATGGGGATGGGGATCACGCTGATGGCGGATGGATACGCGCAGATGAACTGGCCTGGGGTGGCGTTTCGACCTCTGGAAGAGCGGATACCGGCGGACCTGTATGTGGTTTATGAGAAGCAGCAAACAACGCCCGCACTGGAGCGGATGATTGAGTCGTTAACGGCGTAGCGGCATTTTACCGGATGATGGCATGCTCTTATCCAGTCTACAAAACGGCGCCGTAGCCTTTCCAGTTATTAAATTCTGCATATAGCAAAAAGGCGCCTTTAGGGCGCCTTTTTACATTGGTGGGTCGTGCAGGATGACTCGGCTTCGCCTCGCCCTTCGGGCCGTCGCCGCAAGCGGCTCCGTTGTCTCACTACGTTCGACCCGAACCTGCGGCAGGTTCGAATCATTAAATTCTGCATATAGCAAAAAGACGCCTTTAGGGCGCCTTTTTACATTGGTGGGTCGTGCAGGATTCGAACCTGCGACCAATTGATTAAAAGTCAACTGCTCT
>NZ_JAOWIB010000031.1:0-39868 GCF_030332325.1 Citrobacter sp. Cs237 | reverse complement strand
GTGGAGCGGTAGTTCAGTTGGTTAGAATACCTGCCTGTCACGCAGGGGGTCGCGGGTTCGAGTCCCGTCCGTTCCGCCACTTATTAAGAGCCCTGAGTTAACACTCAGGGCTTTTTCTTTGCCTGCCGTTCCATTATTGCCAAATTCGCAAAAATCCTCTGCGCTTTACGCTCTTTTTCCAGCTGCACCAGAAAGTCATAATCCTTTGAGTTTACAAACATACAGAATTAACGAGGAATTTTATGGCTATCCCGGCATTTGGTTTAGGTACTTTTCGTCTTAAGGACGACGTGGTTATTGCGTCCGTGAAAACAGCTCTCGCGCTGGGCTATCGTGCTGTCGATACGGCACAAATTTATGACAATGAAGCGGCAGTAGGGCAGGCGATTGCAGAAAGCGGCATTCCACGCGGTGACTTATACATCACCACCAAGATCTGGACTGAAAATCTGAGCAAAGACAAGCTCATTCCCAGCCTGAAAGAAAGTCTTAAAAAGCTACGTACCGATTATGTCGATCTGACGCTAATCCACTGGCCTTCGCCTAATGATGCTGTTCCGGTTGCAGAATTTATGCAGGCATTGCTGGAAGCGAAAGAGCAAGGACTCACTCGTGAAATCGGTATCTCGAACTTCACTATCCCATTGATGGAAAAAGCCATTGCCGCCGTAGGCGTTGATAATATCGCGACAAATCAGATTGAGCTGTCGCCTTATTTGCAAAACGGTAAAGTGGTTGAGTGGGCAAAACAGCACGGCATCCATATCACCTCTTACATGACCCTGGCGTATGGTAAAGCTCTGAATGATGAAGTGATTTCCCGTATTGCAGCGAAGCATAGCGCAACGCCAGCCCAGGTGATCCTGGCGTGGGCAATAGGTGAAGGCTATTCAGTCATTCCCTCTTCCACAAAACGGGAAAACCTCGCGAGTAATCTTCAGGCGCTGAATCTGAAGCTGGATGCTGAAGATAAACACGCAATCGCCACGCTGGACTGTAACGATCGCCTGGTCAGTCCCGAGGGGTTGGCGCCAGAGTGGGATTAATTCCTGATCTGTGCCTTCTCCCTTTCAGACAGCTCCTTCGGGAGCTGTTTTGATATGTTCGCTCAGAAAGTCGATGAACGCCCGAATGCGAGTACTCACCGCGCGATCGCTGTAATACACCGCGCTGAATGGCATCTCTACCGGCAAACGTTTATCGGCCATGAGCTCAATCAGCTCACCCCGCTCGATCTCCCGATCAATCATATAATCTGACAGACAGGCAATGCCGTTGCCGCTAAGGCAAAGCTGTTTAAGCGTCTCTCCGCTATTCGATGAAATACCGCATATAATTTCGTGAAGCTGACCGTCGCGACAGGCGATGGGCCAGGTATTAAGCGAGACCGGTTCGCTAAAGCCCAGGCAAAGGTGCTGCTTCAACTCTTCTACCGTCTCGGGTTTACCAAAACGCGATACATACTCTGGCGAGGCAATAATTTTACGGTAGCTGGTAAACAATGGTCGGGCGCGCAGGCTCGAATCCGTCAATGTGCCCGCGCGGATAGCCACATCCACTTTCCGTTCAATAAGATTGATAAAGGTCTCGGAAGAAACCAGAGAAAGGATAATCTCTGGATAACGCTCACGAAACGGTTTAATCAGCGGCATCAGAAAGTGCAGAACGACTGGCGTGGCCGCGTCAATGCGCAGCAGGCCACGCGGCGTGGTTCGCGTCTCCATAATCTCGGTCTCTGCCGCAGCCATCTCCTGCAGTACGGACTGCACGCGCCGGAAGTAACGTTCGCCTTCTTCCGTCAGGCTGAGCTGACGGGTAGTACGGTTAAGGAGACTGACGCCAAGCTTCATTTCCAGTTTTTTAACGGCCCGGCTGACTGCTGAGTTTGCCTGACCAAGTTGTTCCGCTGCGCGGCTAAAGCTTCCGCTTTCCACCACTGATACAAAGATAGCAAGTTCTTCCGATGTTGCTTTCATTTTTGCCTCTGAAGCAAAATTGTATTGTTATTTTGGATATTTTTGTAATTAAACCATCCCGGCATACTGCGTGTCATCTGAATAGTGATGAACTGGAGTAATTTATGCCTCTCGCGTTATTCGCGCTAACAATAAGCGCATTTGCTATTGGTACCACCGAGTTTGTGATTGTGGGGCTGGTGCCGACCATTGCCGAACAGTTATCTGTCTCCCTTCCTTCGGCGGGGATGCTGGTTTCTATCTATGCGCTGGGTGTTGCTATTGGCGCGCCAGTGCTGACCGCGTTGACAGGGCGCTTACCGCGTAAGCAGCTCCTGGTCGCGCTGATGGTATTGTTCACGGCGGGTAATCTGTTGGCCTGGCAGGCGCCGGGTTACACCACCCTTATTATTGCCCGGCTACTTACCGGATTGGCTCACGGGGTATTTTTCTCCGTTGGCTCCACCATCGCGACCAGTCTGGTGCCAAAAGAGAAAGCGGCATCCGCCATTGCCATTATGTTTGGTGGGCTGACAGTGGCTCTGGTCACTGGCGTGCCGCTGGGGACGTTTATCGGTCAACATGTTGGCTGGCGTGAAACGTTTCTGGCGGTTTCCCTGTTAGGCGTTATCGCGCTGATCGGCAGCCAGCTATTGATTCCGGCGAACATACCCGGACGCGCCGCGGCATCCCTCCGCGATCAACTGCGCGTATTAACGCATCCACGTTTGCTGCTTATTTATGCCATTACCGCGCTCGGGTATGGCGGCGTCTTTACCGCGTTTACTTTTCTCGCGCCGATGATGCAGGAGCTTGCGGGTTTCTCACCCTCAGCGGTGAGCTGGATCTTACTGGGATATGGCGTATCCGTGGCGGTGGGGAATATCTGGGGCGGCAGACTGGCAGATAAGCATGGTGCGGTACCCGCGCTAAAATTTATCTTTGCGGCGTTGTTTCTCCTGCTGATGGTGTTTCAGTTCACGGCCACCCTGCACTACGCTGCGCTGGCAACGATACTGGTGATGGGGATTTTCGCGTTTGGCAATGTTCCGGGACTGCAGGTCTATGTCGTGCAAAAGGCTGAGCTGTTTACCCCAAATGCGGTTGATGTCGCGTCGGGGCTGAATATTGCCGCCTTTAATATTGGCATTGCGCTGGGATCGGTGATTGGCGGGCAGACGGTTGAGCATGTTGGGCTGGCGCAGACGCCGTGGATCGGCGCGCTGATTGTTTTGGGCGCTTTTTTATTGCTTGGCGTCAGTGGCCGAATGGACAAGCCGCAACGCGTGGTCGCACTGGGGTAAGTGGCTTAAGTCAGCGCTTACTTACAAACAAACAGTAATTGGTCGTTGAAAGTGTGAGCTAAAATCCCTATAACAGAAGAACCAGTCCGACACCGGACTGGTTGACGTTACAGAGGTTTGAAAGTTAAAAGTGCGAAAAAACACCTATGCCATGCGCTACGTTGCCGGACAACCCGCTGAGCGGATATTGCCGCCCGGGTCGTTTTCGAGCATCGGCCAGGCATTACCCGCCGGGGCGCCGTTAAGCAGTGAAGATCGGATACGCATCCTGGTGTGGAACATATTCAAGCAGCAGCGGGCCGAATGGCTGTCGGTGCTGAAAAATTTCGGTAAAGACGCGCATTTGGTGTTATTACAGGAAGCACAGACCACGCCGGAGCTGGTCCAGTTTGCGACCGCTAACTATCTGGCGGCCGATCAGGTACCGGCGTTTGTGTTGCCGCAGCACCCGTCCGGGGTGATGACGCTGTCAGCCGCGCATCCGGTTTATTGTTGTCCTCTTCGCGAGCGTGAGCCGATACTGCGTCTCGCCAAGTCTGCACTGGTCACGGTCTATCCGTTACCGGATACGCGACTGCTGATGGTCGTGAATATTCACGCAGTGAACTTTAGTCTGGGGGTTGATGTGTACAGTAAGCAGTTACTTCCCATCGGCGACCAGATAGCGCATCACAGTGGTCCGGTGATTATGGCCGGTGATTTTAACGCCTGGAGCCGACGTCGTATGAATGCGCTGTATCGCTTTGCGCGTGAGATGTCCCTGCGGCAGGTTCGCTTTACTGACGATCAGCGCCGTCGGGCGTTTGGTCGTCCTCTCGATTTTGTCTTTTACCGTGGTCTGAACGTCAGCGAGGCTTCCGTACTGGTGACGCGCGCTTCCGATCACAATCCGCTACTCGTCGAATTCAGTCCCGGCAAACCTGATCAATAAGGTGAGTCAGGTCTGCCGTTGGGGCAGACCTGTCTGCGGTGCTGCCCTTTATCTTGTCAACAACGAAAGGACAGCACAATGACATCCCATTCCCACCACGATAACGTTGAAAAACAGTTTGGCTCTCAGGCCAGCGCTTATTTAACCAGCGCAGTACATGCCTCCGGACGCGACTTACAGCGTCTGGCAGCACGCTTGTTCTCTTTGCCGCAGGCCCGCTTGCTGGACATGGGGTGTGGCGCCGGCCATGCCAGCTTCGTCGCGGCGCAGAACGTCAAAGAGGTGGTGGCGTATGATTTATCCTCTCAGATGCTCGATGTTGTCGCTCACGCCGCAAACGAGAAGGGGTTTAGCAATATCACTACCCGTCAGGGTTATGCCGAAACCTTGCCATTTGAAGACGGCGTTTTTGACGTGGTTATCAGCCGATACTCCGCACATCACTGGCATGATGTCGGACGGGCGTTGCGGGAAGTGAATCGGGTACTGAAGCCGGGCGGGGTATTGATCGTGATGGATGTTATGTCCCCAGGACATCCGGTACGGGATATCTGGTTACAGACCGTTGAAGCGTTGCGGGACACCTCTCACGTGCGTAATTATTCTGCTGGCGAGTGGCTGTCGTTGATCAGCGAGGCGAGTTTCGTGGCCGACTCGTTATTGACCGATCGTCTGTCGCTGGAATTCCATTCATGGGTTACGAGAATGCGAACTCCCGCAGCGCTGGTGGAGGCGATCCGTATTTATCAGGAGAGTGCCTCGGCAGAAGTAAAAGCTTACTTCGACTTACAGGGCGACGGTTCATTCTGCAGCGACACGATAATGGTTGAAGCCCACAAAGCGGCATAAATAAAAAAGGCACTGGGGGGAATCCAGTGCCTTTATTTTTATTACCGCCTTCAGGAGTCCGGCGTAGCGTTGTTTTTTACAAACAACGTCAGCTGATCACCCGGCTGCAGATTTGCCGTATCGCTGTTCCAGCGCATCACATCTTTGATGTTTACGCCGTGACGTTTAGCAATGCTCGACAACGAATCGCCTTTCCGCACGCGATAGGTAATGCTGTCGCTGTTATTGGCCAGTCGCTGTGCACTGCTGCCAGCGCCGATCGTCAGGCTTTGGCCCACTTTCAACGATGATCCGCGCAGTTTATTCCACTGCTGCAAATCTCTGGTGCTCACGCCGAGACGCGAAGCAATGCCGGAAAGTGTATCGCCTGAACGAACGGTATAGCTACGACTGTTCAGCGGCGTGTTATCGGCCACCAACGTAGACTGCACGGCGGCAATCTCGCCGGAAGCCAGCGACTCACGCAGTTGCTCTGCATGCTTCTTTGGCACCATCACATACTGTGGACCGCTAACGCCCAACGTGGAGCCTTTCACTCCCGCGTTAAAGGTCTTCAGCTTGCTGACGGAAATCCCCGCCATGTCTGCAACCTGCGCCATTTCAACCGGGCTGCTCAAACGTACACGCGCCAGTGCCCGGCTTTCGTCCGGGGTGGGCAGACTCACGCCGTAACGTTTACTGTTCTTAAGAATATCGCTCAAGGCCAGCATCTTAGGCACATACAGCTTCGTTTCACGCGGCAACGGCAACGACCAGAAGTCGGTGGATTTCCCACGCGCCTTGTTCGCTTTGATTGCCTTCATGACCCGACCTTCGCCGCTGTTATACGCCGCTACGGTCAGTAACCAGTCGCCATCAAACATCTTGTTCAGACGCTGCATCATGTCGAGCGCTGCGGTTGTGGAGGCCACAAGATCGCGACGCGCATCATAATTGCGGGTCTGTTTTAAACCGTAATTGCGTCCCGTGCTCGGAATGATCTGCCAGATACCTGCGGCATTGGCGCCAGACGTTGCGTGAGGATCAAAAGCGCTCTCCACTATGGGTAGTAGTACCAGTTCCATCGGCATGTTACGTTTCTTAACCTGCCCGGCTATCCAGTACATATACGGCTCTGCCCGTAAAGTTACATCGTGGAGATAGCTCTTATTGCGTAAATACTTTTGTTTCTGTTCGCGAATCCGGTCATTCTCCGGAATTCCCATCTTTAGCTCGTCGCCAATGAAAGCCCACAAGTCTTGATCCTGCGCGAGGGACGTCCCATCGTCCATCCATCGCGCCTGACTCGTAAACTTTCCTGCTTCCCCTTGACCAGCTGCAGAAAGGCTCTGTGCGTGCTGTTGGACATTGCCTGCGTTTTGAGACGACTGGCAACCCACGAGCAGGACAGAGGCGAGTAATATCGCTTTTGCCTTCATGTGTGTGTCAATAGTTGCTTAAAAGACGACCGATCATAACGGCGAAGTTTTGAAAAGGCAACCCGGAATTGTCAGAAGGTGTCTTTCTTTGACCTTAACCATGCAAAACGCTGTTCAGGGTGTTGCAATATTGTTTCTTTGTTAATTTCATTAATTAAATCAGGATCTTCTGTTCGCAGAAAAATATTATTTTGCCGCTCATTTTTCAGAATTACGGGTAGTGTCATTTGTTTTTTTACCCGTAACTCATTAACTTTACGATAATAATCATTTATGAACGAATCGTGCGGAAGAATGCTTAAAGCAAACTTAAGATTTGCTAACGTATACTCATGAGCACAGCAAACAAGCGTATTATCAGGAAGTGCGGTTATTTTTTTAAGGGATTGATACATCTGGCTGGCAGTCCCTTCAAATAGCCGTCCGCAACCGCCCGAGAAAAGCGTGTCGCCGCAAAAAAGGTAAGGATGACTAAAGTAACAGATATGTCCTAAAGTGTGACCTGGGGTCGCGAATACGCTAAATTCATGTCCCAAAATGGGCACGGAATCGCCCTCTTTGACGATATGCGTAGCGCCTTTATTTTGTGTTTCTGCCGGTCCGTATACCACCAGGTGTGGAAAGTTTTGCGCCAGTTCTTTTACGCCGCCAACGTGATCGTTATGGTGATGCGTCAATAAAATGGCTTCGGGTTGCCAATGATTCTCGGCAATGGCGTGCAGGACTGGCGCGGCGTCGCCCGGATCGACAATCAGGCAACGACCTTCGTCATCACTCAGAACCCAGATGTAGTTGTCCTCAAACGCCGGAATACTGTTAAGATTCATTTATTACCTCTCTATGCGTAACGGATGGTTGTGATGAAACCGGCAAGGAACCCTCAGACAGTTGTAGCACCCGATCGCTGGGGCGATTTGCCCTGGGGCGAGTACTATCGTGAGGCGCTGGAACAACAGCTTAATCCGTGGTTCGCTAAAATGTATGGATTTCACCTGCTTAAGGTGGGCAATTTAAGCGCAGAAATCAACACAGAAGCCTGCGCGGTGTCTCATCAGGTCAATGTGTCGACCAAAGGCTCGCCTGTCCAGGTTCAGGCCGATCCGCTACATCTTCCTTTCGCCCCGAAATCGGTCGATGTCTGCCTGTTGGCGCACGCGCTCCCCTGGTGCGACGATCCTCACCGTCTACTGCGCGAAGCCGATCGTGTACTGATTGATGATGGCTGGCTGGTGCTCAGCGGTTTTAACCCGGTGAGCCTGATGGGGCTGCGTAAGCTGGTGCCGGTGCTGCGTAAGTCACCTCCTTACAATAGCCGAATGTTTACGCTGATGCGCCAGTTGGACTGGCTGTCCTTGTTGAATTTTGAGGTGATGTATTACAGCCGCTTTCATGTGCTGCCGTGGAAAAAGAACGGCGGAAAAATGCTGAGCGCGCATCTTCCTGCATTGGGCTGTATGCAGACGATTGTGGCGCGTAAGCGCACGATTCCGCTTACGCTTAACCCAATGAAACAGAGCAAAACCAAAGCGCGAATTCCCCAGGCCGTGGGCGCCACCCGGCAATTTCGCAAACCGGACGCTTAAGCTTCTTCTGTCTGATAACCGACATCTTCCCGGGTTGGGTTCATGGCTGCTGCGCGCGCCAGCTCATCGCAGCGTTCGTTTTCCGGATGGCCTGCGTGGCCTTTTACCCATTCCCATTTTATTTGATGCTGGCCGAGCGCTGCATCAAGCCGTTTCCACAAATCGACATTTTTTACCGGCTTTTTCTCTGCCGTTTTCCAGCCGCGTTTTTTCCAGTTGTGGATCCATTGAGTAATCCCCTGGCGCACGTACTGGCTGTCGGTGCTTAAAATGACTTCACAATGTTCTTTGAGCGCCTCCAGCGCAACGATCGCCGCCATGAGCTCCATGCGGTTGTTGGTGGTGAGGGTATAACCTTCACTAAAGGTTTTCTCGCGTCCGCGATAGCGTAAAATCGCCCCATAACCTCCCGGACCGGGATTACCCAGGCAGGAGCCATCGGTGAAAATTTCTACCTGTTTAAGCATCTCTGGTAGACTTCCTGTAATTGAATCGAACCCTAAAACGACAAGTCTGACATAAATGACCGCTATGAGCACTGCAATTACACGACAGATCGTCCTCGATACCGAAACCACCGGTATGAACCAGATTGGCGCGCACTACGAGGGGCACAAGATCATTGAGATCGGCGCGGTGGAAGTCATCAACCGGCGTCTGACGGGCAATAACTTTCATATCTATCTTAAGCCTGACCGGCTGGTGGACCCGGAAGCGTTCGGCGTTCACGGAATTGCGGATGAGTTTCTGCTGGATAAGCCAACCTTTGCCGAAGTGGCCGATGAGTTTCTCGACTATATCCGTGGCGCAGAGCTGGTGATTCATAACGCGTCGTTTGATATCGGCTTTATGGATTACGAGTTCGCGAAGCTCAATCGCGATATCCCTAAAACCAACACCTTCTGTAAAGTTACCGACAGTCTGGCGCTGGCAAGAAAGATGTTCCCCGGCAAGCGCAACAGCCTTGATGCGTTATGTTCGCGTTATGAGATCGATAACAGCAAACGTACGCTTCACGGCGCATTGCTCGATGCCCAGATCCTGGCCGACGTTTATCTGGCGATGACGGGCGGACAAACGTCGATGACTTTTGCCATGGAAGGGGAAACTCAGCAGCAACAGGGTGAAGAGACAATCCAGCGTCTTGTGCGTCAGGCTCGCAAACTACGGGTTGTTTTTGCCTCTGATGAGGAGGTCGCCGCCCATGAATCGCGTCTTGACCTGGTTGAGAAAAAGGGCGGAAGCTGCCTTTGGCGGGCGTAAGTCAGGCCGTTAATGATGTAAAAATCGCCGTCCGGGTGAAATTTAGAGCAAACGATTAAAAACATGAGAAAAAGCGTTGACGAGGTGCATACCAATCCGTAATATGCGCTTCGTTCCCAAGTGGAACACAACGCGGAGCGGTAGTTCAGTTGGTTAGAATACCTGCCTGTCACGCAGGGGGTCGCGGGTTCGAGTCCCGTCCGTTCCGCCACTATTCAGAAAGCCTGAATCAGCAATGATTCAGGCTTTCGTCGTTTTTGCATGGCTTCAACGCTCACTTTAACGTAAACCCGTCCGCGTCCTGCCAGGCGGGAAATTTTTCCCGATATTCCTTCAGTGCGCTCAGCGACAGGTCTGCGTCGATCCGTGTCGCCTGGTGGGCGTCCGCGGTCGCAATGATTTCGCCCTGAGGATTGATTACCCGACTGTCGCCTCGGTAGTGATGTCCATTGCCGTCGGTGCCGACGCGATTACATCCCGCCACGTAAGCCTGGTTTTCGATAGCGCGCGCCGCCAGCAGCGTCTGCCAGTGCAGCGAACGGGGAGCGGGCCAGTTGGCGACGTACAGCGCCAGATCGTAGTCGTTTCGGTTACGCGACCACACCGGAAAGCGCAGGTCATAGCAAATCAGCGGCAGGATCCGCCAGCCGCGCCAGTCGACCACTTTTCGGGTGTCACCCGGCTGATAATATTTATGCTCGTCCGCCATGCGAAACAAATGACGCTTATCGTAAAAGTGTACCGTTCCTTCGGGCTCAACCAGCAAAAAGCGGTTTACCGCTCCTGTCTCGCCTGGCAGGGCTACGCTACCGGCAATCATCGCATTTGTTTGTCGCGCCTTGCCTCGCATCCAGTCAATCACGTCCTCCTGAGAAAGCGCGCTGCTGGCGGCCTCCATGGCAAAGCCTGTGGTGAACATCTCCGGCAAAACGATCAGATCGCGTCCGCTCATAAGCTCAAGCTGCAGGTCAAAATGACGTAAATTAGCGGGACCATCCATCCACACCAGCGATTGTTGCAACAGCGTAATTTGCAGGCCAGGCATGGTCGATACTCCTTTTTGAACAGCATCCAAACACTGTAGCACGAGGTTTCAGGAAACGGGGGCAATAAAAAGCCCTGCCGGAGCAGGGCTAAACGATGAGGCGAAAGCGTTATGCCGCTTCGACTTTACGCGTCTTCTCCGGCAGCTTTACCGGCTGTGTCGCCAGCGCATCGGCGTCGAAATCATCCACGTTGATGCTGCGCAGACGGCTCTCTTCGGCTTTGACCAGAATGGCGGCTTCATCTTTGTCGATCAAGCCTTTCGCCAGCGCGTTCTGCGCCAGTTCGTCCAGACGGGTAAACGGCAGGTTTTTGCCAATCTCTTTACAGATCCGCTGGTGGATTGGTTCGGCGGCAATGATGTCACGCAATGCTGCTTCCAGCAGGCCTACCGGATTATGCTCACTCGGCGTCAGGTACTGGCCGCGGCCAATACGGTCGCGCGTCGCGTTTGGCACCTGGAGGATTTTCGCCACTTTATGATCCAGCTTATCCGATGGCGCCAGATAGTGACGACCGGTCGGGAAGATCACCACGTTCAGCAGACCGGCAACCAGACGATTCGGGAAGTTTTGCAACAGATCGTCAATGGCCTGCTCTGCCTGATACAACGCATCCTGAACACCCCAGTGAACCAGCGGCAGGTCAGCCTCATGACGGCCTTCATCGTCATACCGCTTCAGCACCGCCGAGGCCAGATACAGCTGGCTCAATACATCCCCCAGACGCGCGGAGATACGCTCGCGACGCTTCAGGCTACCGCCCAGCACCGCCATAGAAACATCGGACAGCAGCGCCAGGTTTGCGCTCAGACGGTTAAGATGCTGGTAGTAACGTTTGGTTGCGTCGCTGGTTGGCGAGGCGCTGGTAAGGCCGCGCGTCAGACCCAGCCAGAAACTGCGAACTTTATTACTGCCGACGTGACCGATATGTTTAAACAACAGCTTATCGAATGCGTTAACGTCGTTGCTCTGCGCGGCGGCCATTTCCTCCAGTACATACGGATGGCAGCGTATCGCGCCCTGACCAAAGATCATCATGCTGCGGGTCAGGATATTCGCGCCTTCAACGGTAATCGCGATTGGCGCACCCTGATAAGCGCGGGCAAGGAAGTTGCCTTCACCCAGCATAATGCCTTTACCGCCAGTAATATCCATCGCGTCGATGATTGACTGCTGACCGCGATGCGTACAGTGGTACTTCACAATGGCCGACAGGACAGCCGGTTTCTCACCGAGCATAATGCCATAGGTAATCAACGACGCCGCTGCGTCCATCACGTAGGCGTTACCGGCGATGCGCGCCAACGGTTCTTCAATACCCTCCATCTTACCGATAGAGATTTTAAACTGACGACGGATATGGGCATAAGCGCCGGTCGCCATGGCGACGGACTTCAGGCCCCCCGTCGAATTTGACGGCAGGGTGATCCCACGGCCAACCGAGAGGCATTCGACCAGCATACGCCAACCCTGACCGGCCATTTTCGGTCCGCCAATGATGTAATCGATCGGCACAAAGACATCTTTGCCGCGCGTTGGACCGTTCTGGAACGGCACGTTCAGCGGGAAGTGGCGGCGACCAATTTCTACGCCAGGCGTCGAGGTGGGGATCAACGCGCAGGTAATGCCGAGCTCTTCTTCACCACCCAGCAGTTTTTCCGGGTCAGACAGCTTAAACGCCAGCCCCAGTACGGTGGCGATCGGCGCGAGCGTGATGTAACGCTTGTTCCAGGTCAGGCGCATCCCCAGCACCTGCTGACCCTGCCATTCACCCATACAGACGATACCGGTGTCCGGAATGGCTCCCGCATCGGAACCCGCTTCCGGGCTGGTCAGCGCAAAGCAGGGAATTTCCTGACCGCGGGCCAGGCGAGGCAGATAGTGGTCTTTCTGCTCCTGGGTACCGTAATGTTGCAGCAGTTCCCCGGGGCCTAATGAGTTGGGTACGCCAACGGTAATCGCCAGAATCCCGGAAACGCCGGACAGTTTTTGCAACACGCGCGACTGGGCGTAGGCAGAAAATTCCAGACCGCCGTACTCTTTTTTGATGATCATCGCGAAGAAGCGATGTTCTTTCAGGAAGGCCCATAATTCGGGCGGCAGATCCGCCAGCTCATGCGTGATCTGGAAATCGTTCGCCATGCGGCACGCTTCTTCTACCGGACCGTCAATAAACGCTTGTTCTTCTGCGGTCAGGCGCGGCTGCGGGTAATTGTGCAGTTTTTTCCAGTCCGGTTTCCCCTGGAACAGATCGCCTTCCCACCAGGTGGTCCCGGCATCGATGGCTTCTTTTTCGGTGCGCGACATTGGCGGCATGACCTTACGGAAGCCGCGGAACACCGGCGCGGAAATCATCGACTTGCGTATTGGCGTCACGTTAAACGGCACCAGAATAATGGCCAGAGGCACCAACAGCCAGATGTTCCACAGTCCGGCCACACCGAGTGCTGCCGTCCATACGAGCAGGATCAGGCTGCTAAGGAATAAGCTCACACGGTGATAAAACAGCGCGCCGAGCAAAACAATCGTAGCGAGAATACTCAAAATCATCATAACGAAAAGCTCCCTTGCTTGTAGGAGGTCTGACCACTTGTGATGATTAGGTTGTAGTGGATGTAAATTCTTTTAGCAATGTGTTTACAAAATAATTACAACGAAGCTCACATTGTTGCCGTTTGTCGCGGCACGAAAAATCAAAAGGACGGGGGATGAGCGAGGCTTGTGCTTCTCGCTTCCGGTGCTATCCGGTACACTGCATTCTGTCATTTACATTCATGCTGAAGGATATCCTCATGTACCAGGATCTTATTCGTAACGAACTGAACGAAGCGGCGGAAACGCTGGCTAACTTTTTAAAAGATGACGCCAACATTCACGCCATTCAGCGCGCGGCGGTCCTGCTGGCAGACAGTTTTAAAGCGGGTGGTAAGGTGCTTTCCTGCGGCAACGGCGGCTCCCACTGCGACGCTATGCACTTTGCGGAAGAACTGACCGGCCGTTACCGTGAAAATCGTCCGGGCTATCCGGCGATTGCCATTTCTGACGTCAGCCACATTTCCTGCGTCAGCAACGATTTTGGCTACGACTACGTCTTTTCTCGTTACGTCGAAGCCGTGGGGCGCGAAGGCGATGTACTGTTAGGCATCTCCACGTCCGGCAATTCCGGCAACGTGATCAAAGCCATCGCCGCAGCGCGCGAAAAGGGCATGAAAGTGATCACCCTGACTGGCAAAGACGGCGGCAAAATGGCGGGAACGGCCGATATCGAAATTCGCGTGCCGCATTTTGGCTACGCCGATCGTATTCAGGAAATCCACATTAAAGTGATCCATATCCTGATCCAACTGATCGAAAAAGAGATGGTTAAGTAAGGCTTCGCTGGGGGGCAAACTGGTCCCCCGCTGTTGTGGAGGTGATATATGTGCGAACTGCTCGGGATGAGCGCCAATGTGCCCACCGACATTTGCTTTAGTTTTACCGGGCTGGTACAGCGTGGGGGCGGCACCGGACCGCATAAAGACGGCTGGGGTATCACCTTTTATGAAGGCAAAGGATGTCGCACATTTAAAGATCCCCAGCCCAGCTTTAACTCACCCATCGCCAGACTGGTACAGGAGTATCCGATAAAATCCTGCTCGGTGATAGCCCATATTCGTCAGGCGAATCGCGGCGAAGTGGCGCTGGAGAACACCCATCCTTTTACCCGCGAGCTGTGGGGGCGTAACTGGACGTATGCCCATAACGGGCAGCTTAGCGGTTATAAATCTCTCGAAACCGGCAACTTCCGTCCGGTTGGCGAAACAGACAGTGAAAAGGCGTTTTGCTGGATGCTGCATAAGCTCACCCTGCGTTACCCACGTACGCCGGGCAACATGGCCTCGGTGTTTAAATATATCGCGACGCTGGCGGGGGTGCTGCGGGAAAAAGGCGTGTTCAATATGCTGCTGTCAGACGGACGCTATGTGATGGCGTTCTGCTCAACGAATCTGTACTGGATTACGCGTCGGGCGCCGTTTGGCGTCGCTACGCTGCTGGATCAGGATGTGGAAATTGACTTCAGCTCGCAGACCACACCTAACGATGTGGTCTCGGTGATCGCCACTCAACCGCTGACGGGCAATGAAACCTGGCAAAAGATCATGCCAGGCGAGTGGGCGTTATTTTGTCTCGGGGAGCGTATAGTTTGACGCCAGCTGCGGGTGAACCACCTCGTGGCTCAACGGCTTGCTGACCACATAGCGGCCATCGACAACGGAAACGGTCGGTGGCTTGCGGGTCTGCTCAAAGTAGTCGTAGCCTGGCTTTAACTGCGCCCAGAACGACTTGTAATAAGAGTACTTGTGACGCTGCATATTGGCGTCGGTCATGCGGAACGGGTAGATGCTGACCTGAACGCTCGGTTGGCCAAACACCAGCGCGCCGGTGACGAACTGGAAAATCTCGTCAATCCCGCTGTCGGTCATGGCGTAACAGCCAACGGACACGCAGGCACCGTGAATCATCAGATACTTGCCCTCATAACCGTGTGCGCGGTCATAGGCGTTAGGAAAGCCAATGTTAATGGCTTTATAGAAACGGCTGTCCGGTTTGAGCTGGCTACGCTGAACGCTGTAAAAACCTTCCGGGCTTTTGAAATCTCCCTGGCGCTGTTTAGGGCCTAAACCGCCGGAGTAATTACAAATCTTATAGCTGTCGAGCAACTGGTACTGTTCGCCCATCTTAACGTAGAGATCAAGCGTGCGCTCTTCTTTAAAGATCTGAATATAGACAGGCGAACCCATCAACTGCTGCTTATACTCTTTGCTGATCGGCGTCGTGGAGCTGTTGCTACTCAGCAAACCGGCGAATGACACGCACGGGATCAAAAGCATCGCAATAAACAATGCGATTTTACGCATACTGCTTGTTCCTTGATAAAACGGTTACACATGCCAGAACGGCAAATATCAGTACCCAAAATCGGACGAATCTGGATTTTAAGCGCTCACATTAGCACCACGGCAGTTTTTCGCAAGCCCCGCGTGTTGTGTTTACACTTTACGTTAAAACGAATTAAGACATTTCTTTAATTGCATCTCTTTTGACACCACATTATGGGTTCTTCATTGACTTCTCATTCCCTAAAAATACTGTATACTTAAACAGTGTGTGGGAGGGGCGATGCGTAAAATCATACATGTTGATATGGACTGTTTTTTCGCCGCGGTTGAAATGCGCGACAACCCCGCGCTGCGCGATATTCCCATCGCCATTGGCGGCAGCCGGGAGCGGCGTGGCGTGATCAGCACCGCCAATTACCCGGCGCGAAAGTTTGGCGTGCGCAGCGCGATGCCCACCGGAATGGCGTTAAAGTTATGCCCGCACCTCACCTTATTACCCGGTCGTTTCGATGCGTATAAAGAAGCGTCAGAACATATCCGCGAAATTTTCTCCCGCTACACCTCGCGCATTGAACCCCTCTCGCTGGACGAGGCCTATCTTGACGTCACCGACAGCACCCACTGTCATGGCTCCGCGACGCTTATCGCTCAGGAAATTCGCCAGACCATTTTTAACGAACTGCGGTTGACCGCCTCTGCGGGCGTCGCACCGGTAAAATTTCTGGCAAAAATCGCTTCTGATCTGAATAAACCAAACGGGCAGTACGTGATCACGCCAGCAGACGTTCCGGCATTTCTCGAAACGCTGCCGCTGGAAAAAATCCCCGGCGTGGGAAAAGTCTCTGCGGCAAAACTGGAAAGTATGGGACTGCGTACCTGCGGCGATATTCAGCATTTTGACCTGGCGACGCTGTTAAAACGCTTTGGCAAATTCGGACGCATTATCTGGGAGCGCAGTCAGGGAATTGACGAGCGGGACGTCAACAGCGAACGCCTGCGAAAATCCGTGGGTGTCGAACGGACGATGGCGGAAGATATTCATCACTGGTCGGAATGTGAGGCGATCATCGAGCGCTTATACCCCGAGCTTGAACGCCGTCTGGCAAAGGTCAAACCGGATTTATTAATCGCCCGTCAGGGGGTGAAATTAAAATTTAATGATTTTCAGCAAACCACCCAGGAACACGTCTGGCCGCGGTTGAACAAAGACGATTTACTTTCTACCGCGCGTAAAACCTGGGACGAAAGACGGGGAGGGCGAGGCGTTCGCCTGGTGGGATTACACGTTACGCTGCTTGACCCGCAGCTGGAGCGGCAGTTACTGCTGGGGTTATAGATGACCGGATGGCGTAGCGCCATCCGGTATGGATTACCGACTTATTTTGCCGGGATCGCTTTCAGCAGTTCCGTCAGCAGCGTCCAGTAATGACCCACGCTTTCGATATGAACCTGCTCATCCGGCGAGTGCGGACCGGTAATGGTTGGCCCGATGGAAACCATGTCCATGTCCGGGTACGGTTTTTTGAACAGACCGCATTCCAGACCTGCGTGGATGATCTGAATGTTCGGCGTCTTGTTGAACAGACGCTGATAGGTTTCCCGCACCAGATGCATCACCGACGAGTTAGCATCCGGTTGCCAGCCCGGGTAGCCGCCTTTCGCTTCGGTTTTCGCGCCTGCCAGCTTGCCGAGAGAATCCAGCATACTCACCACGTAGTCTTTACCGCTGTCGATCAGCGAACGGATCAGGCAGTGAATTTCTACGTTGTCGTCAGTCATGGTGACCACGCCCACGTTTAACGACGTTTCCACCACGCCTTTGGCGACGTCAGAATTGCGGATCACGCCGTTCGGGGTCGCGTTCAGCAGACGAATAAAGCTGTCGCGAGACTGCGCGGTCAGCGCCGCTTTCTCGTTGGTCGTCGTCTCCAGCAGAACCACGAGATTTTTCTCTTTCTCTGCCAGTTCGTTTTTCAGGATAGCCTGGTAAGTATTGACCCGCGCTTTCAGCGCCTCGACCTTGTCAGCCGCAACCGCAACGGTGGCAAACGCTTCGCGCGGAATCGCGTTACGCAGGGTGCCGCCATTAAAGTCGACCAGACGTAGATCCAGCTCTTGCGCATGACCGGCGAGGAAGCGTACCAGCAGCTTGTTGGCGTTACCGAGGCCAACATGGATTTCGCCGCCGGAGTGGCCGCCCTTCAACCCTTTCAGGGTCAGCTTAACGCACTGGAAGCCCGCCGGAACGGCTTCGCGCTCAAGCTTCAGGTTAGAGGTAAAATCAATCCCCCCTGCGCAGCCCATGTAGATCTCACCCTCTTCTTCAGAGTCGGTATTGATCAGAATGTCCGCCTGCAGCCAGTTGGCCTGCAGACCAAACGCGCCGTCCATTCCGGCTTCTTCGGTCATGGTCAGCAGCACTTCCAGCGGTCCGTGGACTACGCTGTCATCGGCTAAAACCGCCAGCGCAGAGGCCATACCAATGCCGTTGTCTGCCCCCAGAGTGGTGCCGCGCGCTTTTACCCACTCGCCGTCGATATAGGGCTGAATAGGATCTTTGGTGAAATCGTGTACGGTGTCGTTATTTTTCTGCGGCACCATGTCGAGGTGCGCCTGCAGCACGACCGGCTTGCGGTTTTCCATGCCTGCGGTCGCGGGCTTGCGAATCAGGATATTACCGACCTGGTCGCGCTCTACGTGGAAACCTTTCTCTTTCGCCCAGCCAACAATGTGCTCAGCGAGCTGTTCTTCATGATAGGACGGATGCGGAATGGCGCAGATTTTGGCAAAAATATCCCACAGCGGTTGTGGTGATAACTGAGACAGTTCAGACACGTTGAGTCTCCTCATCGGTGTACGGCAAACAGGCTTGTCGCACACAGGGTTAGCAGGTTAATCATTACCACAAGTCAGGCTTGCGCAATGCGGTTGAGAATACCACTTTCTTTGTCGGCGGGTAGTATAAAGCACGTAAAAAGAGGGGCGGATACCGCGAAACACTGGTTTTTGCTGCGTCAGATCTCTATAATCTCGCGCAACCTATTTCCCCCTCGAACACTTTTTAAGCCGTAGATAAACAGGCTGGGACACTTCACATGAGCGAAAAATACGTCGTCACCTGGGACATGTTGCAGATTCACGCCCGCAAACTGGCAGCTCGCCTGATGCCTTCAGAACAGTGGAAAGGCATTATTGCCGTTAGCCGTGGTGGTCTGGTACCGGGCGCATTACTGGCGCGTGAATTGGGTATTCGTCATGTCGATACCGTTTGCATCTCCAGCTACGATCACGACAACCAGCGCGAACTGAAAGTGCTCAAGCGCGCGGAAGGCGACGGTGAAGGCTTTATCGTCATCGACGATCTGGTCGATACCGGTGGAACCGCGGTGGCTATCCGCGAAATGTATCCGAAAGCCCACTTCGTCACGATCTTTGCCAAACCGGCAGGCCGTCCGCTGGTGGACGACTATGTTATTGATATCCCGCAGGATACCTGGATTGAGCAGCCATGGGACATGGGCGTGGTCTTCGTTCCGCCGATTTCTGGTCGCTAATCTCCGCACGTTTCAACGCCTGGCAATGCCGGGCGTTGTTCTCTTTACGCCATGACAGGTTACAATAAGCCTCAGTAAGTATTTAAGGAGGCTGCACGCATGTCACAGGCTAACCTCAGTGAAACCCTGTTCAAACCCCGCTTTAAACATCCTGAAACGTCGACCCTGGTTCGTCGGTTCAATGTCGGTACGCAGTCGCCGGTGCAATCCACGCTGGACGGTAAAAACGTTCCCCACTGGTACCGTATGATTAACCGCCTGATGTGGATCTGGCGCGGCGTGGACCCGTGGGAAATCCTCGACGTGCAGGCGCGCATCGTCATGAGCGAAGCCGAGCGCACCGACGCTGAACTGTACGATACGGTGGTTGGCTACCGCGGCGGCAACTGGATTTATGAATGGTCGAAACAGGCAATGGACTGGCAGCAGAAGGCTTGTCAGGAGCAGGACGCTGAACGCAGCGGCCGCCACTGGCTGCATGCGTCCACGCTGTATAATATTGCCGCCTACCCACATCTGAAAGGCGACGAGCTGGCTGAGCAGGCGCAGGCGTTGGCTAACCGGGCTTATGAAGAGGCGGCGCAGCGGTTGCCCGGTACGCTGCGTGAAATGGAGTTCGCTATTCCCGGCGGTTCGCCCGTGACCGGCTTTTTACATATGCCGAAAGGCGACGGGCCGTTCCCGACCGTACTGATGTGCGGCGGCCTCGACGCCATGCAAACTGATTATTACACCTTGTATGAGCGTTACTTCGCCTCGCGCGGCATCGCCATGCTGACGCTGGATATGCCGTCGGTAGGGTTCTCGTCGAAGTGGAAACTCACTCAGGATTCCAGCCTGTTGCATCAGCATGTGCTGAAAGCGTTGCCTAACATACCGTGGGTGGACCACACTCGCGTGGCGGCGTTTGGTTTCCGCTTTGGCGCGAACGTGGCGGTGCGCCTCGCTTATCTTGAGTCGCCGCGTCTGAAAGCGGTAGCCTGCCTCGGCCCGGTTGTACACGCGTTGCTTAGCGACGTGCAACGCCAGCGCGCCGTACCGGAAATGTATCTTGACGTGCTGGCGAGCCGGCTGGGGATGCACGACGCCTCCGACGACGCGCTGTGCGTTGAGCTTAATCGCTACTCGCTGAAGGTGCAGGGACTGCTCGGCAGACGCTGCCCGACGCCCATGCTGTCGGGCTTCTGGAAGAACGATCCGTTCAGTCCGGAGGAGGAGTCGCGTTTAATCACCTCTTCATCCGCCGATGGTAAACTTTTAGAGATACCGTTTAACCCGGTGTATCGCAATTTTGACAAAGCGCTCCAGGAAATCACGCACTGGATTGAAAAGAGATTGTGTTAATAATTTGCTAAATTCTACTGTTTTGGTAAAACAGTTGCTTCATAACAGGAGATCGCAATGACGTTACCGAGTGGACACCCGAAGAGCAGGTTGATTAAGAAGTTTACCGCGCTAGGTCCTTACATCCGTGAAGGCAAGTGCGAAGATAATCGATTCTTTTTCGATTGCTTGGCAGTTTGCGTCAACGTGAAGCCTGCGCCTGAGCTGCGCGAATTCTGGGGCTGGTGGATGGAACTGGAAGCACAGGAAAATCGCTTCACTTACAGTTACCAGTTTGGTCTGTTTGACAAAGCGGGGGACTGGAAGGCGGTTCCGATTAAGGATACCGAAGTGGTTGAGCGACTGGAATATACCCTGCGAGAATTTCACGAGAAGCTGCGTGAGTTATTGAACTCACTACAGCTTTCGCTGGAACCTGCTGACGATTTCGCCGATGAACCGGTGAAGTTAAGCGCATAAAGCGAAAAATGCCGGATGCGCGAAACGCCATCCGGCAATGTATCATCAGAACTGATAAGTCATACCCAGCGCAACGATGTCATCGCTGCTCACGCCCAGCTTATTGTCGTCATCGATCTGGTTGATTTTGTAATCAACAAAGGCGGACATGTTTTTATTGAAATAGTACGTCATGCCGACATCGATATATTTCACGATATCTTCATCACCAACGCCTTCAATATCTTTGCCTTTGGACTGCACGTAGCCCAGAGACGGACGCAGACCAAAGTCGAACTGATACTGCGCAACGGCTTCGAAGTTCTGCGCTTTATTGGCAAAACCGCCGGAGATTGGCGCCATGTTGCGGGTTTCAGAATAGATAGTGGCCAGGTAAATATCGTTACCATCATATTTCAGACCGGTCGCCCAGCCTTCTGCATTTTGCCCCTGGCCGCGCGCCTGCTGATTCTGCTCATTGGTACGGTCAGAGTTGGCGTATGCGCCGATAATCGCGAAGTCGCTGCCGCCGAAGTCATAGCTCAGTGAAGTGCCGAAGCCGTCACCGTTCTGTTTCTTCACGTCGCGATTTTCGTTTTTGCCCTGATATTGCAGGGTCATATTCAGGCCGTCGATCATCCCGAAGAAGTCGGTGTTGCGGTAAGTGGCCAGGCCGCTGGCGCGCTTGGTCATGAAGTTATCGGTTTGCGCCAGGCCGTCACCGCCGAATTCCGGGAACATGTCGGTCCAGGCGGCGACGTCATACAGCGCGCCGAGGTTACGACCGTAGTCAAACGAGCCATACTCACCAAATTTAAGACCGGCAAATGCCAGACGCGTCTTCTGACCGCTCTCACTTTCGGTTTTATTGCCGGCGAATTCAGCTTCCCAGCGACCGTAACCGGTCAACTGATCGTTGATCTGCGTTTCGCCTTTAAAGCCAAAACGGATATAGGTCTGGTCGCCGTCTTTTGCATTATCATCGCTGAAATAGTGCATCGCTTTCACTTTGCCATACACATCCAGTTTATTACCGTTCTTGTTATACACTTCTGCTGCCTGCACGGATGCCGATGCAACAATTCCCATCACCACTAATGCCAGAGTGCTCTTTTTCATTTTCAGTCCTGATTTATCTAACGCGCAACTATTCATTGGGAGTGTCCCCGTGAAAAAAACAGGATGGTTTTTATCGTTCTGCAATGAAAGTTTTATGACAAAGTCAGAATAATTTTAAAAAAGAGGTTTTATTTATCACGGTAATAAAACCGTCAAACTTTGCCGCTACGCTTGCTGATCCTGCGCAACAAAATTTCATGCTTTGTGCGCTGCTTGTTGGCAACCGGGGCCAGTCCTGCTAAAACGTTCGTTTGATATCATTTTCCCTATTTTGAACGGCAGAGAATCATGAGTGACAGCCAGACGCTGGTGGTAAAACTCGGCACCAGTGTGCTAACGGGCGGATCGCGCCGCCTGAACCGTGCCCACATCGTAGAACTTGTTCGTCAGTGCGCGCAGCTGCACGCCGCAGGACATCGTATTGTTATCGTTACCTCTGGCGCGATTGCCGCCGGGCGCGAACATCTGGGCTATCCGGAACTGCCCGCCACCATCGCCACCAAGCAACTGTTGGCCGCGGTAGGGCAGAGTCGTCTGATTCAACTGTGGGAACAGCTGTTTTCGATTTACGGTATTCACGTCGGACAGATGCTGCTGACCCGCGCGGATATGGAAGACCGTGAACGCTTCCTTAACGCCCGCGACACGCTACGCGCGCTGCTTGATAACAATATCGTTCCGGTGATCAATGAGAACGACGCGGTGGCGACCGCTGAAATCAAAGTGGGCGATAACGACAATCTTTCGGCGCTGGCGGCTATCCTGGCGGGCGCGGATAAACTGTTGCTGCTGACCGACCAGCAGGGGCTGTTCACCGCAGACCCGCGCACTGATCCGCAGGCAGAACTGATCAAAGACGTTTATGGTATTGATGACGCGCTGCGCGCGATTGCCGGCGACAGCGTTTCTGGTCTGGGAACGGGCGGCATGAGCACCAAACTGCAGGCCGCCGACGTCGCCTGCCGCGCCGGTATCGACACTATTATCGCCGCAGGCAGCAAGCCGGGCGTGATTGGTGACGTAATGGAAGGTCTCTCCGTGGGTACCCGTTTTCATGCCCAGGCCTCGCCGCTGGAAAACCGCAAGCGCTGGATCTTCGGCGCGCCGCCTGCCGGGGAAATTAGCGTCGATGAAGGGGCGACCGCCGCCATTCTGGAGCGCGGCAGCTCATTGCTGCCAAAAGGCATTAAAAGCGTGACAGGCAATTTCTCGCGTGGTGAAGTGATCCGCATCTGTAATCTGGAAGGGCGCGACATCGCCCACGGCGTAAGCCGCTACAACAGCGACGCGCTGCGCCGCATTGCCGGACACCACTCACAACAGATTGATGCGATTCTGGGCTACGAATACGGCCCGGTCGCCGTTCATCGTGATGATATGATTACCCGCTAAGGAGCAGACAGATGCTGGAACACATGGGCAAGGCGGCAAAAGCTGCGTCGTACCAACTGGCGCTGCTCTCCAGCCGTGAAAAAAATCGCGTGCTGGAAAAAATCGCCGACGAGCTGGAAGCGCAAAGGGAAATCATCCTCAGCGCCAACGCCGAGGACGTGGCGAGAGCGCGTGACAACGGCCTGAGCGAAGCGATGCTCGATCGTCTGGCGCTCACCCCTGCGCGTCTGAAGGCGATTGCCGACGATGTGCGTAAGGTATGCCATCTGGCCGATCCGGTCGGGGAGGTGATGGATGGCAGGCTGCTGGACAGCGGACTGCGTCTGGAGCGTCGCCGGGTTCCGTTGGGGGTGATTGGCGTGATTTATGAAGCGCGGCCTAACGTTACCGTGGATGTCGCCTCGCTGTGTCTGAAAACCGGCAACGCCGCCATTCTACGCGGCGGTAAAGAGACGTATCGGACCAACGCGGTAACCGTAGGCGTTATCCAGCAAGCGCTTAAAGCCTGCGGTTTACCGGAAGCCGCTGTTCAGGCGATTGACAGCCCTGACCGCGCGCTGGTGAACGAGATGCTGCGGATGGACAAATACATCGATATGCTGATCCCACGCGGCGGCGCCGGGCTGCACAAGCTGTGCCGCGAGCAGTCGACTATCCCGGTCATCACCGGCGGGATCGGCGTGTGTCATATTTTTGTTGATGACAGCGCCGACATTAAACCGGCGCTGAATATCATCGTCAATGCCAAGACCCAGCGTCCGAGCACCTGTAATACCGTGGAAACCCTGCTGGTGCATCAGGGCATTGCCGAACGTTTCCTGCCCGCGCTGAGTCAGCAGATGGCTGAAAGCGGCGTAACGCTGCATGCGGATGCTAACGCGCTTGGGCCGTTGAGCGCGGGTCCGGCACACGTTGTAGCAGTGAAAGCGGAAGAGTACGACGATGAGTTCCTGTCGCTGGATCTGAACGTAAAAATCGTTGCCGATCTTGATGATGCTATCGCGCATATCCGCGAACACGGTACCCAACATTCAGACGCTATCCTGACGCGTACGATTCACAACGCAAACCGCTTTGTGAATGAAGTGGATTCTTCCGCTGTTTACGTCAACGCCTCTACGCGCTTTACCGATGGCGGTCAGTTCGGCCTGGGCGCGGAAGTGGCGGTAAGCACGCAGAAACTTCACGCCCGCGGCCCGATGGGGCTCGAGGCGCTGACCACATACAAGTGGATCGGCATCGGCGACGATACGATTCGTGCGTAAAACCAACCGGATGATGCAAAAATAGGCATTTGAATCGCAAGGCCATTGACGCATCGCCCGGTTAGTTTTAACCTTCTACCCCGTGTTCACGCTCGTGGACACGTCCTTTCAGGGCCGATATAGCTCAGTTGGTAGAGCAGCGCATTCGTAATGCGAAGGTCGTAGGTTCGACTCCTATTATCGGCACCATCCCTTAGTTTTCTCAAGTCAACCCACATCAATAAAACCTTTTAAAAACATCTATATTACGTTGTTTTCAGTCGTTTGAGGTCAACCCTTGTCTCTTGAAATCAACACGCTATTGGGGGCACAATCAGGGGCATGTTCTGTTCGGTCCAGGAAATGTGCCCCCAATGATGCTGAATGCCCGCAAGGTTGAAGCCGCTAAAGGAAAAGAGAAGAGCTATAAGCTGTTTGATGGAGGTGGCCTATGAACGGACAGGGGAGGGTTAAAGAGCTAATTGATGCCATTCCACCCGAGGAGCGGGAAAAGGCTTTAAAGTTGCTGCTGGCTGCGCAAAAGAATGGGTAAAGTATGCGTCGGGAATGGCCGATCCGTTCCCGGAACCTGACCACAGGATTTCAGTATATACGAACATAAAATTATTATTTTTCAACTTGTTATGTTTTTCATGTTACACAAACCTAAAATAAATTATCCATTTATTATCATAGTGTTGCGTATTCAGACCACAGAAATGACGGACAGTAAAACTGAAAAAAGCTGAATTTCTTTTCATTCTTTTCAGTTCCTGTCTCGCAGAGCATCCCCAGAACGGGCGCGGGCTGGCGATACCGTTTGTAAAAAATCACAACTGAAAAATTTTAGTGATATGAAAACCGCAGGCGGGTGCGGTGTAGTGCAATTTTTGTTATTCTTACTTTTAGTCTAACAATGAGAATAAAACATTTTTGAATACAATGATGATAAAATGAGACATATCGATTTTCTGGGGGAAAAATGCAAGTAAAAAACAAAAGAAAATATAATAGATTTAAGTTGGCATATACTAAATATGTCTTTAATTGCGCTTATTATTGTCCGGTTTTATTTCCTCGTTGGTTAGTCAGTGAAGTAAATAGTCGTTATGAGGAAACCGGAAGCATAAATAGTTATCTTCATAATGATAATCCTAAATTTATCTCTTTCCTCAATGGTGAATTTAATTGGTATAAAACGACACTAAACTTTGTAATCGAAAAGAATGATCTTGATAAATTAGCTAAGTGGATAGGTCGTTATTCTAGAAGTGTTTTTAATGCCTCGCGATATGAAGGCATAAATGATGTCTCAAGCATATTTGGTTCCTCACATTATAATTTCGGAAGAATTAGTGTTAATGGAGTGGATAAATATAATGATTCTCTAAAGCCTTTATCGTCAAAAACTAAATACATTGATTTTGTTATACTTAGCTTACACAAACATGGCAGCGATTTATTTATTCTGACATATGATGTTTTTATGGCGAAAGAGGCGTCTTATGCTATAAAAAATATTCCTGTCGGTGAGCTTAAGTTTGATTCAGAGTTTGAGAGGCTTAACTTTTATAGTAAAAAAAATAGTGGCTTTAAATGTTTGGATAGATCGTGGTTAGCATCTGAAATTATTTGCGAAAAATTTGATTTTGTATTTAGTGATGTTTGTAAGGTTTGGAAGGAATTGAATGAGATTATAGGCATTTCAATCCATGAGAACAGCGTGATTGCGGTTCCAGAAATGTGCATAGAAGAGGGTGTTGATTACTTTTCAGGCACAAATAATCAAGACGCAGAGAGAGCCGCTGAGTTTGGCCATTATTACCCCTCACCATATCTGATAAAAGATGATGCTGGATATTTTTTAAATATACATGACACATCAAAATATTCTTTCGATGCTCTTTATATTTACAATAAGATTAATGGAAAAGATAATAGTGGATACCCGGAGTTCTACCCTCCTGCTAATTCAAAAGGTTTTATCAGTGATATTTCTTTTGGATTGTTGATTTCTAATGAAATAGCTTCCTTAGCTAAGCAGGTTGGAGAAGTTGTAACTGACGAGCATGGTGATGTATTAACGAAGAAACATAATAATTACTTCGTTTTTTACATGCGGGCAAAAAAAATAAAAAGTTGGCTGAACGCTTTCTCACGAAAAAGGAATGCTAAGGTAAATAATCTAATGGGGTATCAAATTGAAAAATGTGATGAGTTAGTAAGCAAAACAGAAAGTTTGTATCATTTATCAGAAAGTAGAATTCAATTTGATAGTATTAAATATAGTAAAAAGAACTCAAAGATAATTTTTTGGTTCGTAATCATACAAATAATTTTAGCTGTACTGGCAATAGACATCTCAAAATGGAAGGTATGGTTGAAAGGTATTGTCAGTTTTTTCAATAAATTCATTTAATTAGAAGTGCACATTAGCTAAGCAAGTGACCTATGTATGCTTTCTGGTCAGGGGGCATATATGGGGGCATTTGAATGTCATTGTTGTTTTTTATTATTGAATTTCAGTTGGTTATGTGTATGTTTTATTCCTATTATCATCGCGTTCAAGTAAGCTACGTTCTCCTCTCGTGACGTATTTGTGACATTTCGGCTAATAATCGCGGTCGATTTTGCTCGCGTGTTCGGTAAGATGGTAAGACGACCTGCTAATCATGGGCGTATTGCCGGTGAAGATTTACAGGAAGGGGAGGCGCACCTGCGCTGGTTCATTCTGGATGATGGCTGCCGGGGGCATGGCATCGGGCGAAGACTGTTGGCTGAAGCCATGCGGTTTTGTGATGAGAAAGGCTTCCATACGGTACATTTATGAACCTTTAATAGGCTGACGGCGGCGCGTCGGCTGTATGAATCGTTTGGCTTCAGGCTTGAAAAAGAGTGGCAGGGCGACCAGTGGGGAAACCGTATCATCGAACAGCAATTTACCCGGCGTAACGCGTCCGAAATTTAAAAATAAACAACATTTATGCTCATCAGGAAAATAAATTCCTGTAGGGTTAGATAATCACGCAGGGCAGTCATCCCGGCAGTCATTTCTTTCCCCTGACTTTTTACAACGAAGCATGAATACGTTTTTGACTATCTTATTGCGCGTCCCGACTGGACTATACTGACATCACTTTTCAGTGATAAGGATCCGTCATGCTTGTTTTACCTCCCGTTCGCCCCGAGGAATCCATCGCCCGCCTGACGGCGATCATTGAGCCGGTTGCAGAAAAACTGACCGTCGCACCGCGAAAACGGATGACCTGGACTTATAAAGGCCGCCAGCAGATGTATTTACTGCTGGAGGGCGAACTGTCCATTCTTCGCGCTTCGGATGGTCTTTTGATCGTTACGGTTTACGAACCGCATCTGTTCGGAATCGCAGAAATGATACAGCCGACACAAGGTCATATATTGCGGGCAGAATCAGTCTCCACCGTACTGCGTGTTGATGCGCAATTGGCGGCGACGCGCTTTCGTCAGGAGGGCGTCTGGGAAGATGTGGCGGCGTTGCTCTCTTACCATACGGCATATCTGATATATCGCGATGCGCAGATCGTGCAGCAACGTACCTATTCGGTAATACGTAACCATCTGCATGAAATGATATTATTGCCTGAAGAAACGCGTATGCGTACCACCATTCTTGACTATATTCAGGATCGCACGCTTTTATCGCGCAGTAGTATACTGAACGTCCTCTCTGCGCTCAAACAGGGGAAATATATCACCTTCAAGCGCGGGGGGTATCTGCTTGAACTGGGTCATCTTCCCGAGAGTTTTTAAAATTTAAAATTAAACAGAAAACGAATTAACCCGTTGCGACTTTCGTTATATCGTTTGCCCACTGAGTCACTTTGCAAACGAATCTAACTCAGGTTCAGGTAAACGGGAAATACATGAAAAAGACAGTAATAGCTTTAATTATCGCGAATGCGTTCAGCGCTACATCTGCCTTCGCGGCAGCGGACGCGGGCACCTGGTACGGCGGTGCAAAATTTGGCTGGTCACATTATTTTGATGCGAAAACCGGTGCCAAAGCGGTCGAAAATAATAATGACTCGAATCATTTTAATATCGATCGTGATAACGTTGGCGGAGGGATTTACACCGGCTATCAAATCACCCCGTGGCTGGCGGTGGAAGGCGGTTACGACTACTTAGGCAATATGCAGATCGCCGGTCAGCACGGTGGCTCGGGGGCAAAACTGAAGGCGCAGGGTCTGCAAATGTCTCTGAAAGCCAGCTATGCCGTCACGAATAACTGGGATGTTTATGGCCGTGCAGGGGCGATGGGCTATCGCGCGGAGTCTGACGTCAGCGGGCATAACCGTTTTGAAACTGGCGTGCGTCCTCTGGCGGCCGTCGGTACGGAATACGCCTTCAATAAAGACTGGGCTGGCCGTGTCGAATACCAGTGGGTCAGCAACGTCGGCAACGCCAATCAGATTGGCGTAAGCAGTGACGTCAGTTCCGTGACAGCCGGCGTAACCTACCGCTTTGGTCAACACGATGATGCGCCTGCCGTGGCGGTCCCGGTTGTCGCGCCCGCACCCGCGCCGGAACCGCGGCATTTCAACCTGAAATCTGACGTGATGTTTGACTACAACTCGGCAACGCTGACCGCAGAAGGCCAGTCAGCCATTCGTCAGCTTTATAACAGCCCGGGTCTGCAGCCCGCGAAAGATAAATCCACCGTAGTAGTAGGGTACAGCGATCGTACTGGCAGCGAGGGGTATAATCAGGAACTCTCCGCCCGCCGCGCGCAGACGGTGGCCGACGCGCTGATGACGCTGGGGATCCCGGCGCAAAATATTCGCGCCGAGGGTCGTGGCGAAAGCGAATCCGTCACCGGCGCACAGTGTGACGGCAAGCAAGGGCAGACATTGATTAACTGTCTGTCACCGGACCGCCGGGTGGTCGTGGAAATCAGCGACACGTAAATGAAAAAAACCGACACACGACGTGTCGGTTTTTTTTATCCACGAATAAGCGGAGACAAGGCGTTTTCAATTTTGCGTAACCCCGTCTCATTTCTCTCCGTAAAGTAATGTTCATTCATCATCTGCAATTCTTCTAGTTTCGATAACGCTGCGTAAACGCGCTGCACGTCATTATCGTGTTCAAATATCTCTTTCGGCTTCACTTCCTGCAAATAACGCGTTTTTATCGACGCCGACAGCGTAGAGATATGCTGATGATTGTACTGGTACAACGAAGCAAGTTGCGATAAAGGTATTTTCGCCGCGCTATCGTTCGGTTGCACAAGCGGAATTTGCATCTGTCGGATTGGTTCAATCTTATCTGCTCCTGTCGCGCTGCAGGCGGAGAGCGTAAATAAAGTCATAAACAATACATTTCGGGATAATCTTTTCATCTGTGTTGGCCTGGCAAGAAAGTCAACGCAATTATCCAGACTGGCTACGAATGCTATAGAGAAAGATTGTTTATTTTTAAACAACGAATAAAACATCCAGGCCGTAGTGCGCATTGCTATGCGACCGGGTTAATTCGTTGCGGCTTATTCCGGCATACCGTGTGGCAGGCAAGGAAAATAAAAGATAAGGTCACAGGGGTATTGTGATCATCCAGCGTGAAGGTCAGGCCATGTAACAGCCGGACTATAACGGCCCGACGCAGGATGCGCGCGTTCCCTGTTACCGCCGTTCTGTATGACTATGCAGGCGGGCCGCCCGCAAATCGTCGGGGGTGTCGATATCAAACGTGATGCCCGCATCGTCCAGCGCCAGATCGTAGACTTCGTTTTCCGTTCGCGCAGTATGCACGATGGCCTTCGCGCCCGTGTCGCCAGACAGCGCCAGCAGCTGCGGTAGCCAACGACGTCCAAACCCGACCGGATGCCCATGCTGCTGACGATACCAGGGCACGACCACCGAATATTGCGCTAACCCCGCCGCGACAGCTTGCAGCGACGCAGGACGAATCAACGGTAAATCCGCAGGCAGGAGCAACCATCCACTCGCCTCAGCCGTCGCGCGAACCCCCTGCGTAATGGATACCCCCATGCCGCTTGTTCCGCCAGCGGGCCGGACAAGGTGCCAGCGCAACCCGGCATCGTCAACCGCCCGGAGCACATGCCCGAGCACTGAATCCGCGCCAATCCGCGCATCCAGCTTATGCCCGGAGGCGCCAGCCCTGGTAAAGCGTTCGCCTTTTCCGCCCGCCAGAACAATCACCACCGGCGACGACATCAGGATGCTTCGCTTTTCAGCCGCGTCGCCGCCACATCCGCCAGCACTGACAGCGCCAGCGAGCGGGCATCGCGCGCTTTGGGAAAAATGCCCACAGGCGCGTTGATGCGGGCGATATCCTTCTGTTGCCAGCCGTGTTCGCAAAGTCGGGCAACCCGTTTCTGGTGCGTGCGGTAACTGCCCAGCGCGCCGATATAAAACGGCTTTGCCGCCAGCGCCGCCTGCAAAACGGGAAATTCGCGGTCAAGATCGTGCCAGAGCAAAAGTACCGCCGTATCGGCATCCGGTGGCGGGAAAAGCGTGGCGTCGGCGCAAAGCTGCACATCGTAGCCCGCCGCTTCGGCGAGCAGCGCGGTGGTCTGCGCCTCCACGGAGCGACCAAATATCATGACCCGCACGCAGGGGCGAAAGCCCAGCGCAAATTCGCCGTTGCGCCAGCGTGTTTTACTGTAACCAGGCTGAACGGCTAACGTTTGTGAGGTCGGGCAGTAGCGCAACGTCACGGGCTGGCGGCGTTCAAGCTGATGCAAGACTTCGTGCAGCGGCTGTGCCGAGCGCAGCGTATGAATGTTGAGGGTAATCCCTCCGCCGCAGGGAAGCACAATGTCGAACCACGGCGAGCCTTCACCGTAGCGCACAGTGCGATCCTGAGCGCAGCGGATCGCCTCCATCGCTTCAAAGGCGACCGCCCCTTCCACACACCCACCGGAAACAAAGCCGCAATACTGTCCGTCCTCGCGTACGGTCATCTGCGCCCCCAGCGGACGCGCCGCGCCGCCGCGGATGTCGACCAGCGTCACCAGCGCCGCCCTCATACCGTTCGCTAACGCCTCCAGCGCAAAGCGTAAAATATCCCGGCTATCATCGGTCAGAAAGGCAGCCTGGGGCGTCCTGCCCGGCGCGTCCGTCAGGCCGATAAGCGATTGCTGCATACACTCTCCTTACACCACATCCGGCAGCTCACTGAGCAACGAATCCAGTCTGACCGGATAATCCCGCACCCGTACGCCCGTGGCGTTATAGACCGCGTTAGCGATAGCCGCGCTGACGCCGCAAAGCCCCAGCTCGCCGACGCCTTTCGCTTTCATTGGCGAGGAGATCGGGTCGGTGTCATCCAGGAAAATCACCTCCTGCTCAGGGATATCAGCATGTACCGGCACTTCGTACGCCGCCAGATCGTGGTTAACGAAATAACCCTGCCGCGTGTCCACCGCCAGCTCTTCCATCAGCGCGGCGCCAATCCCCATGGTCATGGCGCCAATCACCTGGCTGCGGGCGGTCTTCGGATTCAGAATGCGGCCCGCGGCGCACACCGCCAGCATCCGGCGTACCCGGATCTCGCCGGTCGCGGCGTCAACGCCAACTTCCACAAAGTGGCCTGCAAAGGTGGACTGCTGGTATTTCTCCGCTAAATCGCCAAACTCGATCTTATCTTCCGCACTCAGCGCACCGTCTGCTGTCGCCTCGCGAAGCGAAACCCGGCGTCCGTCGCCGCAGATTTCTCCTGCTTCAAATACCGCCGTCTCGGGGTTGAAGCCCAGTTTTTTGGCGATGGATTCCCGTAGCTTGACGCAGGCGGCGTATACGCCTGCAGTGGAGGTGTTGGCGCCCCACTGTCCACCGGAACCGGCGGAAATGGGGAAGGCGGAGTCGCCCAGCCTGACGTCGACGCTTTCCAGCGGCAGGCCGAGCATCTCCGCCGCCGTCTGGGCGATGATGGTGTAGCTGCCGGTGCCGATGTCAGTCATGTCTGTTTCAACGGTCAGCGTACCGCTGGCGTCCAGCGCCACCCGCGCGCCGGAAGGGGCGACAAGGTTATCGCGAAAACCCGCCGCCATGCCCATGCCGATCAGCCAGTTGCCTTCGCGGACTTCTCCCGGCGTGGCGTGACGTTGTTGCCAGCCGAAGCGCTCAGCGCCAGTGCGCAAACAGGCGATCAACTGACGGCGCGAGAAAGGGCGATCCGGGTTGGCCGGATCCACCTGCGTGTCGTTAAGAATGCGAAATTCAACCGGATCCACGCCGGCCTTGGTCGCCATCTCGTCGATCGCGATCTCCAGCGCCATCAACCCCGGCGTTTCTCCGGGCGCGCGCATGGCGTTGCCTTCCGGCAGATCGAGCCTGGCGAGGCGCAAACCGGTATGACGATGCGCGCCTGCATACAGAAACCGGGTCTGATTAACGGCCGTTTCCGGTGTGCCGTCGGGCAGGTTGCCGGACCAACTGTCATGGGCGATAGCGCTGATTTTACCGTCGCGATCGGTGCCGATGCGAATATGCTGGATGGTTGCCGGACGGTGGGTGGTGTTGTTCGGGATCAGCGGGCGGGGCAGCATGACTTTGACCGGGCGCTTCACCGCTCGCGCCCCCAGCGCCGCCAGCAGGGCATCGCTGCGCAGGAACAGCTTGCCGCCAAAGCCGCCGCCAATATAAGGCGAGATCACGCGGATATTTTCCTGCGGGATGTTCAGCGTTTCGGCCAGATCGGTATGCGCCCAGTTAATCATTTGGTTTGACGTCCAGAGGGTCAGTTTGTCGCCTTCCCAGACGGCCATCGAGGCGTGAGGCTCCATCGCCATATGGCTCTGGTCAGGCGTGGTATAGATCGCGTCCAGCTTCACCGCCGCCGTTGCCCATGCGGTGGCGAAATCGCCGACGTCCTGATCGGGCTGATCCTCCGGCGGGGTGGTGACCAACGGCTTCTCTTTTGCCAGATCGTATGCGCCCGGCTCGCGCTGGTACTCAACCTGGACCAGAGAGGCCGCCGCGCGCGCCTGCTCGAAGGTCTCCGCCACGACCAGCGCTACCGCCTGCTGGTAATGCTCAATGTCCGGTCCGCCCAGTAGCGAGGCGGCGTTACGCTCGCCCTTGCCGAGTGGACCGGCGTTTTCTGCGGTCACCACCGCGAATACCCCCGGCGCGTTCAGCGCGGGCTGGGTATTCATCGAAATAATACGGCCTTTCGCGATCGCGGCGTCAACGATATAGCCGTACGCCACATCCGGTGCGATATCATGCCATTCATAGGCGTAAGGGGCGGTACCGGTGGTTTTTTTGGGGCCATCAATACGATCGTGCGGTTGACCCACTACGCGCATCCGATCGACAGGATTGGTTCCTGCTGGTTTTTCAAATTTCATCGCTTATGCCCCCGCTTCTGTCAGCACTGAGGCGAGCGTCCGCTTCGCCAGGATTAGCTTGAATGCGTTTTCCACCGTGGGATGCGCGTCGGCAAACAGCGCGTCATACACCGCCTGCGCGCCGTGCGGCAGTTGTGCGTCGGCTTCCGCCTTTCGCCAGGGCTTGTGCGCGACGCCGCCGAGCGCCACGCGTCCGGTGCCGTCTGGCTGCACAATGGCGGCAACCGAGACCAGCGCGAACGCATATGAGGCGCGATCGCGCACCTTACGATAAATATGCGTCCCACCCACGGGAGGGGGAAGGGTAACGGCAACGATAAACTCGCCTGGCTGTAAGACATTTTCGAGATGCGGCGTGTCGCCCGGGGCGCGATAAAAATCAGCGACGGGAATACGGCGCTCGTTGCCGTCCGGGTTCACCGTCTCGACAACCGCGTCAAGCAGGCGCATCGCCACGGCCATATCGCTGGGGTGGGTGGCGATGCAGGCGTCGCTGACGCCAACCACGGCATGCTGACGGCTGAATCCGCCAAGCGCGGCGCATCCACTGCCCGGTGAGCGTTTATTGCAGGGCTGGTGGGTATCATAAAAATAGGGGCATCGCGTGCGCTGCAGCAGGTTTCCCGCCGTCGTGGCCTGATTACGCAACTGACCCGACGCGCCAGCCAGCAGGGCGCGGGAAAGCACCGCGTAGTCACGGCGAATACGCTCGTCGGCCGCCAGGTCGGTATTGCGCACCAGCGCGCCAATCCGCAGGCCGCCGTCGGCGCTGGCCTCAATCTGATCCAGATCCAGACCGTTCACATCGATCAGGTGGGTGGGCGTTTCAATTTCCAGCTTCATCAGATCGAGCAGATTCGTGCCGCCCGCAATGAATTTCGCATTGCCATGACGGCGGGCGCTGGAAGCCGCGTCTGCGGGCGTTGCCGCTTTCTCGTAGGTAAAGGCTTTCATGGTTTCAGTTCCCCGGCGGCATCTTCTATGGCGGCAAGGATATTGCTGTATGCCCCGCAGCGGCAGATATTGCCGCTCATCCGTTCACGAATTTCGTTCGCGGTCATTTCCGGCGGCGAGACCAGATCCAGCGTAACGTGGCTGGGTATCCCCTCTTCGATCTCCTGCAACATCGCGACGGAAGAGCAAATCTGACCCGGCGTACAGTAGCCGCACTGGTAGCCGTCATGTTGCACAAAAGCGGCCTGCACAGGATGCAGCGCGTCGGGCGTGCCCAACCCTTCAATGGTGGTGATTGCGGCGTCCTGGTGCATCACCGCCAGAGTCAGACAGGCGTTGATGCGACGACCGTTCAGCAGCACGGTACAGGCGCCGCACTGCCCATGATCGCAGCCTTTTTTGCTGCCGGTCAGATGCAGATGCTCACGCAGCGCATCCAGCAGGGTGGTGCGGGTATCCACGTGCAACTGCTGCGGCTTGCCGTTGACATTCAGGGTGATGGGGACGATTTCAGGTGGCGGCGTTACGGGCAGATGATTCTCACCCTGGTTATTGCCTAGGTTGCTCATGCCAGGCCTCCGGTCGGTAAAAAAGGAAAATGAAAAACGTGTTTGAATCGCTAAGGACGTTTTTTAAACATTAAGCATAGTCGGCACTGGCGCTGGGATTAGTCTTAAAACAGAGAGGGGAGCCACGCAGCGAGGAGCGATAAAGGGAAGTCAATCACATTTCCGTTTTTGCCAACAGAAAATCTATAAAACTAGACGATTGTCGAGTTTTTGCCTTAAAGTCCCCCCTTCGGCACTAGACAAAACTGCCGCATGGTTATCAAATGGTTAAATAATATTTCGCTGAATGTAATGATCGGCCTGACTATTCTCAGGACCGGCGGCAATTCAGTGTCTACAAGCAAAACGACACACCCTTTCGGGAGAAATTATGCATTCCTCTGTTAATAAAAACGAAAGCCGAACGTTCTTCGGCCATCCTTATCCGTTGGGCGCCTTGTTCTTCACTGAAATGTGGGAACGTTTTTCCTTTTACGGCATTCGTCCATTATTAATTCTGTTTATGGCGGCGACGGTGTACGAAGGCGGCATGGGACTGGCGCGCGAAAATGCCTCCGCTATCGTTGGGATTTTTGCCGGGACGATGTATCTGGCCGCGTTACCGGGCGGCTGGCTGGCGGACAACTGGCTCGGCCAGCAGCGGGCGGTATGGTATGGCTCGATTCTGATCGCGCTGGGTCATCTGTCTATCGCGCTCTCCGCCTGGATGGGCGATAACCTGTTCTTTATCGGCCTGATGTTTATCGTGTTGGGCTCTGGCCTGTTCAAGACCTGTATCTCAGTGATGGTCGGAACCCTGTACAAAAAAGGTGATGCGCGGCGTGACGGTGGTTTTTCGCTGTTCTACATGGGCATCAACATGGGGTCGTTTATCGCCCCGCTGATCTCCGGCTGGCTGATTAAAACCCACGGCTGGCACTGGGGCTTTGGCATCGGCGGGATCGGGATGCTGGTGGCGCTGATCATCTTCCGCGTGTTTGCCGTTCCGGCCATGAAACGCTATGACAGGGAAGTTGGCCTGGACTCCACCTGGAACAGTCCGGTGGCGAAGAAAAACGGCGTGGGCGCGTGGCTGATCGCACTGGCGGTGGGCGTCGCCATTATTGTGACGCTGATCGCGCAAGGGGTGATCGTTATCAATCCGGTGGCGGTTGCCAGCATGCTGGTGTACGTCATTGCCGCCTCCGTGGCGCTGTACTTTATTTATCTGTTTGTCTTTGCCGGACTGACCCGCAAAGAACGCGCGAGACTGCTGGTCTGCTTTATTTTGCTGGTTTCCGCCGCTTTCTTCTGGTCGGCGTTTGAGCAAAAACCAACCTCGTTTAACCTGTTTGCTAACGACTACACCAACCGCATGGTGGGCGATTTTGAGATCCCGGCTGTCTGGTTCCAGTCGATCAACGCCCTGTTTATCATCCTGCTGGCGCCGGTATTCAGCTGGGCGTGGCCTGCGCTGGCGCGTAAAAATGTGCGTCCGGGCAGTATCACCAAGTTTGTGATTGGTATTCTCTGCGCGGCAGCGGGCTTTGGCCTGATGATGATGGCGGCGCAAAACGTGCTGAACAACGGTGGGGCGGGCGTGTCGCCGTTCTGGCTGGTGGGCAGCATTCTGATGCTGACTCTGGGCGAGCTGTGCCTGAGTCCGATCGGTCTGGCGACCATGACGCTGCTGGCGCCGGAAAGAATGCGCGGACAGATGATGGGACTGTGGTTCTGCGCCAGCGCGCTGGGTAACCTGGCGGCGGGACTGATCGGCGGTCATGTAAAAGCCGACCAACTGGATATGTTGCCGGACCTCTTCGCCCGTTGTTCCATCGCCTTGTTGATTTGCGCCGCCGTATTAATAGTGTTGATTGTACCGGTACGCCGGATGCTGGAAAATGCCCAGCAGAAGACGGAGCAAAAACCGATAAGCCATGCCTGAATAACAATAAAACCTTTATTTTCAAACCGGTGCTAAAGGCGCCGGTTTATTTTTGCCATAAATAAAAAAAGCATCTTCCGCAGTTTATCGCCATATAACGAAAAGTCTTAAAGGGAGGAGGGGCAGAAGCGTTATTTCTTCTTTGAGATTTAAGAAATGATCTTTTCTTACTTTTCTGGTTTTTAATTCTTAATTTAAGATTATTTAAAGAATTTAGCTCTGCTAATATTCTTTATTTCAGACTTACTGTCTGAGGTGGAGTTAAGGTTATTTCATTTGAGATCCCCTCATTCAGCCGCGAAAATAGCCCTATCGAAACGGTTGCTGCTGGCAACCATCTTTTAAGTCACTATCCCTCACGTATTTATGTCGTACAGGCAAATGGGAATGTTTGCCTGGAAAATATGGCTCGTCAGGTAACGGAGTACTTTTTAATTATGAAACCTGTGATGTCTTTTTATTTATTTAAACCCAGTAAAATCGCCTTATTATTAAGTTCGATTTTGTCTGCCGCTTCGCTTCCGGTTTACGCTGAAGGCGAACGCATCGTTATTGATAGCCGCACGCCTGTAGCTGATCGCACGTTAACTATTGCCGATGGCGCCGCTATGGAATATATCGGCGTATCGGCAAGTGACGCCAGCGTTACGGTTAACGGTAAAATTGATATGGTCAGTCCGGAAGGCAACACCGGCGCCAGCGTGTATGTCAGCGGTGGTATGCTGGATTTCGGTAAAGGCTCCACTATTGGCTATAAGACGCTCTCCAGCTCCGTCGCTGATGCGGTTCGGGTCTATGGCGGCACCTTCAAAGCCGAAGATCTCTCTATCACCCAGACCGGCGTTCCGACGATTGGTATTTCTGCCGACAACAGCGGGAATGTGGTTCTTACGGGCGACACCCGTATTGATATGACGATTACCGACCCGGTGACGGTATCGTCAAGCATTATGGCCTCCGCCATTACCTCATATCGGGATTCAACCATCGCGTTGGACAACCTGACCGTCAACTATGCTGACAGCAAGTCCCCCAGCGAAGTGGGTACCACGACCGTTGAAGCGCTGGAGTTCCGCGGCCTGAGCACGAAGGTTACCGGCGATGTCAACGTCGATTTGCAGTCCACTTCCGCAGTCTATCTGGAAGGGATGAACGTGGGCAGCCATGGTGATTTTGAAGGCGACACCAATATCCGTATCAACACCAACGCGGCCGTTGATGGGGTGAAAGGATTGGTTCTCGAAGATCACTATGAGACCACGGCCAGACCCGGCAGAGAAAATAAGATCAATTTTAATGACGTGAATATTAACGTCACCAATACGGTAGACGAATATAAATTTGGCTTAAATACCGGCCTTTCATTCCTCGGCGAAGTCTCTGATTTAACGATGAATAATCTGACTATCAAGGCAACGGCGCCCGGCAACGCCAGCGTGATTGGCGCCCTGTTTCACGGCAGCGAAGAGTCCAGCGTGAGAATAAACGACGTGGATATTTCGCTCACCGGTGGTGAAAGCACCAATATGTACGGCCTCCAGGGCGTGAACGCGAAGGACATTGTGCTCAACACGCTAAACGTACAGACGCAGGGCGGGGATCGGGTTGAACTGTTACGCAGCGCCAACGCGCGCATTCTCGGCGACGTTACGCTGGGCAGCCAGCAAGGGCTGGCGAGCGCGAAAGGCGATCTGCTCGCCATTTACGGTTCTGTCGACATCAGCAACAACAATAAGTTTATGGCGTGGGGCGACATTCACTCCGAACGCGGACATGTCGTTAACATTAAAACCGGCGACAACTCGTATCTCTACGGCAGCACGAAGAAAGTCTCTGACGGGGTGATCGATCTGGCGTTTAACGGCAGCAGCAGCCGCTGGGATATGACCGACTCTTCCAGCGTCACTAACCTGACGCTGAATGACGCGACGCTGAACTTTGCTCCGGCTATGGCGAGTAGCCGTAATCTGACGCGCGAAACGGTGCCGTTTAAAACCCTGACGGTAGACGGCGATTACGCGGGCAATAATGGCACTATCATCATGCGCACGCAGTTGGGCGACGACAGTTCTCAGACTGACCGGATGATTGTTAACGGCAACACTTCCGGCGCCACCAATGTGACGGTGGTGAACGCAGGCGGCGCAGGTGGGCTGACCACCGACGGTATTGAGCTTATCAGCGTGGCCGGAAATTCTGACGGCGAGTTCAAACAAAGCGGACGTATCGTGGCGGGGGCGTATGACTACACTCTGGCGCGCGGTGAAGGCCAGAACGACAAGAACTGGTATCTGACCAGCGGCCTGACGCCGGACCCGCAGCCGGAACCCGATCCGGATCCGGTTGATCCCGTAGACCCTGTCGATCCGGTAGACCCGGTGGATCCCATAGACCCTGTAGACCCTGTCGATCCGGTGGCGCCACCAGCACAACCGGAACCGCAGAGGCCAGCACCGGCCCCGCGCGAAAACGCGGTGCGTCCGGAAGCGGGTTTGTACGGCATGAACCTGCAGGCGGCGAACACGATGTTTAACACCCGTCTGCACGACCGTCTGGGCGAAACCCATTACGTCGACGCCCTGACAGGCGAGAAAGCGGTGACCAGCCTGTGGCTGCGCAACGTCGGTGGCCACACCCGGCAGAAAGACAGCAGCGGCCAGCTGGAGATGCAGGCCAACCGCTATGTGATGCAGCTTGGCGGCGACATCGCCCAGTGGTCTTCCGACAACACCGACCGTTTCCACCT
>NZ_JAOWIB010000030.1:0-391 GCF_030332325.1 Citrobacter sp. Cs237 | reverse complement strand
CAAAATCGGTGGAGCTGCATGACAAGGTCATCGGGCATTATCTGAACATAAAACACTATCAGTAAGTTGGAGTCATTACCAAGAACTCATATCGATATACCATCGTTTGCAGAACTGCTTTTCTCCGGCCAAAAAGCGCTGTTCTTCGAACAATATAATTATTTTCACTCACGACGGTACACAACGGCAGGCACGTCAAAGCCACCGGATTTACCATAACATCCGTTGCCCGCACCGCCTCAGGCGCCCTCAGGGCGTTTCTGACGGCGGTACGGTAAAACAGGTAACAAACCACCCGAAAAGCCGCCAGAAACGTGCCAGGTAAATTTTAACGCCATGCATGACTATGCACCAGAATGACGGCATCCTGTTTTCACATCAAAATCATCAC
>NZ_JAOWIB010000007.1:0-3722 GCF_030332325.1 Citrobacter sp. Cs237 | reverse complement strand
CCCATGCGAGAGTAGGGAACTGCCAGGCATCAGACAAGTGAAAAGCCCATCCTGACGGATGGGCTTTTTGCGTTTCTGGCGCTGGTCTACTGAATCAGTCTGTAGTAATCAAACCCATTCCGCCATAAAACAAGCCTTACCGCAGCATATGCGTTAAAATAACGCGATTATGCATCTGGAAAGCGTCTATGAATCACTCCCTTAAATCCTGGAATACCTTTGGTATCGATCAGTCTGCAAATGAAATTATTTGTGCTGAGAATGAACAACAACTCTTAAATGCCTGGCAAACCGCCAATGCAAAGCAACAACCGGTATTGATTCTGGGTGAGGGGAGTAATGTGCTGTTCCTTAATGCTTTCCATGGGACAGTCATCATCAATCGTATTAAAGGAATTGAGGTGACAGAACAACCAGATGCGTGGCATTTGCATGTTGGCGCTGGCGAAAACTGGCATCAGCTGGTTCAGCATACGTTGCAGCTTGGTATGCCTGGACTGGAAAACCTGGCGCTGATCCCTGGCTGCGTCGGTTCTTCTCCCATTCAGAATATAGGTGCTTACGGCGTTGAGCTTCAACGGGTCTGTGATTACGTTGACTGCATCGAATTAGCGACGGGGACGCCTCACCGTCTTAGCGCTCAAGAGTGCCGTTTTGGATACCGTGACAGCATTTTCAAACATGAGTATCAGGATCGCTTTGCAATTGTCGCCGTTGGCCTGCGCCTGTCTAAGCAATGGCAGCCAGTATTGACCTATGGCGATCTCACGCGACTCGACCCGGCGACCGTTACGCCTCAGCAGGTGTTTGACTCCGTCTGCCATATGCGAATGACTAAACTGCCAGACCCGAAAGTAAACGGTAACGCAGGCAGCTTTTTTAAAAATCCTGTCGTGACAGTTGACGTTGCACAGGCACTGTTATCTGAATTCCCCCACGCGCCACATTATCCCCAGGCGGATGGCTCAGTAAAACTGGCGGCTGGCTGGCTAATTGACCAGTGCCAGCTTAAAGGCATTGGAATTGGCGGCGCTGCCGTACATCGCCAGCAGGCTTTGGTACTCATTAACGCGGATAATGCGACAAGTGAAGATGTTGTCCAGTTGGCGCATCTGGTTCGTGAGAAAGTTGGAGAAAAATTTAACGTCTGGCTGGAACCGGAAGTGCGGTTCATTGGACAAATGGGTGAGGTCAATGCCGTGGAGATCATCGCATGAAGGATAATACCGTTCCCCTGACGCTGATCTCTCTGCTAGCCGACGGCGAGTTTCATTCTGGCGAACAGCTAGGTGATACGCTGGGGATGAGCCGCGCCGCCATTAACAAGCATATCCAGACACTACGAGATTGGGGCGTTGATGTTTTCACCGTGCCTGGCAAAGGCTATAGTCTGCCCGAGCCGATCCAACTGCTGGATGCGAATCGTATTCATAGCCAACTGGATCGCGGCACGGTTGCTGTGCTCCCTGTTATCGATTCAACCAATCAGTATCTCCTGGAGCGAATCGGAGAACTGCAGTCAGGTGACGCATGTGTCGCTGAATATCAGCAGGCCGGGCGCGGTCGCCGTGGACGTAAATGGTTTTCGCCATTCGGCGCCAACTTATATCTGTCGATGTACTGGCGTCTGGAACAGGGACCCGCTGCGGCGATCGGTTTAAGCCTGGTGATTGGCATCGTGATGGCGGAAGTCTTACGCGATTTGGGAGCAGATAAGGTTCGCGTAAAGTGGCCAAACGATCTGTATCTGTTGGATCGCAAACTGGCAGGGATCCTGGTTGAACTGACGGGGAAAACAGGCGACGCTGCACAGATCGTGATCGGCGCAGGAATAAACATGGCGATGCGTCGTGTTGAAGAAGGCATCGTAAATCAGGGATGGATTACATTACAGGAAGCCGGTATCACGCTCGATCGCAATACGCTGGCTGCGAGACTCATTCGTGAATTACGTACCGCGCTGGAGTTATTTGAGCAGGAAGGCCTGGCTCCCTATCTTTCGCGTTGGGAAAAACTGGATAACTTTATCAATCGCCCGGTCAAACTGATTATCGGTGAAAAAGAAATATACGGCATCTCTCGGGGGATTGATACGCAGGGCGCATTGCTGCTTGAGCAGGACGGGATAGTAAAACCCTGGGTGGGAGGGGAAATATCCCTGAGAAGCGCACAATAAAAAGGGGGAGCGATTGCTCCCTTTTTATTTATTTACGCAGGCGAACCTGCTCGACCGCATGATTTGCGCTTTTTGTCATAATGAGACTCGCGCGTTCACGTGTGGGTAAGATATTTTGCTTCAAATTCAGCCAGTTAATCTCTTTCCATAACGCCGTAGCGGTATTGATTGCCTCATCTTTTGACAGCTTCGCGTAGTTATGGAAATAAGAATCGGGGTCAGTAAACGCCCCTTCACGGAATTTGAGGAAGCGGTTGATATACCACGTTTGCAGTAAATCTTCCGGTGCATCAACATAAATAGAAAAGTCGACGAAATCAGAAACAAATACATGATGAGGGTCGTGCGGATAGTCCATTCCGCTTTGTAACACGTTAAGCCCTTCGAGAATTAATATATCCGGCTGGGCCACCGTTTTATCGCCATCAGGAATCACGTCATATATCAGGTGCGAGTAAACCGGAGCCGTCACATTTGGCACGCCTGATTTAAGATCAGAAACAAACTTAACCAGGCGGTGCATATCATAGGACTCAGGAAACCCTTTCTTCTTCATCAGACCGCGATCTTTCAGCACCTGGTTAGGGTGAAGAAAACCATCAGTGGTAATCAACTCAACGCGACGATGCTCCGGCCAACGGCTCAGCAGCGCTTGCAACACGCGCGCGGTGGTACTTTTTCCTACAGCCACGCTGCCGGCAATACTGATGATATAAGGGATACGCTCGCCATTCGTGCCAAGGAACTGCTCGAGAACCGCCTGACGACGAAGGTTTGAGCTGATATAGAAGTTAAGCAAACGCGACAGAGGCAAATAAATCTCCGCGACTTCTTCCAGCGACAGATCTTCATTTATACCTTTTAACCGTGCGATCTCATCTTCAGTCAGAGTCATTGGCACGGAATCACGAAGCGCAGCCCACTGGTTGCGGTTAAACTGTAGGTAAGGCGTCATTAACGTTTGCTCTTTTATACTCATAAGCATGTTTCTGGCTGTCATTACTTCATCAGGGCCGTGATGAAAAAGCGCGTCAGCCCCGGCATGCAATGGCACGTCACATTTCAGTTAATCTGGACAATGGGCAGGAGGGTAACACCAGATGGAAAGGAATAATAAGAAAAAATGTTTCCCTTACTTCATTCGCTGAAAAGCAATGTGACGCATATTCCAGATGTGAAGATGATAATTTTAGCCAGTAAGCGGCCCACTGCCGACAGCAAAGCGAAACTTGCCTTGTCCGTAATGTCGAAATTTTATGCTAAGCTGTCTGAAAATACGTCATTTATTGGTCGTATAGCGCAAAATGTGAGCGATAGAACATTTTATGCAATTTTTTAGTTGCATGCGCTCGCAGGTCTCCATAGAATGCGCGCTACTTGATGCCGACTTAGCTCAGTAGGTAGAGCAACTGACTTGTAATCAGTAGGTCACCAGTTCGATTCCGGTAGTCGGCACCATCAAGTCCGGTGGGGTTCCCGAGCGGCCAAAGGGAGCAGACTGTAAATCTGCCGTCACAGACTTCGAAGGTTCGAATCCTTCCCCCAC
>NZ_JAOWIB010000029.1:0-852 GCF_030332325.1 Citrobacter sp. Cs237 | reverse complement strand
CCTACACGCTTAAACCGGGACAACCGTCGCCCGGCCGACATAGCCTTCTCCGTCCCCCCTTCGCAGTAACACCAAGTACAGGAATATTAACCTGTTTCCCATCGACTACGCCTTTCGGCCTCGCCTTAGGGGTCGACTCACCCTGCCCCGATTAACGTTGGACAGGAACCCTTGGTCTTCCGGCGAGCGGGCTTTTCACCCGCTTTATCGTTACTTATGTCAGCATTCGCACTTCTGATACCTCCAGCATGCCTCACGACACACCTTCAACGGCTTACAGAACGCTCCCCTACCCAACAACACATAGTGTCGCTGCCGCAGCTTCGGTGCATGGTTTAGCCCCGTTACATCTTCCGCGCAGGCCGACTCGACCAGTGAGCTATTACGCTTTCTTTAAATGATGGCTGCTTCTAAGCCAACATCCTGGCTGTCTGAGCCTTCCCACATCGTTTCCCACTTAACCATGACTTTGGGACCTTAGCTGGCGGTCTGGGTTGTTTCCCTCTTCACGACGGACGTTAGCACCCGCCGTGTGTCTCCCGTGATAACATTCTCCGGTATTCGCAGTTTGCATCGGGTTGGTAAGCCGGGATGGCCCCCTAGCCGAAACAGTGCTCTACCCCCGGAGATGAGTTCACGAGGCGCTACCTAAATAGCTTTCGGGGAGAACCAGCTATCTCCCGGTTTGATTGGCCTTTCACCCCCAGCCACAGGTCATCCGCTAATTTTTCAACATTAGTCGGTTCGGTCCTCCAGTTAGTGTTACCCAACCTTCAACCTGCCCATGGCTAGATCACCGGGTTTCGGGTCTATACCCTGCAACTTAACGCCCAGTTAAGACTCGGTTTCCCT
>NZ_JAOWIB010000028.1:0-260 GCF_030332325.1 Citrobacter sp. Cs237 | reverse complement strand
TTGATGATGTCGTCGGTCGCCACGGTGTTGATGGTCACCACCGGCGCGGCAGTGTCAACGGTCAGGGTATGGCTGGCCGAGCCGGTGTTACCGGCGGCGTCTGCCACGCTGGCCGTTACGGTGCCGCTGGCGAGGGACGCCACGTCCGCTGCCGGCACGGTCACGCTCCAGCTGCCGTTCGCCTGCACCTGGGTGGTGTAGCCGGTGCCGCCAATCGTCACGGTCACCGTCTGACCCGCCGGGGCGGTGGTGGTGCCGCC
>NZ_JAOWIB010000006.1:0-396 GCF_030332325.1 Citrobacter sp. Cs237 | reverse complement strand
GACATCATCAACAGCGCCGAACACGGCCAGACGCAGATGGTCAGCGGCGCCGTCAGCGGTGCGGCGGCGGGCGATGCGGTAGTGGTCACCATTAACAACAAAACCTACACCACGGTGGTGGATGCATCCGGCAACTGGAGCGTTGGCGTTCCGGCGGCAGATATCACCGCGCTGAACGACGGCACCACCACTGTGTCCGTGACCGTCACCAGTGCGGCAGGCAACAGCGGCTCGGCCACCCACGATGTGAACGTCAACACCGCCGCGCCGGTGGTGACCATTAACAGCGTGACCACCGACGACGTGATCAACGCCGCCGAGCAGGGCGCGGACCTGACGCTCTCCGGCGCCACCACAAACGTGGAAGCCGGCCAGAACGTCACCGTCACCTTTGGC
>NZ_JAOWIB010000027.1:0-534 GCF_030332325.1 Citrobacter sp. Cs237 | reverse complement strand
AGTAGCTCTGGACGCGCTGATGGGTGGCCCGGCTGCCCTCGATGCCGCGTTCCAGCCCGAGATCCCTCACCACCTCGGCAAAGCTGGTCTGGTCGGCCCGCATCTTGTCGCGGCCACCGATGAACTCCTTGGCCGACAGCCGCCCGTCCTGCGTCAGCGGCACGACGAAGGCCGACAGGTGCGGGGTGGCCTCGTCGCGGTGGATGCTGGCCGTCACGATGCGATCCGCGCCGTATTTGGCCGCCAGCCAGCCCTGCGCCTGGTCGAAGAACGCGGCCTGCTGCTGGGGCGTGGCCTTGGCCCACCATTCCGGGCTGGCCGTCATCACGTATTCGACCGCCAGCACCGCGTCCTTGCGCCGCTTCTCCGGCAGCAACTCGCGCAGCCGCCCCATCGCCGCATCGGTCGAGGTGGCCGCCCGGTGCTCGTTGTCCGGCGTGCGTTCGGCGTCAGCGTTGGGCGTCTCGCGCTCCCGGTAGCAGTGCTGCAACGCCGCCGCCACGCTGCCCATCCCCGACAGCTTCTTGCATCGCA
>NZ_JAOWIB010000026.1:0-206 GCF_030332325.1 Citrobacter sp. Cs237 | reverse complement strand
CCGGCGGCAGATATCACCGCCCTGAACGACGGCACCACCACTGTGTCAGTGACCGTCACCAGTGCCGCAGGCAACAGCGGTACTGCCACCCACGATGTGACGGTGAACACCGCCGTACCGGTGGTGACCATTAACAGCGTGACCGCCGACGACGTGATCAACGCCGCCGAGCAGGGCGCGGACCTGACGCTTTCCGGCACCACCAC
>NZ_JAOWIB010000025.1:0-288 GCF_030332325.1 Citrobacter sp. Cs237 | reverse complement strand
GCATCCGGGAGGATTCGAACCTCCGACCGCTCGGTTCGTAGCCGAGTACTCTATCCAGCTGAGCTACGGATGCATCGGAATACTTGCTTTACTGCCGATACTGATATGACGGCTGGCGTTATATCAAACAAGGAATGGTGCATCCGGGAGGATGACTCGGCTTCACCTCGCCCTTCGGGCCGTTGCGTAGGCAACGTTATCCTCCCTAGTGCTTGCGGTAAAACCGCAGCCCCTGAAACAACAGCGTGACTATTGTCTCGGAGAAGATGGTGCATCCGGGAGGATTCG
>NZ_JAOWIB010000024.1:0-258 GCF_030332325.1 Citrobacter sp. Cs237 | reverse complement strand
CAGCTGGGAGAGCGCCTGCTTTGCACGCAGGAGGTCTGCGGTTCGATCCCGCATAGCTCCACCATTCTGTAGAACGTTTATGTAAGAAAACTTCAGAGTGTACCTGAAAGGGTTCACTGCGAAGTTTTGCTCTTTAAAAATCTGGATCAAGCTGAAAATTGAAACACAGAACAACGAGAGTTGTTCGTGAGTCTCTCAATTATCGCAACCATGAAGGATCCTGTCACAGGTGACGTGAGCGAAGTGAAGACAAGGCGT
>NZ_JAOWIB010000023.1:0-377 GCF_030332325.1 Citrobacter sp. Cs237 | reverse complement strand
AAGCCTGCCCGAAAAGCGGCTACTGGCAGATCGCCTGGATACCGTATACGGGTATCAGTCAGGAAGAGATCCGTTACTTTGCCGAAGGTGAAACCATGCCGATGGATATTGTTGAGAGGCTGCATCCGCGTCCGTGGCCGTTCACTGATAAACGGGTGCGTGAGGAACGCGCAGTGGAATGGCGGCTGGTGGGAGAGGCGTAAGTCTCCGGCTTAAATCCGGGAAGATATTCCCGGGTATTTCAGGGAAGGATAAAAGACAATGTCATTACCGAGACGAACATACTGTTCAGCAGGCGTATTGCTGACCTGCCTGTTGCTCGCAGCCTGCGATCAGACAGCAGCCGCTCCGGCCAGCCATAAACCCGCCGTGGACCC
>NZ_JAOWIB010000022.1:0-232 GCF_030332325.1 Citrobacter sp. Cs237 | reverse complement strand
GGCGCGGACCTGACGCTTTCCGGCACCACCACAAACGTGGAAGCCGGCCAGAACGTCACCGTCACCTTTGGCGGCAAAACGTACACCGCCAGCGTTGACAGTAACGGAGCATGGACGCTGGTCGTCCCGGCTGCGGATCTGGCTGGTCTGAGCGACGGCAGCGCCCGCGTGGAGGCCAGCGTCAGCAATGCGGCAGGTAACTCCGCATCGGCCACCCACGACTACAGCGTGG
>NZ_JAOWIB010000005.1:0-479 GCF_030332325.1 Citrobacter sp. Cs237 | reverse complement strand
ACGATGTCGTTGATTTCCGGGACAGTTGGACTGGCGTAGGAATAATCAGACAGGATTTTCCAGATTTTTTCATAGCGGAGAGCCCGCTCCGGATCTTTCTTTAACCCCATGTAATCAAGAGTGTTAGCAGAATCGGGACCACTAAATGCGTCACGCAACCACCCTGAAGCTGTTTCATTACCCGCGGCAACACCTAATTGAAATGATTCAAGTGCTTCTTTAAAATATTGTTTGCTTTTATAGCTTACCCCCAATTCAGTTGCTGCATCACCATTACCTTGATTAGCAGAACATTGCAGCATTTGCTGAGCAATATTTTCAGTACCAGATAATTCATATAATTTATTGCCCACATAAATTTGCGACTGCGCATTCCCCTCATCCGCTGCCTTGCGGTAATAACGCAGCGCCATCTCATCGTCCTGCTGCAATCCCGCAGCGCCGTGCTGCAGATAAACCGCGACAAAGTAATAACCTGA
>NZ_JAOWIB010000021.1:0-559 GCF_030332325.1 Citrobacter sp. Cs237 | reverse complement strand
TCTTCGGGTTGTGAGGTTAAGCGACCAAGCGTACACGGTGGATGCCCTGGCAGTCAGAGGCGATGAAGGACGTGCTAATCTGCGAAAAGCGTCGGCGAGGTGATATGAACCTTTGACCCGGCGATGTCCGAATGGGGAAACCCAGTGTGATTCGTCACACTATCGTTAACTGAATACATAGGTTAACGAGGCGAACCGGGGGAACTGAAACATCTAAGTACCCCGAGGAAAAGAAATCAACCGAGATTCCCCCAGTAGCGGCGAGCGAACGGGGAGCAGCCCAGAGCCTGAATCAGCCAGTGTGGTAGTGGAAGTGTCTGGAAAGGCACGCGATACAGGGTGACAGCCCCGTACACAAAACCACACCGGTTGTGAGCTCGATGAGTAGGGCGGGACACGTGGTATCCTGTCTGAATATGGGGGGACCATCCTCCAAGGCTAAATACTCCTGACTGACCGATAGTGAACCAGTACCGTGAGGGAAAGGCGAAAAGAACCCCGGCGAGGGGAGTGAAAAAGAACCTGAAACCGTGTACGTACAAGCAGTGGGAGCCTCTTT
>NZ_JAOWIB010000020.1:0-633 GCF_030332325.1 Citrobacter sp. Cs237 | reverse complement strand
ATTCACCCGGTTTGGCTGGCGGGATATTGGCCTTGCGCTCTTCCAGCCATTTTAGTTTACCGTCCCAGGCTGGCAGCGGCACCGGTGGCAACGGAACGATGTCATTAATTTCCGGGACGACCGGGTGAGCGTAAGAATAATTACCTAATATCTCACCAATTCTTTCGTACCGACTCGCTCGCTCAGGATCTTTTTCTAGAGCCAGGTAATAGAGTCGATCTGTTGAATCTTGGCTTTCAAAAGCATGCTCAAGAAAGCTAGCCGAACTCTCATCACCCGCAGCAACTCCCAATTGAAATGACTCAACTGCTTCCTTATATTTCTTTTCAACTGCATAAATATTTCCCAAAGAGTTCACCGCTTCCGCCTCTCCTTGTTCAGCAGCACAACGCAGCATCTGACGGGCAATATCCGGTGCCATTTTGGCCGGAGCCAGTTTGTCACCAACATAAGCCTGAGCCTGCGCATTTCCCTCATCCGCGGCCTTGCGGTAATAACGCAGCGCCATCTCGTCATCCTGCTGCAATCCCGCCGCACCGTGCTGCAGATAAATCGCGACAAAGTAATAACCTGAAGCCACACCGGCATCGATTAGCGCCTGGCTCATCCGCAGACGCTCAGCGCCGCTGAGAT
>NZ_JAOWIB010000019.1:0-416 GCF_030332325.1 Citrobacter sp. Cs237 | reverse complement strand
GGTTGTTTCGCATAGTGTGCCTTACATTTTTGTAGTTAGACTACTCATCGTTTGCAGTTGTTTTCGGAAAACGGCGATAGGCACTTTAGTGTTATACCTATCATTAATGCAGGGAAATGAAAGGGGAGTTTGATATTGATTTGTTTTATCTTCTTGAGATCCTTTACAAGTCGTCGTAATCTCCTTTCTTGTAAACGAAAAAACCGCCCAGCAAGGCGGTTTTTTCGAAGGTTCTCAGAGCAGCAACTCTTTGAACCAAGGTAACTGGCTTGGAGGAGCGCAGTCACCAAAACTGTTCGTTTAGTTTAGCCTTAACCGACGCATAACTTCAAGACTAACTCCTCTAAATCAGTTACCAGTGGCTGCTGCCAGTGGCGTTTTGTCGTGTCTTTCCGGGTTGGACTCAAGACGATAGT
>NZ_JAOWIB010000018.1:0-236 GCF_030332325.1 Citrobacter sp. Cs237 | reverse complement strand
GCACTCCGCTATGAAAAAATCTGGAAAATCCTGTCTGATTATTCCTACGCCAGTCCAACTGTCCCGGAAATCAACGACATTGTGCCGTTGCCACCGGCACCGCTGCCAGCCTGGGACGGTAAACTAAAATGGCTGGAAGAGCGCAAGGCCAATATTCCGCCAGCCAAACCGGGTGAATCGCTTATTGCAGAGCTGGCAAAAGCAAAACAGTTAAACCCGGTAACGGGTAAGCCGCT
>NZ_JAOWIB010000017.1:0-237 GCF_030332325.1 Citrobacter sp. Cs237 | reverse complement strand
GTGCCCGTTTTCTGCCGCTATACGGTAAAGCCGTTCAATTTCTGCATCGACTTTTGCGTCTTCCTTTAACTGGTTATTCTGCTGCAGCCAGCGGGCGTACTTAAATAAAATCTCACTGTCCGAAGGGGGCTGCGGAATATTTTCATGTTTGCAGGTGAACGCCAGTCGGGTATTGATCGTCGGTAACGGGTCCACGGCGGGTTTATGGCTGGCCGGAGCGGCTGCTGTCTGATCGCA
>NZ_JAOWIB010000016.1:0-440 GCF_030332325.1 Citrobacter sp. Cs237 | reverse complement strand
TCTTTCCCGGACGGCGCGGGGTTGGGCAAGCCGCAGGCGCGTCAGTGCTTTTAGCGGGTGTCGGGGCGCAGCCCTGAACCAGTCACGTAGCGCTAGCGGAGTGTATACTGGCTTAATATGTCGAAACGGATGCGGAGGTCAGTGAAGTGCTTCATGTGGAAGGAGGAAAAAGGCAGCACCGGCGCGTCAGCAGAATATACGAGACAGGAGATATTCCGCTTCCTCGCTCACTGACTCGCTGCGCTCGGTCGTTCGGCTGCGGCGAGCGGTGTGGGCTTACAAACTGGGCGGAAATTTCCTAGAGGATGCCAGGGCGATACTTAGCAAAGAAGAAGCAAGGCCACGGCGTTGCCGTTTTTCCATAGGCTCCGCCCCCCTGACAAGCATCACGAAATCTGACGCTCAAATCAGTGGTGGCGAAACCCGACAGGACTTAAAGA
>NZ_JAOWIB010000015.1:0-294 GCF_030332325.1 Citrobacter sp. Cs237 | reverse complement strand
CGGTACTAATGAACCGTGAGGCTTAACCTTACAACGCCGAAGATGTTTTGGCGGAATTGAGAAGATTTTCAGCATTGATTACAGATTTTGCGAAAACGAAAGATTTTACGCTGAGGCAAGGCGGCAAGTGTAGCGACGGAAGGAGCATACAAAAGTATGTGACTGACGTTCGCAGGCGCGGCCAACGCAGCATCAGTGGAAAAGATTCGTTTTAAGAGCACAAAGAATTTGCCTGGCGGCCGTAGCGCGGTGGTCCCACCTGACCCCATGCCGAACTCAGAAGTGAAACGCCGT
>NZ_JAOWIB010000014.1:0-284 GCF_030332325.1 Citrobacter sp. Cs237 | reverse complement strand
TGGCCTTCCACACCGGCCTTCAGCTCGCCGATATTGCGGGTGCCGTCCAGATCCACGTTGTCACCGTTCATCGACACGCCGAACTCCTTGCTGTTGTGGATCCAGTTCGCTTCGACAAACGGCTGGAAAGTGCGGTCTTTGCCGTCATCCAGTTTGTTGTGGCCCTTGCCGAACAGACGCACGCCGACGCGGGTCTGCACGTTGCCGTCACCGTGACCTTCCACGCGGGTGCCGTTGGCTTCGCGGTGTTCGTCCGCCTTCACGCCCATCCAGGTGACCTGCGC
>NZ_JAOWIB010000013.1:0-277 GCF_030332325.1 Citrobacter sp. Cs237 | reverse complement strand
GATCAAAGCCACGCCGCCAGAACCAGCGCAGCCGCTTCTCCATCTCCGGGGCGTAGCACTGGACCCAGCGATAGATCGTCGTATGGTCGACCGAAATGCCGCGTTCCGCCAGCATTTCCTCAAGGTCGCGATAGCTGATCGGATAGCGACAATACCAGCGCACCGCCCACAGGATCACATCACCCTGGAAATGGCGCCACTTGAAATCCGTCATCGTTCCGTCCGTCCAATCTCCGCCAAGCATGCTCAAGCTTCACGATTTTTGCAACAGAGCCCA
>NZ_JAOWIB010000004.1:0-408 GCF_030332325.1 Citrobacter sp. Cs237 | reverse complement strand
GTGGCGACGGACGACATCATCAACAGCGCCGAACACGGCCAGACGCAGATGGTCAGCGGCGCCGTCAGCGGTGCGGCGGCAGGTGATGCGGTCGTGGTCACCATTAACAACAAAACCTACACCACGGTGGTGGACGCATCCGGCAACTGGAGCGTCGGCGTTCCGGCGGCGGATATCACCGCCCTGAACGACGGCACCACCACTGTGTCAGTGACCGTGACCGACGCCGCAGGCAACAGCGGCTCGGCCACCCACGATGTGACGGTCAACACCGCCGCGCCGGTGGTGACCATTAACAGCGTGACCGCCGACGACGTGATCAACGCCACCGAGCAGGGCGCGGACCTGACGCTCTCCGGCGCCACCACAAACGTGGAAGCCGGCCAGAACGTCACCGTCACCTTTGGC